>DATJVY010000030.1:0-44414 GCA_035501615.1 Myxococcaceae bacterium
GGTCAACGACCGCGTCGACGCGCTCGAGCCCCTGCTCGAGCGGCTGCGCCGTGAGGGGGCCACGATGCGCGACGCCCCCGGGGTGATAAGCCGTTCGTCCGTGGCCCGACCCCCAGCGACCATCGACGAGTACCTCGCCACCGTGAGGGGCGAGCGGCGCACGGCGCTCGAGGCGCTCCGACGGACCATCCGCCGGCTCGTCCCCCAGGCCGAGGAGTGCGTCAGCTACGGCATCCCCGCCTTTCGCCTCCACGGCCGGGTCATCGCCGGCTTCGCCGCCCGGGCGAACGGCTGCTCCTACTACCCCTTCAGCGGCGCGACGCTCCGCAGCCTCGCCGACGACCTCGCGGGCTGGGAGGGGACGAAGAGCGCCATTCACTTCGGCCCCGACCGGCCGCTGCCCGCGGCGCTGGTGCGCAAGCTGATCCGGGCCCGGCTCGCCGAGCGCTGAACCGGAGTCCGCCGGGCCGCCGTCAGCCCGACCCCAGCGCCTGGAGGTCGCGCATCTCCAGCACGTGGGTCGGCGGCCGCTCGCGCGCGGCGCGGATCATCGCCCGGCCCAGCGCCTCGGTGGTGATCACCATCGACGGCGCGAGCGCCTGGATGACCGGCGCAAGGGGCGCGAACACGCGGTACGCCAGCGCCGTCCACCGCGTGCTCGACACCTCCCCGTGCACCGGACGCAGCATCGCCAGCCGGACCATGTACGCCGCCGGGAAGAGGCCGAGCAGCGCCGCCTCGGTGCGCCCCTTCACCTGCGCCCACATCGCCTTCCCACCCGTGCCGGCCCCCGAGACGTAGAAGAACGCCATCGAGGGGCTCACCCGCGCCAGCACCCGGGCCCAGCCGAGGGTGAGGTCGTAGGTCAGCCGGGTGTACTCGGCCTCGCTCATGCCCGCCGAGGACACTCCGAGGCAGAAGAAGCACGCGTCGTACCCCTGCAGCTCCGCGTCCGGGACGTTCACGTCGAAGAGGTCCTTGCGGAGCAGCTCCCGGACCCTGGGATCGGAGACCCCGGTCGACCTCCGGCCGATGGAGAGCACCGCCTTCACCCCCGCGTCGCGCAGGCACGCCCCGAGGACCGCCTGCCCCACCATTCCCGTCGCTCCGAAGACGATGGCCCGCATTCCTGCCACTCAAGCGCGGAACGGCCCCGGCAGCCAGCGGGCCCGGGCGTCAGGGCGGCAGGAGCATCCCGATGGCCTGCTCGGCGTCGCGGAGAGGCTCCACGTTCCGGCGCACCCGCGCGAGCAGCAGCGCCCCCTCGATGAGGGAGAGCATGATCCGGGCGAGCCGGTCGGGCGCGGCGATCCGCGGCCGCTCCCGGCGCAGCCGCTCCGCCAGCACCGCCGTCCACCGCTCGAACACCTCCGCGCACGCGGCGGAGAGCGCCGGAGCCTCCTCCGAGGCCTCCAGGGCCGTGGTGGCCACAGGACAGCCGAGCATGAAGTCGGACGCCTCGAGCTGGCGGGCGAACATCCGTGCCACCGACTGGAGCCCGCTCCGCACGTCCGGCTTCCCGTCCATCTTCGCCTGGAGCGCCGATCCGAGCTGCTCCCCCAGCCGGCGCACCGCCTCCGCCGCCATCTGCTCCTTCCCCTCGGGGAAGTGGAAGTAGAGCGAGCCCCGCGGCGCCTCGGCCTCGGCCAGCACCTGCGCCAGCCCGGTGGCGTGGTAGCCCTGCCGCGCCAGCAGCCGTGCCGTCACCTCCACCATCCGTTCACGGGTGTCCATCCGCCGGGGGCTCCTTGACTCGTCTAGACCGATCGGTCTAGTCAGTAGACCGACTGGTCTACTTAGCACGGAGGTCCCCGGTGCGTCCCATCGCATTGGTCTTCGAGGCCGCGGACGGAAGGCCCCTGGCGGCCACCGTCCTCGAGCCCTCCCGGGCGGAGGCCGCGGTGGTCATCGCCAGCGCCACCGGCGTCCCCCGCCGCATCTACGAGGGCGTCGCCGGCTGCCTGGCCGCGGCCGGCCTCGCGGTCCTCACTTTCGACTACCGGGGCATCGGCGGCTCCCGGCAAGGCGGCTCGCTCCGCCACGAGCCGGCCCGGATGCAGGACTGGGGGCGCCTCGACCTGGAGGGCGCGCTGTCCTGGATGCAGAGGGCCTACCCCCGGGTGCCGCAGCTGCTCCTCGGCCACAGCGCCGGAGGACAGCTGGTCGGCCTCGCCCCCTCGGCGCGCCGCCTCTCGGGCGCCGCCTTCATCGGCTCGCAGCTCGGCTGGGCGGGGCACTGGCCCTGGCCGGCCCGGGCGGTGATGTGGAGCATGTGGCACGCCTTCATCCCCGGCCTCGCGGCGGTGGCCGGCTACCTGCCGATGCGGATGCTGGGCCAGGGCGAGGACCTGCCGGCGGGCGTGGCCCTGGAGTGGGCGGAGTGGGGCCGCCGCCGCAACTACCTCTTCGACGCGCTGGAGCCCGAGGTGCGCGAGGCCTATGGCGCGCTCCGTTTCCCGGTGCGGGCGCTCCACATCTCCGACGATCTCTACGCCCCCCGGAGCGGGGTCGAAGCGCTGGCCTCGTTCTATGGCGGGCGACGGGAGGTCCGCACCGTCACCCCAGCCGAGGCCGGTGCGCGGCGCATCGGCCACTTCGGGTGGGTCCGCCCCCGGTTCGAGGAGTCGATCTGGGCGCCGATCCGCGACTGGTTCCGCGACCGGCTCGAGCCCTCCCCGCTGCGCCGGGTGGGCTAACTTAGCCGCGCTGGAAGCGGTTCTGCATCACCAACGCCGTGCGGGTGCGGGCCACCCCGGGCAGGGCAGCGACGGCGGCGCGGATCCGGTCGATGCCGGCGATGTCCCGGGACTGCACCTGGAGGATGAGGTCCAGGTCCCCGCTCACCGAGTCGCAGACCCGCACCTCGGGGAAGGCCTGGAGCGCCGCGGCCAGCGTGTCGTGGCTCGCGCCGCTGGCCGAGACCAGGAGGTAGGCCTGCACGTCGGCGGCACGGTTGCCGCGGCGGATGGTGTAGCCGGCGATGTGCCCCATCCGCTCCAGGCGCTCGATGCGCTCCTGGATCGCGCTCCGCGAGCGCCCCACCCGCCGCGCGAGCCGCGCGTGCGACATCCGGCCATCCATCTCCAGCAACGCCAGGAGCTGGAGGTCGAGCGGGTCGAGCGCGCGAGGGAAGGTATCCGGCTGCATCGGCGTCCCCACGACTCTAACGCTCCGGCCCGGCAGCGCTTTCCAGCCGCCGGGCGCCCGGCACATCGCCGGAGGACGCACGAATCTGCGCAACAGCGGGCACGCTCCCCCGGTCCTCCTCGATGAGGGGAGCCGTGGCGCGCAGTCCGGTCGCGCGCCGGGAGGTTCCGCGGTCGGGGGCGCGCGACCCCGGAACCTCCCGGCGCGCGAGGTCCGCGCCCGGAGGTGTGGAGGCGCGCGAACTTCCGGTCCTCAGAGCGCGGAGAAGGGCGCGCCGGCCGGCACGTAGATGAGGTCGTACTCGGTGCTCCACGTCTTGCCCCCGTCCGCCGTCCCCTCGCTGAACTGCCGCACCCGGTGCCCCGACAGCGGGGTGAAGGAGAGCCGGCGCTGGTAGGGCTTCCCGTCGGCCCGGGGCTGATCGGAGTGGTAGACCATCGCCCCGCTCTCCAGCCGGCCGGTGAAGAAGATCGGCGTCGCGCTCGAGTCCACCCAGGACTGCTCCCACCGCTTGCGCGCCGCGTTCCAGGTGTTCCAGCTCTTGCCCTCCCCGGTGCCCTTCCAGTTCTCGAGCACCACGCAGTCGCCGAGGATGCGCTCGATCCGGCTCTGCCCCACGCGGTTCCCGCTGCGGTCGTAGACGTCCCAGCTGCCGATCCAGAAGTCGAGCTCGCGCCAGGGTGAGCCGGGCTGGGCGCACGGCGCGGCCAGCGCTGCAAACTTCGCCGCCAGCTCCTTGAACCGCGGATCCCCCGCCACTGCCGGGTCGGCATCCACCGCCGGGAATCCCGGAGGCGGCCCGAACTCCTCGGTCACGAGTGGCCTCAGGAGCGCCAGTGCCGCGTCCTTCTCGCCCAGGCGAGCGTGGGCGAGCGCCCGCTGGTACCGCATCAGGGGAGGGAAGAACCCGAGCTGCTCGGCCCGCTCCAGCGCAGCCAGGGCCTCGCTGGGGCGCCCGGCCTGGAGGAGGGAGCGCCCCAGCCGCGCCCAGCTCGAGGCCTGGTCGGGCTGCGTCCTCACCACCGACCGGTAGAGCTCTGCGGCGCGGGCCCAGTCCTGGTCGGCGAAGGCCCGGTTCGCTGCAGCGAGCGGGTCGCCCTCCGCAGCCGGTGGGGGAGCAGTCAGCAGGACCAGCAGCAGCGCAGCGGTGTGCATGGCGCAGCGTCCTCCTCGAGCAGCTCCGAGCAGTGTGCGCCCCGTTCAAGGGAGCCGGCGGCCTCAGGCTGCGGAGAGGCCCGGGTCGGCCGCGAGCGGGCGGCTGGTCCCCACGCTGCGCAGCGACTCGGCGAGCAGCGCGACCCGGTCCGGCCGCGGGCGGTACACCGTCCACCGGCCACGGCGCTCGGTCTCGACCAGGTTGGCCTCCTTGAGGATGCGGAGGTGGTGCGAGACCAGGGCATGAGGCAGGCCGACCAGCAGCTCGAGGTCCGAGAGGCACAGCCCTCGCTCGCCCGAGCGCACCGGGCCCGCCCGGGGGCCCTCCCAGCCGAGGAGGAGCTCGAGCATCCGCAACCGGGTGGGCTCCGCGACCGCCTTCAACACGCTCAAGAGTTCGTTCGCGCTCATGTCACTGCTCCGGCCAACAGGGGAACGCGGGACCGGGGTGGCGATTGCCCCGGTCCCCGCTCCCGAAGTCACTTCAATCCGGGAAACGGCTTGGTGAAGAAGCAGATTCCCTGGGTGGGATCGCCGGTGAGGAAGTTGGTCACCCAGTCCTCCTTCACGCAGGCGATGGCGTAGTCGGGGTTCAAGCCCGAGGCGAACCGGCCGTTGGCCGGGTCACCGAACGGGTCGCAGATGGTGTCGTCCTCGCAGGGGCCGATGAACCCGATCGGCGACGGGGTGAGCCCCTGCATCTTGTAGGTGCCGGTGCAGGTCCCGAAGGTGATGTCCGCGTCCCCCTCGAAGGTCGAGCCCTGGTAGCGGGCCCCGTCGAGGAAGCGGAGATTCTTCGCGTGGTAGACGAGGACGTTCAGACCGAGGCCGAGCACGTCGGTATCAGACGTCATCGGCGTCATGTCGGGGATGGTGCAGATGTCATCTGCATCCGGCGTCGTGGACATCGTCCCGTGTCCGAGAACCGGGCTGTTCGGCCCCCCCGTGTCCGGGTAGGGCATGCTGTCGGACTTCACCCAGATCGCATTGTCGGAGAAACCGTCGAATCGCCAGTTGTCGGCGTAGGTCGTCGGAAGGACGTTCTCGCATCCGGCGGGGGCGCTGCCCTGGAGGGTGAACTTGATGGTGTAGCCCTGCAGGGGAGGGCGCTGGATGAGGCAGGGGGCTGGCGCCGCCGTCGGGCAGCCGGTGAGCACGGCCAGCGAGAGGGCAGCGAGGAGGACGGCGTGCAGGCCTTTGACTTGGGAGTGCATGGGCATCCTCTAGAAGGTGAAACGGAGGCTGAACCGGAAGCTGCGCACCGGCTGGTAGTTGGTGGGCTTGCCCCAGTTGGTGTTGGTGTTCACGAAGCCCACCGTCTGGTTCGGCGTGGGGAGCAGCACCTGCGACGCCGCGCCGCCGATGAACTTGGGTTTCGGGAGCGAGCCGTTGCCCGGGGTGAGCACCACCGCGTTGCCCGCGGCCACGTTCTGGTCCCAGGTGAGGTTGGGGTCGTAGCTCGGTCCCACCTGGACGACGGAGCCGTAGGGTGACGGCACCGTGCCGTTCCGGGCGTTGATGATCGGACCCACGTTGTCGAAGGTGTAGTTCTGGTCGACGGTGATCGCCCGCTGCGAGTTGAAGAGGTTGAAGCCTTCCACGCTCGCGCTGAGAGTGCTGTCCTTCGAGATGCGGAAGTTGAAGGACAGCCGGGCGTCGAAGGCGGTGACCCAGGGGAGCCGCCCGCCGGCGCCGCGCTCGAGGATGTAGGCCTGCCCCGGTCCGTAGGTGACCTGCGCCCCGAGGTAGTTGATGGGCGGGCCCGAGGCTGCGTTGAAGGACGCGCCCGCGGTGACGCTGAACGTCGGCGCCAGCACGAACTCCTTCGCCAGGTACATCTTGATGGTGTGGGTGATGTCGCCGGAGAGGTTTCCGTCCTGGTTCAGGAGCAGCGACTTCAGGTCGAACGTGGAGTTCAGGTTCGGGTCGAGCTGCCCGTCCTCGGGACGGTAGAGGCCGTCGTAGTTCCCGGTGAGGCGTGACCAGGTGTAGCTGACCTGGGCCTGCCACAGGTCGGCGAAGGTCTTCACGAAGCTGGCCGTGACCGCGTGGTAGGTCCGCTGGGCCTTGGGGAACGTGTCGGCGATCCCCTGGCCAGGGTTGCCGATGAAGTAGGTGTTGGCCTCGTCGTTGGACATGTCCTCCACCGTCCGGACGAGGTTGCGGTAGGTGTAGTTCAGGCCGAGGCGCGCGTTGGCCAGGATCTCGTACTCGGCCCCGGCGACGATCTCGTCGTTGGCCGCGGACTTGAGGTCCGGATCCACGGGCACCTGGTCGGCCGACGTCTGCCGCCACTTCCGGTTGGGGCGCAGCCCCGAGGTGAGCCGCTTGGCGGCGTCGCAGCGCGCGAGCCCGCCGATGCCCACCGGATCGCAGTCGGTGTTGGAGTAGCCGTAGATCTGCGGCTCGATGCTCAGCTCGCGGTCGGCGATGTCGAGGGGGATGTTCTCGTAGTACCGGCCGTAGTTGGCGTAGATCTTCGAGCGGCCCTGCTGGGTGGGGTCCCACACCACGCCGATGCGCGGTGAGAGCTGGTCGCTCAGCGCGATGCGGGTGATCCCGTCGTCGCCGGCCAGCGCCAGGGTGTCGTAGCGAACGCCGACGTTGAGGGTGACCTTGTCGAGGATGCTCCAGCTGTCCTGGACGAAGAAACCCCAGATGGTCGACTTGCTCTTGGCGGTGATGCTGTCGAGGGTCACCGCCTGGTCGGGCCCGGTGAGGTAGCCGTAGCGGCGGGCCTCGTTGATCGCCGGCTGCCCGTCCGGCGTGCTGTTGCCCTGGAGGTACTGCCAGGCGGCCTTCCCGGTATAGGCCTTGGTGTGCTCGTAGTAGGAGATGGCACCGTCGAAGCCGGCCTTCAGCACGTGGTGGCCCAGCCCGGTGACCAGGCCGGTGACCGCCGCCCGGAGCTGGTAGCTGTCCAGCTTCAGCCGCTCGATGAATCCGGGGCCGCCCACCACGTAGCCGAGGAAGCCGCACTCGGTGTTGGCGAACGGCCCGGAGCAGGCCTGCTTCACCGCCTTCGGGACGTCGGGCTCGAGGGTGGCGATGTTCTGGAGGTCGGCGGTGCTGGTGATGAGACCGGGCGTGCCGGCGATCTTCCCGTCCTGGCCGGTGTTGAACTCGCTTCCATCCGCGGGGATGCCCTCGTCGAGCTGGTGGTGCCAGCCGACGCGCACGTCGAGGAGGAGCTTCTTCTCCAGGAAGCTGCTGTTGAGCTCGCCGGTCAGGTTGTACGAATCGTCGTGGGTGACGAGATTGAAGACGTTGAAGCCTCCACCGGCGTAGAGCCCGGGGTTCACCGGGTTCCGGGCCTGCAGGACGCCGGGGACCCGCAGCGGATAGTTGCCGTCCCCTCCCCCGGTGGTGGGCGTCCCGTTGATGGACACGCTCAGCCGGTGGTCCTGGCTGATGAGGTAGGTCAGCTTCCCGATGAAGTTGATGGTTCGCTCGGTGCCGAACCGCCGGCTCTCACCCCCCTCGATGGGGTTGTAGACGGGCTGGCCGGTCACCGGGTCGTTGACGAAGTTCCCCGACGAATCGACCTCGGCCTTCTGGTAGGTGCGGTTGTACGAGTAGCGCTGCGACGCCCACTGGAAGCCGGCGAAGAACCACAGCTTGTCCTTGATGAAGTAACCGCCCAGGGTGGCGCCGAGGTCGTAGACCTGGTCCAGGGTGCGCGAGGTCAGGATGGCCGGCGTGCCGCCGGTGATGGTCAGCGGGCCGGGCGCTCCGGTGAGGCTCCCCGGGGTCCAGGTTCCGAAGATCGAGCCGTGGAACTCGTTTCCGCCGGACTTGGTGGTGGCGCTCAGCGCGCCGCCGAGGGTCCGCCCGTACTCGGGCATGTACCCGCCGGTGATGACGTTCACCTCGTCGATGAACTCCACGGTGAGCGGCGATCCGTTCACGCCGTAGGCCGGGTCGTTCACCGCCAGGCCGTCGATGAGGTAACTGTTCTCCGGGCTCTGCGAGCCGCTGATCGCCACGCCATACAGGTCGTTTGCGGCGTTGGGCGCCGTCGAGGCCAGCGAGTCGAAGGAACGGTTCGCCCCGCCGAGCCCGTTGGGCCGGGACACCGCGAGGTTGCGGACGAAATCGCTGTTGATGGTGGTGCCCACGGTGCTCGAGCCGACGTCCACGACCGGGGGCGTCCCGACCACGGTCACCGTCTCGATCCCCGCCACTTCCGGAAGCAGCTCGACGTTGAGCCGCAGGGTCCGGTCCGCTGCCACGTCGATCCCCGCGCGGCTGAACGGGCGATAGGTCTCCTTCTCGAACCGCAGGGTGTAGCTCCCCGGCGGCAGCTGCGGGATGCGGTAGAGGCCGGTGGAGTCGGTGACCACCACCTGCTCGCCCTGCAACTGCGGCGAGGTGGCGGTGACCACCACGTCGGCCACCGGAGCGCGCGTGCTCGCGTCCACCACGTTTCCGGTGAGCACCGAGGTGCTCGCCTGCGCCAGGGCTGCCGGACTGGCCAGCACCGCGCCGGCGACCGCGCCGGCGATCAAGAGCGGACTGAGTCGTCGGATCCGGCGCGCGGCCGCAGCGCGGCGACGGAGCGTGAGTCGTTCCAAGTGGCACCCCTCCTCGGACTGCGGGATGCCGTGGAGGATCCAGCTGCACGCCGGTCCGGGTCAGGATTGCGGCTGAACCAACCCGACCTGTGGTCCGTCCGTACCAGTCGCTTCGCGGGAGCGAGGCTCCGCTTCGCCGGAGCCTGCAGCCAGGCGCCCGGAGCGTGCGGCGAAAGACGGCAACGCAGGGTCAATGCCCGTTGTCACAGTGGGTGAGGGGGTCGTACCTACGGAAGAACGACGACCGCATGTCATTGACCGCTGCTCCCCAACTGCTGTCGGAGATCGCCGCACTTGCCATCCGCGCTCACGACAGAGCCGAGTTCCGCTCCGGAACCCTCGGCCTGCTCCAGGGCGCCATCCCGTTCGACGTCGCATTCGTCCAGAGCGGTGCCTCCACCGCTGGACCCGAGCCCGTCACCTGGGGCCTCCCGCCGCTCGCGGAGAGGCTCCTCGCCCGGCGGGCGGACACCGTCTGGAGCGAGCTGGCCGGCATCCGTGCCGCCGCGCTCGGCCTGGGCGGTGTCGTCGAGGCCTCGGGCCTGGTGAGCGCTGACTCGGAGCTGGGGCGCCTCCTGCGCACCGAGCGTCCGGTCCGCCACCTCGGCCTCGCCGCACTGGAGGAGGGACGCACCGCGCTGGTGGTGGGCAGGGCCAGCGAGCCCTTCGCCCGCCGAGATCTGGAATTGATCCGCCTCTGCCTGCCGGTGATCGGGCTGGGAGATCGGCGGGCCAGCGAGGTCCAGGAGGCGCTCGGCGCGCGGCTGACCCCCCGCGAGCAGGAGATCTTCGACTACGTCAGCAGGGGCTACAACAACCGGGAGATCGCAGGGGCGCTGGGGACCTCGCACTTCACCGTGCGGAACCAGCTCTGCCGCCTCTTCCGCAAGGTGGGCGTGAGCGGCCGGTCCGAGCTGGTGGGGCTCGCCGCGATGGCCACCCGGCGCGCCCGGACGGCCTGAGCCCGCTGCCGAACCGCTGGCCCC
Source organism: Myxococcaceae bacterium (assembly GCA_035501615.1). GTDB lineage: Bacteria > Myxococcota > Myxococcia > Myxococcales > Myxococcaceae > RPRB01. The sequence continues at coordinate 9,863 of DATJVY010000030.1, forward strand.
GGGAGGAGCCCCCATCCTCCCGGGGCGCGGCACCCCTTACTTCAGGCTCGGGTATGGCTTGTTGAAGAAGCACACCCCCGACGACCCGAGGTACGCGGTCACCGGCGCGGTCCAGGCGTCCTTGTGGCAGCCCTGGTCGAAGGTGCTGAAGATTCCCGAGCTGAACGGCTGCTTGAACGGATCGCAGTCGGCGTCGCTCTCGCAGGGTACCGCCGGCGAGAGCGCCTGCACCGTGTAGTCGGCAGTGCACGTGCCCGAGGTCAGGGTCACGTCGGCCTTGAACTCGGCGTTCTGGTACGCGGCGCTGCCCAGGGCCTCGAGGTTCGTGAGCGTGTAGGAGAGCAGCGTCGCCCCGGACCCGTCGCTCATCGTCGTCAGGCTGGCGACGTGGCAGAGGGCGTCGGAGTCGGCCTGGCGGCTGGTGAACTGCCCGGCGCCGATGAGGTTGGGCGGCAACGGGTCCACGGGCGGATCGGGGTAGGGCATGCTCACCGAGTGCGCCCGCACCTGGCTGTTGGCCAGGGTGTCGAAGACCCAGACGTCGCTGGTCTCGTCCGGGTTCTGGGCATCGCAGCCGGCTGCCGCGGCGGCGGTCCGGGTGAGGTGCAGCACGTACCCACCCTGGGCGGAGGGCAGCATCTGGCACTCGGGCTGGACCACCGAGCCGCATCCGGCGGCGAGGAGCAGCAGGAAGAACAGTGAGGTTCTCATGGTCGTGTGCATGGCTAGAAGGTGAACCGGAGGCTGAACCGGAACTGCCGCACCGGCTGGTAGTTGGTTGGCTTGCCCCAGGTGAGGCTGGTCACCTGGGAGGACAGGACGCCGTTCGGGTTGGGGAGGCCCACCCGGATGGCGGCGCCGGTGGCCGAGTTCGGATCCACGTGGGGCCTGGGCAGCGATCCGTTCCCCTGCCCGCAGCTCGAGGCGGCGGCGGTGGTGCAGATGCCCCCGTACTGGGTGGGCACCGTGCCCTGGGTCGCGCCGAGGATCGCCGAGACGAACCCGGCGGTGTAGTTCTCGTCCACCGAGATCGGCCGCTGGGAGTTGAAGATGTTGAACGCCTCCACCGACGCGCTGACGACGCTGTCCTTGCTCAGCCGGTAATTGACGTTCAGCCTGGCATCGAGCGACGTCACCCAGGGAAGCCGGCCGGCGCTCCCTCGCGCGAGGATGAAGGCCTGCCCTGCGCCGTAGATGGGGTGCGCGCCCAGCGCATTGATGGGCGGACCGGAGTTGGCGTTGAAGGACCCGCCCAGCGTCAGGCTGAAGACCGGGTTGATGACGAACTCCTTGGCCAGATACATCTTGATGTTGTGGGTGATGTCCCCGCTCAGCGGGCCGTCCTGGTTGAGGAGCAGCGTCCGCAGGTCGAAGGTGGAGTTGATGTTCGGATCGAGCTGCGGAGCGCCGAGCGCGTTCAGGCCCTGGGCGTTGTAGAGGCCGTCGTAGTTCCCGCGCAGCTGGGCCCAGGTGTAGCTGACCTGGGCCAGCCACAGGTCGGCGAAGTTCTTGCTGAAGAGGATGGTGACCGCGTCGTAGGTGCGCTTCGCGGAGGGGAACGAGTCGGCGATGCCGCTCCCCGGATTGCCGATGAAGTAGGTCTGCCCGTCGTTGTTCGACATGTCCTCCACCGTCCGCACGAGGTTCCGGTGGGTGTAGGTGGCGCCGGCGCGGGCGTTGGGGATGAGCTCGTACTCGGCGCCGGCGACGATCTCGTCGTTGGCGGGCGACTTGAGGTCGGGGTCGACGTAGGAGGCGTATGGCGGGCCGGTCACGCCCCACTTGCGGTTGGGCGCCTGGGTGACGCCGTTGATGAGCGCCGAGCCGTCGAGCCGGGTGTTGGCGTCACATCCGGTGCGGCCGACCACCAGTGGGTTGCAGTCGTGCACGCCCTGGATGACACCCTGCGAGCTGCTGAGCGCGCGGTCGGAGATGTCGAGGGGGATGTACTCGTAGTAGCGCCCGTAGTTGGCGAAGATCTTCGAGCGACCCTGCTGCGTCGGATCCCACACCATCCCGACGCGCGGGCTGAGCTGATCCGTGAGGGCGATGCGCGTCTGCCCGTCCTGCCCCTCCATGGTCAGCGCGTCGTAGCGGAGGCCGACGTTGAGGGTGACCTTGTCCATGATGCTCCAGCTGTCCTGGACGAACCCTCCGACGATCATCGACTTGGTCGACGTCTGGACCCGTGGCTTGTCGCTGATGGTGTCGGTGTCGACGATGGTGCCGAAGCGCCGGTAGTCGTAGACCGAGCCGGGAGGCCCGCCGAGGTCCTGTCCCGAGCGGTAGGCCACGCCTCCGGTATAGCTCTCGTCGTGGAAGTACTTGTTGATCTGCCCGTCGAACCCGGCCTTGAGCACGTGGTGGCCGAGGGCGTTGAGGAGGTAGGTCAGCGTCGCGCGGCCCTGGTAGCTGTCGAAGTTCAGGTACTCGATGAGCCCGCCCGGCCCGCCCGTCCCGTAGCGGACCACGTTGCAGGTCGCCCCCGGCTGGGTGCAGGCCGCCACCACCGTTGCGGGGACCGAGGTGTCCAGCTGATAGATCGGTGTGGGCACTCCCGCTGGTGAGCGCACCGCGGGAACCCCGGCCAGGACCTTCGGATTGTCGATGTCGTCGAGCGTGCTCCCGTCGCCCGGCAGGTACGAGTCGCGCTGGAGGTGGACGCCCAGCTTCACGTCGAGGAGGAGCCGCTTCTCCATGAACGAGCTGTTCAGCTCGGCGGCGACATCCAGGGCGTTGAAGCTCGATTTCGTCCACCCGGCGTTGTAGGTGCCGAGGGTCAGCGCGTTGGAGTTGAAGGGCTGCCGGTTGTTGGATCGGTTCCGCAGCGCGACCCCGCCGTCTCCGCCTCCGGTGGTCGGCGTCCCGGTGACGGTCAGGCTCAGCCGGTGGTCCGAGCTGATGAGGTAGGTCAGCTTGCCGATGTAGTTCCAGCTCCGCTCGTCGCCGTTCCGGTTCTGGGTCGAGTTCGCGATGGGCTGGAACGTGCCGTTGAGCAGCACGTTGAACGACCGGCTGTAGATGTAGCGCTCGGCCGCCCACTGGAGGCCGGCGAAGAACCACAGCTTGTCCTTGATGACGTAGCCGCCGAGGGTGGCTCCGATGTCTCCGAAGTTCCCGATCGACCGCTTTCCCTGGACCACCGGCGTCGCCCCGGGCACCACGCCGGGAGGACCGCTGAGGGTCCCGGGAGTGAAGGTGCCCCAGATCGAGCCGTGGAATTCGTTCCCTCCGGACTTGGTCACCGCGCTGATGGCGCCGCCGCTCGTTCTTCCGTACTCGGGCATGTAGCCGCCGCTGACGACGTTGATCTCGTCCATGAACTCGGCGGTGAGCGGCGTCCCCAGCGTGCCGAACCCGGGGTTGTTCACCGAGATGCCGTCGATCAGGTACAGGTTCTCGGGCGAGGTCGCGCCGTTGATGCCCACCCCGTAGTAGTCACCGTTGGCCTGGGGTGCGGTGGTGGCGAGCGAGTCGAAGGAGCGGTTTGCTCCACTCAGCCCTCCCGGCTGCGACACGGCGAGGTTGCGGACGAAGTCCTGGTTGATGGTGGTGCCGGTGGTGCTGGAGCCGATGTCGATGGTGGGCGGCGTGCCCACCACGGTCACCGTCTCGGTGCCAGCAGTCTCGGGGAGCAGCTCGATGTTCAGCCGCAACGTGCGATCCGCGGCGACGTCGATCCCCGCCCGGACGAAGGGCCGGTAGGTCTCCTTCTCGAAGCGCAGGGTGTACGTGCCCGGCGGCAGCTGCGGCACGCGGTAGAGGCCCGTGGCGTCGGTGACCACCACCTGCTCGCCTTGCAGCGAGGGCGAGGTCGCGGTCACCACCACGTCCGCCACCGGTTGCTTGGTGGACGAGTCCACCACGTTTCCGATCAAGACCGAGGTACTGGCCTGCGCCAGTGCCGCGGATGGCAAGAGCCCGAGCAGCAGCGCACACGCTCGGGCCCTTCGTGTCGTTCCCAGCTCGGCTCGCTTCAAGAGCAGCCCTCCTCACGACGTCAGTGCGAGGAGAACTGTCGGTGCGCGAGGGGGAAGCGGTCACGGTTGCAGCTGAACCAACGCCCCGATGGTCTCGTTGCACCACAGGTCCCGGCGTTCCGCCGGGAATGGTGGGAACGCTGCGGCGAATCGTTGCGGGCTAGAGCGTCACCTGCACCGAGGAGATGCCCCAGATGTCACGTGCGTACTGGTGGATGCTGCGATCGGAGCTGAAGCGTCCCACGCGCGCGACATTGAGTAGCGCCTTGCGGGCCCAGCCCTCCGGATCGCCGGCATACGCCCGGGCCACTGCGGCCTGCGCCTCGGCGTAGGCACGGAAGTCGGCCAGGACGAGATAGCGATCCTCGGTGAGCAGCGCCTCCAGCAACGGATGGAAGAGCTCCGGGTCCTCGGGGGAGAAGAAGCCGGAGCGGATGAGGTCCAGCACGGCCTTCAGCTCGGGATCGCCGGCCAGGACCTCGGCCGGGCGGTATCCGCCGCGGAGCCGCTCCTCCACCTGATCCGCGGTGAGCCCGAAGAGGAAGAAGTTCTCGGGGCCCACGGCCTCGCGGATCTCGATGTTCGCCCCGTCGAGCGTGCCCACGGTGAGCGCACCGTTGAGGGCGAACTTCATGTTGCCGGTGCCCGAGGCCTCCTTGCCTGCGGTGGAGATCTGCTCCGAGACGTCCGCGGCGGGGATGATCCGCTCGGCGAGCGTCACCCGGTAGTTGGGGAGGAACACCACCTGGATCCCGGTCCGGCCCGAGTCGGCGTTCACCACCTCGGCGATGCCGTTGATCAGCCGGATGATGAGCTTGGCCAGGAGGTAGCCAGGAGCGGCCTTGGCCCCGAAGAGGAAGACCCGGGGATGGAGCACCGCGGAGGGGTTCTCGCGGGCCCGCGACCACAACGCCACGATGTGCAGCGCGTTCAGGAGCTGCCGCTTGTACTCGTGCAGCCGCTTCACCTGCACGTCGAAGATGGCCTGGGGGTCCAGGTTGATCCACAGCGTGTCGCGGACGTGCTCCGCCAGCCGCTGCTTGTTGGCCTGCTTCACCGCCCGGAAGTCCTGGAGGAAGCCCGCGTCACCGACCAGTGGCTCGAGTCCGCGGAGCTGCTCGAGGTCGCGCACCCAGCCGTCGCCGATGTGGGAGCTGACCAGCGCCGACAGCCCCGGGTTGCAGAGGAGGAGCCACCGCCGCGGCGTGACGCCGTTGGTCTTGTTGTTGAACCGCTCGGGGAAGAAGGCGGCGAAGTCGGGGAGCACGTCACGCTTGAGGAGCTCGGTGTGGAGCTCCGCCACGCCGTTCACGCTGTGGCTTCCCACCACCGCGAGGTGCGCCATCCGGACCTTCCTGTCCGCGGACTCGTCGATGAGCGACATCCGGCGGAGGCGCTCGTTGTCCAGCGGGTGGCGGATCTGCACCTGGCGGAGGAAGCGCTGGTTGATCTCGTAGATGATCTCGAGGTGCCGGGGGAGGAGCCTCTCGAAGAAGCTCACCGGCCACATCTCCAGCGCCTCGGCGAGGAGCGTGTGGTTGGTGTAGCCGAAGGTCCGGACCGTGACTTCCCAGGCCTCGTCCCAGGGCACCTGCTTCTCGTCCACCATCAAGCGCATCAGCTCGGCGATGGCCACCGCGGGGTGAGTGTCGTTGAGCTGGATCGCGACCTTGTCCGGGAATGCCCGGAAGTCCTCGTGGCGGCGGAGGTAGCGGCGGACGATGTCCGCCAGGCTGCAGGCGACGAAGAAGTACTCCTGCCGGAGCCGCAGCTCCTTGCCGGCCTGGTTCTGGTCGTTGGGGTAGAGGACCTTGCTGATGACCTCGGACTCGTTCTTCTCCACCACGCTGCGCTCGTAGTCGCCGTCGTTGAAGAGGCGGAAGTCGAACTCCTCCGAGGCGCGTGCCTGCCAGAGACGGAGCGTGTTGACCGTCGTCACCCCGTAGCCGGCGATGGGCATGTCGTAGGGGACGCCGAGGACGGTCTTGCCGCCGACCCAGCGCGAGACCGGCGTGCCGTTGCGGCCCGAGCCGCGCTCCACCGAGCCGTAGAAGCGCACCGGGACGGCCTTCTCCGGCCGGACGATCTCCCAGGGGTTGCCGAACTTCAGCCACTCGTCGGCGCGCTCGACCTGGTGCCCGCCGATGATGTCCTGGCGGAAGATGCCGAACTCGTAGCGGATGCCGTAGCCCATCCCCGGGTAGCCGTGGGTGGCCATCGAGTCGAGGAAGCAGGCCGCGAGGCGGCCGAGGCCCCCGTTGCCCAGCCCGGCATCGGGCTCGAGGTCGATGAGCGTGTCGAGATCCACGCCGACCCCGCGCAGGCCCTCGCGGGCCGAGGCGAGGAGCCCGGTGGCGATGAGGTTGTTCCCCAGCGCGCGTCCGAGCAGGTACTCGGCCGAGAGGTAGTAACCCCGCTTCGGGTCCAGCGAGCGGTAGGTCCGCTTCGTCGCGACCCAGCGCTCGGCGAGCCGGTCCCGCACCACCATGGCGATGGCCTGGAACCTGTCCCAGGGGGTCGCCCGGTCCGGCCCCTGGCCGCGGGTGTACTGCACGTGGGCGAGGAAGGAGCGCTGGAGGGCGTGCGGGTCGGTGCGGAGATGCGGAGCCTCCGGCGATGCGGCCGGCGCGCCGGGGACGAGGCGGACGGGACTGTCGGTCATCGGCGAAGGGACTCTAGCGCCTCGGCCCGGCAGGTCCGGACGTTTCCTTTGCATGGCCTGCTGCGTCGCAGGCTGCCCGGTCAGTGCGCGGGCCGCGCCACGGTGGCCAGGGAGGGCGCGTCGAGGCTCGCGGCGACGGGAACGACCGCCTCGCGGAAGCGGGCGAGGAGCGTCGGCGGCACGGGCTCGCTCCGGGGGAACTTCTGGTTCAGCGGGTTCACGAAGGAGCCGTTGCGCTTCATCGCGAAGTGGAGGTGCGGGCCAGTGGTGCGGCCGGTGTTCCCCGAGTAGCCGATGACCTGCTTCTGCGACACCCGTGCGCCGCCGTGGACGCCCGCCGCAAAGGAGGAGAGGTGGAGGTAGCAGGTCTCGAACCCGTTGCGGTGACGGATGCAGACGCCGTTGCCGCCCGCGCCGGTGTCGCCGGCGAGGGTGATGGTGCCGTCGGCGACGGACCACACCGGCGTCCCGACGGCGGCCGCGTAGTCCACGCCCTGGTGGGCCTTGAGGTACTCGAGCACCGGGTGGAAGCGCATCCCGAAGCGGCTGGTGACGTGGGCGAACTTGAGCGGTGACTTGAGGAAGGCCTTCCGGGCCGAGGTTCCGTCCTCCTGGAAGTACGACCACTGACCGTCGGGGAGCTGCCAGCGAAAGACGCGCTTGGTGCCGACGGTCTCGCCCCGGTACTCGGCGGCGAGCACCTCGCCGTAGCGGAGGAGGCGGCCCCTGGTGAGGACCTTCTCCACCAGGCAGCGGACCCGGTCGCCCTTGCGGACGTCCACGTAGAAGTCGATGTCCCAGGCGAAGACGTCGGCCAGGGCCAGGGCGATGGTGGGGTCCTCGCGGGCGGCGAGCGCGGCGTCGTAGAGCGAGCTCGCGACCTCGAGCTCGACGCGCGTGACCTGGGTCTCGACCTCGATCTCTCGCTTGCTGGCGACGTAGCGCTCGCCGTCGCGTCGGACCTGCCACTCGTCGACCGGGCTCTGCCGGTAGTCGAAGTGGTCCAGCTCGCCATCGCGGAGGACGAGGCGGAGCTGGTCGCCCACCCGTGACCTCCGGAAGTCGAACACGCCCTGGAGCGCGGCGACGACGCGGTCGGTCTGCACCCCGTCGAGGCCGGCCGAGCGGAGCGCCGTGGCGAGCACCTGGTTCCGCTCGATGCGGCGGTTGAGGATTCGGACCTGGGGGCTCGAAGGTGCCGTGGCGAGCAGCACGGCGGCGAGGGCCGGGGCGAGGACGGTCATCGGGACGGACGGATCAGCCTACCAGGCTCCCCGGGCCCGCCAAGGCGACATCGCCCCACGCGCCGCGAGCCCCGAGGACGTGCACGCGGGGGACCTGGTCCGGCGGACACCCGAGGAGCGGGCGGCCGGTTGGACCAAGGTCCCATGCGGGAGGCCTCGTCTCTCTCCTAGAGTCCTCCGCCTCTCTCAGGGACCCGTCGCCCCCTCCGAGGGCGGTCGCCCAGGAGGGAGTGGGTCATGCGTGATGGTCCCGAGGCGCCCCCCGAGCACCCGCCGTCCGGTCCACCGGGTCAGGGGGGTCAGCCGGCGTGACCTCCTCCGTCTCACCCTCGGCGGCGCCGGGGGCCTCACCCTCGCGGGCCTCGTCGACGTCCCGGCGGCCCGCGCCGCGACCGCGTCGATGAAGCTCTCCGAGGTCAGCGAGTTCACGACCTCCTGCAACTTCTGCTCGTGCGGCTGCGGCATGGTCGCCACCGTTCGCGACGGCAAGCTGATCACCATGGAGGGGGACGTCGATCACCCGGCGAACCAGGGGTCGCTGTGCGTGAAGGGCATCTCGATGTTCGCGACCCACTCCTCGCCGAAGCGGCTGGGGACGCCGCGGTACCGTGCGCCGGGGGGTGGAGAAGCTGGACGTCCCGGCGGACGCCCTGCCCGAGTGGGAGGCGCATCTCGCCGAGCATCGAGCCGGCGTCCCGCTCCTCTCGAACCGGGTCGCCGCGGTCGACCTCGGGCCAGCAGCGCCCGGGATCGCCACGCTGGTCCCTAGGCTCGAGCCGGGCTCGCTTCCGGCGCCGCTCGCGGCCGAGCTGACCGCCCTCGGCGAGGCGGTGCGGGGAAGGTCGGGACTCCCGGCCGCCGTGGTGGACTGGCTCGCCGGCGACGAGTCGGAGGCCGTCCCCTCGCCCGGGCTCCTCCGCTTCCTCGGCTGGGCGGTTCTCGCCCGCTTCCTCCGTCCGGTGGTGGAGGCCTTCGGCCGGTGGCGGGACGAGGAGCGCTGGCTTCGGACGTTCTGCCCGACGTGTGGCTCGGCGCCGGCGATGGCGCAGATCGCCGACCGCGGGCTGAAGCGGATGGCCGCGTCGATGTTCGACCTGGGCCCGCTGGTCGCGCCGTGAAGGCAGGGGTCAGGGCACGCTGCTGAGCACGAAGGCGGGCGTGTACCGCGCAATGCTCCGCGCGCGCTCCTGCCCGCACACCCGCCGACAGCAGCCGCAGCGAGACGCCGGCCCGTCGCAGCCGACCCATCGAGCCGCGCTTGCGCCGGAGCGTACGATGATCGTCTCACCTGCAACGGAAGGTCGCGCCGATGGCCGAAGGACTCGCCGAGAAGCTGGGAACCGATCTCGCAGGGCGCTACCGCTTCATCGGAGAGATCGGCCGCGGGGGAATGGCCAACGTCTACCTGACCGCGACCCGCGGAGCGCTCGGCGGGTTCCAGAAGCTGGTGGTCATCAAGCTGCTCCGCGCCGACCTGGCCGAGGAGCAGGAGTTCCGCGACATGTTCCTCGCCGAGGCCCGCCTCGCCGCGCGCCTCAACCATCCTCACGTCGTCCAGACCTACGACGTGGGGGAGGACGACGGGCGCTACTACCTGGCGATGGAGTACGTCGACGGCCAGACCCTTGAGAGCGTGCGCCGCGCGGCGGACTCGAGCCGCTTCTTCCCGCCGCGGATGCAGCTCCAGGTCCTGCTCCACGTGCTGGCTGGACTGCACTACGCCCACGAGCTCGCCGACTACGACGGCAAGCCTCTCAACGTCGTGCACCGCGACGTCACGCCGAGCAACATCCTCCTCGGCTACGACGGGCGGGTGAAGCTGGTGGACTTCGGGGTGGCCAAGGCCCTCGACTCGGGCACCCAGACGCGTGCCGGGGTGGTGAAGGGCAAGACCGGGTACATGGCACCCGAGGCTTTCACCGACAGCGGTCACGTCGACCGCCGCGCGGACGTCTACTCGGTGGGCGTGCTCCTCTGGGAGACGCTGGTGGGCCGCCGGATGTGGAAGCACCTCGGCTCGACCGATCGGCTCCAGAAAGCGATCGAGGGCGAGATCGAGCCCCTCCGTCCGCTGGTCCCGGACCTCCCGCCCAGCCTGGAACAGATCTGCATGAAGGCGCTGCAGCACCGCCCGGAGGATCGCCAGGCGACGGCTGCCGAGCTCCAGGCCGAGATCGAGGGATACCTGGAGAGGCATCCCCCGCGAGTCAGCGACCGGGACATCGGTCACGCCCTGGCCGAGGCCTTCGCCGACGAGCGGACGCAGATCCGCAGCGTCATCGAGCACCAGCTCAAGAACCAGGGTGAGGTGAAGACCCTGCCCGACCTCACTCCCCAGGGCTCGCGTCTGGTGACCGGCTTCGGCTCGAGCGTGAGCCACTTCCGGCTCGACGCCGCCCCGAAGAAGAAGGCGAAGGCGTCGCCGCAGCTGCCCATCGGCGCGGGGGTGCTGGTCATCGCCTTGGCCCTCGGTGCAGGTCTGGCGTGGCTCGCCCGGGGAGGGCCGTCGCGGGCGGTCTCGGCGCCCCCTCCGGCCCAGGCCGCCGCGGCTGCCTCGGCATCGAGTCAGGTCCGGGGCGTGACCGACCGGGAGATCCTGATGGGGATGAGCGCCGCCTTCTCCGGCCCGTCCCAGCAGCTCGGGACCCGGATGAAGCTCGGCATCGAGACCGGATTCGCCGAGGTGAACGAGGCAGGGGGCATCGCCGGGCGGCAGATCCGTCTCGTGGCGCTCGACGACGGTTACGAGGGGAACAAGGCGCTGGAGAACATGGCCGAGCTGCTGGAGCAGCGGAAGGTGTTCGGCGTCATCGGCAACGTGGGGACCCCCACCGCCCAGCAGGCCGTGCCCTACGCGGTGAAGAACCGCACGCTCTTCTTCGGCGCCTTCACCGGCGCCGGCCTGCTCCGGAAGGACCCTCCCGACCGGCACGTCTTCAACTACCGCGCCAGCTACCAGGACGAGACGGCGAAGATGATCCACTACCTCCTGGACGTGAAGCGCATCGATCCGCACCGGATCGTCGTCTTCGCCCAGCACGACGCCTACGGCGACGCCGGCTACGACGGGGCGGCGAAGATGCTCCGCCGGGCGGGCCACTCCGACGTCGAGCTGCTCCGGGTGAACTACGAGCGGAACACCGTGGACGTGGAGGGCGCGGTCCGGACGCTGGTGAAGTACGACGCGGAGACCCGCAGCGTCCGCCAGCGCAACGGGCAGGAGACCTCGTACCAGAAGCACCCGGTCGAAGCGGTGATCATGGTCTCCAGCTACAAGGCCGCCACCCGCTTCATCCAGAAGATGCGCGACGCGGGGCTGACGCCGCTCTTCCTCAACGTCTCCTTCGTGGGGAGCAATGCGCTGGCCGAGGGGCTCACCGAGCTGGGCCCGAAGTACGCCCAGGGAGTCATCGTCACCCAGGTGGTGCCGCACTACGAGTCGGACGCCACCGGCGTGCTCCGCTACCGCGAGGCGCTGCGGAAGTACCACCCCGACCAGCACCCGGACTTCATCTCGCTCGAGGGCTACGTGGTCGCGCAGCTCTTCGCCGAGGGCCTCCGCCGGGCCGGCCGTGACCTGGACACCGAGAAGCTCGTCGATGCGCTCGAGTCGATCCACGACTACGACCCGGGGATCGGCTCGGTGATGAGCTTCGGGATGTCCGAGCACCAGGCCTCGCACAAGGTCTGGGGCACGGTGATGGACGAGAAGGGCCAGTTCCGAACGCTCGACATGGAGTGAGCCAGAGCCGGCACTGGTCCTCGGCCGGGGCTCCCGCTAGGTTCCTGCCCCCGACGGAACAGCGGACCGGCCTCGCGACGCCGGTCGAACGGGAGAGGGAATGAGCGGACTCGAGATCCTGACCGCGGTGCACACGGCCATCAGCCTGATCGGGATCGTCTCGGGGCTGGTAGTGGTCCGGGGGATGCTCCGCGGACCGACGTCGCCGAGGTGGACCGCGCTCTTCCTGACCAGCACCGTCCTCACCAGCGTCACGGGGTACTTCTTCCCGTTCCACCGCCTCATGCCCTCGCACGTCGTGGGAGCGATCTCCCTCGTCGTGCTCGCGGTGGCGCTCTTCGCGCTCTACGGTCGGGAGGCGCAGGGCGGCTGGGCCCGGATCTGGGTCGCCTCGGCCGTCTTCGCGCTCTACCTGAACGTCTTCGTCCTGGTGGCGCAGCTCTTCGCCAAGGTGCCGGCGCTCCGCGAGCTCGCGCCGACCCAGTCCGAGCCGCCGTTCGCGGTGGCGCAGCTGGTGGTGATGGCGGCCTTCCTCTGGCTCGGCGTCACCGCCGTCCGCCGGGCGCCCGGCGCCGCGGCTCGACCGGCGGTCTGAGCCCGGGCCCGGCCCTCACCAGCCGGTCGGACCGCCTCCGCCGCCGCCTCCTCCTCCGCCACCGGTGGAACCGCCGCCACCGCCGCCGCCCGTCGTCGTCCCGCCACCGCCGCTCGACCCGCCGGCCCCACCGGTCGCGCCGGTCCCGCCCGGCATCGGTCCGCCGTCGGGGAGAAGCTGCTGCTGGGCGCCGCCCGGAGCCCGGAGGTTGCCGTCCCCGCCGCACGCGGAGGTGGCCAGCGCTCCGGCGCCGACCACGAGAACTCGGAACAGACGACGCAGATGCATGAGGCGCTCCCGGGCCTCACCTGGAAGAGGCCTGCCCTCGGGACACCCCGGCGGGGGACCGTTGCGCCGCTGGCGGCTCGCCGAGCGTGACACGCAGCCGGTGGCGATCGTGGCACGCTCCGGAGGGTGATCTCCCACCCCTTCCATGCGCTCACCGGGATCGCCGCCCGGATGTCGCGGCGACGCGGCTTCCTCGCGCTCACCATCGCCGTGCTCGGCCTCGGGCTCGGGGCGACCCTGACCGTGCTCGAGATCGCCGACGCGCTCTTCTGGCGTCCGCTCCCCTATCCGGGAGAGGACCGGCTGGTGTTCGCCTGGCAGACGGACGCCCGGGGAACGCGCCTGACCGTCACGGGCGGGGACTTCCTCTCCTGGAAGGCCGGGGACGGGCCGTTCGAGTCGATGGCCGCGATGAGCGCCCGCGGCTTCAACCTCGCGACCGAGGGTGAGCCGGAGCGGGTGGAGGGTGCGCTCGTCTCGGCGGACTTCTTCGACGTGGTGGGGACGCGACCCCTCGTCGGCCGGCCGATCGAGCCCGGTCCGCCCGGGCCGCGCTCCGCCGTCCTCTCCGAATCGCTCTGGCGCCGCCGCTTCGGCGCGGACCCCGGGGTGGTGGGGCGCACGCTCTCGCTCGACGGCGAGCCGGTGGAGGTCGTCGGGGTGGTACCGGCCGCGTTCCGCCTTCCCGCGACGGCGCAGCTCTGGGTCTCCGCGCGGTCCCGGGTCCCGGAGCATCCGACCTACCCCATCGATCCCGAGACCGACCGGTCGCGACACTACCTCACCGTCGTCGCGCGCCTCCGTCCGGGCTGGAACCCGGGCTCGGCCGCGGCGGCCCTGTCCACCGTCCAGGCGCGGCTGGCGCGCGACTTCCCCGACGACGAGCGCGAGGTCTCCGGCGCGCAGCTCACCCCGTTCCGGGAGCAGCTCTTCGGCGCCGCCCGGCCCCAGGTCTCGGTGCTGCTCGCGGTGGCCGCCCTCCTGGGGTGCGTCGCCTGGGTCAACGCCGCGCACCTCTTCCTCATCCGCCGGACGCGCCGCGCCCACGAGCTGGCGGTGCGGGCCGCGCTGGGCGCCAGCCGCCGCGCTCTCTGGACCCTGTTCCTGCGCGAGGCCGCGCTGCTCGCCGTCACCGCGGGTGGCGTGGCGGTCGCCCTCGCCGCCTGGGCCGCGCCGCTCCTGGTCTCGGCGAGCCCGCAGGCGACCGGCTTCCCCGCGCCCGGGCTGTCCGGCCGGGTGCTCGTGCTGGCGGCGCTGCTGGTCGTGGCGGTGACGGTGTCGCTCACCGTCCTGGCCGGGCTCCAGCCGGTCCACACCACCGAGCAGATCCAGGAGGGAGGACGCACCGGGACCGAGGGACGGGCCGCCCGGCGGCTGCGGACGGCGTTCCTCGCGTTCGAGGTGGTGCTCTCGCTCCTCCTCCTGCTCGGGACGGGGCTGCTGCTCCGGAGCTACCGGGCGGTGCAGGCGGTGGACCCGGGCTTCCGGGGGAGCGGGGTGCTCGCGGTGGACCTGCCCCTGGCCCGCCTCCGCCATCCCACCCCGGAGTCGCAGGCGCGCTTCGTGCTCGACGTGCTCCGCCGGCTCTCGAGCGACTCGCAGGTGGAGGCGGCGGGGTTCGTGTCCCGCCTGCCCCTCTCGGCCTCCAACACCATCGGATCGCTCGCGCTGCCCGGTCAGGAGGATCAGGGCTTCCCCTGCGACCTTCGGCTGGCCAGCCCGGGGTACTTCGAGGCGCTCCGCATCCCGCTGCGGAGCGGCCGGCTCCTCGAGTCACGCGACGTCGAGGGCGGGCCGCCGGTGGCGATCATCAACGAGCTCGCCGCGCGGCGTGCCTTCGGCACGCGGAGCGCGATCGGCCAGCGGATCCTCGTCTGGGGCGAGCAGGTGCCGAGCGAGGTGGTCGGCGTGGTGGGCAACGTCCGCCACACCGGTCTCGACGCCGAGCCCCGGCCCGAGGCGTGGCGGCCGGTGGGGGCGGTCGGCTGGGCGAACCTCTCGCTGGTCGTCCGTGGAAGGGTTCCCCCGGAGGCGCTGGTCGGTCCGGTCCGCACGGCGATCCACGCGGTGGACCCGGAGCAGCCGCTGGTCCGGCCCGAGCCGATGCTCGAGCGCGCCGAGGCCTCGCTCGCCGTCCGCCGCTTCATCCTCGAAGTGCTCTCGGCCGGTGCGGTGGTGGCGCTGCTCCTGGCGCTGGCCGGCATCTACGGGGTGACCGCCTACGGGGTCGCCCAGCGCACGCGCGAGCTGGGCGTCCGGCTGGCGCTGGGGGCGACGCCCCGCGGCCTGGTGCGGATGGTGACCCGGGAGACCGTCGCCGTGGTGTCGATGGGCTGCGTCGTCGGCCTGGTGGCAGGGGTGCTCCTCTCGCGCGTGGTGGCGGGCCTCCTCTTCGGCGTCTCGCGGGTCGACCCGGTGACCTTCCTCGGCTGGCCCGTGCTCCTGACCGCGGTCGCTGCGGCCGCCGCCTGGCTCGCGGCCCGTCGCGCCGCCTCGGTCGGACCGGCCGAGGCGCTCCGGCACGAGTAGCCGCGGCTCCGCGTCCAGGTCGGGATCGACCGTCGGCCGGGCGATGGACGTCTCCCGCGGAATCTCGTCGGTCGCTCCACCGGTGTGGCCCGTGATTCACCCCGCGTGCGCCGCGGGAGCCAGCGCCTGCAACGGAGCGGGGCTCGGGGGTCACATTTCTGGGCGCGGGCGGAGACGGAGGTCGAGGTCGCGATGAGGATCAAGAGGCTGTTCGGTGTCCTGGTGATCGGCGGAGCGAGCCTCGTCGGGCTCGTGCGGTGTGGCGGCAGCAACGAGCCGTCCCCCGCGCAGAACCTGAACCCCGGGAACGTCCCACTCCTCCCCGACGGGGGGCTCCCGGACGGTGGTCACCTGCCGAATCCGGACGGCGGTCCGACGGGCTGGTAGCTACTCGTCGCCGTGGACGCGGGCGGTGACGGCCATCCCGGTGGGCGTCGTCGCCAGACCGCCCTCGCCGGTCTCGCGCAGCTCGGGCGGAAGCATCCGCCCCACGGAGGCCATGGCCCCCACGACCTCGTCGGGCGGGATGAACGACTCGAGGCGGGCCAGGGCGAGCTGCGCGGCGCAGACGGCGTGCACGCTGTAGAAGGCGTTCCGGCTGACGCAGGGAACCTCGACGAAGCCGCCCACCGGATCGCAGACCAGGCCGATGGTGTTGGCCAGCGCCAGCGTGGCGGCGTGGACGCAGGCCCGGGCGGTGCCCCCGAGCAGCTCGGTCACCGCCGCGGCGGCCATCGCGGCGCTGGAGCCGATCTCGGCCTGGCAGCCGCCGGCGCTCCCCGAGATGTGCATCTGCCGCGAGATGGCCTGGCCGATGCCGGCCGCGAGCACCAGCGGCATGACCAGCCGCTCGTCCTCGATCCCCAGGTGGTCGGCCACGCCGAGGAGCGCGCCGGGGACCGTCCCCGCCGAGCCGGCGGTGGGAGCGGCCACGATGCGCTTCATCCGCGCATTCTCCTCGTTCACCGCCATCGCGTAGGCCTGCACGCGGCGGATCAGCGGGGCGTTCAGGATGTCGGGAGCCGACCAGAGGCCCTTGGCGTTCCAGCCCACCATCCCGGTGAGCGACTTCTCGCTCGAGGCGAGCCCGGCGGTGACCGAGGCCCGGATCAGCCCGAGCCGCTCGCGCATCGTTCGCCGGATCGCCTCCGGATCGGCGCCGGTCTCGGCGCAGTCGCGGGCGAGCACCCACTCGGACGCCCGTCCCTCCACCGCCTCCAGCTCGCGCAGGGTGAAGCCGGCCATCTCAGGAGCCCTCGTCCATCACCGGGGGGAGCATGCGCACCCAGTTCATCCCGTGGATCCGGGCGATCCACGCCAGCGCTTCCCTCGACAGGCTCGCGTCCAGCTCGAGGCACATCACCGCCTCGCCTCCGCGCCGGT
This sequence comes from Myxococcaceae bacterium, assembly GCA_035501615.1. Taxonomy (GTDB): domain Bacteria; phylum Myxococcota; class Myxococcia; order Myxococcales; family Myxococcaceae; genus RPRB01. Next base: position 26,286 of record DATJVY010000030.1, read on the forward strand.
CACGGTTGCTCGAGAGCGCGGCGATGTTCACCCGGTCGTCGGCCACCACCCGGGTCACCGTGGCGATGGCTCCGTAGAAGTCCTCGTGGCCGACCAGGAGCGTGTGGCGCGCGCCGCCGAAGTGCACCGGGACCCCATCGATCTCGATGATCTCCACCGCCCCGCCGCCGATGCTCGAGCCCACGACCGTCGTCTGCCGCCCCTCGCCCTCGAGGGCGATCCGCACCGAGTTGGGGTGTACGTTCCCGAGGTTCCCCTCGGACCAGCCGAGCGCCAGGCCGGCCCGTTCCGCCTCGGCCAGCGCATCCGGAAGTCGGCCATCGTCGGGCTTCATCCCCAGGAGCCCGGCAACCAGGGCGCGATCGGTGCCGTGACCGCGCCCCGTCTTGGCGAAGCTCCCGTGCAGGGTGATGGCTGCCTTCTCCGGGCGGGCGTCGAGGATGGACCGCGCCAGCAGGCCGATGCGGCACGCGCCGGCGGTATGGCTGCTGCTGGGGCCGATCATCACCGGGCCGATCATGTCGAGGACGCTCATGGGAGAAGGCCTGACGCTGCCTTCTGCCAGACCCGGGGCCGGGGGCGCCAGTGCGGGGGAGCCGGGACGGCGCCGGTGGGACACCGCGGTGCGGCGCCGCAGCTCACGGGCGCGGTGGCGCGTTCCCCGACGCCAGGGCCGCCGCCTCCAGGCGGAGAGGGTGTGCGGGTGGCAGGGTGTCGGTCATCTGCCTTTCCGCGTCCTGGGCGAGGGTGTGCGCTTGCTCGGGCCGGCCGGCGGCGAGCTCCACCCGCGCCTGGAGCAGCTCGGCCTCTCCGACCCAGGCGCTGGTCTTGCCCGGGAGCGCGCTCGAGCGTGCCAGGGCGAGCGAGCGGGAGGCGAATCCGATCGCCCCGGGAACGTCTCCCTCGCCGAGGAGCGCGCGCCCGGCCTCGGTCTCGGCCTCGAACGCGGCGATCCAGAGGCCGACCCTCGTCCGGGCCGGGTCCGGGATGCTGGCCAGGCGGGCCTGCAGTGACTCGAGCTCCCGTCGCACTGCCGGGTGATCCGCCCGTCGTTCCGCGAGGACGAGCCTCATGCGGATGTCGTGCAGGTACCAGTGGGGCACGGGCGGTGAGCTTCGGGCCTTCTCCTCCGCCCGGGCGAGCTGGGACTCGGCCTCGTCGAGCCGTCCACCGCGGAGCGCGAGCTCGGCGAGCAGGAACTGGGTCGCGAGCGAGCCGCGGACAGAGGGGGTCTTCTCGAAGATGGACACCAGCTGTTCGGCCCAGCGAGCAGCGAGCGTCAACTCGTTGGCGAGCACGGCGTTCCAGGCGAAGTTGAAGAGGAAGTTGGGTGGGGCGTCGCCGGTGCCGTTGCGCCGGAAGTCGGCGAGGAGGAGATCGTTCGCAGTTCGAGCCTCGGTGATTCGACCGAGGCCCATCAGGTACATCGCCCCGTTGTCCCGCTCGACATACCCGCCGATCGTCTGCTCGCTGCCGAGGGTCTCGTCGAGAGCAACCTTCCGCCTGGAGACCTCGAGCGCCTTGGCGAATTCTCCGCCGTTCGCGTACACGAAGCCGAGCGAGCCCAGAGACGCTAGATAGGTCCGGCTCTTCTCCAGCCCGTCATCCTCGAGGTGCCGGAGAAGCTCCTGCAGTCGCTCGACCGCACGCTGCGGGTCGCCCGAACTCATGGCCAGCATTCCGTCGGCTCGGAGGCACTCGAAGACCGCCTCGGTGCCGGGCTTGGTGGCCTGAGCCATCAGTGCAAGACCCCTTGCCAGATGGGGTCGAGCCTCCTCGATCTTTCCTTCGTCGATCGCGTCGTAGGCGGAGATGCATTCGCGGGTCGCCAGCAGGGAGGCGTCCCCGGTCTTCTCGGCCAACGCGTCGAACTCCCTCATCACCTCGTTCTCGCGGTCGGGGAGGTTGAGCTCCGCGTAGCGGCCGGCGAGGTGGAGCAGCAGGAGCGCGTGGACCCGCGGCTCGTCGCCGTAGCTCCGCCTGAGCAGCTCCCGCGCTCGATCGAGGCGGGCGCGCATCGCTTCGGTCTCGCCCCCACGCATGGCATCGCCGAAGATCTGCCCCACGAAATCCTGGTTGGCTCGCGCCACCCTGGCCTCGAAGCGCGCTTCCCGGGCGCTGGCCTCGGCGCGTCGGGCCTGTTCCCGGGCGAGCCGCGCCTGCCAGAGGGCTCCGGCGGCACCCACCAGCACCGCGGTGAGCACGGCAGCGGCCGCAGCGACGGCGACCCTGTGCCGGCGGACGAACTTCCGCAGCCGGTACCAGCCGCTGTCCGGCCGGGCGCGGACGGGAAGCCCCCCGCGGGAGCGCTCGATGTCGTCCAGGAGCGCATTCACCGTCGGGTAACGGTCGGCAGGGGACTTGCGCAGCGCCTTGAGGACGATGGTGTCCAGGTCCCCGGCGAGCCCGCGGCGCATCCCGGGGGCGGCCATCCGGCTCGGCCGGGCGGGATCGGTGGTGAGGATGGCCTCCTCGAGCGCCCCCAGCGATGCCCGGCTGAGCTGGTAGGGGCGCTGCTCGGTGAGCAGCTCGTAGAGCACCACCCCCAGCGAATAGACGTCGGAGGCGGTGGTCAGCGGCTGGCCGGAGATCTGCTCCGGTGAGGCGTACTCGGGCGTGAGCGCGCGGCCTCCCAGCTGGGTCAGCTCGGTCTCCTTCGCCGAGGCATTCTCCTGGAGGAGCTTCGCCACCCCGAAGTCCAGGAGCCGGACCTGCCCGTCGGCGGTGACGAGGATGTTCGACGGCTTGAGGTCCCGGTGGAGGACCAGGTGGGCATGCGCGTGGGCCACCGCCCGGCAGACCTGGCCGAAGAGGTCGAGCCGCGCGTCGAGCGGGAGCGCGTGGTCGCGGCAGTAGCGGTCGATGGGAGCGCCCTCGACGTACTCCAGGGCCAGGAAGGGCTGTCCGTCGTCGGCGACGCCGGCGTCGTAGAGGCGGGCGATGTTCGGGTGCTCGAGCCCAGCGAGGATGTCGCGCTCGCGGGCCAGGCGCTGGGCGAGGAGCGTCCTGCCGATGCCGTGGCGAGGCAGCTTCAGCGCCACGGTCCGGCGGAGCGTCCCGTCGATCCGCTCGGCCAGCCAGACCGTGCCCATGCCTCCGCGCCCCAGCTCGCGCTCGAGCCGGTAGGGGCCGATAATCATGCCGGGCTGCTGTCCCTCCCCGGGCTCCGTGTCGAGCTCGACGTCGGGGACCTTGGGCAACGTTCCGAGGAAGCCCTGCGCGTCGAGCGATGCCGCCTGGGCGAGCAGGCTCCTCACCACCTCGCGGAGCTCGGCGTCCTCCCCGGCCAGCGCGTCCAGCCAGGGACCGCGCTGCTCGGGCTCGAGCGCCAGCGCCGCCTCGAGGAGACGGCTGAGATGGCTCAACCGCTCGGTGGACGGCGGCGATGGCACCCGTTTCACCTCCCCCGGCGAGGTGCCCTGGAGGGTTCGAGTGTGGATCGGAAGCGGAAGCCGCCGCCAGCGTCGGTCCGACGCCATCGAGGTGCGAGTCGTCCCGACGGGAAATCTTTCCACCCGAGCTCTGGCCCGTTCCGCGGCGATGTCCGGGTCCGGCGAGGCATCTCGTTGTCCAGGGCAGGGGCGATGGACGTCACGTCGGCGTTCACGCCCCCTGGAGAACGTCATGGACTTCATGCCCTACGAAGGAAATCTGGTGCACCCGCCGAGCGGACTCCGTCGTGTCGTCCTCGCCGTCCTGGTGGTCGCCGGGGTCACGGTCGGGGCGATCGGCGTGCTCTCGCGGCCCCATGCGGAGGCAGCCACCCCCGCGGTGTTCGTGAGGAGCATCACTCCCGAGCCGGCCGTGTTCGGCAGGCCCGCGAACGCCGACCTGGACCGGGGCCCCGGCGAGGTCGAGTCCGACCTGGCGATCGTCCCCGAGGCCCGCCGCTAGCCGCGGACGCAGTCAGGGGGCCGTCGGGTCCACGGCCTCGAACGTGGGAAGGGGCTCGGCGATCGCCTGCTGCTCCGCGACCTGCTGCTGGATGGCGTCGGCGCTCGTCGGGACCGCCGTCGCGGCCTTCGCCGGCCGGGGAAAGACGATCGCGGTCTTCCCGAGCACCGTGTCCCGGTAGACGGCCACCGCCCTGGCCTGCAGCGCCTGTCCGCCGACCACGCCGGCCGCGGACACCTGGACGAACTGCGCGTCCTCGACGCCGGGCTCACCGTCGATTCCCTTCGTCCACTCCGAGGTCGAGGACTGGCCCATGGCCTTGCTCTGGAGGTCGGCGACGACCTTCATGGGATCTTCCCCGGCCTGCACGCGCCGCATGATCTCCGATGGGTCCGGCTTCGTCTTCGGGCGGGGCGCCTTCAGCTCGGCCAGGGTCATGGGCTTGGCGCCCCCCTTGGCGTAGTAGGCCACCACCTTGGCGACCGAATCGGCGCTGGTGAAGAACGCGCGGCGCGGGCCGCTCGCGAGGTAGACGAACTGCGAGCCGGGGTAGGAAGGCGCTCCGAGCTCCTTCACGTCCGGAACCTTGTCGGCCGAGTATTCCCGGGGATCCCGCGCCGAGGAGCCGAACACCTTCTCGTAGTCCCGCTTCACGACCCCCTGCGCTGCATCCGACCCCGGTGCCCGGGGGAGCACCTTCAGGGCAGCCCTCCGCACCGCGGGATAGGGACTGTTCAGCGCCGAGACGATCGCCGCGCCGTCCTCGGCTTCGACCGGCTCCCGCGCGAAGAGGCTCAGGGCCGTCGCCTGGAGCGGGGGCATCTCGTTCCGCAGGCACGCGCGGAGGAACGGCTTCGGAACCGGCCGTCGGGTGACCCGCATGGCCTGGAGCGCCCGAAGGGCGACCTCCTCCACCTGGGAACGGAGCGCCCTGCAGGCTTCGCTGCTCGCCGCCGCCGGGGAAGCGCACTGCTGGATGTAGCGGTCCGGGGCGTCGTGAGGAGGAGCAGGCTGCGGCCGGAGGTAGAGCGCGGACGCGAGGACGAGTGCCAGGGCCGCGCCGTTCACTTCTTGCCTCCGCTCTGGGCGTTGACGGTGTTGATCATCTCGAGCGCCTTCCCCATCTTCAGGGCCTTCTGCACGTCGACGTCCGGCTTCGGCGGCGGAGCGAAGTCCTCGATGCTGTGAGTCGACACCTGACACTGTTTGCGATCGATGAGCTTCTGCATCGACTCGCGCATCACCTTGATCTGTGCCTCGTACGCCTTCACCTCGCTGGCGGCGAAGGTCTGCGGGCTGGCGAAGGCATTGGTCGCAGCCTTGGCCCCCTTCTTCCACAGCGCCTTGCACTGCGCCTGGTGCACCTTCTCGTGCGTCATGAATGCATCCAGGAGAGCGGGACAGAGCCTCTCCTTCAGATCCTTCATCGCCTGGTCCTTCTCCTTCTTCGTCTTGCCCGTCGCCGGCTCGATGGGGCACTTCGGATCGTCGTACTTGACGTGAAGGAGGTTCCCGCTCGGCGGCAGGTGGGTGACCACGTCGTTGAGCTGCGAGGAGGCGAGCGGATCGTCGTCGTAGAACTCCTTGACGATGATCCGGTAGCAGGGCGAGTCCGACACCTCGCCCAGCGAGCTCCTCCAGTCACCCATCGCCGAGTTCACGGCGCCGTCGAGCTGCAGGACGTTGTCCACACCTCCGACCAGGTCGGTGTTGGAGAAGAGCTGCTTGGTCTTCTCCGCCGACATGAGCAGCGGCGCCCACATGCAGAGGTGCTCGCAGGTGCCGCAGGAGGCCTGGGCCCGGACCGAGGCCGGCCAGACCAGGGCGGCGAGGACCAGGACGATCGGCCGACTTCGGGTCATGGGAAGCTCCCTCCTTCTTCCGGACAATCCCCGCAGAGCAGCAGCGCCATCGACAGATGTTGCCGCATCCGCGCGCTGGAGGGGTCGAGAATCGTGGCCTGACGGAATGCCTCGACCGCCTCGCGCTGTCGCCCGGCTGACTGGAGCGCCGCGCCCAGCGCGTTCCAGGAGAACGGGTCGGCAGGGCTCTGGGCCACCGCCCGGAGGGCGAGCGTCATCGGATCGCGCCAGGTGGCGACCTCGACGGCAGCCAGCACGCCGGCCGCGCCGAGGGTCACCGCCAGCCCTGCGGGGACCAGCCAGCGGCGACGCCCGTCCGCCAGTCGCCTGGACAGCGCCGCCAGGGCCCAGCCGAGGAGCAGCGACGGGCCGATCCAGGCGAGGTACAGCGGCTTCGCGGTGACGAGCTCGGTCTTCGCAACGAGGGAGTGCGTCGGAAGGAGCGCGATCAGGATCCAGCCCGCGGCCAGGGCGACGGGAGGAGCGCGCCCGCGGAACCTCCAGGCCAGTCCGGCGAGCGCGAGCACCACCATCGCGCCCACCCAGGCCGGGGCCAGGTCCCCAGTGGAGGCCGTGCGCGGGAGCGCGAGGGCCCAGGGCCGCACCCACAGGCCGAGGACCGCGGGCAGCACCTCGGCCGAGGCCACCAGGTTCTCGGCCGGAGACCGCAAGGCGAGCGAGTGGGCGAGGAGCTCCCGGTAGCGGCCGGAGAGGGCCAGCACCGCGCCGGCGAGCAGCGCCACGCCGAGGGCGGCTGAGGGCCGGAGCGCCCCGGGAGGCTCCTCCGGGCTCCGGGTGCGCTCCCAGAGGAGAAGGAGCAGGGGGGCCACCAGCGCCACCTCCTTGGCGAGACAGGCGCCGAGGAGCAGCAGGGCGACGAGCACGGCCCTGGGAACGGCGCGCCACCGGCCGCCCCCGTTCACCCACAGCGCCGCGACGAGGAGCGCGGTGCACAGGCCGGTCGACCGGCCGCTGACCCAGGCCACGACCTCGACGTTCGCCGGCTGGAGCGAGAAGAGGGCCGCCGCCAGGAATGCGCCGAGCGTGTCCAATCGACGCCGGGCAAGGGCATGGACTCCGAGGACGGTGGCGACGTGGAGGAGGAGGTTGGTGAGGAGGAATCCCCCGGGGCGGAAGCCCCAGAGGAGGTGGTCCAGGGCGAACGACGCGCGCAGGAGGGGCCGGACGCCGTGGAGGATTCTCGAGGGCAGGAGGCCCAGGTCCGAGGTCGCCGGGTCGCTCACCACGCTGGCGAAGTCGTCGGAGTGGAAGGCTCCGAGGACGACTCCCCCCCAGGCGGCGAGCGTCAGGAGGACGAGCGCCCGCTCCGGGTGCAGCGCTGGCCGCCCGAGCGACATCGCGCCTGCGTACCGGAGGGCGCGCGGCCGGGCAATGGCGACCGGAGGCCGCCGGGGCTCAGGGCGTGTCGCCCTTGTCCGGTCCGGCCTTCAGCCGCTGGTACTCCTCCCAGTGGCGCCGGGCGTCGTCGAGGAGCCGGCGGATCTCCTTCTCCTCGGCGGTGCTGGCCGCCGTGCCGCGCTGCACCGACGCCCCCGGCGAGGACGCGGCCTTGCCCTCGATGATGCGGAGCTCGCGCGGCTCGGCATCGCCCTCCCAGGCGAGCAGGAGGTGCAGGTCGCCCCGGTGACGCTGGAAGAGCGGGGCGAGGAGCTTCAGGGTGAAGGTGGCCTGCGGATCGTCCCGGAGCACCAGGCTCTCCGCCTCGAGCCCCTCGGCCACCGCCCGGAAGGTCAGCCGCGAGTCCCCGTAGGTGATCTCGGCGCCGTCCCGCCTGGAGAGGCGCAGGCCGGGAAGGCCGGCGTCCTCCACCGCCTGGGCCAGCGCACCCGGGGTGAGGGAGAGCCGGAGGGCGCGGACCTCGGCCGAGGAGATCGTCGGGTGCTGGCTCAGAGGTCCACCTTCTTCTCGGTGTGGTTCTGACCGTCGAAGCGCAGGGCGACTCCCTTGCCCTCCACCTTGGTCACGAGGTTGCACGGCCGCCGCCAGATGGTCTGGAGGTTGCGGAGCGTCTCCCGGGCGTAGTCCGGCTTGAGGTCCTGTCCGTCGTGCTTGTGGGCCAGGAGCAGCTCGCCGCGGTTCTCGAAGTTCCCGTCCACCACCTCGACGATCGGCTGCCCGAAGTTGGTGAGCTGGCTGAGGAGCTTGTTCTTCACCTTCCGGAACTCGCGGTCGAGGATCTCCCAGCTGTTCCGCTTCTCGTTGAAGCCGTAGACGAACAGCTTCTGCTCCATCGCGAATTCCGGAGTGAGGAAGGTGTCGATGAACGTGACGTCGTTGTAGTGCTTCCTCACCTCGAAGATCTTCTCCCGGCCGAGGCCCAGGTTCTTGTCCCAGGCATGGCGGGCCTTGAGGTCGTCGCACTCGTCCCACTCCTTGCCGAAGCGACCCTTGTTCCACCGCTCCTCGATGTCCCGGTACAGCTCGATGCCGAGCTTGTAGGGGTTGAGGGCGCCGGGGCGGGTGCCGAGCGTGCCGGAGTGGTGGTCGGCGTAGTCGATGATCTCGTCGGCGGTGAGCGCCTTTCGGGTCATGATGTTCGAGTGCCAGTACGAGGCCCAGCCCTCGTTCATGATCTTGGTCTGACCCTGCGGCGCGAAGTAGTAGGCCTCCTCGCGGAGGATGGCGAGCACGTCGAACTCCCATGGCTCGAGCGGGGCGTGATCGAGGAGAAAGAGCAGCACGTCGCGCTGCGCACGCTCGGGGAAGTGCTTCTTCTTGGCCTTCTCGTCCTCGACCTTCTTGCGCTGTGATTCGAGGAACTCGGTGGGGTTGACGTAGCCGCGCATGTACTCGCGGTCGACCCGGAAGCCCTCCACTCGCTCGTTGCTCTTCTCCTCCTCCTCGGCCCGCTTCGGGTCGGGGGAACGCCGGATGTAGGGCGAGTGGTAGTCGATCAGGTTCTCGAGGGAGAGCGCGCGGTCGACGAAGTCCTCGACCTTCTCGATGCCCACCTTGTCCACCCAGCGCCGGATGCGGGTGGCGTGGTTGGCCATCTCGTCCATCATCCGGCGATTGGTGTGCTGGAAGTAGAAGTTGTTCTTGAAGAAGTCGCAGTGGCCGTAGACGTGGGCCATCACCAGCTTCTGGTCCACCTCGGCATTGGACTCGAGCAGGTACGCGTAGCAGGGGTCGTTGTTGATGACGAGCTCGTAGATCTTCGAGAGGCCGTACTCGTAGCCCTTGCTGAGCTGCTCGTACTCCATGCCCCAGCGCCAGTGCGGATAGCGGTTGGGGAAGCCGCCGTAGGCGGCGACCATGTTGAGCTCGTCGTAGCCGAGCAGCTCGAAGACGGTCTCGAAGAAGTCCAGCCCGAATCCCCGGGCGTAGCCCTCGATCTCGTCCTTCATCTGGGCCAGGCGTGGGGTGAGGCTCTTGGGCATCAGCGCCCCTTCCCGAGGAAGTCGCGGATCGACGGGTAGATGGCGTCCTTGTCGGCGATCTCGGACAGGGCCACGTTCTCCGAATCGCCCACCGTCTCGCGCAGGTCCTTGATGAACTGGCCGGAGCCGTAGGGGCTCTCCACCTGCCCGTAGGCGAACTGGTTCACCGCGGGGAGGATGTCGGTGCGGAGCATGTCGATGCAGTGGCGGGTGTCGTCGGCGCTCCAGTTGTCGCCATCGCTGAAGTGGAAGGGATAGATGTTCCAGCTGCCCGGCGGATAGTCGGCACGGATGATGTCCCGGCAGAGCTTGTAGGCCGAGCTGATCATCGTGCCGCCCGACTCGCGGGTATGGAAGAAGGTCTCCCGGTCCACCTCGCGGGCCACCGCGTCGTGGATGATGTAGCGGCACTCCAGCCCCTTGTACTGGTGGCGCAGCCAGGTATCGAGCCAGAAGCTCTCGATGCGGACGATCTCCTTCTGCTCGTCGCCCATCGAGCCCGAGACGTCCATCATGTAGATGATGACCGCGTTGGTCTCGGGCAGGTTCTGGAGCCTGTAGCTGCGGTACCGCCGGTCCTCCCGGGTGGGGATGATGATCGGGGCCGTGGGGTCGTACGTCCCGAGCGCGATCTGGCGCCGCAGGGCCTGCTTGAAGGTCCGCTTGAAGTGGCGGAGCGACTCGGGGCCGGTGGTGTTGACGCCGGTGTACTTGATCTTCTGGGCGACCACCTGCTCCTTGCCCTTGCGCTCGATGTTGGGCAGCTGGAGCTCCTCGCCGAGGATGGAGGCGAGCTCGTCGAGGGAGACGTCGACCTCGAGGGCGTGGTCTCCCTCGCCCTGGCCGGCCTTGTGCCCGTCGCCCGGCTGCACCGCGCCCGGGGAGAGCTGCTGGCCGACCTCGCCCTCTCCCTGGCCGACCCCGCCCTGCTCCTTGTGCCCGTACTTGAAGTGGGGGATGTCGATGAAGGGAATGGGGATGGAGATGGTGTCCTTGCCCCGCTTGCCCAGCATCTCGCCCTTCTGCACGTAGCGGCGGAGGTTGGCCTTGATCTTCCCGCGGACGATCTGCTTGAAGCGCGAGTGGTCCTGATGAATCTTCAGCGACACTTCTACTCCTTGGCGTCCCCGCGCGCGAAGATGCTGGCCACGAAGTTGAGGACGTCGGTGGAGCAGATCTCGCAGTAGCCGTAGTTCTTCATCAGCCGGTCCTTGACCAGGTCGATCTTCTCCTGGGTCTCCTTGTCGACGACCGAGCTGACCAGATTCTTCAGCTTGATGCTGTCCTTCTGATCCTCGAAGAGCTTCAGCTCCAGCGCCTTGTGGAGCCGCTCGTTGGTCCGGTAGTTGAACGTCTTCCCGTCCACGGCGAGCGCCCCGATGTAGTTCATGATCTCCCGGCGGAAGTCGTCCTTCCGGCTCTCGGGGATGTCGATCTTCTCCTCGATGCTCCGCATCAGCCGCTCGTCCGGCTCCTCGTACAGCCCGGTGTACTTGTTCCGGACCTTCTCCTTCTGGGTGTAGGCCTTGATGTTGTCGATGTAGTTCCCGCAGAGCTTGCCGATCGCGTCCTCGTCGGCGCTGATCGCGCGCTGGACCTCGTTCTTGACGACGTCCTCGTACTCCTGCTTCACCGTGGTGAGCAGCTCGCGGAAGCGCTTCCGCATCTCGTCCGAGCTGATGAGGCTGTGGGCCTTCAGCCCGGCCTCGAGCTCGTTCAGCACCATGAAGGGGTTGATGCAGCCCTCGCCCTTGTCGCTCACCAGGGCGTTGCTGATCTTGTCCTGGACGTAGCGGGGGCTGATGCCCTCCAGCCCTTCCCGGGACGACTCCTTGCGGAGCTCCTTGATGTTGTCCTCGGTGAAGTTGGGGAGGGTCTTCCCGTTGTAGAGCTTGAGCTTCTGGAGGACGGTCAGGTTGTGCTTCTTCGGCTCCTCGAGCCGGGTGAGCACCGCCCACATCGAGGCCATCTCCAGGGTGTGGGGGGCGATGTGCTTGCCCTTGATCGCCTTGGCGTTGAAGTCCTTCTCGTAGATCTTCTGCTCCTCGGCGAGCTTGGTGATGTACGGGATGTCGATCTTGACGGTCCGGTCCCGCAGCGCCTCCATGAACTCGTTGTTCTCCAGCTTCTTGTACTCGGGCTCGTTGGTGTGCCCGATGATCACCTCGTCGATGTCGGTCTGGGGGAACTTCTTTGGCTTGATCTTGTGCTCCTGGCTGGCCCCCAGGAGGTCGTAGAGGAAGGCGACGTCGAGCTTCAGCACCTCCACGAACTCGATGATGCCCCGGTTGGCGATGTTGAACTCGCCATCGAAGTTGAAGGCCCGGGGGTCCGAGTCGCTGCCGTACTCGGCGATCTTCCGGTAGTTGATGTCGCCGGTGAGCTCGGTGGAGTCCTGGTTCTTCTCGTCCTTGGGCTGGAAGGTGCCGATGCCCACCCGGTCCTTCTCGCTGAACATCAACCGGTTCACCCGGATGTGCTGGATGAGCCGGGCAAAGTCACCGCCTTCCTGGGTCATCAGGTCCTTGAAGACGAAGCGGCAGGCGGGGCAGAGCTCGTTGCCCTCCGGGATCTGGAAGTCGCTGCCGTCCTGGAGCTCGGCGAAGATCCGCGGCCGCCACTCGCGAGGGATGAGGTTCAGCGGCTCCTCGTTCATCGGGCACTTCATCCGCTCCTTGTGGAGCGAGCCATCCGCGCCCTTCTTCTCCAGGACCCAGGTGAAGGTGTAGGCCGCGCCCTCCGGCGTCTTGCTGTACTCCTCGATGCCCTTCTTGAGCAGCCGCGCGATGGTGCTCTTGCTCGAGCCCACCGGACCGTGGAGGAGGATGACGCGCTTCTCGGTACCGTACTGCTGCGCGGCGGACTTGAAGACGTTGACCAGCTTCATCAGCGGCACGTCCAGCCCGAAGATCGCGTCGCGACCGCCGAAGCGCTCGTCGCTGAAGAAGTGGTAGCGGATGAGCTTCTTCTTGTTGTCGATGTACTCCGTCTTCCCGTGGCTGAGGATCATGTCGTAGATCCTCTGGAAAGCGGTGCGGGTCACCCGCGGGTTCTGGCGAACCACGCCGAGGTAGTCCTCGAAGCTCCCCTCCCAGTGCAGCTCCGCGTACGACTTGCTGTCCTGGAGCTTCGCGATGCGCTCGACCCACGAGCCCTGCGCCCCTGTCGTCATGTCGCGTCTCATCCCTCTGGGCGCTCCGCCACGGCGCGTGCGCCCATGTGAAACCCCACACCGGCGCGGGGTGGGACCGCGCGAAGCGTGTCCGGTGCTGAGGGGGGCGGGCGGCTCCCGCAGGCTCTGGGGGCCTGCCGGGAAGCGCCGTCCCGCGCGACCGGGACGCGGGGTGGAGACTCCTGACAGCTGCAAGCTTATGCCTTCCCCACCGGAGCTTCCAATGCCCCCGGTGGCGTGGCTCCCTCCTCGTGGCTCCGCCGAGGGGGCAGGAACCCCCACCTGTCGGCTTCCGGCGGAGGGCCTGGGCAGCTCCTCGAAGGATTCCGGTGAGGTGCGCGGTGGGGGACCTCCGCCGACCTCCTCGACGCTCTTGCCCCGGGAACCCAGCGCCCCGCCCGCCGCGTCCTGTCCACGACAGGCGCGAGTGCGAGACGGGCTCGGACGCGCCGGTGAGCGAAGCCGTGAAGACGTGGGAAAAGGACAAGGAATGGGCCCTGGTGCCGCTCCGCTTGGTGATTGGCTTCGGCTTCGCGGCCCACGGCCTGGCGAAGCTCGATCGAGGGCCGGAGAGGTTCGCCCTCATCCTCCACGCGCTCGGGGTACCGGCCCCGCAGGTGGCGGCGTGGGCGACGTCCCTTCTCGAGCTCGCCGGCGGTGCATGCCTGATGCTGGGGCTCGCGGTGGTTCCACTGACCGTTCCGCTCGCCGGAATCATGCTGACCGCGCTGTTCGGTGTGCACCTCCGCTACGGCTTCTCCTCGATCCGCCTGGAGGCGCTCACCGCCGAGGGGGCGAGGTTCGGCCCCGTCGGCTACGAGCTGAATCTCCTCTATCTCGCCGGGCTGCTCACCCTCGGGCTCCGCGGCGGCGGGGCGGCCTCGCTCGACCGCCTGCTCCGCCGGCGGCCGGGACGGCAGGGCTGAGCGGACGCGAGCCGGAGCCGGCGCGCGTGCCCCGTCGGCTCTCCCGCCACGCCCCGTGCTGGAGGACGACGCGGTAGCCGTCGGGGTCCTCGAAGGTCAGGCCGTCGACCTCCCAGTAGGGGTTCTCGGAACGGACCGGCTCGAGGCCTCTCCGGCGCAGCGTCCGCACCGCCCGTTGCCACGCTGCGTTCTCCGGCAGGTAGAGAACCAGCAGGTGGTCCGGCGACGGCGCCCGGCCGACGCGGTGGCCGCGCCGGTGGGTGAACTCGAGATGGTATGGAGCGCCGGGGTGTCCGAGCATCACCCCGTCGAATCCCGCGTGGTCCTCGAAGGAGCCGAGCACCGAGAACCCGAGGCCATCCCGGTAGAACTGCACCAGGGGCCGGAGGTCGTCGGTCGGGCGGGCGACGCGCAGGATGGGCCTGAGTCTCATTCCGGAAGGAACTCGCAGGGGGTCGTGTCTTGTTCCCCGGCGGCCGCCAGCGCTTCCTGGCCCGCCGAAACCCGGCGCCACGCCTCCGCGTACCCCTTCCGGGAACTCCCGGCGCCGGCCGGGGTGTCCACCGACCAGGACGGCCGTGGAGACCGAGCAGACCTTCCTCGACTGCGTGAGCGTGCATGCGCCGTCGCTCCGGAGGTTCGCCCGCCGGCTGACGCGCAACCGTGCCGACGCCGAGGACGTGCTCCAGGACACGCTGATGCGAGCGCTGGAGAGGCGGGCCGAGCTGAGAGACCCGGGGCGTCTCCGGGCCTGGCTCTTGGCCATCGTCCGGACCAGCTGGCTGAACTCGCGCCGCGGGCTCCGCAACAGGCTGGAGGTGCTCGAGGGCGGACGCCCGGGGCCGGGCGAGGACGGGGCGCGCGGCGACTTGGAACGCGAGATCCTCGACCGGTCATTCACCGACGAGCTGCTCCTGGCGCTCGAGGCGCTGCCCGAGGAGTGGCGGCGGACGCTCTGGCTGCGCGAGGTCGAGGATCTCTCGTACGAGGAGATCGCGCGGGTGCTGGATTGCCCTCTGGGAACGGTCCGCTCCCGCCTCGCGCGAGCGCGCGCGGCCGCCGCCGCATGCCTCGGCAGAGGAGAGGCCCATGGCCTGTGACGAGACCTGGCTGGAGATCCTCTCCGCCTGGCACGACGGAGAGGCCACGGAGGAGGAGGTCGCCCGGGCGCGGGCCCACCTTCCCCGGTGTGCCGCCTGCCGCTCAACCCGTGGTCGGTTCCGGGCGATCGGCGCCGCGCTGAGATCCGCCCACCGCGGCTCGTCCGGGGAACGAACCCGGACGGGTGCAGCGAGCGGGTCGCTCCCGGGCTGGCGATCGCGCCGGGGCCGCCTGCTCGCCGGAGCGCTCGCCGCCGCAGTGGCCGTGGCGCTGCTGATCCGTGGCGCGGTCACCGACGGGCGGAAGGCCGTGGTCGACGAGCTCGAGGCGCGCCACCTGGTCGCCTTCGCCAGGGCAACGCCTTGCGACTTCGCGTCCGCCGACCCGGCGGCGGTGCGGGAGTGGATCGCCGGACAGCTCGGGCAGCGGGTGGAGGTCCCCGCGGTGTCCGGCGCGACGTTGCTCGGCGCCCGGCGTTGCCGCCTCTCGGGCGTTCCGACGGTGTCGCTCTTGTACCGGCGCGGAGACGAGCCTCTCAGCCTGTTCGTCGCTCCGCCCGGAACGCCGACCGCGCGCGAGAACGCTCGCCTCGCCCGGGCGAGCGCCGGCTGCACCGTCGGCCATCTCGGTGCGGCGGTCTGCGCGCGTCCGGGTCTCTTCGCCGTCGCCCCGACGTCCGGGACCGCGATGGCAGCCCTCGAGTCCTTCTGAGTTCCGAGGGTCCCGGCTTCCCAAGCCCCCGGGGTCCCTGCTAGTCGCACCGGGCAGATCGATGCCCAGCCCCTCCGTCGCTCCCCGGATCGAGGATCCCTCGATGGCCGGCTCCGCTCCTCACGTGTCCAGCGACGAGGCGCGAGCGGTCTGGAGCCTGCTCTTCGCCTGCGCGCTGGTCCTCCTCCCCAGGCTGGCCGTCTTTCCCTGGAGCGAGAATCTCTACGGAGACGCGGTCGTCCGGACGGAGCTGGCCCAGCGCTGGCTCCAGACCCCCCACTGGATCGCCCACATGGACGACGGGGCGTTCCAGTACGGGCCGCTTCACATCTATCTCGTCGCGGGTGCGCTGGCCCTGGGCATCGACCGGGAGGACGCCGGCCGGTGGGTGAGCCTCCTCTTCGGCGTGCTCTCGGTCCTGCCCCTGTGGTCGCTGACCCGGCGGGTGGGAGGCAGCCAGGCCGCCTGGTGGGCCACGGTGGGGCTGGCGCTCTGGGGGATGCACATCCAGATGTCCACCACCGCCGGGAGCGAGTCGGTGGGCCTGTTCTTCGTCCTCTGGTCGCTGGCGCTCCTCGCCGAGGGCCTGGACGAGAACCGCTTCGGGCCGCTCTTCGGCAGCGCGCTGGTTCTCAACCTGGCCTGCGCGGTCCGCTACGACGCGTGGCTGCTCATCCCCCTCCTCAGCGTGCTGCTCCTGCTCGGGGACAAGGATCGGATCGCCGCGATCACCCGCTCGGTCTGTTACGGGCTCCTCGCCATCCCGTTCGTCGCGGCGTGGATGCAGGGCAACGAGCGGGCCAAGGGCGACCCCTTCGCCCCCATCCGCTACATCGAGAGCTTCCACAGGGCCTGGGTGGCGGACGGCGTGGCGCGGTGGACGTCGGCCGGGTACCGGGCCCAGAACCTCTTCTTCTGGCCGGCGGCCGCGCTCTTCACCCTTTCGCCGCTCATCGGCTGGTTCGGGATGCGGGGGATGGTGCGCGTCTGGAAGCAGCGGCCCGAGTACCGCTGGCTGGTCTGGGTGGTGCTGGTGCCCACCGCCTACTTCACCTTCCGCAGCGTTGTGCTGCTCGACTTCGTTCCCCTGGGTCGCTTCGCGGTGACGCAGATCGCGCTCTTGCTGCCCTTCGTGGGGGCGGGGTACCTCGCGACGGTGGAGGGCCGCTCGCCGCTCGCGCGGCGCGCCTGGGCCGGAGCGGCGCTAGGGCTCGCGGTGGTCTTCCCGGTCGTGCTGGGCGCCCTCACCGTGCACCGCGACGATCAGATCGCAACCTCGCTCCGCCCGGTGAGCCCGGTCTCAACCAATCCGCCGGCGGTGATGCAGGTGGCGCGCTGGCTCAAGTCCGAGGTGGCGCCGGTGGGTGGGGCGGCCGCGCTCGACGTGGATCCGCAGTACTGGGACCTGCAGATCGCCTTCTTCAGCGGCCTGCCGGACACGCGGCTGGCCCGGATCCGCTGGGACATCTTCCGCAAGCAGCTCTCCGAGCAGCGACCGGAGGTCCTGGTGCGACGGGAGGGCGGGGCGCTCGAAAAGGAGCCTGACTTCCTGCTCCAGGGAGATACCATCTCCTTCGACGGGGATGGCTGGGAGGAAGTCCCCGGCTTCCAGCGCCCGTGGCACGTGTACCGCCGAGCCGGCACCCGATAGAGGGACCCATGTACCAACCTGCCGCGGTCGAGAAAACCTCCGAGCAGCCGAGGTCCGAGAGGTGGAAGTCCTTCACCGTCCTGTTCCTGATCGAGATGTGGGAACGGTTCGGCTACTACGGGATGACCGCGGTCGTCGTCCTCTACATGGTGAAGAGGCTCGGCTACACGGACGACCAGGCCAACCTCACCTTCGGCGCCTTCGTCGCCATGGCCTACGCCTCGCCGGCCGTCGGGGGCTGGCTCGGGGACAAGGTGCTCGGGACGCGCCGGATGACGGTCATCGGCGCCACCATCCTCGCCCTCGGCTACACGCTCCTCGCCACCCCGGGATCGCCGCTCTTCCTCTCCCTGGGCGTGATCGCGGTCGGAAGCGGCCTCTTCAAGCCCAACCCGGCGAACCTGGTCTCCAAGGTCTACGAGGGCGACCAGGCCCGCATCGATTCGGCCTTCACCCTCTACTACATGGCGGTGAACGTCGGCTCGACGCTCTCGCAGATCGCGACCCCGCTCATCGCCGAGCGGGTGAGCTGGCACCTGGCCTTCGGTGTCTGTGCCGCGGGGCTGGTGCTGGGCATCGTCAACTACTTCGTGATGGGCCGGCTCCTGCGGCACGTCGGGTCGCCACCCGATTTCCAGCCCTTCCCGTGGACGAAGTTCGGCCTGACGCTGCTGGGATGCCTGGCGGCGGTGGGGTTCGTCTCCTTCGTCGTGCAGAACCTCGCCGTGGCCAAGGCGATGGTGTGGCTGGCGACGCTGGTGATGCTGAGCATCTTCGCGATGCTGATCTCCCGGGGCACGCGCCGCGAGCGGAGCGGCCTCATCGCGGTGCTGATCCTCACCGCCCAGGGGATCATCTTCTTCATCTTCTACCAGCAGATGTCGACGTCGCTGACCCTGTTCGCCGACCGGAGCGTGCACCTGGACTTCCTGTTCGGGTACCACGTCCCCGCGGGGCAGGTGCAGGCACTGAATCCGATCTGGATCTTCATCCTCAGCCCGCCGCTGGCCTGGCTGTACACCGCGATGGGGAAGCGGTCGGGTGGGGACCTGCCGGTGGCGGTGAAGTTCGCGCTGGGGTTCGTGGTGCTCGCGATCGGCTTCTTCGTCTTCGCCGGGAGCGGCTACACCGCGGGGCCGGACGGGAAGGTCTCGCTGTGGTGGATGATCCTCGGCTACGGCCTGATGTCGCTGGGCGAGCTGCTGATCAGCGGGCTCGGGCTGGCGATGGTGGCCCGGTACGTCGGCCCGAAGCTCCGCGGCTTCCTGATGGGCACCTGGTTCCTGGCGACCGGCATCTCGCAGTACCTCGGGAGCTACGTGGCGACCTTCGCCAGCGTGCCCAAGGACGTGACCGACCCGCACCAGATGCTGGCGCTCTACATGCGGCTCTACTTCGGGCTGGGCGGCGT
>DATJVY010000031.1:0-30862 GCA_035501615.1 Myxococcaceae bacterium
GGTCCGGCGACCGTCCCGTGAGCAAGAACCGGACCCCGATGGATTCCGGCCGCGTGTCGGGAGCTTTCGAGCAGCCGCACGAGCAGCAGCGCAAGCTTTGCACCGGCTCCGCTCGGGCCTGCAGGTTTCGCGGGAAGTGCAATGTGCGGTTCGAACGGCGAAGCGGGCGCTCATCGAAACTCTCCGGCAGGAGTCGGTCCCGCGTTCGAGTCCCGGCACCTCTGCGACGCGACAGAGTACCGCCGGCCTCACCACCGAAAAGTAGGACTTTGGTCCAAGCGGCCCGCGATCGGGCCACCTGGCAAGAGTCGACGCCGGCCACGTCCCCTGCCTCAGACGCTCCCGAATGTTGTAGACAATTCTCTTTCGACGGACCTGGCCCACGACGAACTCCGGAACGGACGTGACATGACAGCTCCTGTCGCTCGAAGCGTGAAGCCGGCACGGCGCAGCATCCTGAACTGGCTGCTCGGGGCCGGCATCGTCAGCTGGGCGGTCAGCGTGCTCTACCCCGTCTTTCGCTACCTGCGCCCGCTCAGCGAGGTCGGGGCGGGGGGGCCCCTCAAGCTGAGCGCGGACGAGCTCGCGACGCTCGAGAAGTCGCACTTCGTCATCGTGCGATCGGGGACGCGGAAGGTCATCGTCTTCGAGGCGAACGGGATGCTGCATGCGCTGGATGCGAAGTGCACCCACGAGGGCTGCACGGTCCAGTTCGTGTCCGGGGATTCGCTCCTCTGGTGCGCCTGTCACAACGGCAAGTTCGATCTGGACGGCCGGGTCATCTCCGGGCCTCCGCCCCGTCCACTGGCCAAGTGGATGGCCACCCGGGAGGGCACCGACGTCGTCCTGACGATGGAGAAAGCATGATCCAGGCGCAGCCCGAAGCGCCCGCCTCCACCGGCGAGCGTCTGTATCGCTGGCTCGATGCGCGGTTCGGCTTGGGAAGGCTGGTGGAGTTCGCCAGGCACAAGGAGGTGCCGGTCGGCGGGCACTCGATGGTCTGGTACTACCTGGGGGGGACGACGCTGTTCTTCTTCACCGTCCAGCTCGTCTCCGGCGTCCTCCTCCTCATGTATTACCAGCCGGGTGAGGCGACCTCGTACGAGTCGATTCGCTACATCACCGCCAAGGTGCCCTTCGGCTGGCTGATCCGCTCCGTCCACTGCTGGAGCGCGCACCTGATGATCCTCTCGCTCGTGGTGCACATGTTCAGCACCATGATCCTGAAGGCGTACCGGAAGCCGCGGGAGCTGACCTGGGTCACCGGCTTCGTTCTCTTCGCGATTGCGCTCGGCTTCGGCTTCTCGGGTTACCTGCTACCCTGGAACGAGCTTTCCTTCTTCGCCACCGCGGTGGGCACCGACTCGGTGAAGAGCGTGCCACTGGTCGGTCAGTGGCTGCTGGAGGTGATGCGAGGGGGACCAGACGTCACCATCAACACCCTCTACCGCTTCTTTGCGCTGCACGTCGTCATCCTGCCCCTGGTGATGGTGGCGGTGGTCTCGACTCACCTGATCTTCATCCAGGTGCAAGGGATGGCACCGGCGATGGCGTACCAGCGGCCGGATCGCCCGGGCCTGAAGTTCTTCCCCGACTTCCTCCTCCGCGATCTCCTCCTCTGGCTGGTGTGCCTGATCGCCCTGGCCAGCCTGGTGTACCTGCTCCCCTACGGACCGGGCATTCCCGGCATGGAGTGGGAGCTGGGAAAGAAGGCCAACCCGCTCGCGCCTGCATACCCGGGCATCAAGCCGGAGTGGTACTTCCTCTGGATCTACCAGCTGCTGAAGGAGTTCCCCGCGCATCTGGCCGGGATGGAAGGCCCGCAGGCGGCGCTCCTGGTGGTGACGGTGCTGATGGGGGTCTGGGCCTTCGTGCCCTGGCTCGATCGCCGCGCGGCGAAGGGGAAGTCCTCGCCGATGTTCACCGATCTGGCGATCGCGGCGGTCATCTTCATGGCCTACCTCACGCTGAAGGCCTGGGACATCGGAGGGCACGGCGCTCCGGGGAAGCTCCCGGATCCCCGGTCCACCGCCTGGACCTGCGCCTGGATCACCCTGGGGCTGGCCTCGGCGATCGCCGTGCTGCGGATCCTCGCCTATCGCCAGCGTTGGATGATCTTCTCCGGCGCGGCGCTTCTCCAGGTCATTCTCAACGGTGTGCTCCGGGTGGACTACCTCATCGCAGGAGCGGTCGCCCTGCTGCTTGCCCTCGCCGGCGTCGCGCTGACGTCCCGGAAGCAGGCTCCGGTCGAGACGGGGGTTCCGAGATGAAAGCGCTGCTGCCGCTGGTGCTGCTCCTCAGCCAGACCGCCCCTGCGCCGGCTCCTGACGACGGCAGGCTTCCGGCGTCGGTGGAGGCGCTCTTCCAGGAAAAGAACAAGGACGGGACTCCGGTTCTCGGAGACGCCGAGCGGGCCTATCTGAAGAAGCTTCCACTGCATACGCGCGAGCTCGTCGGGAAGGATGTCGACGCGCTGACCATCGGCGGCGCCAGGCACCTCAAGGCGCTGCTGTCCCTGGAGCTCCCCTCGCAGGGGGCGGCGATCGTCTTCTCGGACAACTGCGTCCTCTGCCATGCCGATCCCGAGTCGCAGAAGAAGGCCCAGCTCTTCTCGCCGGATCCCAAGGCCACCCAGTCCAACGAGCTCCTCAACCTCAAGGAGTTCGTGAACGACGTGCACTTTCGCCGGGGGCTCTCCTGCTCGGGATGCCACGGGGGCTCCCCAGAGCACGACGTGATGACTGCGGACATCGCCGCTCGCTGGCCCAAGGCGGAGGTGCGGCACGTCGACCGCACCTGGATCCCGGAGTTCTGCGCCCGCTGCCATGCCGACCCCAACTTCATGCGAGGCTTCAACCCCTCGCTTCCCACCGATCAGCTGTCCAAGTACCGCGACAGCCAGCACGGCATCCTCCTTCTCCAGAAGAAGGACTCCAAGGCGGCGCAGTGCGTGAGCTGCCATGGGGTGCACGGCATCCGGAGCCCGAAGAGCCGTCTCTCCAAGGTGCACCCGCAGGCCATCCCTGAGACTTGCGGGAAATGCCACGCGGATCCGGCCTACATGGCCGGATACAAGAAGGACGACGGAACGCCCCTGCCCACCAACCAGCTGGCGGACTACAAGAAGTCGGTCCACGGAAAGGCACTGCTGGAAAGAGGCGATCTCGGTGCCCCGGCTTGCAACAGCTGTCATGGCAACCATGCGGCGATGCCGCCGAAGGTGAGCTCGATCTCGCAGGTCTGCCGCACCTGCCACTCGCAAAACGGCATCTTCTTCGACGGTAGCAAGCACAAGCAGGCCTTCGAGAAGCATGGCTGGCCCGAGTGCGAGAGGTGCCACGGGAAGCACGACATCGAGAAGCCCAGCGATATCCTGATCTCGGCTGCCCCCGACGGCCTCTGCGGGTCGTGTCACGACCAGAACGCGAAGGACAATCCGGAGTGCAACGCGACGGCGCGTTACTTCCGGAGCAGCCTCCTGGACCTGGCCGCCACCAACCAGCGCCTGCGGCCCGAGGCAGAGGAACTCGCGACACGCGGTCTGGACGCCGAGCCCATCCTCGCCTCGCTGGACGAGCTGCACGATGCCCTCGTCCAGACCCGGTCGCGGGTCCACACCTTCGATCGGGGTGGCTTCGATCAGGGCGCCAAGGTGGGGCGGGAGGCCGTCGCCAAGACCGAGAGGCTGATCGATTCTGCACGGAAGGAGCAGCGCTACCGGCGCAACGGGCTCCTGGTCTCCATCGGCCTGATGTCGTTCCTGGCCGTGATGATGGGCCTCAAGATCCGACAGATCGGCCGGGGCCGGCGGGAACCGTGACCGGAGGGAGGCGCTCGGTCTCGCCGGGCGCTCTCCGGGCGTCCGGGACGGCTACTTCTTGAAGGTGCGCGTGTACTTCACGAGCGCCTCGGCCTGCTCGGGCGAGAGCTCACCCTTGAAGCCGGGCATGTCCCCGCTGGGCAGCTTGACGCCCTCGAGGATGGCCTTCTTGAGCTCGTCGTCCTTCTTGGCCGCGTACGCCGAGGAGGTCATGTCCGCGACCTTCAGCTTCTTGCCCTGGTCGGTGTCGCCCTTGCCGGTGTTGCCGTGGCAGGAGGCGCACTTGGCCTTCCAGGCGCGCTCGGCCTTCTTGTCGACTTCCTGTGCCAGCGCCCCCGCGCTGAGGAGAACCGAACCCGCTGCCACCGACGCCAGGAGACGGACATGCTTCATGGGTACCCTCCGAGTTGACGGACGCCTAGCGGATCGCCGGCCGCCTCGCAAGGATGTTCAAACCGCCCCGGCAGCCGGCATGACAGCTCTACGCGGGCCGGCAGCCGCGGGGAGGGACGCGCGCAGCGGCGGTGCCCGCTACTTCTTGAAGCCGCGGATGTAGCCGACGAGGGCGTCGGCCTGCTCCGGCGTCAGCTCGGCCTTGAAGGCGTGGCCCTGCTGCTTCTCGAAGCCGTCGAGGATGGCCTTCTTGAGCTCGTCGTCCTTCTTCGCCTGGAACGCGGGCGAGGTCATGTCGACGATCTTCAGTTGCTTGCCCTTGTCGGTGTCGCCCTTGCCGGCTTGACCGTGGCAGGAGGCGCACTTCGACTTCCAGGCGCGCTCGACCTTCTTCGGGTCCGCCTGTGCTTGCGCCGTGGCGCTGATCGAGACCGAGGCGGCCACCAGCGCGGCCGCGAGACGAACGTGTTTCATGTGCGACTCCGTTGACTGGCGCGGAGGTGCGCGCCGACGTCGGCTACTTCTTGAAGGTGCGGATGTAGGCGATGAGGGCGTCCACCTGCTCGGGGGTCAGGTCCCCCTTGAAGGAGTCCATCTCCTGCTTCACGCCGTCCTTCTCCTTCTTGACGCCGTCGAGGATGGCCTTCTTGAGCTCGTCGTCCTTCTTCGCCTGGAAAGCGGGCGAGGTCATGTCGACGATTTTCATCTGCTTGCCCTTCTCGGTGTCCGCCTTGCCCGCTGCACCGTGGCAGGACGAGCACTTCGCCTTCCAGGCGCGCTCGACCTTCTTGGGGTCCGTCTGAGCCAACGCGGTGGCGCTGAGGAGAACGGAGCCGGCGACGATCGATGCCAGGACAGGAACTTGTTTCATGCGGACCCTCCGGGGTGTGTCGGCCCGGGTACCGGATCGACAGTTGACTCGCAAGAAGGGAAGGGTAGCCCCGAAGGCGTACGGGAGCGAGCGATCTCGATGCCGCGAGCGCCGCGCACGCGCGTGGGCCCCAGCCCGCGGAGGGGGGGCCCTGCGTCCCCGGAGATAGGACCTTCGTCCAACCCGGTACGGGTTCCCTTGGGGCAGGAGCGCCGAGGTACAGTCCGGCGCCACTGGAGGACCTCGGGTGACGTCGGAGGGGACGGCGATGAGGTTGGCGCTGGCGCTGCTGGGGTCGCTCGTCCTCGGGCTGGGGATGGGATGTCTCGGCGATCGGGGGCCGACCGGGGATGCGGGCACGAGCGGGCCCCGGGGTCCCACCGGGCCATCCGGCCCTCCTGGAGGTTCCGGTCCACCGGGCAGCTGCACCCCACCGAGCCCCTCCACCGCCACCGTCGCGGTCTCGAGCCCGGGGAACGGCAGCTTCTTCGTCACCGGCGAGCAGCCGGTGGTGACCATCACCTTCGCCAATGCCTGCGGGCAGCGGATTCCTCCGGCCAGCCTCGGCTCCACCGCGGACTTCTTCGTCGTGGGACCGCGCGCACCGCTCCAGACGGTCACCGCGTACAAGCTGCTGAACCTCGCCCCGGCGCCCTTCAGGGCCCAGGGCCTCAAGCCGCTCGCGGACGGGGGCGTTCCCAACCCGAACATGATCGTGCAGGGGGATGGGACCGTCGTCTACACGCTGAACGCGATCACCACCGAGGCGCCGGGGACCTACACCGCTTCGGTCTGGGCCATCGGCTCCGACCCGCTCGATCAGATGTTCGTCCAGCAGGACTTCCAGATCGGAACGGCGACGGTGGAGCCCTACGTGAGCGGAGCGCCGGACGACTCGAGCTGCGCGAGCTGCCACCGGAACACGGCGCCGTCGGGCAAGACGTACATGGCTCACGCTGCGCCCGAGCCTCCGCGCGCGCCCGTGGGCGATTACTCGCTCGACTCGCTTCCCATCGGCAGCTGCAAGGCCTGCCACAACAATGCCGGGTACAGTCCCAATCACCTGCTGCGGAAGACTCACGGTGTCCACCGCGGTGAGCACCAGCTCGCCCCGGGAGCGGCGCACCCGGAATACGGGTTCGGCGCGGACGGCTCGCTCTCCGCGTTTCTCAACGTCGGCTTCCCGGTGATGCCCACCGGCGGGACGCCGGGACTCCCGCTCCCGGCCTCGGTGGCGATGGAGAAGAGCTGCACCACCTGCCACGTCAACGACGCGTGGATGAACAACCCCTCCCGGGCGGCCTGCGGCACTTGCCACGACAACGTCTTCTTCGCCGGGGCCCTCCTGCAGGATGGAGGCGTGGACCCGAATGCGACTTCCGCGGCCATCACGCCGCCCACGGTGCTCGGGCAGCCGAACGGGGTCCTCCCCGATGGGGGCGTGGGCCCCTGCACCAGCGACGGCGACTGCACGGTCCTGAGCCCGATCGCGACGTGCAACACCACGACGAAGCTCTGCGAGCTCACCTACCACGCGAAGCAGACCGACGATGCCCAGTGCGCCACCTGCCACGGGCCGACCAACGGCGTCTCGCCCATCGCCGGCCGGCACGCCATCTCCCCGTTCAATCCGCCCATCAGTCTCGACGGCTACACGTTCAAGAACGTGACCGTGACCGGTGGGACCGGGGCGGGCGGAAGCTTCAACGTCGGTGACACTCCGACCGTGAAGTTCCAGCTCTTCGACAACCAGTCCACCCCGGCATCGGTCGCGGACCTCAAGACCAACGGTGCCTGGGCTGGGACGTTCCTCGTCGCCGGTCCCACCTCGAATCCGCAGCGCGTCTACGGAACCGCCAGCGGCGGCCTGAACATGAAGACAGCGGGGACGCTGACCTACGACGCGCCCTCGCAGACCTACACCTACGTCCCGCCCACGACCTGGCCGGCGAGCTCGCAGGCTCCGATCAACAATCCCGCGGCCGGGACCCAGGTCAACCCCGCGGGGAACTACACCGTGTGGTTCTACTGGGCGAGGACGACCGCCGGGGTGCGCGACGCGGTCGACGCCCAGGTGGCGGTGGCCTTCGGCGTCAACCAGAAGGCCTCTGGACGCCAGGTGGTGACCCAGGCCGCGTGCGGCTCGTGCCACGGGTTGTCTCCCGACGGCTTCCCGCACCTGGCGCTCCACGGCGGACAGCGGAAGAACGGCGAGACCTGCAGCACCTGTCACAGCCAGAACGCCTTCGACAGGGGCGTGGGATCGACGGGCGTGGCCTGCACCGTGAACACCGACTGTCCCGGATCCGCCGGAGGCTGGGAGGCGTGCGTGCCCGGCGGCGCGGGCAGCGTCTGCACCGTGACCGTCGACCCCACGCCGGGAATCGTCATCGACTACCTGCAGCTGGTGCACGACATCCACTTCGCCCGTCTGCGCGAGGGCTACCTCGAGCGCAACAACCTCGGGCTGCCCCCGGACGTCCCGCCGGCGACGCTGAACTACCTCGGGTTCAACAACGGCCTGAGCAGCTTCCAGGAGGTCCTGGCGCCGGTGGACGTGCGCTCGTGCACCAACTGCCACCAGAGCACCCGGGCCGCCTGCTCCGACAGCTCACCCTGCGCCTACGGGCAGACCTGCCAGTCGGGGAGCTGCGTGAACACCGCCTGGCAGAACCCCACGGCGCGGGCGTGCATCACCTGCCACGACGCGGCGGATTCGGCGTCCCATGCAGAGGCCAACACCGACTTCACGCACACGCCTCCGGTCGAGGCCTGCGTCGTGTGCCACGGCCCGGGCGCGATGCTCTCGGTGTCCGCGGTCCACAACATCACCTCGCCGTACGTCCCTCCTTACTCGCGGGAGCCCTGACCCAGCCGACAGGAGCGTCACCGGATCATGAACCGAGAGATCGTCGGTCGCATCGCTGGGGTGGGGTCGCGGTGGCCCGCTCTCGCGCTGCTCTCGATCCTCTGGGCGCCGGTTGCAGCCGCCCAGGTGGTCGACGCCACCTCGACGACGATGCTTCGCCTCAAGCCGGAGTGGCAGGCTGGCGACACGCGGAACGGCGTCTGGGGGACCGAGCTCGTCGGCCTCTCCGTGCGGAACATCGAGGTCGCCGGCGTGGACGACCTCAACATCCAGCTCTCGGCCTGGGGACAGCTCTCCTCGCTCAAGGACTCGATCTACACCGGCAGCACCGGTGACATCGACCTCCTCTACATCCAGGGCGCGCTGTTCAACCACCACCTCAGCCTGACCCTGGGACGACAGCTCGTCTCCGGAGGCGCGGCGCGGGTGCTCCAGCTGGACGGAGTGAACGGGACGCTCATGTTCAGCAGGGCCTTCGGGGTGAGCGCTTACGCTGGTGCGCCGACGACGTCCCGGTTCACCTATCCGGTGGGCGAGTTCGCCTTCGGCGGACGGGCCTTCTGGAGACCCTCCTACGGAAGCGAGGTCGGCGTCTCCTTCCTGGAGATCATCAGCGGCAGTGTCCTCTCCCGCCAAGACGTCGGAGTGGACGGACGCTGGGCGGTCCTCCCCAACGTATCGGCGACGGCCTCGGGCATCTTCAGCATCCAGGAAGAGCGCGTCGCGGACGCCAGCGTCACCCTCAACTGGCAAGTCCTCAAGGACCTCGAGATCTTCGGCAAGGGGGCGCACACCTCGCCGGATCTCTTCCTTCCCCTGACCTCCATCTTCAGCGTGTTCGCGGACACCAACCGCGACTCGGCGGGGGGAGGGCTGTTCTGGCAGATCACCCGGCAGGCCGGTCTGTATCTGGAATACCAGCGCCTCTGGGTGGACGGCGGGAACGGCGACGAGGCCGACGCGCGGACGACGATCAAGCTCACCCGCAAGTCGACCATGGGTCTCGAGGCGCGCTTCCTCTTCGTCCCGACCAACGGCGTGACCGACCTGCGCGCCTGGGTCTCCCATAGCCTGAACGAGAAGATCCGCCTGAGCGCCGACGTGGAAGGGACGGTGCTCAAGAACCCGGTCAACGCGACGGGCGGATCCATCGTGGGGACGGCCAGCGCGACGTGGGCGATCGGCTCGGGCTGGAACGCGATGCTCAGCGGTTCGCTCGGCGCCACGCCCTTCTTCCAGACCGCGGCAACGCTCACCGCCCGCATCGGCTACACCTTCTCCAACTGGCAGCAGAAGGGGGCCGCCAAGTGAGCCGCCGACCCTTGGGCGCGCGAGGTCCGGCGATCCTGCTCCTCGTCCTGGCCGGGGCGTGGCCGGTGGAAGCGGGCGAGCCGCTCACCATCGACCCCAACCATGCCGGCCACGTGAAGGCCGGCCTCGAGTGCCTCACCTGCCACGAGGCCATCTTCGACGTGACGTCCCTCGGGGAGCCCGGCGTCTTCCCCAAGGAGAGCAAGTGCCTCGGGTGCCACAAGAAGGAGAAGGACGCGGGCAACTGCGGGATGTGCCACATCCGCGCGGACAAGCCGGGCACCTATCCGAAGCGAACGCAGTACCTGATCATGAATCACGCCAAGCATCTGGAGAAGGACGACAAGTGCGGGGTCTGCCACCTCACGCTTCCCGCCCGCGGCCAGATGGAGAAGCCGGTGCCGCCGATGAGCACCTGTCTCGGGTGTCACAACCACGATGATCAGTTCAAGAACGGCCAGTGCTACGGCTGTCACTTGGACCTGACGCATTTCCCGCTCAAGCCCAGCTCGTTCTTCAGCCACACGGCCAACTTCACCCGCTTCCATCCGAACATCGCCCGGTCGACCGCCGCGGCGTGCGACACCTGTCATCAGCAATCGTTCTGTGCGGACTGCCACGCCGCCCGGACCCGTCCGATGCGGGTCGAGGAGATCCAGCCCGACCGGCCGGACCGGAACTTCATTCACTGGGGGGACTTCCTCACCCGTCACTCCATCGAGGCGCGAGGCAACGAGGCGGCCTGCCAGAAGTGCCACCAGATCAGCTTCTGCACCGACTGCCACAAGAAGCAGCGGCTCACGCCCGATTCGAGCAATCCGCTCAACCCGCATCCGTCGGGCTGGCTCACCACCGGGAGCCCCAGCTTCCATGGCACCGCGGCCCGGCAGGACATCGTGAGCTGCGCCGCCTGCCACGACCAGGGCTCGGCGTCCAACTGCGTGACCTGCCACCGGGTGGGCGGTCCGGGCGGCAACCCGCACCCGCAGGGCTGGACCGGGAAGCATCCGACCTCGGAGATCAACCGCAACACCATGTGCCTGTCATGTCATCCATAGGCCGAGCGGTGAGAAGGCCGCTGCGGGTCGCGCTCGCGGCGCTGAGCGCCGTCGTGCTGGCTGCGTGCGAGGGCCGTCCCCAGAATCTGGGACAGGCCCAGTGCGACGACAGCTACGCGCAGGGGGTGGGCCCGACTCTCCAGACGAACTGCGCCTCCTGCCACGGCGCGACCCAGGCCGAGGGCAACTACCGGGTGGACAGCTACCAGGCCGCCATCGCTCGCCGTCCCGACGGGACCTACCGGGTTCGCGCCGGAGACAACGACTCGATGCTCCTCCAGGCCGCGCGGGGGACGCTGCCCGGCGCGCACACGGCGATCTCGCAGGACGCGCAGACCGAGCTCCAGACCTGGGTGGTCCAGTGCGCGCTCAAGCCCAAGCCGTACACCGTGCACATCAACGGGTGGATGGATCCCGGAAACACCGACCAGTTCCACGGGCGCGTGCTGCGGCAGGCGGTCTACGACCTGAGCAGCTGTCAGGCCTGCCACGGTCAGGATCTGAGCGGCGGTACCGCCAACGTCGCCTGCCAGACCTGTCACGCCTCCGGGGTGATGGCGTGCAACACCTGCCACGGGAGCGCGGCGAACGCGGCTCCGCCCCGGAACCTCGACTACCTCTCGGCCACGTCGCTGGTCACGGTCGGTGCCCACCAGTCGCACGTCACCGACGGTCCGATTCACACCGCGTTCTCCTGCACCGTGTGCCACACCACGCCCACCAAGCCAGGCGACGACGGCCACTACCAGTCGGGCGGCCAGCTGCTGCCCGGGCCGGCGCCGGTGATCGTGAGGAGCGGCGCCGGAGGCCAGTTCTTCTGGGACCGGAGCGCGGCCACCTGCGCCAACAGCTACTGCCACGCGCCCTTCCAGGACTCGAAGGCCAAGCCGATCACCCCGGTCTTCACCGCGGTGGGGCAGAACCAGGCTCCCTGCGGCAGCTGCCACGGCCTCCCCCCGGCGGGACACGGGCCGGACACCCGCTGCAACACCTGCCACCGCCCGACCTTCGTCGGTAACCAGCCGAGCTCGCCCCTCCACGCCAACGGCCAGGTCGATCTGGCGGCGCCGGCGGGGAGCTGCATCGGCTGTCACGGCAGCGGCGGCAGTCCGGCGCCCCCCATCGACGTCCTCGGCCGCTCCGATCCGACGCTGCAGACGGTCGGTGCGCACCGCGAGCACCTGAGCGCCCTGCACAAGCTCAGCTCGCCGGTCGCGTGCAGCGAGTGTCACCTGGTGCCAACCGCGATCGACAGTCCCGGCCACATCGACCATGCCCCGCCGGCGGTGGTCTTCCCGCCCGATGCGGGGGTGCTGGCCCGCGCGGACGGAGCGGTGCCCACCTACGACCCGTCGACCGCGAGCTGCACGTCCTACTGCCACGGATCGGGCGCGCTCCTGTCGCAGGACACCTCGCCGGGCATCAATCGAACGCCGGTCTTCAACGGCGGCCCGGGCCAGGCGGCCTGCGGCAACTGCCACGGGATTCCGCCCCAGATCCCAGGTCAGTCCTTCCACACCGGCCAGACCCTGACTGACTGCCACAAGTGCCACGCCAGCACCGTCACCCCTGAGGGCAACATCATCGTGGATTCCTCGGGGAATTCGACGCACGTGAACGGTCACGTCGAATGAGAGGGCGCAAAGGCTGCGGGAGATGAATTTACGGAGGTGCGTCCTCACGCCAGCTTCGCGGTGGCACTCCTGCTGCAAGGCTTCCTTGCTTCCATGTTCGGGGCACCCGAGCCACTCGGCGGGGAGGGGCGGATGGAGAAGATCCGTCTGCGCGGTCTCGAGGGGAAAGTGACCCGGCTAGTGGAACGGGTGGGGCGACGCAGTGGTGGCCGCCCCGCTTTTTCGCTGGGCCTCGTACTCTCGCGAACCGCAGCGCTGGGACGACCGGTCGGGGCCTTCGAGGTCCTGCCATGAGAAGCTGCCGCGCGCTTTTGCCAATCGCCTGCATTCTCCTTTTGGGAGCCACCGCCCAAGCGGCGCCGCCCCCCAACACCTGCGTCAGCGCCGGATGCCACAAGGGCTTCGTCAGCGAGCCCAAGCACGCGGCCAAGGACATCGGCTGCCCCGCGTGCCACTCCAACGTGACCGAGGGCAAGCCCCACGGCAGCGCTCTCGACGAGCTGCCGCCGAAGCAGCTGTGCGCCCAGGCGGGCTGCCACCCCGAGGTGGGGGCCAAGGTCGCGCACGGCAGCCACAAGGACTCGGAGTGCTCGACCTGCCACGGCGACAGCCACGGCAAGTTCGTCCGCACCAACTGGAGCGCGTGCAAGAGCTGCCACGACGACCAGGTGACGCAGCTCAAGACGAGCGTCCACGGCACCGCGGCCAAGCCGGTCCGGTGCCTCGACTGCCACGGCGACCTGCACGAGCCCAAGTCGCACAAGGACCTGACGGCGCCGACGTCGAAGGTCCTGCAGGTCACGACCTGCGGGGAATGTCACAACAGCGCCTACGTGCGGGCCTTCCGCACCAGCGTCCACGGCCAGGGTCTGCTGCGCTCCGGGCTCGCCGTCGCGCCGACGTGCAGCACGTGTCACGGCGCGCACGACATCGCCAAGGTCAAGAGCGAGACCTCGAAGGTCTCGAAGGTCAACTCGGTCGACACCTGCGGCCAGTGTCACGAGTTCATCGTCGTGCGCTGGAAGGAGAGCACCCACGGACAGAAGTGGCTCGGCGACAAAAACCCGGCGCTGGTCAAGCCCGGCGCCGAGCCCGAGACGCCCACTGCCGAACGCCCCAAGAAGTACCCGGTCTGCGTCGACTGTCACTCGGGCCACGAGACCTTCGACCCGATGGTCTACGCCAACAACCTCAAGATGGCCGACACGTGCGGTGCATGCCACGCCGAGGCCAGCCGTACCTACCGCGAGAGCTTCCACGGCAAAGCGACGCGGCTCGGCCAGGCCGCCGCTGCCACCTGTGCGGACTGCCACACGCCACACTACATGCTGCCCGCGACCGACCCGCGGTCGTCGGTCAACTCGGCGAACCTGGGCGCCACCTGCGGCCGCTGCCACCCAGGCGCGAGCGGGGAGTTCCTCAAGTTCGACGTCCACGCCGACCCGGGCAACAAGGCGCGCAACGCCAAGGTGTACTGGATCTACATGTTCATGAGCCTGCTCCTCTACGGGGTCATGGGCTTCTTCGGCGTGCACGCGGTCCTGTGGCTGCAGCGCGCCCTCGTCGCGGCATGGCGCCACGAGCTGCCCGAGCACGAGAAGCCGGGCGAGCCGTGGGTGCGTCGCTTCCGGCCGATCCACATGGGCATCCACGTCGCCATCGTGCTGACCTTCCTCACTCTCGGCGCCACCGGCCTGCCGCTCAAGTTCAGCGGCCAGGCCTGGGCCCGGCCGATCGAGAGCCTTTTCGGTGGGCCGGCGGCGAACCAGCTCCTCCACCGCATTGCCGGCGTTCTGACGTTTGGCTACGCGGCGGTCTTCGTCGCCTACCTGCTCTACGAGGGGATGGTGAAGCGCAGCAAGGGCCTGTTCTGGGGCTGGACGTCGATGACGCCCCGGTGGAAGGACTTCCAGGACCTGTGGGCCAACATCAAGTGGTTCTGCTACCGCGGCAAGCCGCCGCAGCTCGACCGCTGGGCCTACTGGGAGAAGTTCGACTTCTTCGCGGTCTTCTGGGGCATCCCGATGATCGGCATCTCGGGCCTGATGCTGTGGGCGCCGATGTGGTTCGCGAAGTTCCTCCCCGGCTGGGCGCTCAACGTGGCCTACGTCATCCACAGCGACGAGGCCCTGCTCGCGACCGGCTTCATCTTCTTCTTCCACTTCTTCCACACGCACCTGCGTCCGGAGGCGTTTCCGATGGACCCGGTCATGTTCCTCGGCGGGATGCCGCTGTCGCGCTTCCAGCATGAACGGCCCGAGGAGTACGCGCGCGCAGTCAAGGACGGCACACTCGACAAGCTGCTCATGCCGTCTCCCAGTGAACGGGCGCGCCGGCGCGCGAACATCTTCGGCGCGGTGACGCTGGCCATCGGGGTGATCCTGGCCTTGCTGCTCCTCGTGACTGGAATTCGCGCCGCCCTCTAATGGAGACCCCGTGATCGCCAAGGACCTGGCCCAGGCGTTTACCCGTAATTGGCTTCGGCTGCTCGGCGCTGTCATCGCGACGATCGCCGGCTCGGTGGCCGTCGCCTTTTTCGTGCTCGACCTGCTCGGCTTCCATGGTGGCCCGTACCTCGGGATTCTTGCCTTCGCGGTCTTGCCGGCCATGCTGGTCGTTGGCCTCTTGCTCATCCCGCTCGGCAACTTCGTTGCCCGGCGGCAGCGTCGCAAGGCTGAGAGGGCCGGGGTCGAGCCGCCGCGGCCGCTGGTCATCGACTTCAGCAAGCCGGTGGTGCGCGCGGTGGCGCTGTTCGTGCTCGTGATGACCTTCGTGAACGTCGCAATCCTTGCCGGCGGCACCTACAAGGCCGTCGAGGTCATGGACTCGACCGAGTTCTGCGGTACGAGCTGCCACGTCATGAAGCCCGAGCTCACCGCCTACTCGTACTCTCCGCACGCGCACGTCGGCTGCGTGAATTGCCACATCGGGTCCGGGGCCTCGTGGTTCGTGAAGTCGAAGCTGTCGGGCACGCGCCAGCTGTTCGCGGTCGCCTTCAACACCTACAGCCGGCCGATCGCGACGCCGGTGCACGACCTGCGGCCGGCGCGCGAGACCTGCGAGAACTGCCACTGGCCGGCGCGCTTCACCGGCGACCGGCTCAAGATCCTGACCAGTTACACCGACGACGAGAAGACCGAGCCG
This sequence comes from Myxococcaceae bacterium, assembly GCA_035501615.1. GTDB lineage: Bacteria > Myxococcota > Myxococcia > Myxococcales > Myxococcaceae > RPRB01. The sequence continues at coordinate 15,101 of DATJVY010000031.1, forward strand.
CGCAAGACCGTGCTGCTCATGAACATCGGCGGCACGAAGGCTGGCAAGCCGGTCGGCATCCACTGGCACGTCGCGCCCGAGAACCGGGTCCGCTACTTCGCTGACCCCAAGCGGCAAACCATTGCCGAGGTCGAGCTCGACGACCCTGCCGGCAACGTGAAGAAGCACTGGAAGCTCGCTCCCGAGGCCGCGGCCAAGACCCAGACCGCCGGCTACGAGTGGCGCCAGATGGACTGCGTCGACTGCCATAACCGGCCGACGCACCGCTACGGCGAGCCCAAGGTCGAGGTCGACGCCGCGCTGCTGGCCGGCCGCATCGACGCCGACCTGCCCTACATCCGGCGCGAGGCCGTGCGCGTCGTCCAGGGCCCGTACGCGTCGGACGAGGAGGCGCGCCGCCAGATACCGGCGGAGCTCGCCGGGTACTACGCCCAGAACTACCCGGAGGTCGCCCGGACCAAGGGCGAGAGCATCCAGAAGTCCGGCCAGGCCATCGCAGACATCTTCGCGGCCAACGTGTTCCCAGAGATGAAGATCGCCTGGGGCACGTACCCGAGCTTCGCCAACCACCACGGCGACTCGGGCTGCTTCCGCTGCCACAGCGACACCCTGGAGGACGACAAGGGCAAGAAGATCGCCAAGTCCTGTGACGGGATGTGCCACACGCCGCTCGAGACCGAGGCCAAGAAGCCGGAGATCCTCGAACTGCTCTATCCGAGCGAGTAGCCGCCGTGGTCGAATCCGACGACCCCCGTCTCGAGGCGCTGGGACAATCCGTCGCTCGCCTCGAGGAGCGGGTGCGCCGGCTCGAGGAGCTCCTGCCGCCGGCGCTTGCCGCCGAGGAGCCGGAGACCGAGCTCGAGGCGGAGCCGGGGGTGGGCGAGCGCTGGCTCGACTTGGCGCTCATCGGCCGGAGCATCCTCGTCCTCGGGCTCGGGTACCTGCTCCGCGCCGGCACCGACCTCGCCGTGGTGCCCGACGCGGTCGGCGCCGGGGCGGGCCTGGCGCTGGCGCTGGGGCTGGTGGCCCTGGCGGATCGCGCCGGGGCCCGCGGGCGCCGGGTCAGTGCTGTGCTCCACGGTATGACCGCGCTCGTCATCGCCTTGCCGCTGATCGGCGAGCTGGTGGTCCGCTTTCACCTCGTCGGGCCAGCGGTCGCCGCGGCGCTCGCCCTGGCATTCGCCGTCCTCACGCTTGCGGTTGCGGCCCGGCGCTCGCTGGTGCCGCTGGCCTGGGTCACCAGCGTGGCGACCCTGACCGCAGCGCTGGGCCTGGCCGCGGTCACCGCCACCGCGCTCCCCTTCGCGGCCCTGCTCGTGGCCCTGGTCGCTGCCACCGGCTGGTTCGGCCACGCCCTCGGGCAGCGCTTCCTGGTCTGGCCGGTCGCACTGGTCGCGGACGCCGTGACCTTCGGGGTCGGCGCCATGGCCCTCTGGGGGCGGCGGGGCACCAGCTCCTGGGGCGCGGCGGCGGTGGGCGTGGGGCTGTTCCTGATCTCCTCTGGTGGCACGCTGGTCGGAGCCGTGCGCGACCGCAGCGGTCCGACGGTCTGGGCGAAGCTGCAGGCGGCGATCGCGTTCCTGGCTGGTCTCGCAGTTGCCCTTCGGCTGGCGGCCGGCCTTGACGGTGGGGAGCTCCTCGGGGTCCTGACGCTCGGACTCGGCCTCGGCATCATCGTGATCGCCCTGCGCTTCTTCCCGTCTCGGGCCGGGAGGGCGCTCAACTTCTTCACCTCGCTCGGGCTGGCGGTCGTGCTCACCGCGCTGGCGGTCCTCGTGCCGACGCCAGGGGCCCTTGCGCTCCTGTATCTGGCCTCCGCCGGTGCGCTCTTCGCCATCGGCCGGCGCCGCCTCGGCGCGCTTTCGGAGCTGCAGATCCTCGCGACGATCCTCGCCGCCACCGCCGTGTCGGGCCTGGCCCGGACCCTGGCCACTGCGCTGGCCGCCGCGCCGGCCGACATCCAGGGTCCCGGTCTGGTCGCAGTGGTCGTCGCGGCGTCCACGGTCGCCTTCGCCGTCGCCCTGCCCGAGCCCCCGGAGGGCGCCGCCCGGCTCGAGCGCGCCGCGAAGATCGGCGCGCTCGCTCTGGCCGCCGTCGGAGTGGTCGGCGTCATCGACTGGGCGGCGTTCGCCCAGCTCCACCCGTCCGCCGCCGCCGCCGCCGCGTTCCGCACCGCGCTGCTCAGCCTCGCTGCCATCGCCCTTGCCCTCGCCGGGCGCACCGCGGCGCTGCGCTCGGCGGGCGTGCTGGTCTATCCCGTGCTGGCGCTGACCGCGATCAAGATCTGCGTCGAGGACCTGCGGATCGGCGTGGCGGCAGGCTTGTTCGCCAGCCTCGCTTCGTTCGGCGTTGCGCTCATCGTCGCGCCGCGCCTGCGGTCTGGGGCTCGAGCATGAAAAAGCCCGAGGCGCTGGACGTTCTCCACGCCTAGGTGCGTGGGCGAGCCCGAGTAGGACCGATTTAGGAAGTACTTAGGCTCCCCGGGGCCGGCAAGGGTGGCAGATCATTGCCCATGACCCGTCCCAACCGCTACCAGCCCATCCACAAGGCGCTCCGCGCCTCGCTCTTCGACGCCACCGCCCTGGTGGCCCGGACCGACTTCGCTCACCCCGAGGAGGCGACCGTCGCCGCCCGTACCGTAGCGGCCCTCCTCGACCTCCTCGACGGCCACGCGCACCACGAGGAGGAGTTCGTGATGCCCGCCGTGGCCCGGCACGCCCCGGCGCTCATCGCCGCGCTCGAGGCGGACCACGGACGGCTGGAGGGGCTGCAGGCCGAGCTGAGGGCGCTGCTCCCGCGGACCTGCTCCGATCTCGCCCCCGAGCGCGAGGCCGCCGGCCAGCTGCTCGCCCGGGCCCTAAATCTCTTGGTCGCCGACCACCTCCGGCACATGGACCGCGAGGAGACCGAGGCGATGCCGGTCCTCTGGGCACACTTCACCGAGGCCGAGCTCGAGGCGATGGACGCCCGGATCCGCGCCTCCCTGCCGCCCATGCAGATGCCGGTGATGATGCGGTTGATGCTTCCGGCCCTGAGCACGCCGGAGCGCGCCCGCCTCCTCTCCATCGCCCGGGCGCAGATGCCGCCTCCGGTGTTCTCGCAGCTCTCCGGACTGGCCCGGGAGGTCCTCGGCGCCGAGCGGTGGGAGCGCGCGGCCCGGCATGCCGGCCTGACGGCGTCCGCCTGAGGCGTCCGGAACCACGGGTGACAGCTCCGGCGCGGGGAGGGTAGAACGCCCCTCGCGCGTGGCCCCGCTCGACGCTGCCCTCATCGAGTTCCTCGGTTCCGGAGTGGTCCTCGGCGCGGCCAGCCGGGACGACCGGCTCGTCCCGGAGGTGGTCCGGCCGGCCGGGATCCGCGTCGAGCCCGGGGGCGAGGAGATCACCCTCTTCCTGGCCAGCGCCTGGGCCGGGCCGATGCTTCGAAATCTGGAGAGCAACCGGCGGCTGGCCCTGGTGGCCACCAATCCCCAGGACAACCGCTCGGTGCAGCTCAAGGGCGCGGTGGTCGACGTCCGTCCCGCCCGCGAGGACGAGCGCCCCCTGACCGACCAGTACCGGGCGCGCTTCGCCCGGATGCTGGAGCCCCTCGGGGTGCCGCGGGCCTTCGTGCTGCGAACCCAGATCTGGCCGGCCACGGCGGTGCGCTTCCGGGTGGAGGCGATGTTCCTCCAGACCCCGGGGCCGGCGGCGGGTCAGCCCTTCCAGGCACCGCTGCGGACCCCCGGAGCGCCGGAGTGATTTCCCTGAAGGACATCTCGAGCTGTTTCGAGGGCGTCATCCCCGCGATGATGTCCACCTGCTCGCTCGAGGGTGAGCCGAACGTCACCGAGATCAGCCAGGTCCACCTGGTCGACGAGAAGCACGTCGCGCTCTCCCACCAGTTCTTCAACAAGACCCAGCGGAACGTCCGGGAGAATCCCCACGCCACCATCCTGCTGCACGCGCCGGTCACCTACCGGCTGTACCGCCTGCAGCTGCGGCTCGACCATTCCGAGGCCGAGGGGCCGCTCTTCGACGAGATGTCGGCGCGGCTCCAGGTCATCGCCTCCCACACCGGGATGCTGGGGGTCTTCAAGCTCCGCTCGGCCGACGTGTACGAGGTGCTCTCGGTCGAGGAGCTGGCGCACTTCTTCCTCCCCGCCGACCCCCGGCTCGATCCGCCCCAGCCCACCACCGGGGTGCTGGACGCGATGGCCCGCGAGCTCCGCATCCTCCGTGCCATCTCGGACCGCGTGAACCGCGCCAGCTGCCTGGAGGTGCTGCTGGAGCAGGTGTTCCAGGCTCTGGACGAGCAGCTGGGCTTCCACCACTCGATGGTCCTGCTCCCCGACGACCGGGGGCATCTGGTCACCACCGCCAGCCACGGGTACGGCTCGGAGGGCGTGGGGGCCGAGGTCCCGCTGGGCGAGGGGCTGATCGGCACGGTGGCCGCGCGCCGCCGCCCGATGCGCGTGGCGGGGGTGGGGGCCGAGCTCCGCTACTGGCGGACCATCCGGGCCGAGCTGCAGCACGCCGGCAAGGCCCCGGCCGCGCCGGAGATCCCCCTGCCCGGGCTGCCCGATGCCCAGGCACAGCTCGCCCTGCCCCTCCTGGTGGGGGACCGGCTGGTGGGGGTGCTCGCGCTGGAGAGCCGGGAGGCCATGGCCTTCGACGCCTGGACCGAGACCTTCCTCAACATCCTGGCCAACCAGATCGCCCTGGGGATCGACCGGGCCTCGAGCGCCGAGGAGGAGCCCGAGGCCACGCTGGAGCAGCCCGGGCCCGGCGCGGCGCCGGGAACGGCCCGGCGGCCCCGCGTCTTCCAGCTCTTCCGGAACGACGACTGCATCTTCGTCGACGGCGAGTACCTCATCCGGAACATCCCGGCGAAGATCCTCTGGAAGCTGCTGCGGGCCCACGCCGAGAACGGGCGGACCGAGTTCAGCAACCGCGAGCTGCGGCTCGACGACTCGCTGGGCCTGCCCGAGCTGCGGGACAACCTCGAGTCGCGGCTCATCCTCCTCAGGAAGCGACTGGAGGAGAAGTGCCCCGAGGTGCGCATCCGCCCGGTGCGCCGCGGACGGTTCGTGCTGGACGTCGGCTGCGCAGTCCAGCTCCGCGAGAGCGACTCGGCCTGAGGTCGACGCGGGAATCCGCGGTGGTCGGCCACGCGCAGGCCGTCCCGAGGGTCCAGCGCGGCGGATCCCCATGCGCTGGAAGCGGATCAGTTCCGGACGGTCGCGGACGAGGGGGGCCGCGGGCTGCGGAGCGCGTCCGATGATCATCCCGGAAAGTGCTCGCGAGGATCATTTCAGGACGCTCCGGCAAGTGCGCAGATCCCCCTCCCGGGGGACCGTCCTTTCCTGATCCTGGAAGGCCGCCCTGGGTCGCACCTGGCCGGCCGGGCAGCCAGGCCTGAAACGCTGGATCAGACCGCGATCAGCCGGTGACGGTCTCAGCCCCTCAGTCGAGCAGCCGGCTGATCCGGTTCCGCTCCACCGCGCGCACCGCCACCTGGGCGAGCAGGGCCACCGCGAAGCCCAGCCCGGCGAAGCGCTCGTCCTGGGTCAGGCCCTGGCGGTAGCGGAAGTAGATCTGCTGGGCGATGACCGCGACCTTGAAGAGCCCGAGTACGTACTCGAACACCACGTCGCCCACCGCGCGGCCGCTCCGGGCGGCGTAGCGCTGGACGATCTCCTCGCGGGTGAGGTTGCCGGGGAGCGCGGTGGGACCGAAGGCCGCGGGGCCGACCATCTCCGCCTCGCCGGGCTCGAACCAGTAGGCCAGCGCCATCCCCAGGTCGGAGATCGGATCGCCCAGGGTCGCCATCTCCCAGTCGAGCACCGCCCGCACCCGGGTGAGCGCGTCCGGGTCGAGCACCACGTTGTCGTACTTGAAGTCGTTGTGGATGATGGCTCCCTGCCGATCGGGCGGGAGGTGCGCGGCCAGCCAGCTCGCCAGCCGCTCCATGTCCGGGACGTCGTCGGTGCGCGCCCGCGCGTAGCGCTCCGTCCAGCCCGAGACCTGCCGCTGCACGTAGCCCTCGGGGCGGCCGAAGTCGGCCAGGCCCGCCGCCACCGCGTCCACCGCGTGGAGCTCCACCAGCGTGTCCACCAGCGTCTCGGAGACCGCGCGCATCGCCGGCGGGTCGAGCGAGACGCCGGGGGGCAGCTTCGTCCCCCGGAGGATGAGTCCCTCCACCCGCTCCATGACGTAGAGCTGGACGCCGAGCGGAGACTCCTCCTCGGAGACGAAGAACAGGGTGCGGGGAACCTTCGGCCACACCGTGCCGAGCCGGGTCAGCACCGTGTACTCGCGGCGCATGTCGTGCCCGGCCTTGATCTGCTTCGCCCCCTTCGGCGGACGGCGGAGCACCAGCTCGGTGCCGCCCACCTTCAGGAGGTAGGTCAGGTTGGAGTGGCCCTTCGGGAACTGCTCGACCTCCACCGGCCCGGTGAGCTCCGGCGCGTGACGGTCGAAGAGACGGCGGAGCCCCTCGGGGTCCAGCTCCTCGCCGGCCCGTGCTGGCCGGGTGGGATCGAGCCCGGCCATCACTACGCTCCGCCACCCCGCTCGGGCAGCCCGCGCGCGCGGAGGATGTGCCGCGCCACCGCCGACTGATGGACCTCGTCCGGCCCGTCGTAGATCCGGGCTCCCCGCTCGTGCCGGAACCACCAGGCGAGCGGGGTGTCGTCGGTGATGCCCAGCGCGCCGTGCGCCTGGATGGCCCGATCGAGCACCCGGAAGAGGGCATTGGCGACCACGAACTTGATCATCGAGATGTCGTCGCGGGCGGCGTAGGCCCCGTCGCGGTCGATGCGCCACGCCGCGTGGAGGACCAGGAGGCGCGCCGCGTCGATCTCCGCCCGGCTCTCGGCGATCCACTGCTGGATGGTGCCCTTGAGCCCCAGCGGCCGGCCGGGAGACAGCTCGCGCGAGATCGCCCGCGCGCAGAGCAGGTCGAAGGCGCGCTGGCAGATGCCGATCCACCGCATGCAGTGGTGGATCCGCCCCGGGCCCAGCCGCGCCTGGGCAATGACGAAGCCCGCGCCTCGCTCGCCGAGGAGATTGGCCGCCGGGACGCGGACGTTCTCGTAGGAGATCTCGCCGTGCGAGGCCCAGCCGCTGCCGGCCTCGCCCATCACCGGGATGTTCCGGACCAGGCGCACCCCCGGGGTATCGAGGGGGACGATGATCTGGCTCGCCCGGGTGTAGACGTTGGGCTGGTCTGGGTCGGTGACCGCCATCACGATGGCCACCGTGGCGCCGTCCGCCGCGGTGGTGAACCACTTCCGGCCGTCGATCAGCCACTGGCCGCCCTCGAGCCGGCCCCGGGTGCCCATCCAGGCGGGGTTCGAGCCCGGCATCGCCGGCTCGGTCATGGAGAAGCAGCTGCGGATCGTCCCCGCCGCGAGCGGCTCGAGCCAGGCGCGCTTCTGCTCCGGGGTGCCGAACTCGTGGAGGATCTCCATGTTGCCCACGTCCGGTGCCTGGCAGTGGAAGCTGTAGTGGCCGAGCGGGGTCCGCCCCAGCTCCTCGCTGACGAAGGCGAACTCCATCAGCGAGAGGCCCATCCCGCCGTGCTCGCGGTGGAAGAAGGGCGCCCACCAGCCGCGCTCCTTCACCTCCCGGCGCACCTTCTCCAGCTCGGGCTCGAGGGCCGACCATCCCTCGGACATCCGCCGCTCCAGGGGCTGGATCCGCTCGGTCACGAAGGTGCGGATCGCGGGGAGCAGGTCGGCGACGCGGGGAGGGGTGCTGAAGTCCATGGGCGGCCCTAGAGGAAGAAGTCGGGGATCAGCTCGGCGCCGGGCACGGTGGCGTACTTCGAGAAATCGGTCACGCCCTCGGCGCGAAGGACGTCCTCGTCCACGCAGAAGCGCCCGGTGAACTCGCGGCTCGGCTTGGTGAGGATGGCGTGGGCGGCATCGGCCATGATCTCCGGCCTGCGGCTGCCGCGGACGGTCTCGTCGCCTCCGAGGAGGTTCTGCACCGCGGCGGTGGCGATGACGGTCTTCGGCCACAGCGTGTTGACGGCGATGCCCTCGTCCCGGAACTCCTCGGCCATCGCCAGAGCGCAGAAGCTCATCCCGAACTTGGCCAGGGAATAGGCCACGTGCGGGGCGAACCAGCGGGGGTCCGTGCTCGGAGGAGGAGAGTTGTTGAGGATGTGCGGATTCTTCGCCTTCTTCAGATGGGGGAGGCAGGCCTGCGAGCAGAGGAAGGTGCCGCGGACGTTGATGCCGTGCATCAGGTCCCACTTCTTCATCGGCGTCTCCAGCGTCCCCGAGAGGTGGATGGCGCTGGCGTTGTTCACCAGGATGTCGATGCCACCGAAGGTGTGGACCGTCTTCTCCACCGCGGCGAGGACCTGGTCCTCGAACCGGATGTCCACCACGCAGGGGAGGGCGTGGCCGCCGGCCTTCTGGATCTCCTCGGCCGCGGTGTACAGCGTTCCGGGCAGCTTCGGATGTGGCTCGGTGGTCTTGGCGGCGATGGCGACGTTCGCTCCGTCACGCGCCGCGCGCAGCGCGATGGCGAGTCCGATGCCGCGGCTCGCGCCGGTGATGAACAGCGTCTTCCCTTGGAGGGTCCCCATGTGGCGGGCGACCCTATCACCGGGCTCCGGGCACGCGTGGGCCGACGTAACGGGCCCGCGGGCGGACGAGCTCGCCCGTGCTTCGCTGCTCGGCCACGTGGGCGACCCACCCCGCGCTCCGGCCGATGCAGAAGAGCAACTGCGCGGAGGCTGGAGCCAGACCCAGGGCATGGGCGACACCGAGCAGCCCCACGTCGAGCGTCGGCCCCCCGAGCCCGAGATTCCCGGCCTCGCCGACCAGGGCCTCCAGCGTGGCCAGAGGGCGGGAACGCCGGCTCGCGTCCGCGGCGAGCGAGAGGAGCAAGGCGCCCCGCGGGTCGCCCGAGGGGTAGAGGCGGTGCCCGAACCCGGGCAGCGGTTCGCCGCGGCGGATCCGGCCGAGCACGGTGGCCCGGGCCCGCCGCGGACGATCTGCCTCCTCCACCAGGGCCTGCACCCGCAGGCTCTCGGCTCCGTGGCGCGGCCCGCTGAAGGTGGCGAGCGCGGCGAGGACGCAGGCCTCGAGGTCGGCGCCGGTCGAGGCCGCGACCCGGGCGGCGAACGAGGAGGCGTTGAGCTCGTGATCGGCGGAGAGGACGAGTGCCGCCTCCACCAAGCCGGTGCCACGCCCCCGGCCTCCGAGCGCGCGGTGGAAGGCGGTGGCGACGGTGGGGCCAGCGGGTGCGGCCCCGGTGCCGCAGGTCGCCGCGACCAGGGCGAGGAGCGTCCAGACCAGCTCGGCCGCGGGGGGCTCTCCCGCACGCCGCGCAGCCGGGGTGCGACCGCCGCGGCGGCGCCGCGGGTCCGGCCTCGCCTCCTGCGCCCGGTGCCGGGCGAGGCGTACGGAGGCGAGCCCGAGCAGCAGCGCATCGATGGGGTTCGGTGCCCGCCGGAGCGAGCGGGGAACCTGGATCCGGGGCCTCGGCCAGGTGGGCACCGGATCCGGCAGCGTCCCGGTCCAGAGCAGCTCGGCCACCGCCTCGAAGCGGGCCGTCCGGGCGAGCTCCACGGCGGAGTGCCCCCGGTACCAGGGGCCGTCGGGACGAATCTCGGTCACCGCGGAGCTCAGCACCGGTTCGCCCCAGCGAAGCGCTCCGGCGGCGACCGCCTCGTGGCCCAGGCGGGCGTCGGCCCGATGCCGGAGCCGGTCGAGATCGGCGCGGAGGTAGCGCTTCTCGCGATGCCGTCCGGAGGGGAACGCCTGGACCCAGCCCCGGCTGACGTACGAATAGAGGGTGGGCACCTTCACCCCGAGGATGCGGGCCGCCTCGCCCGCGTCCACCAGAGCCTCATGTGGATTGTTGAATCCAGATGGATCCATGTGAGATCGGACGCTATCAGTCCGGGGCGGAGGTGCACATGGCGGAGGCAGCGTCGTCGGGGCTGGAGGGCGTGGTGGTCGCGGACACTGCGCTCTCGGAGGTGGACGGGGAGCACGGCCGGCTGATCATCGGCGGCCAGGACGTGGAGGCCATCGGCGGGCGTTCTTCCTTCGAGGAGCTCTGCCGCGTGCTCTGGGCGGCGGTGCCGGGCGCCGTGCCGGCCTCCGAGGTGCGTTCCGCGCTCGGCCGGCAGCGGAGCTGGGCCTTCCAGCAGCTCCCCACCCTGGGCCGTGCCCTCCACGCCGCCGACGGGATGGACGCCCTCCGGGGTGGCCTCGCGCAGCTGCCGGCAGAGGGCAATCCGTGGGACATCGCCATCCGCCTCACCGCCGCCACCGCGGTCTTCACCGTAGCCTGGTGGCGTCTCCACCAGGGGCAGGAGGCGCTCCCGCCCGACCCCGAGGCCGGGCACGCCGAGGACATCGTGCGGATGCTCCGCGGCAAGTCGACGCCGGCGCGATCCACCGGCCTGGAGACCTACCTGGTCACGGTCAGCGACCACGGGATGAATGCCTCGACCTTCACCGCCCGGGTCATCGTCTCGACGGGCTCGGATTCGGTCTCGGCGGTGGTGGGAGCGATCGGGGCGTTGAAGGGGCCGCTGCACGGCGGAGCCCCCGGGCCGGTCCTGGACATGCTCGACGCCATCGGCCGCCCGGAGGCCGCGGCGGGGTGGCTGGAGCGCGAGCTGCTGGCGGGCCGGCGGATCATGGGGATGGGCCACCGCGTCTACCGCACCCGCGACCCGCGGGCGGCGGTGCTCGAGCGGGCGGTGGAGCGGCTCGAGCGCGACGGCCACCGGACCCCGAGGCTGGAGCTCGCCCGGGCCGTGGAGCGCGCTGCCGAGGACGTGCTCCGCCGGAAGCACCCGGACCGCCCGCTCCGCGCCAACGTGGAGTTCTACACCGCGGTGCTGCTCGACGCGCTCGGACTTCCCCGCGAGGCGTTCAGCCCGCTCTTCGCCTGCGGCCGCGTGGTGGGATGGCTGGCCCACGTGGACGAGCAGCGGCGGACCGGGCGCCTCATCCGCCCCGAGTCGCGCTACGTCGGCCCGCGGCCTGGCTGATCGTCTAGCGCGAGGCGCGTGGGCGGTGATGCACGACGAAGGCCTGGCAGTCCACCCCGCACTCGGGGAACTTCGAGAGCAGATCGACCTCGCTCCGGCACTGGTCCTCCAGGTCGGGCGCTGAGCAGAGGGCCTCGGCCTTGGCGCGGGTGAGCCGGAAGAGCTCGTGGCGTTCCGCCGCCGGCATCCTGGCGAGGATGCGCGCGTCAGAGCCATTGCTCCAGCCCCACCAGAAGAGGAGAGCTGCCACCGCGAGAAGGATGGCGAGCACAGTCGGCCAGCTCAGCGCTGTCTTTCGACCAGCCTCGAACGAGGGAATCCGGATCAACCTGGCGGGCATGGGCTCACGGGAGGGCCGAAGCATCGGCCATGCCATGTCCTTCTTGCGAGGCGCCCGCATCCACCCGGATGCGCTTTGCAGGATTCCACGCCGCCGTGCCGTGCGTACTGCAAGGTCTGCGGCCCCGGTTGAGCGGTGGCGTCGCACTCGCAGCCGGCATGCGTCGTGCTCGCAGTCCGCGCGGTTGCGGACGAGGAGGGGACGAATGCGTTCGAAGGAACGTAGAGCCGCGCTGCTCGGGGTCATCGCCACCCTGGCCTGCGGGCTGGCCCGGGCACAGGTGTCGAGCGAGGACCGCCTGCAACAGCTCGAGCAGCGGGTGAAGGAGCTCGAGGAGCAGGCGCAGCAGAGGCCGGCCGTGACTCCCGCGGAGCCCGCGGGCGAGCAGCACGTGAAGGCGTCGACCGATGCGACCGTCGTGTTCAGCGGCTACGTCGAGGCCTTCTACGGCTGGAACTTCAACCAGCCGAGCAACTTCATCACCAACTACCGGGGGTTCGACAACCGCCACAACATCTTCACCATCGAGAACGCCGTCCTCGAGGTGCAAGGGAACCTCGGCCCGGTGAGCACTCACATCGCGCTCCAGTGGGGCGCGACGCCCGAGGCCTACTACTCAGCGGAACCGGTGTGGAAGGCCACCGGGGGTGCGGGCGCCTCGGGACCCGAGGTCTGGAAGTACATCCAGCAGGCAAACCTCGGCTACCTGGCGCCGCTGGGCCGGGGACTGAACATCGAGGGCGGGATCTTCCTCTCGCCAATCGGTCCGGAGGGGATCCAGATCAAGGACCAGTGGAACTGGTCGCGTTCCGACCTCTTCTTCGGGCTGCCCTACTACCACACCGGAATTCGCTTCACCTATCCCTTCAGCGACGAATGGACCGTCTCGCTCCTGGGAACCAATGGCTGGAACAGCGTGGTTGACAACAACGTAGAGCTCTCCTTCGCGTTGCAGGCCACCTACACCGTCCCGGAGCGCCTGATCTGGAACATCCTCTACTTCTCGGGCGTGGAGCGACCGCAGGGCGCGCCGGAGGGAAGAGCCTGGCGGCATCTCTTCGACACCTACGTCACGGTCAATCCGAACGGGCCGGTGGCTTTCAACGCCCAGTTCGACGGCGGATTCGAGCCGAACAACTTCGGAACGTCGGCGTGGGCGGCCGGGGCAGTCTCGGTCCGCTTCCACCCCTGGAAGCGCGTCTACCTCGCGGCGCGCGCGGACTACTTCTACGAGTGGATCGCCCAGAACGCGAACGGGACCGCGACTCCCATCTTCTGGGCCGGTTCGAACTGGATCGGCTCTGCAACGGCAACGGTGGACGTACGGCCCTTCAAGAACAACATCTCGGTGCGGCTCGAGTACCGGCACGATCAGGCGCAGAAGCCGCTCTACTTCCAACACGGCGTCACGCTCGATGCTCAGGGCAACTACATCCCCAACGCCAAGGCCCAGGACACCCTGACGTTGGGAGCCGTCGCCTGGTTCTGATGGCCGCGCAGGGCATCGCAACCTGCAACGGTCGGAGATTCGCTCGCCCCGCATCCTGCAATGGTCCGCGGCGCAGGACGCTCGAGGTTCCCTCGTCTGCCGGAGATGGGACGTGACGCGTCGCGTGGTCCGACGCTTGCAGCGTTCTGCTCCGGCCCTTCCGGGCTGAAGGAGATCCAAACGATGAACAGGAGTCTCGGGCTGGCGGCGCTGGCGTGTGCGGTCACGCTCGCCGCGGGGAATGCACGCGCGGAGGAGACGATCAAGGTCGGCATCCTCCATTCACTCTCGGGAACCATGGCCATCAGCGAGACGTCCCTCAAGGACACGGCGCTGATGACCATCGACGAGATCAACGCCAGCGGCGGAGTGCTGGGGAAGAAGCTGGAGCCGGTGGTGGTGGACCCGGCCTCGAACTGGCCGCTCTTCGCCGAGAAGGCTCGGCAGCTCCTGACCAAGGACAAGGTCGCGGTGGTCTTCGGCTGCTGGACGTCGGTCTCGCGGAAGTCGGTGCTTCCGGTGTTCGAGGAGCTGAACGGGCTGCTCTTCTACCCGGTGCAGTACGAGGGCGAGGAGCTGAGCAAGAACGTCTTCTACACCGGCGCCGCGCCCAACCAGCAGGCCATCCCCGCGGTGGAGTACCTCATGTCCAAGGAGGGCGGCGGCGCGACGCGCTTCTTCCTCCTCGGGACCGACTACGTCTACCCCCGGACCACCAACAAGATTCTCCGCGCCTTCCTGCACAGCAAGGGCGTCACCGACAAGGATATCCAGGAGATCTACACGCCCTTCGGCCACAGCGACTACCAGACCATCGTCGGGCAGATCAAAGCGTTCGGAGCCGGCGGCCACACCGCGGTCATCTCCACCATCAACGGCGACTCGAACGTTCCCTTCTACAAGGAGCTCGGCAACCAGGGCCTGAAGGCGACGGACATCCCGGTGGTGGCCTTCTCCGTCGGGGAGGAGGAGCTGCGCGGCATCGACACCAAGCCCCTGGTGGGCCACCTCGCGGCCTGGAACTACTTCATGTCGGTGAAGAACCCGGCGAACACCGCCTTCATCAAGAAGTGGAAGGAGTACGTGAAGAAGAAGAACCTGCCTGGCGGAGAGTCGCGCGTCACCAACGACCCGATGGAGGCCACCTACGTGGGCATGCACATGTGGGCCCAGGCGGTGAAGAAGGCCGGCACCACCAAGGTCGACGCGGTCCGCAGCGCGATGAGCGGGCAGACGTTCGCCGCCCCGTCTGGATTCACCCTGAAGATGGACGAGACCAACCATCACCTGTGGAAGCCGGTGATGATCGGCGAGGTGCAAGGGAACGGGCAGTTCTCGGTGGTGTGGAAGACCGGCAAGCCGGTCCGCGCCCAGCCCTGGAGCCCGTTCATCCCTGGCAATGAGAAGCGTGCCGAACGCTGAGGGGCGCCGACTCCTCATACTGTTCGTCCTGCTCACCATGGTGACGGCTCGGGCCGACGAGGCCGTTCCTCGCGGCCCGGGCCCCACGTCGATCGCGGGGCCCGCGGGTCAGGCACCTGACGTCGCCCCACCGGCTCCGCGACTCGCCACTACCCTCGATGCCGCCACGCTCGATCGACTGGTCGATCCGGATACCCGCGACGAGACCATCGCCTCCCTGGTGGAGGCGACCGACGTGCGGGCTCTACCCGTTCTCCGGGCGCTGCTGGAGGGCAACCTCTACCGCGGCCCGCCGGTGTTCATGGAGCAGCAGGGCACGCTCCAGGATGCGCTCACCGGGGCACCGGCACAGGCGGACCGCGATCAGCTGGAGCAAGTGACGATCAACAACCGTGTCCGCAAGATGCTCGAGCGGGCGGTGGCAGCTCTCTCGGTGCTCGAGGGTCCCCCGGGGGAACGTCTCGCCGCCGCCCGTGTCCTTCAGGAGAATCCGGGGCCCGAGGTCCTCCCTGCGGTGCAGAAGGCGCTTGCTCGGGAGCGAGACCCGCAGGTGAAGAAGGGCCTCCAGGCCACCGCCGCGATGCTGGCCCTGGCCAGTGCCGATGCGGCTCAGCGCCTCGCGGCCGTCGAGGAGCTGCGCAAGGCCCACGCCAAGCGCCAGCTGATGCAACGGCTCGAGGTGGAACGGGATCCCCAGGTGCTCACCGCGCTGAACGACGCGGTCCGGAACGTGGACCTGGCGCTGCAGCGCGCAGCCACGGTCGGCCTGCTCTTCTCCGGCCTCAGCCTGGGAAGCATCCTTCTCCTCGCCGCGCTGGGACTGGCCATCACCTTCGGGTTGATGGGGGTCATCAACATGGCCCACGGCGAGCTGCTGATGGTCGGCGCCTACGCGACCTGGCTGGTCCAGGCGGCCTTCCGGGGCTCGCGCCACTTCGACTGGTACCTGCTGGCCGCCCTGCCGGCGTCGTTCGTCGCCGCGGCGCTGGTCGGCGCGCTCCTGGAAATCACCGTGGTCCGGAAGCTCTACGGACGGCCGCTGGAGACGCTGCTCGCCACGTGGGGTGCGAGCCTCCTCATCATCCAGGCAGTGCGGGTGGCCTTCGGCGCCCAGAACGTCGAGGTGTCCAACCCGGGCTGGATGTCCGGTGGTGTGACCCTGCTCCCTGACCTGGTCCTCCCCTGGAACCGGATCATGATCCTGGCGTTCTCGGCCAGCGTCCTCTTCGGAGTCTGGCTCTTGCTGAGACACACCCGGCTCGGACTTCTCGTGCGTGCGGTCACCCAGGACCGACAGCGCGCCGCGGGGCTGGGGGTGCGCACGCCGCGGGTCGACCTCCTGGCCTTCGCCATCGGGTCCGGGATCGCCGGGCTCGGGGGGTGCGCGCTGTCGCAGATCGGCAACGTGGGGCCCGAGCTGGGCCAGGGCTTCATCGTCGACTCCTTCATGGTGGTGGTGCTGGGTGGAGTCGGCCAGCTCGCGGGCACCACCATCGCTGCCGCC
>DATJVY010000032.1:0-49464 GCA_035501615.1 Myxococcaceae bacterium
ACTGCCCGGACGTCGTCCTCGGTGGGCTCCTCGCGCCCGGCGGCGAGCGCCCGGAACTTGGAGCGGACCAGCACCGCCTCGATGTCCGCGCCGGACATCTGCGACCCCTTGGGTAGGAGGGCCGCCAAGGAGGGCAGGTGCGGGACCTTCACCTTCCTCGCCACCACCTTCGCCAGCTCGTCTCGCTCGGCGTCGTTCTGGGGATAGAAGAGCGCCAGGTGCTCCTCGGCGCGCCCCTGGCGCTTGAGGTCCACCGGCAGGAGATCCGGGCGAGCGGTGAGGAGGAACCAAACGATCTTCCCCCGGTACTCGGTGTTGCCCATGAAGGAGGCGATGGAGGCGAACACCCGGCTCGACGTCCCCGAATCACCCGAGGCCTCGCGATTGCCGAGGAAGGCGTCGGCCTCGTCCACCATCACCGCCACCGGCCAGAGCGCCTTGAGGAGGTTGAAGATCTTCTCCAGATTCGCCTCGGTCACTCCCTGCCACTGGCTCCGGAAGTTGAGGAACTTCACGCAGGGGATGCCGATCTCGCCGGCGAAGCAGGTGGCGAGGAAGGTCTTGCCGGTGCCCACCGGGCCGCTGACGAGGTAACCCATGGGGAGCACCTCGATGCGCCCCTTCTTCAGGGCCGCCGCCGCCTGGCGGAGCATCTCCTTGGCGCGGCCATGCCCGGCCACCGAGTCCAGGGTGTGCGCGGGCTCGATGAACTCCAGGAGGCCGTGACACTCGGCCTGGATGATCTCCTTCTTCTTCTCCTTGAGCAGCTCGGGGGTGATGCGCACCTGGCGCTCCACCGCCTCGGTGAGGAGCCGGTCGAGGTTGATCCGCGAGAGTCCGGCGCTCATCTTCGCCAGCGCCGGAGCGGGGATCTCCGAGACGGAGGCCAGCCGCTTCCCCGCGAGCTTCACCTGCACGAAGTCCTGCCGCTCCTCCTCGGTGGGGAGCGGCAGCTCGATGGAGGCCACGTAGGGGTTGCGCGACAGCCGCCCGGAGATCTCCGCCAGGTTCTCCACCAGGAGCACGATCGAGAGGTCTCCGGCCAGGAACTGCGGATCGCTCGCCCACTTCACGAGGGTGGCCAGGGCGAACCGGTCCTCGGCGGAGAGGCTCCCCATCTCCCCTCCCGGGGTGAGGGTCTCGGCGAAGTCGATCACCAGCGCGAGCGATTGCCCGTCGGAGAGACGCATCCGGAGGTAGTTCTCGAGGATCTGCAGCGCCCGTCCGGGGTCCCGGGGCAGCACCTTGGCGTAGTCGGTCCCGTAGAGCGTGTCGTAGGCGGAGAGGGTCCGGGTGAAGTCCTTCTGCGAGTCGGGGGTGGCGGCGCGGATGCCGCTCGACCGGTCGTAGTGGAGGACGTGGCTCCGGCCGCCGAACAGCTCCTCGGTGAGGAACTGCTTCAGCGGGCCGTAGGAGCGGTCCTCGGGTGGACCGAGCGGCTGGAGGTCCCGGACGGCGCCGTGGAGCAGGAAGGTGCTGACGGTCTTCGTGTAGTAGGCCTGGGCGAGCTTCTGCGCCCAGGGCGGCAGGTCGGCCAGCGGGTCGTTGGCCTTGCGGGTGCGAGGGGGCATCGGAGCCGGGGGAACTCTAGCGGCAGCCGGGCACCTTGCGCAGCGCCGCCCGCACCGGGACCCGCGCGCCGGGCTGCTCGGGGAGCCGCAAGGGGACCTGGGCGGTCTCGAAGCAGCGCTTCCGGAAGGTCAGCGCCGAGGCAGTGGCGGGCACGCGGGTGGAGAGTGGGGTCAGCCCGAGGAGCCGCTCGCCGCTGAACACCACCGCCCCCGAGGGCGCGGAGGTGATCAGCAGCGGGAACTCCAGCGGCTCGAGCGTGGTGCGCAGCTCCACCGGCTCGTCGGCGCTCCGCGCGCTCACGCGGGTGTCCACGGGCTTGTAGCCGGCGCGCCGGATCTGGAGGCTGTGCTCCGCACCGGGCACCAGGTCACCGACGTAGAGCCCGTGCGTGCCGGAGCGCTTCACCACCTGGCCATCGAGCCGAACCTCGGCGTCGTCCGGCTCGGGAAGGACGGTGAAGCGGGCCACGGTGCCCGCGCGCTGCAGCGTGACCAGGACCGGGGTCGCCGACTCGCCCCGCCCGACGCTGGCGTCGACCAGGGCCGGCTTGAAGCCGTCGGCCGAGGCGAGGATCTCAACCGTTCCGGCCGGGACCGAGTGCACCACCGGCCAGTGTGTGGGGATGCCCAGATCGGTCCCGGCCACCGTGAGGTGGACGCGTCCCCGGGCCTCGGGCGGGCTCACGTCGAGCACCACCCGTCCGGCGGGAGGCTCGCGCACCCTCAGAAAGGCGGCACTGCCGATGCCCAGCACGGCCACCGCCGCACCGGCCCAGAGCCATGCCCGTCGCCCGGGGCGCCGGGTCAGGAGCGCGGCCGCGCGGTCGGCGGCCTCGAGCTCCCGGGTGGCGGACGGGGCGCCGGCGCCCTCCTCGACCGGCGGGGGCAGGTGCTCGTCGTCCAGCGGCGCATCGGGGGTCAGCGAGAGGGTGGCTCCGACGGGGGACTCGTGGGGGGCCGAGCCGGCCTCCGGGGCCGTGACGTCGGGAGGCGGGGTGGGCGCGGTCTCGAGCGTGGGCGGGGTCTGCGCCCGCGGAGGCACCGGCGGGGGTGCGACGGCGACCGGTCGCTCGGCGGGGAGGGGCGTCGGGGCACCGGGGCGAAGGCGAACGATGGTCTCGTCCACCGGGGAGACCGGAGCGTCGTCCTCCAGCTCCCGCAGGCGCGCGGCGGAGGCCCGCTCGGGGTCGGTGTCCGGCTCCTGGCCGACGATGGGCTGGAGCGCCGCCCGTGGTGCGTCGACCGAGGCCAGCACCTCCTCGCCATCCACGAGGAGCGTGCCCTCGTCCTCCCGCGGCTGCTGGCGCTGGGGCGCGGCCGCCGTCAGGCGGGGGAGTGACGCGCTCTTGACCACCGCCGGGGTCGAGGACGGCGTGGGGACGGGGGCGAGGATCGGGCCGGAGGTCCGGGCCAGCACCGGCACCGCCAGCCCACCCTCGGTCAGCATGCCCTCGGGGGCCTTGATGTCGGCGTACTCTGCCATCCGGGCCCGCTCGCGCTCCACCTCTTCGGCGAAGGTGGACTTCATGTACTGCATCAGGTCCTTGCGGCTGAAGATGCTGTCCGAGGTGATGAGGAAGCGCTGCAGCTCGTCGGCGAGCTCGCTCGCATACTGGAAGCGGTCGGCGGGGTCCTTCGCCAGCGCACGGAGAACGATGCGCTCCAGCGCCTCGGGGATTCGCCGGTTGTAGGTGGACGGCGGGAGCACCTCGGCCTTCCGCACCTTCTCCAGCACCTGGAAGTCGCTCTCGCCAACGAAGAGCCGCTCACCGGTGAGCAGCTCGTAGAGGCATACCCCGATGGCGAAGACGTCGCTGCGGCGGTCCAGGGGGAGCCCGCGGATCTGCTCCGGGCTCATGTAGCCGAACTTGCCCTTGAGGATTCCGGCCTGGGTCTTGGTCACCTTGCCCGCGGCCTTGGCGATGCCGAAGTCGATGACCTTCACCTCGCCCTCGAACGAGATGAGGACGTTCTGGGGCGAGACGTCACGGTGGACGACGTTCAGGTCGCGGCCGTGCTGGTCCTTCTTGCGGTGCGCGTAGTCCAGACCCTCGCAGAGCTTGCCGACGACGTAGCAGACCAGCGGCACCGGGGGCGGCTCGCCCTTCTTCCGGGCCCGCTCGAAGATCGAGCGGAGGTCCTTGCCCGGCACGTACTCCATCGCGATGTAGAGGCTCGGGCCGATCCGGTTCAGCTCGTAGATCTGGCAGATGTTGGCGTGGGTCAGCTGGACGCTGATCTTCGCCTCGTCCTGGAACATCGAGATGAACTCTTCGTCCTCCGCGATGTTGGGGAGGATGCGCTTGATGGCCACCAAGCGCTCGAAGCCGCCGGCGCCGAAGACCTTCCCCCGCCAGACCTCGGCCATTCCGCCGATGTTGATCCGGTCGAGCAGCAGGTACCGCCCGAAGGGGATCGGCTGCTTCTTCAGCGTGGGGCTGGTCAAGGGAGCTGGGCCTGCTGTCCAGGTGCAACCGAGGTCAGGAAGCCTAGCGACCGGCCGAGCGGGGGGTCAACGAGGCGCCGGTGTGCGTGCCGGTCAGCACCACACCTCCAGATGGGCCGCGCATCACTCCCCCTTGAACGCAGGAGGACGCTTTTCCAGGAACGCGACGACGCCCTCCTGGAAGTCGGCGGAGGCCAGGAGCCGCAGCTGGCCTCGGACCTCCCCTTCCAGCGCCTCGTCGAAGCTGGAGTGGCTCGCAGCCTCGACGGCGGCCTTCACCGCCCGGTGCACCAGCGGCGGGCCGGCGGCCAGCGTGCGGACGAAGTCCCAGGCCGCGGATTCCAGCTGCGCGGCGGGGTAGATGCGGTTGGCGAGCCCGATGCGGTGGGACTCGGCGGCGTCCACCAGGTCTCCGGTGAGCATCAGCTCCAGCGCCCGGCCGAGGCCGATGAGCCGGGGAAGCATCCAGGTGCCGCCGCCGTCGGGCATCAGGCCACGCTTGACGAAGATCTCCCCGAAGCGCGCCCGGTCCGAGACCAGCCGGAGGTCGCAGGCCAGCGCGAGGTCACAGCCGAAGCCCGCCGCGGGACCGTCCACCACCGCCACGGTCGGGAGCGGGCAGGCGCGGACCGCGCGGATGAGCCCGTGGAAATGGATGCGCATCCGCGACTCGATGTGCTCGGGGTCCATCCCCTCCTCGGCAGCGACGCGGAGATCCAGCCCCGAGCTGAAGGCGCCACCGGCTCCGGTGAGCACCAGCACCCGGGCGCCGGCGCCGGGCGCGGACTCCACGGCGGCACGGACCGCGTCGTTGACCTGCGTCGTGAGCGCATTGCGGGTCTCGGGCCGGTTGAGGGTGATCCACCGGACCCTGGCCTCGTCCTTCGTGAGCACGTCTGTCATGGCGACACGGGACTCTACACGGCCTCCGACACCAGGACGCTGCTCGCGGTGGGGGTGCGGTGCACGACCGGCGGCCCGAATCCGGAGCGGCGGAGGAGCGCGCCGAGCTCGTCCACCGAGCGCTGGCGCCCGCCGTCGGTGACCGCCAGCATCTGGAGGTCCACCACCGCGGCCAGTGCCTCGGCGGCACCGGGCTCGACCAGCAGCTCCACGAGGAGCAACCGCGCCCCCGGCGCCATCGCCCGGCGGACGACCCCCAGGAGCGCGAGCGCACGCGCGTCGTCCCAGTCGTGCAGGACGTCCTTCAGCACGTAGGCCGGCAGGCCCGCGGGCACCGCGGCGAAGACGTCGGCGATCTCGAGCCGCACCCGCCCCAGGAGCCCGGCATGCTCGAAGCGCTCCCGCGCGAGCTGGACGACTCCCGGGGCCTCGACCAGCACGCCCTCCAGGCGGGGATGGGCCCGGAGCGCGGCCTCGAGCAGCGCACCGGTCCCGCCGGCGACGTCGCACAGCCCGTCCACTCCCGCGAACCCCGGCGTCCTCACCACCGCCTGCGCGTCGAGCCGGGTGAGCGCGTCCATCGCCCGGGCGAAGCGGGCCGCCTCCTCCTCGGACGCGGCGAGGTGCTCCCACACCCCGCGTCCGTGCGCACGGCGAAAGGGCACCTCGCCGGCGCGCACCGCCTCCCCGAAGCGACCCCAGGCCCGGAGGTTCGCCTCGGACGCGAACCAGACCGCGAGCGGTCCGAGCGAGCGCGGACGTTCCGGCTGCAGCGCGCGGGTGAGGCGGTTGCACCGGAAGCCGCCGGCGCCACGCTCCACGAGGCCGAGCGCGGCCGCGCCCCGGAGGATGCGCTCCGCGGTGTCGAGCTCCAGCACGCCGTCGCCGACCAGCTCGCTCGCCGGACGGGGAGCCTCGTCGATGCGCTCCGCGAGCCCGCTGGAGACCAGCGCCCCGGCCACCGCCGTCCGGGCGACGCCGGTGATGCGCTCGGCGAGCAATAGCTCCGGCGGGGCCAGGCGATCGACCCAGCGGCGCAGCCGCTGGTGCAGCCGGACCACCAGCCGGGCGGCGAGGGCCCCGGGGCTCATCCCCGGACCCGGGCCCCGCGGGCCACCGACCCCGCCGGCTCCTCGGTGACGTCGAGGAACTGCTCCAGGTCGCGGACCGTCTGCTCGGTGGCGCTGACCTCCGCGGCGAGCGCATCGAGCATCCCGGTGACCGCCGCCGGGTCCCGGATGGAGATCGACTGCTCGTGCGTCAGCCGCATCAGGTCCTCGATGCTCGCCAGCTGGTGGCTCACCACCGCCCGGCCCTCCTCGGCCTGCCCGAAGCGATCGAGCCTGCGGCGGAGGATGTCGGCCCGCTTCTGCTGCACCTCCCGGAGCCGCGGGTTGTCCTGCGCGCCGAGCTCGGACTCGAGCAGGCGCAGCTCGCGCCGGAGCGCCTCGCGGTCGGCGACACCCAGGTACCGGCGGTGGTCGTTGAGGGTGGAGAGGAGGCGGAGGAACGCGGTCAGCAGTGCCGCGAGCTGCGCCTCGCTGGAGGCCGCCAGCACGCCGCCCCCGGGCAGCTTGCGGTAGTTCTCGAGGATCGCGTCGCGGAGATCGCGGAGCACGAAGTAGTGCTCGCGCTGGCTCTCGGCGAGCTCGGAGAGCAGGCGCTCGGCCTCCTGGTCCTCGGCGGGGAGAGCCCGCGCGCCCACCGCGCGCCGGAGCGGAGGAACCAGCCCCACCGCCGCGAGGTAGAACGCCTCCGCGGCGAGGGCCACCAGCGCGGGAAGCGGGTGGCCGGTGTAGAGCGCCGCACCGCCCGCGGTGAGCAGGGCGATGAGGTTGGCCGGGGCGAGGAGCGCGGCGCGCAGCGTGCTCCGGCCGCGGCTCACGGGCGCGCCTCCCCGAGGCTCCGGAGCACTGTCACGTCGCGGGTGTCCTCCGCCGCCGGGGCCGGCGGCGACTTGGCCAGCCGTCCCTCGAGGGCGGCGGCGCTCTGGAAGAGCTCGTCGTACGTGACCGGAGCCTGCCCGGCGATCCCGAAGAAGGCGAGGTTCTCCCGCAGCGTCGCCGGTGGCTCGCCCAGCACCGCGTCCCGGGGGTCACCCAGCGACGGGGCCACCTCCCCGAGGAGGCGCGCGGCGGGCGTGGGGTCTCGCGCGGTGGCCGCCGCGGCGTCGAGCAGCCCGCGGATGGCCCGCCGCACCCCGTCCGGGTAGCGGGCGGCGAATTCCCCGCGGACGACCAGCACGGTGGCGATCAGGTGTGGGGCATCCGCGGTGGTGGCCAGGAGCTTGCCGCCCCGCTCGGTGGTGGCCGGCTCGACGTCCCCCCGCAGCCCGACGATGGCGTCGGCCCGTCCCTCGCGGAGGGTGAGCCCGGCGTCGAGCGCCGACGACAGGTCGACCCAGCGGACGTCCTTCGTTCCCAGCCCGGCACGCATCAGGAGCCAGAGCGCGAAGTACTGCCCGGGGCTCGCGGCCGCCACCGCGAGGCGGCGCCCCTTCAACCCGGCGAGGGTGGAGACGCCCACGGCCCCGAGCGCGTCCGCGCCCTGGCTGCGGGCGAGGAGCAGCACCACCCGCGGAGCGGCGTCGCGGAGCGGATGGATCCAGCTCGCCACCCGGTCCACGCTGAGGGCCGCCATGTCCACCCCGCCCCGCTCGGCACCGTCGGCGAGCGCCCGGCGCAGCTCGGGGGTGCGGGCGTAGAGCACGGCGCGCGCATCGAGAGCATATCCGGTGCGGAGCAGCCCGCCGCCGCCCTTCCCCTGACCCTCGGGCGGCGCGACGCCCCCCGTGGCCAGTAGGAGCGCGGCCGCCGAGCCGCGGGGGGTGAAGCCGATGAGCGTCGGGCGGAGCGGGACCGAGGCGATGTCCCCGCCCGGTGCCGTCACCCCGGCCGGGAAGTCTCCGGCGGACAGCGTGCCGCTCCGCTCGAGTGTCGGGAAGAGGCGACGCGTGGCGCGGTCCAGCAGCCCCATCCAGCTCGCCGCGAGCCATCCGCCGGCGACGAGGAGAAGCGCGAGGAAGAGGTACAGCCCCGTCTTGCGCCGCCAGGCCATTCCGCCCGAGGGCTTACTTCACCTCCACCTTCTTGCCGATGGTCTTCTCCGGGGCCTCGCCGGTCTCGGACACCGGAGCCGGCGGAACGAGACCCATCTCCATCTTGAACTGCTTCACCAGCTCCTGGGCCTGGAGCTTCTCGGCGTCCTCCTCGATCTGGAGCGCCTGGTGGTCCACCGACTCGAGCGCCATCTGCATCCGGGCCTCGTTGACCGCGGTGGTCTCCTGCACCTTGCGCAGCATCTCGTCGTGCGTCGCGTCGATGCCGGCGACCTCGAAGGACTCCATCGCGTCGGCCACCTTGGACTGCCACTTGGCGCGCCGGGCGTCCCGGATGGTGTTCATCGCCTCCTGGGTCTTCCGCTCCTTCTCACGCATGAACATCTTCTTGACGTTCAGCGCCTTCTCGTAGGCCGCCTTCGCGGTCTCGAGCTGCTGGGCGTTCCGCTCCAGGGCCTGCTTCTCCATCTGCAGCCGGGTGGCGTACGAGGCCGCCAGGTCGTCACGGTTGGCCTGGATCGACGCCTTCACCTTGGCAGTGAGGTCGTTCACCTCGACCTGGTACTTCTGGTTCTCCTTCTCCAGAAGGGTGAGGTTCGCCCGAACCATGGCGATCGACTCGTTCATCCGGGGCACCTGGTCGTTCAGGTCCCGGATGTTCTGCTCGAGGATCATCTCCGGGTCCTCGATGCTGGACACGAAGAAGCCGAAGAAGCTCCGCACTGCGCGCTTGAAGCGTTTCCACATGGGTCAGGTCACCTGTCGTCGGTGGCGGCTTACCATACGTCCCCGGGGAGGGGGGGATTGCGCCGGTCCAGTGATTCCGAGCGGAAGGCGTGGGGGAGCAGCGCGCCGAGGCGGTGCTCGATCGCGCGGCCCTGCAGCGTGACCGAGCGCACCAGCACGTCCGCGGAGCCATGCTCGGCCAGCACCTGACGGCAGCCACCGCAGGGCGGGGTCGGGTCGACGGCATCGGTGAGCACCAGCACCGCCTGCACGGCGCCGTGTCCACCCGCCACTCCCGCGGCCACTGCGGCTCGCTCGGCGCACAGGCTCAAAGGGTACGAGGCGTTCTCCACGTTCACTCCCGCCAGCACCCGTCCGTCGGCGAAGAGGATCGCGGCGGCCACCGGGAACCTCGAGTACGGCGCATGCGCCCGGGGGAACACCGCGCGGGCCGCGGCCTCCAGCGCTGACCAGTCCATCGGGGCGAAGCCTCGCGCTACTCCCAGCCGATGCCCACCTCGTCGATGTAGCGGGCAATGGCCATCTCGTCGTCGTGGCCGAGCGCGGTGAAGCGGATGTGGAGCCCCGAGTCCCGGCGGCCGACGATCTGCCCCCGGGCGTGGATCTCGCTGTGTTCTCCGGGGATCACCACCCGCACCTCCACTTCCGGGCCGTGGGGCGGGTGGCTCGTACCCCAGAACACCCCGCCGATGCTCAGGTCCCCCCGCGTCTCCTCGAACGCCTCTCCGTCGACCGCGCAGCGGCAGAGGAAGCGAAAGGGAACCCGCGGCGAGTCCCGCCGGTCCTGCGGTCGCAAGGCGCTGCTGGTCTCGCTACGGGTCTGTTCCACCGAGGAGGCCTCCAAGCTGGCCGGAAGCTTACATGGAGAGCATACGGGCGAGGAAGGTGCTGCGGCTCCGACGCCGGCGGAGGTGGGGGTACGTCTCACCCCGGTTCCGCCAGCCCCCCCAGCATCTCCAGGAAAGCCCGGAGGATCCGCACCCCGCCCTCCTCGGCGCTCCGGGCGGTGGCCTCGACCTCCGCATGGGAGAGCGCCCCTCCGAGCCCCGCGGCGGCGTTGGTGACGCAGCTCAGGCAGGCCACCCGCGCGCCCTGGTGGACCGCGGCGATGACCTCGGGGACGGTGCTCATCCCCACGGCGTCGGCGCCGAGCCGCCGCAGCATCCGGATCTCCGCCGGCGTCTCGTACGACGGACCGGCCATCATCGCGTACACGCCCTCGTGGAGGGGCACGCCCGCCCGCTCGGCCGCGCGCAGGAGCAAGGACCGAAGCCCGGGGTCGTAGGCCTGGCTCAGGTCGGGAAACCTCGGCCCGAGGCGGGGATCATTGGGGCCCTCGAGCGGGTTCTTCCCCGAGAGGTTGAGATGGTCCGTGACGACCATCCAGTCGGCCGCCCGGAGCCCCTCGCGCACGCCCCCCGAGGCGTTGGTGAGCACGATCACCCGCGCACCGAGCGTGACGAGGAGCCTCACCGGGTAGGCGGTCTCGGCGGCGGTCCAGCCCTCGTAGGTGTGGAGGCGTCCCTGGAGCACCCCCACCCGGAGCCGTCCGATCCGGCCAAAGGCGAGGCGACCCGGGTGACCCGAGACGCTCGGCGTCCGTACGTGCGGGACGTCGGCCAGCGGCAGGCTCTCGGGGTCCTCGAGGAGCCGCACCGCGCCGGCGAGCCCGCTGCCCAGCACCAGCGCCACCTCGGGCGAGGCCCCGGCGATCCGCGCCTGGACGGCCGCGGCGGATTCGCGGAGATGGTCGAGGAGCGCGCTCATCGGCGAGGAGCCTCCAGACGCTCGAGGAGGAGCGGCGGCACCGGCCCGGGCCGATCCGCGATGCGGACCGCGGCCGACAGCCGCCGGCACACCTCGGCCACGTCCTGGCCGGGGCGGTGGTGCACGGTGAAGAGTGGCAGATCCCGCTCCACGGGCTCCCCCGGACGGCGAAGCACCGTGAGGCCCACCCCGGTGTCGACGACGTCGTCGCTCCGGGTGCGGCCCGCGCCGAGCAGCACCGCGGCCAGCCCCACCGCCAGGGTGTCGATGGCCGCCAGGAGCCCCGCCGCGGGGGCGCGGACCTCCGTCCGCTCCAGCCGTCCGAGGAGCCGCGCCGGGTCCTCGAGCACGTCCGCGTCGCCGCCCTGCGCCCGGATCAGCGCCCGGAACCGCTCGAGGCCGGAGCCGTCGGCGAGAGCGCCCGCCAGCCGCCGTTCCGCCTCGGCGACGCTCGCCGCCCGGCGTCCGAGCACCAGCATCTCGGCGCCGAGCCGGAGGGTGAGGGCGCGCACGTCCGCGGGGCCGCCGCCCCGGAGCACCTCCACCGCCTCGAGCAGCTCGTTCGCGTTGCCCACCGCCCGTCCGAGCGGCGCGTCCATCGAGGTGAGCCAGGCCACCGCCGGACAGCCCAGGTCCGCCGCCAGCTCCACCAGGGTCCGGGCGAGGCGCTCCGCGTCCTCTCGCGCGCGCATGAAGGCCCCCGAACCGACCTTCACGTCGAGGACGAGCCCGTCGAGGTCCTCGGCGAGCTTCTTGCTCAGGATGCTCGCGGCGATGAGCGGGACGGAATCCACGGTCGCCGTCACGTCGCGCAGCGCGTACAGCCGCCGGTCGGCCGGGGCGAGCGTCTCGCTCTGGCCGAGGAGGCACACCCCCAGCTCGGCGAGGACCCGCTCCGCCTCGGCGAGCGAGAGGTCGGTACGGAGGCCGGGGATGGCCGAGAGCTTGTCGAGGGTGCCCCCGGTGTGGCCGAGCCCGCGACCGCTGACCATCGGCACCGTCACGCCGCAGGCGGCCACCAGCGGGGCAAGACAGAGGGAGACCTTGTCCCCCACGCCGCCGGTGGAGTGCTTGTCGACCCTCGGGGCCGGGCCCGTGCGCCGGAGCGAGCTCCCCGAGCGCAGCATCGCGAGGGTCCAGGTTCGCAGCTCGCCCGGGTCGAGCCCCCGGAAGAAGACCGCCATGCACAGGGCGGCCATTTGGTAGTCCGGAACGTCCCCGCGGGCGTAGGCGAGGAGGAAGCGCTGCAACGCCTCGGGCGGCAGCGAGTCCCCGTCGCGCTTTGCCCGGATGAGCTCGTACGGCGTCATCCGGGCATTCTCACCCTCCCGGGCTCAGAACTTGTAGGCCACGCCGACCAGGGCGTTCAGCGTGAAGCTCGAGGCAGAGGTGCCGTGCCCGAAGGCGATGGTGGGACCGACGCGCAACTTGAAGGTGAGGGCGATGTTCGGCTCCAGCAGGTACTCCACCCCGGCACCGAAGAGGATCGGCAGGTAGAAGAGCCCGAGGTCCCCGAAGGTCACCCACATCGGCAACCCGAAGGAGGCGTTGAGGGTGAACTTCTGGTCGATCGGGATTCCGAACTGGGCCTCGATCGGGAAGGTGATGCCGAACGTCGTGGTGCTGTATCCCGTCCAGAACAGGAAGCCGGGATTGAACGTCGCCGCGAACTTGAACTTCCCGGTGTCGACGAACTGCTTGCGGGCGAGGAACTGCAGCCCCATCTCGAAGTTGGTGCTGTCGGTCAGACCCTCGATGCCGTAGTTGATCTGCAGGCGCCCGCCGATCTCCGTCGTCGGGTCGATGCCATGAACGATGTCACCCCACAGGCCCGGGAAGCCGACCTGCCCGCGGACGACGTTCGCCCCCGAGCCCACCGTCTGGGCCGAGTCGACCGTCCAGTGGTCGCTGGAAGTCTGGGCGTGGGCCATCCCACCGAGGCACAGCGCGAACACTGCCGTCCAGCCGACTGCATTGAGTTTCGCTGCTCTCACATGTCCTCCCCTAGATCGGCGTCCTAGATCAGCGGTCATCAACCATCCGGGCCCAACAGGACCCAGGCGAAGGCCGCGGGATCGCCTCCCCGGCCAGCGCCACCCCCGTCGGTTGTCAGTGGAGACCGTAGGCCGCTCCGGGGGGCAGGTACAGTGGAAAGGCGGTCTCACGCAGAGTGCTGCAGCGAGACGCTATCGCGCCGCGACGACATCTCCGGGGCTCAGAACTTGTAGGCCGCCCCGACGAGAACGTAGATGGTGAAGGCGCTCCCGCTCGCGTCGCCGGTACCGAAGGTGGGACCGAGCTTGATCTTCCCGGTGACGGCCAGGTTGGGCTGGAGCATGTACTCGGCGCCCGCCCCGAACAGGAGCGGGATGTAGAACGCGTTGACGTCCCCGAAGGTGAAATACAGAGGCAGATCGAACGATGCGTTCAGGATGAGATCCTTGCTGAGCGGGATGCCCAGCTCCAGTCCGAACGGGATCTTCAGCCCGAACTGTCCGGGGGATGCGGCGGCGATGATTCCCGGATCGAAACGCCCCGAGAGCTTCAAGTTTCCACCGAACGTCGTGAGCTCTTTCCGGATCCCCACCTGGGCCGTGAACTCGAAGCGGGTCCCCTGGGTGAGGCCCTCGAAGGCGTAGTTGAGACCGATCCGGGCGTTCACGTCGGTGGTGGCGTCGAGGCCGTGGATGAGCCGCAGGTCGAGACCCGGGAAGCCGATCTGACCGGAGAAGACGTTCGTGCCGGCGCCGACGGTCTCCGCCGACTCCACCGTCCACCGATGCGCGCCTCCCGCGGGGGCGGCGGGTGCCTCCGCCATCGGCACCGTCCCCGCCGTCGGGGCCGTCGCCGGTTGCGGAGCCGGCTGCGCCGGGGCCGCCTCGGTCTGCGCGCTGGCCCGCCCGGCGGCGAACGTGGTGAGCACTGCGGTCCAGCACGCTGCCATCCGCATCGAAGGTCGCACTCTGTGGCTCCTCTCCCGGGTTGATGACCATTCAACGTTTCAGGGCTGGGGCTGGCCGCGCCGGGCGGCGAGGGCCAGGAAGTCGCGCTCCAGCTCGGCGAGCCCTCGCTCCCCCCGCTCGCGCGCGGCCTCCACCTCCTCGCCGGGGAGGAGCCGCTCGGGGAGCTCGAAGTAGTACTTGATCTTCGGCTCGGTCCCGGACGGGCGGAGCGTCACCTGCGCCCCACCCTCCAGCCCGTAGGCGAGGACGTTGGCCGCAGGGAGCGAGAGCGGCTCGCTGCGTCCGTGGGTGGTCCGGGTCCGGAGGAGGTAGTCCTTCACCACCTCGACCGCGCGCCCGCCCACCTGCGACGGGGGCTCCTTCCGGAACGCCTCCAGCACCCGGGCGATGGTCTCGGCGCCGGTCGCGCCGGGGAGGGTGAAGCTCCGCTGCTTCGAGACGTAGACCCCGAACTCGCGCTGGATCCGCTCGAGGTAGCCGATGACGGTGGTTCCCTGCGCCCGCGTCCAGCCGGCGAGGTCGGCCATCGCGACGGCGGTGCCGATGCCGTCCTTGTCCCGGACGAGGGTCCCGACCGTGTAGCCCAGCGCCTCCTCGTAAGCGAAGACCAGCTCGGCGCCGTCCCGGGCCGCGCGCTCCAGGGCGCGGTTGGCGATCCACTTGAAGCCGGTGAGGGTCTCGTCGAACAGCGCACCGAGGCGGTGGGCCATCGCCCCGAGCTGGGTGGAGCTGACGATGGTGGTCATCACCAGGGGCCGCTCGCGGCGACGACCCTCGGTCAGGAAGTAGTGGCCGAGGAGCACCCCGACCTCGTTCCCGGTGAGTGCGCGCAGCTCTCCCGAGGGCGCACGGGTGAGCACCGCCAGCCGGTCGGCGTCGGGGTCGTTGGCCAGCACCAGGTCGGCGCGGGTGCGCTCGGCGAGGGCCCGGGAGAGGTCCATCGCCCCCGGCTCCTCGGGGTTGGGGAAGCGCACCGTGGGAAAGGCCGGGTCGGGCTGGAGCTGCTCGGGCACCGGGTGCACCCGCTCGAAGCCGGCCCGCCGGAGCGCCTCGAGGGCCAGCGGTCCCCCGACGCCGTGCATCGGCGTGTAGACGATCGTCAGATCCGTCCCCTCGCCGGGATGGAGCCGCTGGGCCAGCACGCCCTCGAGGTACGCCTGGTCCAGCTCGGGGCCGACGTCGCGGACCAGGTCGTGGGAGCGGGCGGTGGCGAGGTCCGCGAGGGGGATGTCCCGGGCCGGCCCCACGCGGGCGATGGCCTCGGCGATGGCCACGTCGTGGGGCGGGATGATCTGCGCGCCGTTCCCCCAGTACACCTTGTAGCCGTTGTACTGGGGCGGGTTGTGGCTGGCGGTGACCATCACTCCCCCCGAGGCGCCGAGACGCTCCACGAGGAAGGCGCAGACCGGCGTGGGGGTGAAGCCGTCGCGCACCAGCGCCGGGATGCCGGCGGCGGCGAGCACCGCGGCCGTGTCCTCGGCGAACTCCTTGCTCATCCGCCGGCCATCGCGGGCCACCACCACGCCACGCCGGGTCGCGTCGGGAACCGTGGCCAGGAGGTGCGCCGCGAGGCCGGCGGTGGCCCGGCGCACCACCGCGCGGTTCATCCGGTTGGGGCCCGCTCCGACCAGCCCCCGCAGCCCGGCGGTGCCGAACTCCAGGGTCCCGGCGAAGCGGTCCTCCAGCTCGCGGAAGTCTCCGGCCTCGAGCAGGCGCTGCAGCTCGGCCCGGGTCGTCTCGTCGGGATCGGCGGCGCTCCAGGCGTCGACGGCGCGGATGAGGGCGGTGCGGTCCATCGCTATCGAAAGTCCGTCAGCCCGCGGCGGGTCGGCCCCCGCTCCGGCCCGTCGCGCCTTCCCTGACAGGCGACGCAGAGCTCCGCGTAGGGCATGGCCTTCAGCCGCCCCCAGGGAATGTCCTCGCCGCAGTCCTCGCAGCCCCCGACCTCGTCGGGGGCGCGGTCGAGCTTCTCCAGCGCCCGTTCTGCCCGTCCCAGCACGTCACCGCTGACCCGGTTCCGGTCCGAGGCGATGGCCTGGAGCATCTCGTTGAGCGGCTGCTCGTCCTCGTCGCCGCCCACCTTCGCCTCGTCGGTCCGGTTGGGGTCGATGCGCCGGGGGCGGCGCGACGCGACCTGGTTCACCAGCCCCTCCAGGGCGCGGCGAAGTGTCTTCTTCTGAGCGGCCGTCAGCCCCATGGCACTCCCGGCCCCGGCTTCTAGCGCGCCGCAGGCCGAGGTCCAGCACCGAAGTGCGGCCTCCCGGGCAGTTCGTCGGGTGCGCCGGCGGATGCATCCGGTGACCAACAGCCCCGCACCGCCGCCGTGGCTCCGCTCAGCCCTTCAGCAGCTCGAGGGAGGACGATGCGCCGAGCCGGCTCGCGCCGGCGGCGATCAGCGCCCGGGCCTGGGCCGCGCTCCGGATGCCGCCCGAGGCCTTGATCCCCAGCGCACTGCCGACCACCCCGCGGAGCAGCGCGACGTCCTCCGGCCGGGCCCCGGGACCGTTGAAGCCAGTGGAGGTCTTCACCGCATCGCACCCGGCGGCGAGCGCGAGCCCCGCGCCCAGCACCACCGCTCGAGGAGGGAGCAGCCCCGTCTCGAGGATGATGCGCACCGGCACCGGGGCGAGCACGGACACCAGCGCCCGCAGCTCGGAGAGCACGGCCTCGAGCTCGAGCGCACGCAGCCGGCCGAGCGGGGCCACCACGTCGACCGCGCGGGCGCCCTCGTCCGCGGCGCGGCGGGCCTCGAACAGCTTCGTCTCGGGCAGGTGCGCTCCATGGGGGAACCCCACCACCGAGACCGGATCGACGGGCGCATCCCCGAGCGCGCGGACCAGGGTCGTCACGTGCACGGGGTGGACGCAGGCCCCGCCCAGCGCGTGGCTCCGTGCCTCGGCGGCGAGCTGCTCGACCTCCTCCGTGGTGGCGTCGGGGCGGAGCAAGGTGTGGTCGAGGTAGGGGGCGAGCGCCCCGGGACCGACCAGCGCGGCCGCCGCCTCGGGTCCCCAGGGACGCTGCGGAGCCGCCACGCCGCCCGGACGGACGAGGCCGACGGAGACCGCGGAGGGCGGAGCTCCGGTCCCGTTCCAGGCCCGGACGGCCCTCAGCCACGCGCCGAGGAGCGCCGAGGCCATCAGAGCGCCGCGGTGAGGACCAGCGGGATCTCCACCTCCACGTCGTCGCCCTCGAAGGAGGGAAAGACGAGGCGCCGGGCGCGCGACTTGAGGCAGCTCCCGAGGTCGGAGACGTCGATCTCCTTGCGGTCGAGGCGGGCCTGCTTGACCGTCCCCGAGGCGCCCACGGTGGCCACCAGGTTCACCTTGCCGCCGCGGAAGTTGGGGGTGCGCCGGAGCTGCTGCTCGATGCAGCCCTGGAACGCCGGCCCGCTCTGCGCGACCACCTTCGCCACCGCCTGGGCGTTCGGGCCGGCCCCCGGGGCGGGGCTCGCGGCGCTGGCCAGCGTGGGCGGCGCGGTGGGGCCCACGTCGGCCTTCCGGGTGTCGCCGTAGAGCTTCTTCAGCTCGGGCGAGGGTGGCGGGTCGGGCTTGGCAGGCGGTGCGGGGCTGGGAGCGGGGGGCGACGGGGGAGGCCGCGCGGGAGCCCGGACCTCCCGCTGCGGCGGCGGGGCGGGCGGGGTGTTGCCGAGCAGCAGGTCCTTGAGGCCACGCACGCGCTTGGCGGAGAAGACCGGCTCCTTGACCGGGGCTCCGGTCGCCGGGTCGACCTGGGCCACCTCCAGGGGGAGCACCCGGAGGCTCGAGAGCGCATAGAGGCCCGCCACGGGAACCGCGATGACCAGCACCACCACGAGCGCGATCTTCCAGAACGGGTTCCGGCGGGCGAGGCCCGACGCCTCGAAGTCGTCATCGTCGTCCACGCGGCGGCGGGTACGGGCCGGCCCCGGGCGGCTCGACGCGTTCCGGACCGGGGCGGGGGCGGGCTCGGGGAGCGCGGTCCGCGGCGCGCGGGTTCCGGAGAGCATCTGCTCCACCGCCCGTGCGTCCATGGGCCGGGAGACCGTGAGGTCGAGGTCGCTGAACAGCTGCGAGAGGTCGGCGGTGGTGGCCGGGCGAGGGGGCCGGGTCGCCGCGAGGGAATCGGCGAGCTGGGGCAGCGTCTCGGCACGGCGCCATTCCGCCATCCCCTCGCACCAGACGAAGGTCTTGCCGGTGACCTCCCCGGCCCGGATGAGCTGCTCGAGCGGGTCCTGGGCCATGGGGCCCACCTGGGAACCGCGCACCATCGCGAACCAGCTGAGCTCCAGCGGCTCGTCCCCGGC
Organism: Myxococcaceae bacterium; assembly: GCA_035501615.1. Taxonomy (GTDB): domain Bacteria; phylum Myxococcota; class Myxococcia; order Myxococcales; family Myxococcaceae; genus RPRB01. Next base: position 17,738 of record DATJVY010000032.1, read on the forward strand.
CGGGTGCGGCACGTCGACGACCGCCTGACAGCTTGGACACGAGACCCGGAGCCCCGGGGACGCCTCACCTTCGAGCAGGAGGGGCTGTCCGCAGCTGTCGCAGAAGAAGGTCAAGGCAGGAGAGGCATCGTACGGCTTTCCGGCGTTGACTTGGGAGGCACCGGACGCCTACATCGCCGCCTCGTTTCCCCTGTCAAACCGTCACGAAAAGGTGAGTCGATGCCGGCGAAGGACCTCGGGTCCAAGCACATCTGCTTCAAGTGCGGGACCAAGTTCTACGACATGAGAAAGCCCGAGGCGATCTGCCCCAAGTGCGGGGCCGACCAGAAGGACAGCCCCGCCAACCGGCCCGCGCCCGAGCCGCGGCGGGGGCGGCTGGCGGCGGTGCCTCGGCCGCCGGAGCCAGCGCCCCCCGAACCGGAACCCGAGGAGGCCGAGGAAGCGGAGGATCTGGAGTCCTTCGACGACGAGGAGGACGCCACCCCGGACGACGAGGACTAGGTCCCGGCCGGCCGGGGGCCCCTGGAAGCCAGCCAGTCCCGGACGGCGTGCCCGGTCCCGAAGGGCCAGGGCCGCAGCTTCTCCGGCCGGATGCGCCGGTAACCGGCGAGCTCCGGGCCGACGTGCACCTCCCCCTTTGCCTCCAGGTGGTAGGCGAGGATGAGCTCGTTCCGCTCGGCGAAGGTGTACACCCCGATGAACCCCACCACCCGGCCCTCGAGCCCCAGCTCCTCGCGGAGCTCCCGGAGGACCCCCGCCTCGGGCTCCTCGTCCCGCTCGAGGAACCCGGTGACCAGGCCGTACCAGGTCTCGGGCCATCCCACCGACCGGACCAGGAGAACGTCCCCCTCGTGCTCCACCAGCGCCGCCACCACCGGGAGCGGGTTGTCGTAGAAGACGAAGCCGCACTCCGCGGCGGGGCAGGCCAGCCGCTCGCGGCCACCGGTCAGGCGGGCAGCCAGGGGCGTGGCGCAGCGGGGACAGAATCGCATCGCTCCCCCGAAATAGCAGAGCGAGGGCGTTGGCACCGCGAACGCTTCGTTGCTACAAGGCCGCGGCGCCGGCAGCGGCGGGCACTGGAGGCAGTGAAGCTTTGCGGGACCGATTGAAGACCCTGGCCGAGCTCCAGAAGGTGGATCTGGAGATCGTGGCGCTCCGGAAGTCGGCCGAGGTCTACCCCAAGCAGATGGGCGAGCTGGAGCGGGAGCTGTCCCTGGCCAAGGCCGAGGTCGAGGGCGAACGCATGAAGCTCCTCGACGTCGAGCGGCAGCGCCGGACCCTGGAGCAGAACATCGCCGAGGAGAAGGAGAAGGTCCGCAAGTGGGAAGCGCGCCTCTCCGAGCAGCGCTCCACGCGGGAGTACGCCGCGCTGGCCCGGGAGATCGACATTGCCAAGAAGGCCAACGCCACCATGGCCGAGGAGCTGGTGGAGCTGGGGAAGATCCAGGTGCAGCTCCGCGAGGTGGTGAAGGCGAAGGACCAGCAATACGCGGCGAAGGTCGCGGACGTGGGCGGGAAGCTCACCGAGCTCCGGGCCAAGGTCGCCGGCTTCGAGGGGCAGCTCCGCGAGCTCGAGGCCAAGCGCGCCGAGGCGGCCAAGGGGGTCCACCCCCCGCTGCTCTCCCGTTACGAGACGGTGCGGAAGCGCCGCACGCCGGCGCTGGTGACGGTCGTGGCCGGGACGTGTCAGGGCTGCAACATGAGCCTGCCGCCGCAGCTCTACAACACGCTGAAGACGACGCTGGAGACGGACCTCTGTCCGTCGTGCCACCGCATCATCTGCGCGCCGGAGGCGCTCGAGCCGCCGCCGGCGCCGAAGGGATGAGCGGGCGGCTTCCGTCGCTTCCCGAGCTCCTCCGGGTCATCGCGGAGGAGGAGAGCCTCGACCGCACCCTGGCCCGCTTCCCCGGGCTGTCGCACACGGACCTGGTGGGGGTGCTGCTCGGACGGCACGCTCCCGTCCACCTCCCGCACCGGCCCCCGCCGGTCGCCGGGCCGGTCCACGTGGTGCAGCCCCACCGGAAGCTGCGGGTGGCCTCCGACGGGGCGGCGCGCGGGAATCCCGGACTGGCCGGCGCCGGGGCGGTGATCTCCGACGAGGAGGGGCGAATCCTGGAGCGGCTGGGTAAGTTCCTCGGGCGCCAGACCAACAACGTGGCCGAGTATCAGGCACTCCTGCTCGGGGTGCGTCGAGCGCGCGAGCTCGGGGCCGAGGAGCTGGAGGTGGTCGCCGACAGCGAGCTCATCATCCGCCAGCTCTCGGGCGCCTACCAGGTCCGCGCCCCCGCGCTGCGCGAGCTGCACGGGGAGGCCCTGGCGCTGCTGAAGGCCTTCCGGAAGGTGCGTCTGGTCCACGTCCCGCGGGAGCAGAACAAGGACGCGGACGAGATGAGCAACCGCGCGATCGACGAGCGCATGTAGGGCCGCCTCGTTGCCTTCGCCGTCTGTACGGCTCTCCACCGCGTCCTCACGAGGTGACGGGGTCCGCGACCACGCAATGCCTCGGCAGGTCGGGCGTCAGGCGGGGAGCAAGAACGTCCCGAGACCATGCCTTCCCGCCTCCGGCAACTCGTCCGCGCCCACCCCGTGGCGTCGTTCTACGCGCTGGCCTTTCCGCTCTCCTGGCGCGCGTCCCTCGTCGCGCTGTTCCGGCCGGGCGGAGAGCTGGGGCTCGATCCGTTCGGGTCGCTGATCGCCGCGGTGGTGGTGACGCTGCTCGCCGGAGGGCTTCCCGGCCCGAAGGACTGGGCACGGAGCCTCCTCGCTGGCCGTACCAGGCGTCCGGCGGAAGCGTGCTGCTCCCTCTGGTGATGCACACCGCGCAGAACACCGTTGGCGGCGAACTTGCGGGGCCGATGCTCTCGGGGGCCGACGGTCGCGCGACTTGTCGTGGCTGCGGGGCGGCATTGACCTCCTCGCCGCACTGGTTCTCGTGCTTCGCGACGGGCGGCTTCGGACCGGTGCGCCGGCTGCGGCGCTCGCGCTGACCGAGCCCCTTCCTCCGCCGGTCCTGGGTCCCCGCGGGGGCCGTTTCGGGTGAGCGGGTGGCGCCCTGGCGCCCGCCGCGATAAGTCCCTCCTGCCGGAGTGGCCCGGGTGAACGCCGGTTGCCGCAGAATTGGGCAGCGGGAGGAAAGTCCGAGCTCCACAGGGCAGGGTGCTGGCCAACTGCCAGTCGGCGCGAGCCGAAGGACAGTGCCACAGAGAACAGACCGCCACCGGGCGTCCCGCGAGGGGCGCCACGGGGCAAGGGTGAAACGGTGCGGTAAGAGCGCACCGCGGCCAGGGTGACCTGGCCGGCACGGCAAACCCCACCCGGAGCAAGAGCCAACAGGGAGCGTTCCCCCCTTCGGGGGTGGAACAGGGGCTGCCCGCCCCGAGACTCCCGGGTCGCTCGCTGACGAGGCCCCTGGGCAACCAGGGCCCTAGAGGAATGTTCACCGCCCTCGCGGGGGGAAACTCCCGCGGGGGGACAGAACTCGGCTTACAGGGCCACTCCGGCTTTTTTCTTCAGCTCGCGGGCAGCTGCACCAGGAGCACCCGGTCGTTGCCGTCGGTGCGGACCGCCTCCGGGTTTCGGACCTTCATCCGGGCGTTGGTCGATGGCAGCCACATCCCGACGAAGACGTTCACCGCCCGCGACTTCCACCCCTGCGGGAGGGTGACGCCAAACTCGTCCTGGACGAGCTGACCCGGCTTCCAGGTGCTGGTCGGCTCGCGAAGCGGGTGGTCCGCGTTCAGCCGCTCACCGCGCCCCTCGGCGTCCTCCAGATGGACGAACACCTGCCAGTCGTCGGTGGTGGGCTTGAGAGCCCGGAACACCAGGACGATGCGGGTCGAGTCACCGGTCGACAGCGAGGGGGGAGCGAAGGTGGCGCCCACCAGCTCGGCGAGGTCGCCAAGCACGGCTCCGTTCTTCACCGGGACCGGCTTCACCTGCGCGCGGGCCTGCGGCCCCCCGGATTTCTCGGAGGTGGGAGCCTCGACGATGCAGGACGGGAGGACGGCGAGCAAGGAGACGAGGGCGAGCGAGCGACGCATGCGGTCGAGGCACACTCTTAGCGCACAGACCGGGTGTCGACGGAAGCGTCAGTTGACGTAAGAGGGGCGCCTCATGTCGCCGTTCGAGCTGATCGCCCAGGTTCCCGCCCCGCCGCCCGAGCTCCTCGGCCTGCCCCTGCAGACGGTGGAGCTGGTGGGGGGAGGCCTGGTCGTCGTGGTCGCCGTCTCGGCGGCGCTCGCCCTCCGGGCACGCGCGCGGCGCCGGGCCGGGGCACCTCCCCCCGCGGAGCGACCCGCGCCATCGGCGGTGCGTCCCGAGATCGCCCCCTCCCCTGGCGAGGCACGGGCCCGCGCAGAGGCCGCGGAGGCCCGGGCACGCGCCGACGTCCTCGCCCGGGAGCGGCGCGGGCTGGAGGAGAAGGCGAGGACGGAGTCCGACGCCCGCCAGCGGCTCGAGGCCGAGGCCCGCGCGCTCAAGGAACGCGAGGAGGCGGCCAAGCGGGAGGAGTACCGCGCGAAGAAGGCGGCCGACGCCGAGGCCCGCGAGCGGCGGGCGCGGGAGGAGGCCGAGGCGCGCCGGCTGACCGACGAGGCGGCGGCGCGTGCCCGTGCGGCAGCGGAGGCCGAGCGCCTCCGGGCGGAGGAGGAGACCCGGGCACGCACCGAGGCCGAGGCCGGACGGACCCTCGCCGCCGGGCTGGAGCGCACGCGGGGCGAGGGCTTCATGGCCCGGCTCAACGGGCTCTTCTCGAGGAGTGCCGCGGTGGACGACGGCGTGCTCGCGCAGCTGGAGGAGATCCTCTTCAGCGCCGACATCGGCGTCCGGACGGCGTCGGGGCTGGTGGACACCGCCCGCGACCGGCTGAAGCGGCGCGAGCTCGCCGACGTGGGCCGGGTGAAGGGGCTCATCCGCTCCGAGGTCGAGCGGATGGTGTCGCTCCCCCGCCCCGCCTCGCTCCAGGGCGGTGGGCCGCCGCACGTGACGATGGTCGTCGGCGTGAACGGCTCGGGGAAGACGACGACCATCGGCAAGCTCGCGGCCCGGCTCACCCGCGAGGGCAAGAAGGTGGTCATCGCCGCCGGCGACACGTTCCGCGCCGCGGCCACCGAGCAGCTGGACGTGTGGGCCGAGCGCGCTCATGCCACCCTGGTCCGAGGCCCGGATGGGGCCGACCCGGGCTCGGTGGTGTTCGACGCGGTGAAGCGCGCGCTGGCCGAGGGCGCGGACTCGGTGCTGGTGGACACCGCCGGGCGCCTCCACACCAAGACCCCGCTGATGGAGGAGCTGAAGAAGGTGAAGCGAGTCCTCGGCAAGGCGCTCCCGGGGGCGCCGCACGAGGTGCTCCTGGTGCTCGACGCGACCGTGGGTCAGAACGCCATCGCGCAGGCGAAGGAGTTCCAGGAGGCGGTGGGTGTGACCGGCATCGCCCTCACCAAGCTCGACGGGACCGCCAAGGGCGGGGTGGTCATCGGCATCAGCGACGAGCTGAAGATCCCGGTCACCTGGGTGGGCGTCGGGGAGAAGGTCGCCGACCTGCGACCGTTCGATCCCCACGAGTTCGTGGAGGCGCTGTTCGAGGCCGCCTGATGCGGGCGCTCCTCCGACAGCCCCGCCGCGCGCCTGGAGGCCTCGGCCGGTGGACCGCCCTCCTCCTGCTCGCCGCCTGCGCCGCGCCGACGCCCGTGCCGCCGCCGGCGACCGAGAACCGCCGGCTTCCCGAGGGCTGCACGGACGACTTCGGGGGCCAGTGGGTGCTCGCCTCCGACCCGAGTTGGATCTACCGGGCGACCGATGACGGCGGCACGGTGGTGCTCGACGTCGAGCGGCGCTGGGCCGACGGAGGCACCCCCGACCGGGCAAGCAGCGCGCGGGTGATGCTCCGGCGATCGCCTGCCGGGCTGACCGGCGAGACGAGGGCGCCGCGGATGGGGCCTTCGGGCCCGGGCTGCGAGGCCACCCTCCCCGTCGAGCTCACCGGGTGTCCGGACGGCGGGCTCCTGCTGCGCACGGTGGAGCGCCTGCGTGTGGACGGACGCTGCATGGCGGTCGACGCGGCCCCGCCGGAGACGCGGAGCTACCTGCTCCTGCGCGCGCCCGCCGACGCGGGCTGACGGCTCAGGCCGCGCGCTGCGCGGAGGGCGCGGCTGCCACCGCGGGGGCGAGGGCCCGGCGGTCGATGGAGCGGCCCTGGAACAGGCTCATCACGCCCACGTACAGGAAGCCCACCTGGAACAGCACCAGGAAGGGCACCGAGGTCCAGATACCCGCGTCGATGGCGAACCACAGCGCCCCGGAGAAGTAGAGCCCGAAGGCCAGCTCGAGGAGCGGCATCATGCTCCGCGCGCCGCGGTAGCTCCGCTTCACCGTGGAGCGGATGCTCTTCCCCTCGCTTCCGGTCTTCGGCGTGCGAGCGAAGGCGCTGTGCTGGTTGAGCAGCGCCTCGATGACCGCCTTGGCGTTGTTGATGGCGAGGCCGATCCCCAGCGACATGATGAAGGGGAGGTACTTCACCCGCCTCCAGCCGGTGAGCCCCAGCTCCTTCTGGGTCGCGACGTAGAAGAAGCAGACCGACACCGTGGCCGCGAGGCAGAAGGGCAGGTCGAGGAACAGCGTCGAGTACAGGCCATGGTTGAAGCGGACCACCATCGACAGCGGCATCAGCACCGACAGCAGCACCATCAGGAGGTAGGCGATGTTGTTGGTGAGGTGGAAGAACGCCTCCCGCTTCACCTCCCACGGCAGCGGCGCGCGGAGGATGGTGGGGAGCAGCTTCCGGGCGGTCTGGATCGAGCCCTTGGCCCAGCGGTGCTGCTGGCTCTTGAAGGCGTTCATGTCCACCGGCACCTCGGCCGGGGACACCACCTCGGGCAGGAAGATGAACTGCCAGCCCTTCAGCTGGGCGCGGTAGCTGAGGTCCAGGTCCTCGGTGAGCGTGTCGTGCTGCCAGCCGCCGGCATCACCGATGGTGCTCCGCCGCCAGATGCCGGCGGTGCCGTTGAAGTTGAAGAAGCACCCCGACCGGTTCCGGGCGGTGTGCTCGATGATGAAGTGGCCGTCGAGGAAGATGCTCTGGGCCTGGGTGAGGATGGAGAAGTCGCGGTTCAGGTGGCCCCAGCGCACCTGCACCATCCCCACATTCGCGTCGGCGAAGAAGGGCACCGTGCGGGTGAGGAAGTCTGGGGCGGGGACGAAGTCCGCGTCGAACACCGCGATGTACTCGCCGGTGGCCGACTCGAGCCCGTGCTCCAGGGCACCGGCCTTGAAGCCCTTCCGGTTCGTCCGGTGGATGTAGGTGACGTCCTGTCCGGCGCGGCGGTGGCGCTCGACGGCGGCCCGGGCGATGGGCGAGGTCTCGTCGGTCGAGTCGTCGAGGACCTGGATCTCGAGCAGCTCGCGCGGGTACTCGATGCGGCAGACGGCCTCGATCAGCCGCTCCACCACGTACATCTCGTTGTAGACCGGGAGCTGGATGGTGACCCGGGGCAGGCGCTCCAGGGTTCCGCGGGGGATCGGGATCTTGAACTTGTGGCGGTAGTACAGGAACGCCATCCGGTAGCGGTGAGAGCCGTAGACGGCCAGCACGCACAGGACGGCGAAGTACACGCCCAGGAATACGATCTCGACGCTGGTCATCTCTGGCGGCTGGCCCCTCGTCCCCACGCCCGTCTGTCCGGTCCCGGGGGCGAGGGACACTAAGGATCCGTCACAGGGGTGTCAAACGATTCCGACCACTTACAAACACCTCCGTGGCGACTGACATGCCGCGTCAATGATCGCCGACACTTGCGGCCGCAAGGGCTCAGAAGTCGAGAGGACGCAGCGGGATCGCCCCCGAGCGGGACACGGGCCTCAGCGCGCGGCGGCCTTCTGTCCCGGCGCCCTCGGATGGGCGTGGAGGTAGTCCAGGGCCGCGCGCAGCTGCGGGTCGGTGACCTTCTGGGTGGCCTCCCAGCCCGGCTGCGGCGGAAGCCGGCGAGTCGTCTCCGAGGTCCCGGCGTCGGGGTTCCGGAAGTGGTGCCGGAGGTCACGCTCCCGGAGCTCCTTCGCGGTGCCCTCGGCCGGAACGAGGAAGTCGGGCTCGATGCCCCGTTCCTGGATGCTTCGCCCCTTCGGCGTGTAGTAGCGGGCGATGGTGAGCTTGAGGCCGCTGCCGTCCTCGAGCTCGATGACGGTCTGCACCGAGCCCTTCCCGAAGGTCTGGGTGCCGAGCACCGTGGCCCGCCCGTGGTCTTGCAGCGCTCCGGCGACCACCTCCGAGGCCGAGGCGCTCCCGGCGTTGACCAGGACCACCATCGGATAGTCCGGCTCGGTGCCGGGGTCCTTGCTCTTCTCCTCGGTCAGGCTCCGTCCCGCGCGCCCCCGGGTGGTGACGATGGTCAGCCGCCCGGGGAGGAACCGGTCACTCACCGCGACGGCCTGGTCGAGCAGCCCGCCGGGATTGTTGCGCAGGTCGAGCACCAGTCCCGACAGCTCTCGCCCACCGTTCTCGGTCCGGAGCCGGTCCAGCTCCCGCTTGAGGCTCGCGTCGGTGCGCTCCTGGAAGTTCTTCAGGCGCACCCAGCCGATGCCGCCGTAGAGCACCCCCTGCACCGAGACGATGCGCACGTGGTCGCGGAGGAGGACGATGTCCTGCGGTTGCTGGAACCCGGCCCGCATCAGGGTCAGGGTCACCCGCTGCCCCGCCGGCCCGCGCATCCGCGCGGTGGCCCGCGCCACGTCCATCCCCACGGTGCTCTCGCCGTCGATGGCCAGGATCTCGTCGCCGGGCTGGATCCCCGCCCGCGCCGCGGGCGTGTCGTCCAGGGGAGAGACCACCACCAGCGCATCGCCGCGCTTCACCACGTCCAGCCCGAGGCCCCCGAACTCGCCGGAGGTGTCGATCTTCATCTCCTTGAACAGCTCGGGCGGCATGAAGACGGTGTGCGGGTCGAGGGTGTCGAGCATCCCGCGGATTGCCCCGTAGACCAGCTGCCGCTCGTCCACCTTCTCCACGTAGTTGTTCTGCACGTAGGAGAGCACCCGGGCGAAGAGCTCCAGCTGCTTGTAGGTGGCGTCCTCGGGCGGGGGCGCCGGAGCGGGGGCAGCAGCCAGCGCGGCGAGGAGGAGCGAGGAGAGACCGTTCACGGGTGCGGCCCCCGAGCCTAGCCGGGCGAGGTGGCCCGAGGCGAATCGCCATCCCCCAGCTGGACATTCATTCCGAATTCGTACTATCCAGATTCGGCATGAAACCGCGGCTGCAGCTGGTTCCCTTCGTCCACCGCACCACCCATCGCATCGGACTCTTCCTGGAGGCCGCCGAGCCCCCGCTGGGACTCTCGCAGGGGGAGTGTCACCTCCTCGCACATCTCGCCGAGGCGGGCCCGTGCTCGGTGGCCGAGCTGCACCGGGCCTTCGCCCACAAGCGCTCCACGCTCACCAGCTACCTCGACCGGCTGGAGGCGCGCGGGGACGTGACCCGCGACGTCCGCCCCGAGGACCGCCGCTCCTTCACCGTCCGCCTCACCCGGGCCGGCCTCCGGACGGCGGCGCGGGTGCACCAGCATCTGGCCGCCCTCGAGGATCGCGCGCTGGCTCGCCTGACCGAGCGCGACCTGCGCGGTTTCCAGGCCGTGCTCCACGTGCTCTCCGAGACCATCGATGGAGAGACTGCCCCCGGAAGGAGGAGGTCGCCGTGAGCGTCGTTCCCCTCGTCACCGCCACCCTCATCGCCGCCGCGGCCGACGCGCCCCAGCGGGTGAGCCGCACCTACGACCAGCACCTCGAGGCCCCGCCGGACCGCATCCTCCCGCTGCTCACCCCGCTCGGCGAGCGCGCCTGGGCCCCGGGGTGGGAACCGGAGATGCGCTGGGAGCCGCCGGGCGGGGGCGCGGGCACGCTGTTCGTCGTGCGCCACTCCGGACAGCCCGACGCGGTGTGGCTCCTCGACACCTGGGAGCCGGCGAGCGGCCACGTGCACTACGTCCACGTGACGCCGGGCTCGGACGTGACCGAGATCGACATCCGGCTGCGCCCGGAGGGGAAGGATGGAGCCGTCGCGACGGTCCGTTACACCTGGACCGCGCTCGGTCCGCCGGGCACCGCGCTGGTCGAGAGCAAGACCGAGGAGGAATACCGCCGGGCGATGCGCCACTGGGAGCTCGCCCTCAACCACTACCTCACGACCGGACGGAAGCTCCCGCACGGCTGACCCGGACGGGCGAATCCACGCCGAGCAGCCCGGCCTCGCGGGCGAAGTCGCGCAGCCGTTGCACCAGCTCGCGCGGCCGCTCCACCTGCGGGACGTGGCCGAAGCCCTTCACCACCTCGATGCGGGCCCCGCGCGGCAGGTGCGCCCGGTACCAGTCGAGCTGCTCGCGGGGGAGCAGCTTCTCGCTCGCGCCCCAGATCAGGAGGGTCGGCGCCCGGAGCCTGGCGAGGACCTCGGGCGGGATGTGGCTCCGCTCCTGGGCGTGCCGGCGCAGGGCGCGGACCGCGGGCGTGGCATGCATCCGTCGCAGCTCCGGCGCGAAGAGGATGGCGAGGAGCGGCGCGCGGTGGAACAGACGCCGCGTGAGCCGCACCGCATCGCCGGTGGTGCGCACGTCGAGCACCCCCATCAGCTCCTTCAGCGACTCGGGCGTCATCTCCCCGCCAGCCGGCGACACCAGGGCCAGTGCGGCCACGTCCTCGGGGTGCAGGGCGGCGAGGATGACCGAGAGCGCGCCTCCGAGCGAGTTGCCCACCACGTACGCCGGCGCGCGCACCACCTCCCGGCAGAACCCGTGGAGCACCTCCAGCTGCTGCTCGAGGGTGAACGGGCCCGTGGGCGGAAGGGGCGAGAAGCCGTTCCCGGGCAGGTCCACCGCGTAGACGACCGAGAAGTCGCGGGCGAGCCGGAGGAGGATCCGCACCCAGCCGTTGGCGCTTCCTCCGAGCCCGTGCACCAGGACCACCGGCGGCCCGACCCCGCGGCCCGCCACCCGGTAGGCGTGCACCGGATGGCCTCCGACGAGGTGAAGGTCCGAGGTCGCTCCTGCGGCCACGAGCCGCCTCCGGACGTAGCCCTGGAGGGTGGAGAGGAGGTCCACGACATCCAAGTTAACCAGCGTGCCGCACTGCGTCAACCGGGCTTCAGGGGGCCCGGGCGATCGCCGCGCCGACCCAGGGCATGGGGTCGACGGCGAGCCCGCGGCGGCGGACCTCGAAGTACAGGTAGGCGCCCTTCAGCGAGCCGGTGTCGCCCACGGTTCCGAACACGTCGCCCGGGAAGAGATGCGTCCCGAGCGGGCGGAACACCTCGGCGAGGTGGGCGTAGAGCGTGTGGTAGCCGTCGCCCTGGTCGAGCACGACGACGTTGCCGTAGCCGTTGAGCCAGCCGGTCCAGGCGATGGTCGCCGGCGCGAGGGCCTGCACCGCGGTGCCCGCCGCGGCGCGGATGTCGAGCCCCTTCTGCACGGTGACGGTGTTGAACTTGGGGTGGACCAGCTTGCCGAAGGCCACCTCGACGTGGCCCGTGGTGGGCAGGGGGAGCTTGCCGCGCAGCGCGCCGAAGCCGGTCGGCTCCGGCTCCTCCAGCACCGAGGCCACCGCCTGGAGCTGGGCTCGGGAGCGCGCGAGCTCGGCGAGGACCGTTCCCGCGGCGCGGGCCTTCGCCTGGAGCAGCTGCAGCGCCTCGCCGAGCTCGGTCTGCTGCGCGGCCGCCTCCTCCGCCTCCGCGCGCAGCTCGGAGAGCCTGGACCCCAGGTGATGCTTCCAGGCGTCGAGCTCGGCGAGCCGCGAGCGCTGGAAGGCGAGGACCGAGCGCATCTCCTCGAGGGCCAGGAGGTCGGCACGCACCAGGGAGGAGAGCGCCCGGGCACGCCAGGCGAAGGTGGCCACGTCCTCGGCGGGAAGGAGCACTTCCAGCGGGCTGCGGCCACCCAGCCGGTAGAGCGAGAGGAGGCGGGGCCGGAGCCCCTCCACCCGGGAGTCGAGCACCGCGCGGGCGAGGGCCTCCTCGGCCTCGGCGGCGGCGAGCCGGCTGCCGAGCACGCGCATCTGCGCGGACAGCGCCGCGGCCCGGGCGGCCGACACCTTCGCGAGCCCGGCGTAGACGCCGAACGCCGCCTCGGCGTTCCCCGACTGGCCCCGAAGGCTCCGGAGCAGCGACCGCTGCGCCTCCAGGCCGTCGGACTCCGCCGGCTCGGCGGCCGCGGCCACGCCGGGGACGAGACAGAGGGCGAGCAGCGCGGCGGCGGGCCTCATGCGCGGAGGAACCGGTGCACGGCGAGGTAGCTCCCCGACAGCCCGAGCGCCGCGCCCGCGACGGCGAGCTCGAGGGCCTCCATCCAGGGCCGCGGGTCGGCGACCACTCCCGGAAGGCGGAGGAACGAGAGCAGGGCCTGCAGCTGCGGCGAGAGCGTCTGGCGGAAGAGGACGAGGCCGGCGATGGCGAGCACGGCGCCAGCGAGCCCCTGGAGCGCCCCCTCCAGCAGAAAGGGCGCCTGGACGAAGCGGTCCGTGGCGCCGACCAGCTTCTGGATCTCCACCTCCTCGCGGCGGGCGTAGATGGCGAGCTGCAGCGTCGCGGAGACGATGATCAGCGTCGCTCCCACCAGCACCGCGAAGGCCACCCAGCCGGCCCAGCGCATGGCGCGGGCGATGGCCGAGAGCCGCTCCACGGCCTGCTCGCCGTAGTCCACCCCGGTGACACCCGGCGTGCCCCGCAGCTCCGCGGCGAGCGCGCGCAGCGACTCCGGGGCCCGCATCCGCTCCGGAACCCGGACCTCGAGCGACGGCGGGAGAGGATCCTCGGACAGCCCTCGCAGTGACTCGGCGGCCGGGCCGAGCTCGCGGACCAGCCGGTCCAGCGCCGCCCGCGGGCTCACCTCCTCCACCGACATGCCCCGGCCGCGCAGCCCTGCGGCGACGGCCGCGCGCGTCTCCGCCGGGACGCGCGCGTCCAGGTACACGGTGACGCGGACCTCGCCGCCGAGGCTTCCCACCAGCCGGTCCAGCTCGTGCCCGGCCGAGCGCGCCAGGCCGAGGGTGAAGAGCGCGATGGCCAGCGTCACGGTGGACACGCCGTGCACGAACGGCTGATGGCGGATGCCCTCCATCGCCGAACGCCAGAAGGTCTGTGCCTTGGCGACCGCGCCCACGTGCCTCCGCCCTACCCGACCCGCCGGACCACCGTCGGACCTCCGGCGTCGCCGACGATGCGGCCCCTCTCCAGGCGGACCACCCGCTTCTGGAAACGCTCGACCATCGGCAGGTCGTGGGTGGCGACCACCACCGTCGTGCCGCGCACGTTCGCGTCCGAGAGCAGGCTCATGATCTCCTGGGTCAGCCCGGGATCGAGGTTGCCGGTGGGCTCGTCGGCCAGCAGGAGCGCCGGCTCGTTCACCAGCGCCCGGGCGATCACCACCCGCTGCTGCTCGCCGCCGCTGAGCTTGAGGGGCAGGCTCTCGGTCTTGTGCTGCAGCCCCACGAGCTTCAGCATCCGGTTCGCCCGCTGGCGCGCCTCGTCGCGGGGAACCCCGAGGACGTCGAGCGCCAGGGCCACGTTGTCGAGCACCGTCCGGTGCGGCAGCAGCTTGAAGTCCTGGAACACCACCCCGATGTTCCGCCGGAGGAAGGGGATGCTGCCCTGGCGAATGCGGGCGACGTTGCGGCCCCCGACCAGGATCTGCCCGCGGGTGGCCGGCTCGGCGCAGAAGACCAGCCGGAGCAGGGTGGTCTTTCCCGCACCCGAGGGGCCGGTGAGGAACACGAACTCACCTTTGTCCACCGTCAGGTTCACGTCGACCAGGGCCGGCGGGTCGCCCGGATAAGCCTTGGTGACGTGGAACATCTGGATCATCGTTCGGTCGGTGCGACTGGATTGTTGCAGAACGGCGCCCACTCGGCCACGTCGTGACCGTTCCGTCCTAGACTGAGGGGACAAGACTCCTCCGATGAGCGACGACTTCCAGTTTCCGGAGGGCGAGGCCGACCTCCCTCCGGTCAAGCCGCAGCGGTCCCCCCTGGTTCTGCCGTGGATGGTGGCCGCGTTCGCGGTCATCGCTCTGGCGGTGGTCGCTCTCTACGCGAAGAAGCTGATCGACGACCAGACGGCGCGGGCCTACCAGGCCACCCGCATGGCCGACGAGTACGGCGTCCGTGCGGCCAAGCTCGAGGCAGACCAGCGCGATGCTCGGCGCCAGGCCATCACCTCCTCCGAGAAGACCGACGAGCTCCGCGCGGCGAACGCCCGGCTCACCGAGCAGGTCGGCGACAAGGATTCGGCGCTCGCCCATCTGCGCGAGCGCCACCAGCAGCTGGTCAACGACGTCCGCTCCGCGGTCCGCACCAGCAAGGGAAAGACGCTGGTGAAGCGCATCGACCGCATCCTCGCCCGCGACGCGGCGGTGGAGCGGGCCGAGGCGCCGCCCGCGCTCAGCCAGTCGCCGGACGCTGGCCCGCGGCGACGCTAGGCCCCCGGGGCTCAGCTCTTCGGCAGCACCTTCTCCAGCTTGGTCGTCAGGTCCGGCGACATCGGCTCGACGCGGCTGTCGAAGTGCTCGATGACCGTTCCGTCCGGTGCCACGAGGAACTTGTTGAAGTTCCAGGTGATGGGCCCGCCCTGCTTCCCGGGGAGGCCGGTGAGGTACTTGTAGAGCGGATCGGCCTCGGGGCCCTTCACCGGAATCTTCGAGAAGAGCGGGAAGGTCGTCTTGTAGCGGAGCTCGCAGAACTTCTTGATCTCGGCGTTGCTCCCCGGTTCCTGCGCACCGAAGTCGTTGGAGGGGAAGCCGAGCACGGTGAAGCCCCGCTCCCGGTATTTCTCGTACAGCGCCTCGAGCCCGGCGTACTGCGGGGTGTAGCCGCACTGCGACGCGGTGTTGACGATGAGCAGCGCCTTCCCCTTGTACTCGGCGAGGGAGGCCTCCTTGCCATCGATGGTCTTCACCTTGAAATCGTGGACCGACATGGGCGTGCCTCCCGAGGCGAGGGTGGTGAGGGCGAGCACGGCGGCGACGAAGCGCATGGGGACCGCTCCCTGCAGGCTGGTGGACGACGAGCCGCTTCATTAACAGCGATCATGTCCGGCGTGCCCCTGGACGACCGACCGTTCGCAGCAGCGCGGGCCCCCTGGCGGCCGTGGCCGGTGACGGTGGTGTGTCTGGCCGGCGCGCTGCTGGTCGCTGCAACCTGGGTGCGCGCCGCGGGGAGCGGGGCGGCCCGGGCGTTCGGGCCCGGCTACCTCCCCTACCTCCTGGCCACGACCGGGACGCTCGCGGTCGCGCTGTGGGGACTCTGGCGGATGCGCCCCTGGGCCTTCTGGGCCCTGCCGGCAGCCCTGGCCCTCGACGACGCGGTGGTGTGGGCGATGGGCGAGCTCCTGCCCGGGGTGGTGGTGGCCCAGGCGGGGGTCGTCCTCCTGGTCCTCCTCCACCGTCCTCGCGGAGCGGGCCGGGCCGGGGGCGGGCGTGGATGACGCGCCCCGGAGATGGGAGGCTCTCCAGCGGATGCCGGCCGCCTTCGCCGTCACCTCCCTTCGCAAGCGGTTCTCCACCCGACTCGGCCGGACCGAGGCGGTGGCGCTCGACGGTGTCGACCTGGAGGTGCCCCGGGGTGAGGCCTTCGGGCTCATCGGACCGAACGGCGCCGGGAAGACGACGTTCATCAAGTGTCTCCTGGCCATCAGCCATCCGGACTCGGGCGAGGTGTCGCTCCTCGGCGGGCGCCCGGAGGATCCCCGCACCCGCGCCCGGGTGGGCTACCTGCCCGAGCGCCTCACCCTCCCCGGCGCGTGGACCGCGCGGGCCTTCCTCGCCAGCGTGGCCCGGATGAAGGGACTCGCGCCGGGGCAAGCCGGGCTCGACGCCCTCCTCGGGCGGGTGGGGCTGGCCGAGGTGGGGGAACGGAGGATCCGCGGGTTCAGCAAGGGCATGCGCCAGCGACTCGGGCTCGCCGCGGCGCTGGTGGGCACCCCCGACCTCCTGATACTCGACGAGCCCACCGACGGCGTGGATCCGCTCGGACGGGTGGAGATCCGCCAGCTGCTGGCCGCCGAGCTCGCCCGCGGCGCCACCCTCTTCATCAACTCGCACCTGCTCTCGGAGACCGAGCGGATCTGCACCCGCATCGGCATCCTCTCGCGCGGGAGGCTGGTCCGCTCGGGGACGCTCGAGGCGCTGACCGCGGTGCAGCAGCGCTGGCGGGTGCGCTTCGCCGCCGGGCCGGAGCTCGCACCCGGGCCGCTCCTCGCCCTGGGCTTCGAGCCGGTGGAGGGCGGAGCCTGGGAGATCGCCGCCCCGGACGCGCCCGCGCTCAACCGTGCCCTGGACGGCGCGCGGGCGAGCGGCGCGCTCCTGGTCGCGCTGGAGCGCGCCTCGCGCGACCTCGAGGACGTGCTCACCGAGGCGCTCGCGGCGGGGGCCGCATGAGGGCCTTCACCGTGGCGGGCGATCTCCTCCGGGAGGCGGCCGCGAGGCGGTGGTTCCTCGCGCTGGGGATCGCCCTGACCGCGCTCCTCCTGCTCCTGCTCACCAGCCTCCGCCTCGAGGTGGTCGACGGCGCGCTCGCGGCCTCCAGGCTCTTCGGCAAGCCGCTGTACCACGACATCCAGGCGGCGGACGTCGCGCTCCGCCCGGTGTTCCTCGTCTCGAGCCAGCTGGTGTTCTGGGGCGGCCTCGGCTTCGGGGTGCTCGCCTGCGCCGACTTCGCGCCGGCCCTCCTCTCTCCCGGGCGGATCGAGCACCTCCTGTCCCTCCCGGTGCGCCGCTGGGAGCTGCTCGCCGGCACCTTCCTCGGCGTGCTCGCCCTGGCGCTCGGGGGCGCGGTCTACGCCTCGGGCGGCCTGGTGGCGGTGCTGGGGATGAAGACCGGGGCGTGGACCGGCTGGCCCGTCGTCTCGGCCCTGCTCGCCGCGGTCGCCTTCGGGAGCGTGTACGCGGGGATGCTCGCGGTCAGTGTCTGGGTCCGCAGCGCGGCGCTGTCGGCGGGGGCCGGCGCCTCGCTGGTGGTGCTCGGGCTCCTCGCCACGCACCGCAGGACGCTGCTCGACCTGATGGGAGCGGGCCTCGGCCGGACGCTCTTCGCCGGCCTCACCGCGGTGGTCCCGCCGCTGGGGAGGCTGGCCGACGCCGCCGGGGCGCTGGCCTCGAGCGCTCCGCTGGCCCCCGGCGGGCTCCTGCGCCTCCTGGCCGGAACGGTGGCCTTCGCCGCGGCGCTCCTCGCGGTCGCCGCCTGGCGCTTCGAGCGGAGGGACTTCTGATGCGGCCTCGCTGGCTGTGGCTGCTGGCGGCCGGCATCCTGGTGATCGCCGCGGCGTGGCTGATCCGGATCCCCGAGGCGCGTCCCCCCGTCCCCCGGCCGCAGGGGGAGATGCCCCGCTTCCTGCGCCCCGCCGAGCGGCAGCGGATGCTGTCCCGCCTCACGCTCCCCGCGGACGCCGGGAGGACGAGGACCGAGGTGCGCGACCCGATGCTCGCGGCGCTCTCCGCCGGCGGCGCCCGCTCGGGGGTGGTGCTGGAGGTCAACGCGCTCCGCAACTCGCCTCTGGGCGAGCTGCTCCTCGAGTGCCTCGCCCGGCAGCAGGGGCACGGCAACGCGCTCGAGGCGCTCCAGCGGATGGGCATCGATCCGCTCCGCGACGTCGACCGGGTGGGCATCACCGAGCACGGCGTGGTCGTCTCCGGAGATTTCCGCCGCGCCAACTGGGAGGGTCTGCTCGGCACCGCCACCGGCACGCCCTACGGCGATCGCGGGCAGATCACCCGCGTGGATCCGCGAGGCGAGGGAGGCTCGGCGCTGGTGGCGACGCGGTGGGGAGACTCGCTGCTCGAGCTCGGCGACTCGGAGGAGGGCGCCCGGCAGACGCTCGATGCGGTCGAGGGACGGGGAGACCCGCCCCGCCCCCTGCTCGCACCCGAGCAGAGCTACGGCGAGCTCTACGGCGTCGTCTCGGGCGCGGACCTCGCCCGCACGCTCGGCGGCTCGGACGGCTGGACCAGCGCGCTGGTCGACGCGGCCTCGCGGGTGGAGGTGCACCTCGACGCGCGCCGCGACGTGGCGCTGGTGGCGGACGTGTCGGGCGACGATGCCCGGAAGCTCGAGGACCTGGGGAAGACGCTGGGGGGCGCGCTGGCGATGGCCCGGGCGCGGGCGCGCGCCGGCGGGGACGAGGACACGGCGGAGCTCCTCGGATTCGCCCGCGTGTCGCCGTCGCACGGCTCCTCGCTCTCGCTCGAGGTGGCGCTGCCGCTGGAGGCGGTGGCACGGCGGCTGGCGTTCTGCCGCGGCGAGGGCGACGCGGGACGCTGACGGCCCCGCGCCGCTAGCGGATGATCATCCCGCCGTCGACCACCAGCGTGTGGCCGTTCACGTAGCTCGAGGCCGGCGAGCACAGCCAGAGCACCGCCTCGGCGACCTCCTCCGGCGTCCCCATCCGTCCCGACGGCTGCCGCGCCCGGAGCACGGCGCGCCCGATGCGCCGTCGCGGGCTGAGGCTCCGGGCCATCTCCGAGGGGGCGTCGCCGAGGAGCGCCCGGTCGATCATCTCGGTGTCGATGAGGCCCGGGCAGACCGCGTTCACCCGGATGCCCTGCCGCCCCCACTCCAGCGCCGTCGAGCGGGTGAGCCCCACCAGCGCGTGCTTGCTCGCGACGTAGGTGGAGAGCTTCCGCGCGCCGAGCAGGCCGTAGACCGAGGAGGTGTTCACGATGCAGCCCCCGCCGCCGGAGAGCATGGCGGGAATCTCGGCGCGCATCGAGAGCCAGACGCCCTTCAGGTTCACGCCCAGGGTCCGGTCCCAGTCCTCTTCGCTCACCTCGGTGAGGGCGGCGCGCGGCCCCTCCACGCCGGCGTTGTTGTGCGCCGCGTCGAGCCGTCCGAAGGCTCCCAGCGTCCGGCGCAGCAGTTCGGCGACGTCGGCCGAGCGCGACACGTCCGTCTTCACGAAGAGGGCCTCGCCGCCTCGCGCCCGGAGCGCCTTCGCCGTCTCCTCGCCCCGGGCATCGACGTCGGCCACCACCACCCGCGCGCCCTCGCGGGCGAAGGCGAGCGCGGTGGCCCGCCCGATGCCCACCGCGCCGCCGGTGACCAGCGCAACCTTGCCCTCCAGCGCCCCGCTCACGCCGCGGGCCTCCGCTCGAGCCGCATCGGGAGGCCGTGCCGCGGGCGGAGGGTGACGTAGGGCTCCGGCTCCACCGGGTGGCCGGGGACGCTGCGCAGGCGGAACTGCCGGGCGACGGTGGCCAGCACCAGCACTCCCTCCACGAAGGCGAAGCTCTCGCCGATGCACTTCCGGCCGCCGCCTCCGAAGGGGAAATAGCAGATCTTCGGGCGTCGCCCCTCTGCCTCGGGGAGCCAGCGGTCGGGGTCGAACCGCTCCGGCTCGGGAAACCAGCGGGGGTCGCGGTGGGTGAGGTACTGCGAGAGGTGGATGTACGCGCCGGCCGGCACCCGGTACTCGCCGAGCGGGAAGTCCTCCACCGGGCGGCGCACCATCAGCCAGACCGGTGGGTAGAGGCGCATCGACTCGAGGAGCACCCGGCCGGTGAAGGGGAGCCGCTCCGCCGCGCCGGCCTCCACCTCGGAGCCCAGCCCGTCCACCTCGGCGTGGAGACGCCGCTCCACCTCGGGGTTCGTCGCGAGCAGGTGGAAGGTCCAGGCCAGGCAGTTGCCGATCGTCTCGTGCCCGGCGGCGAGCATGGTGAGCGTCTCGTCGCGGACCACCGTGTCGCCCGCTCCGGCCTCGAGGAGCATCGAGAGGAGGTCCGGGTGCTCGTCGGCGCCCGCGCGGCGCTCGGAGATGGCGCCGGCGATGAAGGCGTCCAGACGCTGCACCGCGCGCTCCTGCGCGTGGGCCGGTCCGAACGGCAGGCCGGTCAGGGCGCGCTCGGCGATGCCCCAGCGGCGCTTCCGGGTGGTGTCCACCAGCGGCGCCAGCAGCTCGAGGAGGTCGGTGGCGCCGTGGTCCAGCTCGCGGTCGAACACCACCTTCACGACGATCTCCAGGGTGAGGGCGAGCATCGCCTCGGCGACGTCCAGCTCCTCCCCGTCCCTCCACCCCGCACAGGTGCCCCGGGCCCGGAGGCCGATCTCCTTCGCGAATCCGGCCACACGGGCCTGGTGGAAGAAGGGCTGGATCATCCGCCGCTGCGCGCGGTGGTGCGCCCCCTGGCTGGAGAGGAGCCCGTCGCCCAGCACCCGCTTCATCGTCCGGGGGAAGGAACGGAGCAGCTGCTCCTCGGGGGCGAGGAGCACCTCGCGGATGAGCTCGGGGCGGTTGACCAGGTAGTCGTGGCGGCCGCCCAGCTGGAGGTGGACGAGGTCACCGTACGTCCTCGCCGCGTCGACGAGGAACGTCAGCGGGTCCCGGCGGATGGCGAAGGAGGCGAGCAGTGGGAGGAGCGAGCGGGGGCCGGGCGGATAGGCCCGGGCGCTCACCGGTCCCTGCGCTCGCCCCGGCGCGGACGGCCGTCACGTGGAGACATGGTGCCCCCTCCTCGTGGCTCAATGACGCTCCGGAGCGACGCGGTTCTCAAGGGCCGTTCGCGGGTCCGGCTCCCCTCCCCCCGGGTTCGATGGGAGCAGAATTCCGCTCAGCTTCCGTTCTCACCGGCCAGGTAGCTGAGGATGACCTCGTCGAGGCTCTTCTCGCTGATGAGGTCCTCGCCGAACAGCGTCTGCGCACCCACCTCGTTGAGCTGCGGCGGGCTGGAGAGGGCACGCGCCGCCTCGACCTCCGGCGGGACCGAGCCGCGCGGGGGGGCCTTCGCATCGGAGGGCGCGAGCTGTCCCGGCTGGTAGGCCCGCGCCGTGGAGTCGAGGTTGTCGTAGACGCCGCTCACCACGTTCCGCAGCATCTGCTTGTGCTGGTCCTCCATCAGCTGGCGGACCAGCTCCTGGAGATTCTCGGCGGCGAGCAGCTCGGCGTAGGAGGTCTTCTTGCTGGCGAGGATGTTCCCGCCCACGAAGAGGTGGGTGATGATGTTGGGGTTGTTCACCCCCGAGTCCTCGGTCTGCACGTGGAAGACCCGACCGGCGTGCGAGATGTTGTGGTTGAAGCCGTTGACGGCCCGATCGAAGGGTTTCGCCATCGCCTGAGGGAAGCTCGACGGTAGCAGCCGCCCGTCGCGCGGCGCAATTCACGTTCCGGGAGCCGGTGGGCCGTCCACCCACGTCGCGACGTCCTCGGGAAGGTTCAGGCTCAGCACCGCCCGGGTGTCCCCGGTGGTCTCGCGGAGCACCGACTCGGGCAGCGTGACGCCCCGGAGCTCGTCCCAGAGCGCGCGGAAGGAGCGGCCGCCGCCGGAGAGCGCGGAGGCCCAGCGCGGGGCGAGGGCGCTGCGGTAGAGCGCGGCCAGGGGCTCGAGGCGGCCGGAGACCGTGTAGGCCACCGCGTCGACCTCCTCGGCGCGTGCCTCGAGCAGCGGGGCCACCGCGCGACCGTCCAGGAAGGGCATGTCACCCCCGACCGCGAGCACCCACGGGGTGTGCGCCTCGGCGAGCGCCGCCTGCACCCCGCCCGGGGCTCCGCGCCCGGCGACCCGGTCCTCCACCCGCCGCATCCCCGCGCCGGGAAGGCGCGCGTCGGCCGAGACGAGCAGCACCTCGTCGGCGAGCGTGCGGAGCGCCTGCAGCCGCTCGAGCACGGTGCGGCCCCGGACCCGGAGCAGCGGCTTGCACTGTCCGCCGAGCCGCGTGGCGCCGCCGCCGGCGACGATGGCCAGGGTGACGCCGAACGACAGCGGGCGGGCGAGCACCTCGTCGGTCTGGACGTCGCTGCCCAGCCGGAAGGGCTGCGTCCCCACCGGGCGGAAGCCGTGCTTGGCGTAGAAGGCCCGGGCCCGGTGGTTCCGCTCCCACACCGCGAGCCAGATGCGCCCGGCACCGAGCGCCCGCGCCCGACCCAGCGCCGCGGCCATGAGGGTGACCGCGGCCTCGCCGCCCTGGTGGCGGCCGTCGACGTAGAAGCGGCGGACCTCCACCTCCGTCCCGCCCGGCGCACCGAGGAGCAACGCCCAGCCGGCCGGCGTTCCGCCGTGCTCGAGCACGAGGACGTGAGCCCCCGGGTCCGCGAGGAGGCGGACCAGCGCCGGCTCCGTGAAGTGCTCTGCCAGGTAGGCCCGGGTGTCCTCGGGACGGTTGTGGGCCGCGAACGCGTCGTGGAAGAGGCGGCCGCCGAGTTCGGCCAGCATCGCGGCGTCCACGCGCCGTGCGGCCCGGACCTCCAGCGCTACCTCCGCAGCTCGACGCCCGAGGCGACGATGTTCACCTCGCGGCCGGCGCCGGCAGCCGCCGAGGCGCCCTCGGAGCGAAGATGCTCGGCCTGCTCGGCGGAGAGCTGCGTCACCCGCAGCGTCCCCTGCACCCGTGCGCGGGCCCCCTCCGAGTCGGTGGGAACGAAGAAGCCGTGGTCCTTGAACGTCACCCGCACGCCCGCGCCGCCCTCGGCCGGCACGAGCTCCATCCAGCACCCCATCCGAGTACAGGCCCGGCGGACCACCCCTTCCACCAGCACCGCGCGTCCATCCTCGGGGTGGGCGAGCACGCTCGAGAGCTTGACCGGCGCCCGGCCGGTCGGAAGGGGCTCGCCGCGGACGAGCACCGTGCCGGCCGCCAGCGTGGAGGGCTGCCGCGACGACGACGCCTCACCGGCGCAGGGCTCGGCACCTTCGTGCGCGCCGGCAGCCAGTGTCACACCGAGGAGGGTGGCGAACACACATCGGATCATGAGGTCCAGCATGCCCCGGAGACGCCGACCGTTCCACGGGCTTGCCCTTCGAATTTGCTCCGGCCGGGCCTCGTCCACAACTTGCATCCCGAGGAGGAGCGGATGAAGTCCAGTGCACAGCTCGCGCGACGGTTTGCCCTCTACGGGTGCGCTGGCTGGGTGCTCGAGGTGCTCTTCACCGGCACCAAGGCCGCGCTTTCACGGGACTCGAAGGCCCCCGCGCGTACCTACCTGTGGATGCATCCCATCTACGGCGCGGCAGGCCTGGTGCTCGAGGCCGTGCACCGGAAGCTGGGGCGACGGTCCCGGCTGACCCGGGCTGCCGCTTCCCTCGGGGTCATCTATGCCACCGAGTACGCCTCCGGCGCCGCGCTGCGCGCCGTGCTCGGCGACTGCCCCTGGCGCTACCGGGACGGAGTGCACCTCCACGGGCTGGTGCGGCTCGACTACGCCCCGCTCTGGTTCGGCGCCGCGCTGGGATTCGAGTGGATGCGCGACGCGCTGCAACCTCCAACGGCTCGCGCCTCCGGGACACCGGGGATAGCGTGCCCCACATGCGGGACCGAGGAACCGTCCAGCGAGCGTATCGCCGCGTGACCCCCGGCACGCCCGCCCCCTCGCGGGCGGACGTCGTGGCGGTCGAGGAACCCCTGGAGATCCGCCTCGCCGGCGACACCCTGGCGATCACCATGCGCACCCCCGGAGCGGACCACGCGCTGGCCGCGGGCTTCCTCCTCTCCGAGGGCATCATCCGCTCGATGGACGACCTGGGCACGCTGAGCCATTGCGGCCGCACCGATCAGGACGGGTACGGCAACGCGCTGGACGTGCTTCCCGCTCCGGGCGTGCAGCTGGTCTGGGAACGGGTCACCGCCAGCCGGCGCGGAACGCTGACCTCGGCGGCGTGCGGGGTGTGCGGGAGGGAGCAGATCGACGATCTCCTCGCCCGCGTCGAGCCGCTCGGCGAGGCGCCAGTGGTGGACGCGGCGCTGGTGGCCTCGGCTCCGGATCGCTTGCGTGCCGCGCAGAAGGCCTTCGACCGGACCGGGGGGACCCACGCGGCGATGATCCTCGCCGCCGACGGGACGACGCTCGCCGTCCACGAGGACGTGGGCCGGCACAACGCGGTCGACAAGGTGGTGGGAGCGCTCCTGCTCGAGGGCCGCATCGGTCCCTGTCGCTCGCCCGCGCCCGGACCCGCGCCGGCGCTCCTGGTGGTGAGCGGGCGCAGCAGCTTCGAGATGGTCCAGAAGGCGGCGATGGCCCGGATTCCGGTCCTGGCCTCGGTGGGCGCGGCCAGCAGTCTCGCAGTGGACCTCGCCGATCGCGCGGGAGTCGCCCTGGCCACATTCGTCCGGGGTGGAAGCTTCAACCTCTACACACACTTCGGGCGCATCAGAGGGGCCGCGTCGACCGTAGAGAGAGCAGACCGACGTGGGCCCCTCCTGTAAGGTTTCCGACATCCGGGCGTCACGGCCGCTCCAGAGAAGAGGAGTCCCGATGTCGCAGGGCGAGCAGAAGCCGAGCAAGGCCCTCCGTGCTCTCGACTGGGCGAGCCTCGTCTCCTACTTCGCCCTGGCCTGCTGGTTGACGGTCCGGCTGGTGCCCCACGTCCCGCTTCGTCCGTGGCTGGTGCTGACCGCCGCGCTCCTCGCCTACCTGGCCGCGGACCTGGTCTCCGGGCTGGTCCACTGGGCGGCGGACACCTGGGGGTCGGTGGACCTGCCCATCGTCGGCCCGGCGGTGCTCCGCCCGTTCCGCGAGCACCACCGCGACCAGCTGGCCATCACCCGGCACGACTTCGTCGAGACCAACGGGAACAACTGCCTCGTCAGCCTCCCCGTCCTGGGCCTGGCCATCTGGCTCGTCCCGGAGCCCGGCGCGGGCGGAAACGTCTTCCTCTCCTCGTTCCTCGGCGCGCTCGTGTTCTGGGTGCTGCTCACCAACCAGTTCCACAAGTGGGCGCACCTGCCCGAGCCGCCGCCGGTGCTGGCCTTCCTCCAGCGCTGCCACGTCATCCTTCCGCCGGCCCACCACAAGCTGCACCACACCCGGCCCTTCACCTCGCACTACTGCATCACCACCGGGTGGCTGAACTGGCCCCTGGGCTGGGTGCGGGCCTTCCCCATCCTCGAGTGGTGCATCACGACCTGCACCGGTGCCCTTCCCCGGCGGGACGACCTGGGAACGGCGGCCGCGACGGCGGTGATGGAGGAGACGATGCCGCTCCCGCCGCCGGCCGCGGCCGACCGGCGGGCGACGCACTAGCCGGCCTGGATGTCCACGTGCTCGGCGCGCTCCACGCGCTCGCCGAGGAAGCGCGCGCTGAGCTCGGGCATCCGGTCGGGCAGGTCCGTCACCACCACCCGCAGGCCACCCGCTCCGGGCGGTGCGCGCCCCACCGTGCCCGCCGCGAGGAGCTCCCCCACCTGGTCGGCCGTGGCCTCCGCCGAGTCGACCAGCGACACCGCCGGCCCCAGCTCCTCGGCGAGCACGCCGCGGAGCAGCGGGTAGTGCGTGCAGCCCAGGACCAGGGTGTCGATGCCGGTCTGCCGCATCGGGGCGAGGTAGGCGCGGGCGACCAGCCGCGGCACGTCTCCCTGCACCCAGCCCTCCTCCGCGAGCGGCACGAAGAGCGGGCAGGCCTGGACCTGGATGCGGATGCCCGGGCGCTCGGCGGCCAGCGCCCGCTGGTAGGCGCCCGAGGCGATGGTCCCCGGCGTTCCCACGACGCCGACGTTGCCCGAGCGGCTCACCCGCGCGGCCACCCGGGCACCGGGCTCGATGACCCCCAGCACCGGAATGCCCAGGGTCGCCCGGAGCGCCGGGAGCGCCACCGAGGACGAGGTGTTGCAGGCCACGACGAGGAGCTTGATGTCCTGCCCGGTGAGGAAGGCGGCGTTGCGCAGCGAGTAGCGGGTCACCACCTCGGCGGACTTGGTGCCGTAGGGGACACGGGCCGTGTCGCCCAGGTAGACCATCGACTCGTCCGGAAGGCGCGCCCGGAGCGCGCGAAGGACGGTGAGTCCCCCGACGCCGGAGTCGAAGACGCCAATCGGACGCGGATCCGTGAGTCCCATGCGGGGCACGGGCGTACCACGAACCGTGCCAGCGGCTCACGCGCGGGGGGCTCAGGGGAAGAGCGGGACGAAGACCTGGGTCGCCGGGTCCTGCGCCGAGTAGAAATGCCCGGCCACGATGGTGACCTGCTGGGGCACGTTCACGTCGTCCTGGAAGTAGAGGACGTTCTGCCCGCCGGCGTCGTAGCCCGCGACGAAGGGCAACCAGGTCCCCGGAGGGGCGTTGTCGAGCAGCGCACCCGACGCGCAGGTGTAGCCGTTGAACTGGGTCCCGGTCGTGGGGGTGGTCGGATCGGCGAGGAAGACCGAGACGCTGGCGATTCCGGTGGAGGCGCAGGGGACCGACTGGTTGGGGTTCGCCTGGTAGGTCTGGAGGCTCGCGTAGGCGGCCCAGCTCATGGCCAGCCCTCCGACCTGCCACTGCATCACCGTCGCCTGGGAGGGCGCGCTGCCGGTCACGAAGTGGATGGTCAGCGGATCGGTCTGGGCGTAGGCGGTCTGGCTCTCGGCGGCGTTGTAGGCGACGAGCTGCACGGTGTGGTCGCCCGCGGTCACGTAGGGCGTGATGACCTGGCTCGGGCCGAGGCCGTCGCCGCAGTTGTAGGCGAGGTTCGGGCTGGCCCCGTCGATGAAGATGGCGACCGAGTCCAGCCGCTGGCCGTTTCCGCACTGCGGGGCCTGGCCGGTCGCGGGGGCGAAGGTCCAGGAGAGGTAGGCCACCGCGTTCTGGTTCGAGACCGGCTGGAGCACCACGCTCGCGGTGGTGTCGTCGCGGAGGTCCACGGTCACGGTGCCGCTCCACAGCGGCGTCGGGGGGCTGGGGATGTTTCCGTCCAGCGCGTCCACCGTGACGGTGTAGCTCCCGGGGTAGAACTGATCGAAGAGGACCTGGCCGCTTCCGCAGGGGAAGGTGTCCGGCTGGAGGGTCTCGCCGGCGATGGTGATCCGCACCTGGTCGATGCCCGTCCCGGTGCAGCTGGCGCCCCCGGCGAAGGTCCAGGAGACGGTCAGGGAATGGGTGCTCGACCCGCAGGAGAGGAGGCCGGGGCCGAGCAGGCAGAGCCACAGGGTGAGCCCACGGATGCGCATGTCGGACGTCCTCCGGTGAAGAACGAGCGGCCCGTCGGCCTTTCCGAGGCCCCTCCCGCAGACGCCGCCCGGACCGTAGGTATTCACCTCGAGCGGGCGTGGGGATTGCCGAGGCGTTCCCCAGCGTTGACGGCAGTCGGATCCGCCTGGTAGCGCTTTCATCCGACCCCCCTATGCACACCCTCCCCGTCGCCCTCGGGGCGATCGACTATCTCTCCATCGTCCGATCGAGCTCGCCGGTGGAGCTGGCCGTCCTGGGCCTGCTGGTGGCCGTGTCGGTGGTGTCCTGGGCGCTCATCGCCGTCAAGGCGGTGCAGCTGAACCGGGCCCGCGACCAGTCCATCACCTTCCTGGACACCTTCTGGAAGGGCTCGCGGCTGGACGCCATCTACCAGTCGGCCCGGAACCTTCCGAGCTCTCCCATCTCCCGGGTCTTCTGCGCCGGGTACGAGGAGCTCTCCAAGCTGGCCCAGGGCAAGGAGGGCCACGAGAACGCGATGAGCGAGCGGCTGGGGGGCATCGAGAACGTCGAGCGCGCGCTGAACCGGGCCAGCACCTCGCAGATCACCGAGCTCGAGTCGCGGGTGAGCTTCCTCGGGACCGTCGGAGCGACCGCGCCGTTCGTGGGGCTCTTCGGGACGGTGATGGGCATCCTCTCCGCGTTCAACGACATCGCCGAGAAGGGCAACGCCTCCCTCTCCACGGTGGCCGCCCCGATCGGGAACGCGCTGGTGGCCACCGCCGCGGGCCTCTTCGCCGCCATTCCGGCGGTGGTGGCGTACAATTCGTTCGTCAGCCGCATCAAGGTGTTCGACACCGAGATGGCCAACTTCTCCTCGGACTTCCTGAACATCATCAAGCGGCACTTCTTCAAGTAGGGAGCGAGACAGGGACGGCAGCGATGGCGATGTCCGCCGGCAAGGGCGCCCCCGGGCGCACGACGATGAGCGAGATCAACGTCACGCCCATGGTGGACGTGATGCTGGTGCTGCTCATCATCTTCATGGTGACCGCCCCGCTCATCCAGAAGGGCGTGAAGGTCGACCTGCCCGAGGCCAAGGCCGCGCCGGTCGAGTCCAACGAGAAGAAGCTGGTCCTCTCGGTGGACGCCAAGGCCCGGGTGTTCCTGGGTGACGTGGAGGTCCCCCTCGACGAGCTGGAGGAGAAGCTCAAGGCCAACGCCAAGGCACAGGCCGACAAGGAGATCTTCCTCCACGCCGACAAGACGCTCCCCTACGGGGTGGTGGTGGAGGTGATGGCCGCCGCCCAGCGGGCGGGGATCGCCAACCTCGGGATGATCACCGACCCGGTCTCCTCGGGGCGCAAGAAGGGCACGCCGCCGAGATGACCCAGGTCGCCACCGCTGGACCGGTGTCGTTGCTCGCCCGGCGTCCCGAGGGGCCGCTGGTCAAGTTCCTCTTCTGGTCGGCGCTGGTCCACGCGGTGCTGTTCTCGCTGGCGCTGGTGTGGGCCAAGCTCCACGAGGCACCGCCCATCGACCTGGACCAGAAGCCGATCAAGGCCACGCTGGTCAGGCAGGGCACGCCCCGCGACGAGAAGCTGCTCCCCCGGATCGAGCAGCCGCCGCCGCCCCCGCCGGCCGAGAAGGTGCCGGTGCCGGTGACCACCCCCACCCCGCCCGTTCCGTCGAAGCCGAGGCCGCAGGAGAAGGCTCCCGACTCGCGCCAGAAGCTGATGGGCGCGTTCGACAGGATGAGCAAGACCAAGACTCCGGACACCACCGGCGCCGCGGACGGCGACGTGAACGGGGACTCGGCGGTGGCCGAGGGCGAGGCCTACTACGCGCGGCTGCGCTCGCAGATCAGCCGCTTCTACGATGTCTCGGACACCATCCCCGACAGCGAGCGGATCCGCCTCGTCGCCCAGGTGGCGGTGGTCATCGCGCCCACCGGCCAGCTGGAGCGCTCGCGGCTCGCCAAGTCCAGCGGGAACGACCTCTTCGATTCCGCCGTCATGGCGGCGGTGAAGCATGCCGCCCCGTTCTCGCCTCCACCGACCCACCTCCGGGACGCGCTGCAGAAGTACGGTGTCGTCCTCCAGTTCCGTCCCTGATCTCCCGAGGAGTGAGCTCCCCGATGCGCACGCTGGTCCTCTTCCTGCTGGTCGCCCCCCTGGCCGCGCTGGCGCAGGCGCCGGTGATCGAGATCTCCGGGGCGAACTTCCGGCCCCTGCCGATCGCGGTGCCGGTGCCCCAGGCGCTCAACGACGGCGCCCGGAGCGTGTCCGCCGACTTCGACGACGCCTTCTTCTTCGACTGCAGCGCCGCGGGCATCTTCCAGGTGCTGGATCGCAAGAGCTACCTCGCCGACGCGCGCGAGGGCTTCACCGCGTCCACCATCACCTTCTCCCGCTGGGCCGACGTCGGGGCCGAGGCTCTGGTGAAGGTGCAGCTCTCGGTGGACGGGCGGGACCTGAGGGGCGAGATGCGGCTCTTCACCGTGTCCAGCGGCAAGGAGGAGCTGCGGCTCGTGCACGTCGTCCCGGCGGACCAGCCGCGGAAGCTGGCCCACTTCTTCGCCGACGCGCTCTTCCGCCAGTTCACCCGCGAGCCCGGACCGTTCCAGTCGCACCTCGCCTTCGTGCGGAGGGTGGGAAAGGGCAAGGACGTCTACCTCGGGGACTGGGACGGGAAGAAGGCGGCGCCCGTCGCCCAGGGGAGCATCAACCTGCTTCCAGTCGTGGGGCCGCAGGGCGACTCGGTGGCCTTCACCAGCTACCGGTCGGGGAAGCCGGCCCTCTACGTCCAGAGGGCGGGCGGCCCGGCGCAGCCGCTGGTGAACACCGGCTCGATGGTGACCGGCGCGGCGTTCTCCCCCGACGGCCGGCGCATCGCCTACAGCATGGCCCAGGGCGAGGGAGCGCAGATCTACGTCGCCGACGTGAGCGGCTCCAACCCGCAGCCGTTGACCGACACCCCGTACTTCATCAACTCCAGCCCCACCTGGAGCCCGGACGGAAAGCGCATCGCCTTCGTCAGCAACCGGGCCGGCACGCCGCAGCTCTACGTCCTGACCGTGGCCAACCCCAAGGACGTTCGCCGCCTCACCTTCCAGGGCAACTACAACCAGACGCCCGACTGGAGCCCCCGCGGCGACCTCATCGCCTTCACCGCGCGCGACGAGCGTAACGCCTTCGACCTCTTCACCGTCAACGTCGAGACGGGGAAGGTGACCCGCCTCACCCAGGACCAGGGCAACAACCAGGAGCCGTCGTTCGCGCCCAACGGCAGGCTCATCGTCTTCAGTAGCAACCGGACGGGCGGCTCGATGCTCTGGGTGATGACCGCCGACGGGCAGAACCAGAAGATGCTCCCGCTGGAGAAGGGCGAGTACAGCACCCCCGACTGGGGTCCCTGAGCGTCAGCGCGGGGGCAGCTCGATCAGCACCAGATCCGAGGACTCCTTCGCCTGCTCGAGGACCAGCTCGCGTCCGTCCGGCGAGAGGTCGAAGTCGCGCACGTCGAGGTCCGGCGGAAGGTCCAGCACCGGCTGCTCGGCGCCGCTGGCCAGATCGATGCGCCAGAGGTTCTTGTGCCCGAGGTCGCCCCGCAGCACCAGCAAGCTGCCCTCGGGGGTGAAGGCGAGGTGGCGTGCGCCGCGGGACAGGGTGAGCGGCGGCAGGCGCAAGGGGCTTCCGTCGGCGGCGGCGGCGAGCACCGGAAAGGTGGTTCCCACGTCCGGGCCCGAGTACGCCACCCGCTTGCCGTCCGGGGACCAGACGGGTTCCAAGGCGTGCTCCGGGACGAGGAGCGACGGCGGGCTTCCGTCGAGGCCGACCCGGAAGAGCCGCGGCACCCCGTCGACCCGGGCAGAGACGGTGAGGCTGGCCCCGTCCGGAGACCAGGCCGGGGTTCCGTTCAGCTCGAGCCCGCCGCCGAGGGTTCGCGCCCGTGTCCCGTCGGAGTTGAGGACGATCAACGAGGTCCGCCCGCCCTGCGAGACCGTGAAGGCCAGCGACCGGCCATCGCGTGCGATTGCCGCGGCACCGAGGATGCGGGCTCCGGGGCTGCTCCACAGCTCGGTCGACGTCCCGGCCTCGAGCTTCCACATGGCGTCGGGGCCGCCCTGCCCGACGACGTAGAGCAGGAAGTCCGGACCCAGGCGGGGAGACCTCCCGTTGCCGGTGATGAGGGGGATGCGCGCCGCGGTGGAGGCGTCCGCGCGCGGTCCCGACAGTGGCAGGCGCCAGAGGATGGTCTTGCGGCTGGAGCGGGTGGCGACGATCCGCCGTCCGTCCGCGCTCGCCGACAGGGAAGTGTAGCGCTCGAGTGGGGGCCCGGGCCGGTGAGTCTCGCCGCTGACGAGGTCGAGGCTCTCGATCCACGGCCCGGAGCCGTCCGGATCCGACACGAGGTAGAGCACCGTCCTCGCGTCGAGGAACACCGGATGGCTGACCCGCGCCTCGTGCCAGGTGAGCCGCTCGGGCGTTCCACCGCTCGGCCGGATTCGCCACAGGTCCAGCCGGTCGGGGAGCGAGCCCTGGACGAAGTAGAGGAAGGCCTGGTCCGGGGACCAGACCAGGTAGTGGGAGTGGAGCCCGGCGGGAGCGGAGAAGATCTTCCGAGGCACGGAGCCGGCCCGGTCACGGACGAACATCGGATCGCCGGGTCCCGGCGTGTGGTAGGCGAGCCGCTCGCCATCGGCCGACCAGTCGTACTCCGCGACCCCCTCGAGGTAGGGGCGCGGCGGTCCGCCGAGGAGCGGCACGGCCCAGATGCCGATCTCCGGCTCCGTCGAGCCAGGCCGTCCCCGGGCCCAGAAGGTGACCAGGCTTCCGTCGGGCGAGAACCCGAGGGTGCGGACCGAGGGATTCACGATCTCCGGTGCCGTCCCCCGGGTGAGGTTGGAGAA
>DATJVY010000033.1:0-57087 GCA_035501615.1 Myxococcaceae bacterium
GCCGCCTCGGCGACGAGCTCCCAGTTGCCCTTCGCGAGCACGCCCTTGCTCACGTAGATGTTGTCCTCCAGCCCCACCCGGCCGTTCCCGCCCTTCACCGCGCCGAGCTCGGCCATCGGCAGCTGGTGCCGCCCCACCCCGGCCACCGTCCAGGTGCTCCCCGCCGGGAGCGAGCCGATCATGAAGTCCAGCGCCCGCTCCGAGGCCCCGAGCGAGCCCGGTACCCCGAGCACGAAGTCGTAGTGCGCGGGCAGGTCCACCAGGCCGTCCTTCGCCAGCCACTCGGCCTGCTCGATCATCCCGGAGTCGAAGCACTCGATCTCCGGGCGGATTCCGAGGGCGCGGATGCGGCGCGCGATCTCCCGCACCAGGGGGCGGGGGTTGCTGAACACGTCGTCGCCGAAATTCACCGTCCCGGTGGTGAGCGTGGCCATGTCCGGCCGGTCGGCGCCGGTGAGGGTGAGCGGGCCACACCGCTCGTCGACGCTCATCCCCACCGCGCCGCCGGTGGAGGTCTGGACGAGGATGTCGCACCGGGCGCGGATGGCTCGGATGGCGGCCCGGAACAGCTCCGGGGCCTGGGACGACGTCCCGTCCGGGCGGCGGACGTGGAGGTGGACCATCGCCGCTCCGGCCTCGCGGCACCGGGCCGCGTCCTCGGCGATCTCCTCGGCGCTGATCGGCAGGTAGGGCGTCTGCTCGCGCGTCGTCTCGGCGCCGACCATCGCCGCGGTGATGACGTAGGGAGCGCTCATCGCTTCACCCGCTGCTTGTCGAGCGGCACCACGCAGGTGCCGGTCGCGCGGCAGACCAGCACCGGCCTTGCCAGCGCCTCCGCCGCCGAATCGGAGACGCCGGGCAGTGGCTGGATCACCTTCCGGGCCTCGAACCGCATCTTCCGGCTGGTGCGGCCGATCTCGGTGAGCTCCCCCACCGCCTCGATGAAGTCGCCGGCGTGCACCGGGGCGAGGAACTCCACCGAGTCGTAGGCCCGGAAGAGCCCCTCGTCCCCGTCGTGGAGGATGCACAGCTCGGTGGCCACGTCCCCGAACAGGCCCAGGATCCGGGAGCCGTCCACCAGCCCGCCGCCGTAGTGGGCGTCGTGGCTCGACATCCGCAGCCGGAGCACCGAGCGCACGCTCATCCTGGCTCTCCCTCGAAGTGGAGGTCCTCCGGCTCCTTCCCCATCTTCTTCAAGAGAGCATGCACGATGTAGTTCGCGACGTCGGAGGGCTTGGTCCCGGGCCCGAAGCCTGCGTCGAATCCCAGCTCGAGCGCCAGCTTGTGGTCCACCCGTGGCCCACCGAGGAGGAGGAGGGTCTTCCCCTTCAGGCCGTGCGCCTTGGCGACGTCGATGAAGTGCCGGCTGTTGTCCTTGTGGACGTCGCGCTGGGTGACCACCTGGGAGACGAGGATGGCGTCCGCCTTCCGCTCCTCCGCCTTCCGGATCAGCTCCTCGTTGGGGACCTGGCTGCCGAGGTTGTAGGCCTCGAACCAGGGGTAGCGCTCCAGGCCGTAGTCGCCGGAGTAGCCCTTCATGTTCAGGATGGCGTCGATGCCCACGGTGTGGGTGTCCGTCCCGGTGCAGGCGCCGAGCACCACCACCCGCCGCGCGATGCGGTCCTCGATGAGCTTGTTCAGGTCGTCGAAGCCGAGCTTGCGGAAGACGATCTCCGGGACGTCGATGCCAGCGTAGTCGAGCGAGACGTCGGCGCGGCCGTAGACGACGAAGAAGGTGTAGTTGTCCGCCGCCGGCTCGGCCGCCGCCACCTTGACGTCGAGGAGGCCGAGCTGCGTGCAGAACCGGCGGGCGGCCTCCTTCGCCTTGTCGGAGAGCGGAACGGGGAGCGTGAAGGAGAGCTGGATGACCCCGTCGTCCCGGCGGTCGCCGTACGCCCGGATGGGGTGCGTCTCGCCGGCCATCAGCGCCCCTCCAGGATGTCGAGGAAGGGGTTGAAGTAGTCGGGGGCCTTCTCCATCACGCCCTCCAGCCCCTTGCCTCCTGTCTCGGTGCGCTTCACGTCGCCGAAGCGGCCGTGGCCGATGGCGCTGACCAGCCCGTCGCGCCTGCACTCCTCGAGCAGCTCCATCGCCTTTCCGAAGACGAAGCGGGCGCGGTTGGCGATCTTCCCGTCCTCGCGGACGACGAACTCCTCGTCGATGCCCCGGGCGGCGCGGTGGACGTAGCCCGCGGACTTGAGCGCCACGTACCGGTCGGCCAGGAGCGGGGTGTGCATCGCCTCGGTCATCATCCCCAGCAGCTGGATGCCCTGGCGCGTCCAGATGGCCACCAGGTCGGCCATCACGTCGTAGGCGTGGCTGAAGAAGATGTCCGTCTCCTTGTGCTTCGTCGGCGGCATGTACTTCAGCGGCGCGTCGGGGAAGCAGCGGCGGATGAGCATCGCCTGGCTCAGCTCGAGGAGGAGCGTCTCCGGCCGGTGGGGGTCGATCTCGTAGCTGTGCCCGAGGCCCAGCTGCCAGTCTTGCAGCCCGGCGCGCCTGGCGAAGGCCTCGTTGATGAACTGGCTGGCGAGGACGGTGTGCGCGGCGTCGTAGGCGTCGGCGGTGGTGATGTAGTTGTCCTCGCCGGTGTTGATGATGATTCCGGCGAGCGCGCAGATGCGGCGACTGAAGTACTGGTCGATGAACGTCCGACGCATGTTGATGTCGCGGAAGAGGATTCCGTACATCGCGTCGTTGAGGAGCATGTCCAGCCGCTCCCAGGCCGCGGCGAAGGCGATCTCCGCCATGCACAGGCCCGAGGAGTAGTTGGTGAGCTGGATGTAGCGCCTGAGGCGGCGGGACTCGGCGTCCAGGGCCTCGCGCATGATGCGGAAGTTCTCCTGGGTGGCGTAGGTGCCGCCGTAGCCCTCGGTGGTCGCGCCGTGCGGCACGTAGTCGAGGAGCGACTGGGCGGTGCTGCGGATGACGGCGATGATGTCCGCTCCGGCCTGCGCGGCGGCACGGGCCTGGTCCACGTCGTCGTGGATGTTGCCGGTGGCGACGATGACGTAGCGGTGGGGCGGCGGCGACATCGGGAACTCTCGCCGGAGGGCGTCGCGCTCGTCGATGCGGCGGCGGAGCTCGTCGACCGCAGCTTCGGCCTCGCGGCGGACCTCGGCGCGGAGGTTACCCTCCTTCTCCGGCGAGAGGGGCCCCAGCTTGCCCGTGGGGAGCGCGGCGATGCGCTCGACGGCGTCCAGCGGGCTCGCTGCGCCGAGCTGGAGAGCGCGCCCGTACCAGTAGGCTGCGCCGCGGTTGAGGACCCCGGCCGCCTTGAGGCGGTCGGTCATGAGGTTCGTCAGGGGGACGCCACCGGGGCCGGCGTCGGACATGCCGAAGAGGCGGAGGACGGTCCGTTCCACCGAGACGGTGGTGTGCCGGCGGATGAGGTCGAACACCGGCTCGATGACCTGGGAGGCGATGCCGCGGGCCTGGGCGACCCGGGCGTCGTCGACGAAGGGTCCTGGCATGACCCTCAGGCCTCTAACCCAGCCCCTCGACCCGAGTCCAACGAACGACCACTGACCCGCTGCATCACCGCCGAGGGCCGCAGGACGTGCACCGCCTACAA
Organism: Myxococcaceae bacterium; assembly: GCA_035501615.1. Taxonomy (GTDB): domain Bacteria; phylum Myxococcota; class Myxococcia; order Myxococcales; family Myxococcaceae; genus RPRB01. The sequence goes on from DATJVY010000033.1 coordinate 3,575, forward strand.
CGCCCACCGGGTGCGCGGCGCCCCGGGACCGGATTGTTTGTTAGGTCCTGCGGCGGCGCGAGACTGGAGGGAGCATGGACCTCGAGGGCTGCCTTCGGGAGCACGGGCCCGCGCTCTGGCGCGTCATCGCCAGCTACGCGCCGGCCGGGCCCGAGCGCGACGACCTCGCGCAGGAGGTGCTCCTCGCGATCTGGAAGGCACTCCCGCGGTTCCGGGCCGAGAGCTCCGCGAAGACGTTCGTCCTCCGCATCGCGCACAACCGGTGCCTGTCGATCGCCTGGCAGCGGGCACGACGCCCCTCGGGAACGGACTCCGGGCTCGTGTACCTGAGGGATCCCGCGTCGCCCGTCGACGACCAGGTCGCGGCACGGCAACGCGTCGAGCGGTTCCTGGAGCACGTCCGCACGCTGCCGCTGGGGCAGCGCCAGGTGTTGACGCTGGCGCTCGAGGGCCTGTCGCACGCGGAGATCGCCACGACCGTCGGCATCACGCCGGAGAACGTCGCGGTGCGGCTCGGACGGGCGCGAGAGGCGCTTCGCCGCTCGCTGGACAGGGAGGCTGCATGACCGGATGGAAATCGTGGCAGGCGGCCTGGGCCGGAGCCTCCGGACCCCTTCCGGACGTCCAGGCCCGCGCCGGGCGCGAGGCACGTCGACACCGGAGGGCGAGCGTGAGCGTCTTTCTGCTCCTCGCCGTCGCGGCGATGGGCTCGATTCCCGCGTTCACCGCGCCCGAGGACGTGGTGCACTGGATCGGCTGGGGGATCCTCGGCTTCTGCGTCGCGATGGGCGCCGGCTACCTGGTCATCCAGCGCGACGTCGGGTCCTCCCGCGCCGCCGGGCCGCGCGAGGCCGTGGAGTTCCTCGAGCGGCGTCTTCGCGCCGAGCTCCGGGTCGCGCACCTCGCCCGGTGGGTCTACCTCGCGCTGGGCATCCTGGGCGGCATCGCGACGCAGCTGCTCTACGTCGAGCACGGCTCGCCCCTGGACGTCCGCCTCATGACCCTGGGGTGCTACCTGTTCGGCGTCGGCCTGGCGTTCTCGGCGCCATGGTGGTTCGGGCGAATCGTCCGGCGGCGCCAGGCCGAGCTCGACGCCTGGCGACGCTGGATCGACGAGCAGAGCCTCTAGAGGTAGCGCGCGGCGAAGAACTCGCGGAGCCGGGTGTCGCTGCGTAACAGGTCGAGCGTGAGCTCGGCGTGCCCGGGCACGTACCCGTTGCCGATCAGCATCGTCAGATCCTTGCCCACGCCCTCGGCCCCGAGCGCGGCCGCCGTGAACGACGTCGCCATGGAGAAGAAGATCGCCGTGCCGCCGTCCCGGGTGGAGAGGATGGTCGCCATCTCCGTTCCCGGGACCGACGCGCAGTTGATGACCAGGTCGCAGAGCGCCCCGCCGGTCGCCTTCCGCACCGCCTCGAGCACGTCCACCGCCCGCGTCGCGTCCACGCGCAGGCTGACGTCGGAGGCCCCGAGCTCGGCCAGCGCCGACAGCGCCTTCTCCGACACGTCCAGCGCGAGCAGCTGGCCCTTCCCGCCCGTGCTCCGCCGCGCCTGGGCCAGGCACAGCGCACCGCTCTTCCCCGCCCCGAGCACCGCGATGCTCATCCCGGGGCGGGCGTGCCGCGCCACCAGCGCGGGCGCCCCGCAGACGTCCAGCGCTGCCAGGACCAGCGTCTCGGGCAGATCGTCCGGCACCCGGGCCCAGATGCCGCTGGCGAAGAGGATGGCGCGCCCCCGCACGTCCACCCGGTCCACCTCCATCCGCACGCCGCGGACCTCGTCGATCACCAGCGGCGTGAGCGTGAGGCTGACCAGCGTCGCGATGCGGTCGCCGGCCTTCACCTTGCCACGGGCCGGGTGCTCGGAGCCGATCTCCCGAACTCGCCCGAGCAGCATGCCGCCCGAGCCAGTCACCGGGTTCTGCATCTTCCCGCGGCTCCCGACGATCTCCTGGATCCGGCCGACGACCGCCGCCGGGTCCCCGCCGCAGGACTCGCGGATCTGCTTGAACGACGCCGCGTCGACGTTGAGGCTCTCCACGTCGATCAGCATCTCGTCCGGGCGCATCGGCTGCGATGGATCGAGGCGGGCCGCGCGCTGCGGCAGCACGCCTGGCTCTTCCACCACCCGGCCCAGGCCATAGGGATCGGTGCTCACCGGATCGCGGCTAGCACGACCGGCCGCTGGCCGTCACGCCGCCAGGCGCTCGAGCCGCGGCGCGAGGAAGGCCAGGGAGCGCTCGAGGCGGTAGGTCGTCCCCATGTGGCCGTCCTCGTACTCTTCGTGGACGACCGAGGCCCGCCCTCCGGCGACCATCCGGGCCAGCATCCGTGCTCCCCAGCGGAGGCCGAACTCGTCCCGCGTCCCGCAGTCGACGAAGATCGAACCGAGTGCGCGGAACGGCTCCGGATCGCGCTCCACGAACCGTACCGGGTCCTCCGCCAGCCACAGCCCCCAGACCCGATCGTCGATGCGCGCCGTCTGCAGATCGAACGGCAGCGCCACGCCGAGGGGCTGCGCGGCGTCGGGCGAGTAGGCCGCCGCCATCGCGAGGAGGTTCACGACGGCGTGGTCGTCCCCGCCCATCTTGGTCTCGCGGATCCGCCGCTCGAAGCCTGCCCACCAGGCGTCCACGCCGCCCGCCTTCGCGAGGGCCGCGGCGGCCTTGGGGAACTCGGGCAGGTAGCAGTACTCGAAGTAGGCGTCGGCCGAATGCGACGCGATGTGGCCGAAGACTCCGGGGAACCTCCGCACGAGCTGCCAAGAGGCGTAGCCGCCCGAGCTCCGCCCGGCGAGCGCGCGTGCACCCGGAGCCGGCACGGTCCGGTAGCTGCGATCGACGTGGCCCAGGATGTCCCGCACGACCATCTGCCCGTAGGCGCCGTTGCCGGGCGAGTCCATCCACTGGCTTCCCCCGAGCGCGGTGAGCCCATCGGGGAAGACGGTCAGGAACGGCGGAGCGCCACCGGCCAGCACCGCGTCGATGCGGTCGAGGATGCCGGGCGAGAACGGAGCGGCGTTGAACCAGCCCGGCCCCGAGCCCATGAAGGAATGGAGCAGCAACACGACCGGGTAGCGGCTCGTTCCGGCGTCGTAGCCCTCGGGGAGGTAGACCGCGCAGGGGCGGTCGCTCGGGTCGCCGCGCGGGTTCGCCACCAGGGCGGCGCAGTGGACGGTCCGGATGTCGAGGCGACCGCGAGGCACGGGCCGGGAAGTCTGACTCAGGCCCCGGGCTTCGGGAAGCGCGCCATCACCGCCTTGAGGTCGGTCCAGGCGGACTTCTTCTCGGCCGGATTGCGGAGCAGGTACGCGGGGTGGAACGTCGGCATCAGCGGGATGCCCACGTACTCGCGCCACTGCCCCCGGAGCCGGGTGATGGGGGTGTCGGTCCGGAGCAGGGTCTGGGCGGCGAACTTGCCGAGCGTGACGATGACCGACGGGCGGATCGCGTTCAGCTGGGCCTCGAGGAACGGCTGGCAGGCCGTGATCTCGTCCGCCTCGGGATTGCGGTTCCCGGGCGGACGGCACTTCACCACGTTGCAGATGTAGACCTCGTCCCGGCCGTAGCCCATGGCGGCGATCATCTTCGTGAGGAGCTGGCCTGCCGCGCCGACGAAGGGGATGCCCTGGTGGTCCTCCTCGGCGCCGGGACCCTCGCCGACGAAGACCAGGCGCGCCCTCGGATCGCCGACGCCGTAGACGATGTTCTTCCGCCCCGAGCACAGCTTGCAGCGCTTGCAGTCGCCGAGCTGCCGGCGGACCTCGTCGAGATGCGGTGGCTCCGCCGAGGCGCTGGCACCCGACGTCTCTTGCGGGGGAGGCAAGAGCGGGAGGGGTACCGCGTCCGGCTGGGCGCGCGCGGCGAGGGCGCGAGGCTCGACGGGCGCGGCAGGAGGCTCGTCGACCGGTGCCGGGGTCCCGGACTCACCGGCGACCTCGACGTACTCGACCACGACCGGCGGCGCGCTGGACCCCTCGACAGTCACTTCGACCGAGACCGCGGCGACGAGTGCCTCGAGCGACCCGGCGCCGGCGAGCTGCAGCTCCTCCCCCGCCGTGTCCCGGTGCCATCCCAGGTATCTCCGGACGTCCGTCAGGACCTGCACCAGTGCGTCCTCTGCCGGAGGTACTCCGTCCGCCACGTTCGATGTCCCTCCCCTGTCCGCGCTCACCAGCGATCGAGCGAGCAGACTGTGGCACCTCGATCCGACAGGCCGCGCGCATCCTGCGGTCACACGGCGAGAGCGGGTCCGGGCCGGAGCGAATCGAAGAGAACGCGGCGGAGCTCCTGCACCGCCGGCGCCTCGTAGCGCGCCGTGTTCCGCGCCAGCGTCACCACCGCGGGCCCGCAGACTCCCGGAGGCCTGCCGCCGCCCACGAGCCCTCCCCCGGCAGGGCTCTGGGCGTACCTGGCCAGCGTCCTCCAGGTCGAGGACCATCCCTTCGGCGTCAATCCGCACCCCGAGCTCGTCGCCTGATGGCTCGTCGGCCGAGGCTCGCCGTCCGACGCGCGCGACCCGTGGACCGGACCGGGGGGGGAGCGCGCACGGCGCGAGCGCGGACAGGTCCGGAAGGCCGGGCGTCAGCAGCCTCGAGTCTGGACCGTGCGGCTCAGGGAGCCGCGAGCGCCGGTGCGGAGCGGAGCGCGGCGATCCGATCCCACAGCCCGGCGGAGACGGCGTCCTTCGTGCCGGACAGCTCGAGCCGACCCCCTGCGCGATCGACGATCACGACCGAGTTCGTGTCCGCGGCGAACCCGGCATCTGGCCGCGTGACGTCGTTCGCGACGATCAGGTCCAGCCCTTTCCTCAAGAGCTTCGCCGTCGCGTTCTCGACCACGTTCTCCGTCTCCGCCGCGAAGCCGACCAGGAGCGGCCGGTGAGGCAGCCCGCGGACCCGCTCTGCCGCGAGGGCCAGGACGTCCGGCGTCCGCAGCAGCTCCAGCGGCGCATCCGCAGCCGGGTCGTCCTTCTTCAGCTTCTGCTCGGCCCGGTGCGCCGGCCGCCAGTCGCTCACCGCCGCCGTGGCCACGAGCACGTCGGTCTGCGCCAACCTCGACAGGACCGCGTCCCGCATGTCCTCGGCGGTGACCACGTCCACGATCTCCAGGCCGGTGCGATCCACTCCGGTGACCGGCCCGAGCACGACCGTCACCCGCGCCCCGCGCGCCCGTGCCGCCCGCGCCACCGCCAGCCCCATCTTCCCGGTGCTTGGGTTGCTGATGAACCGCACCGGGTCGAGGAACTCCCGAGTCGGCCCGGCCGTCACGAGCACCCGCGCACCGGCCAGCGGACCCTCGGCGAACAGCTCGGCCGCCGCGCCGACGATCTGCTCCGGCTCGCTGAGCCGCCCCGAGCCGACCTCGCCGCAGGCCAGGAGCCCCGCCCCGGGCCCGACGAACCGGTACCGCACGTCCTTCGCCAGAACCGCCAGGTTGCGCTGGGTCGCGGCATGTTCCCACATCGCGGTGTTCATCGCCGGGGCGAGCAGCACCGTCCCGCGGTAGGCCAGCAGCGTCGCCGCCAGCGCGTCGTTCCCCATTCCGGCCACCATGCGGGCGAGGAGATCCGCCGTCGCTGGCGCCACCACGAACAGCTCGGACCAGCGCGCGAACTCGATGTGCCCGAAGGCCGCCTCCTGCGAGGCATCGAGGATGTCGGTCAGCACCGGGTGTCCGCTCAGCGCCTGGAACGTCAGCGGCGTCACGAACGAAGTCGCGGCGGGCGTCATCGAGACCCGCACCTGCGCCCCCGCGCGCTGGAGCGCACGCACCAGCTCCGCGGCCTTGTACGCCGCGATGCCACCACCGACGCCCAGCCCGATGCGCCGGCCCTGGAGCACGCTCCGGTCCATCTCGACGACAAGGCTTAGCCTCGGGGTGGGGCCCCGGCAACTTCGCGACGGAGTCAGCGGCCGCTGCCGGCCACCCCCACCGTCGACAGGGGGAGCGTCACCGGCGACACCGCGCCCTCGCGGACCTCCACCCGGGCGACGGCGCGGCTGCCGGATTCGGGGAGGCTCGCCTCCACCTCGAGCGGGCCTCCGGGAAGCCCGACGAAGCGCAGAGAGCCGCTCCCGTCTGTCGCGCGGTCGGCGTGGAAGATGCCGCCGTCGGAGCCGTGCCGGACGACCGTCACCTCCGCCCCCGACACCGGGCGCCCGCCGGCGAGGACGCGCACCTCGACGCCTGCCCGCGGGTCGAGCCGCAGCACCACCCCGCTCGCCGGCACCCGCACGTCGGCGCTGGCGAACCCCAGGTCCGAGTGGTGGGCCTCCAAGCGCACCGGCGAATCCGTCGGATCGATCCTCAGCTCGAAGCGGCCGTCCTCGGCGCTACGGGCCTCGATGCCCGTCGCGATCATCGTCACGACGACGCCGGGGAGTGGATGGCCGTCGGCGCCCAGCACCTGTCCTGCGACCCGGGCCGTGCCGGAGCTCGGCCCGAACGGCACGTCCCAGCTCCGGTGCCAGCGCAGCTCGAGGAGCCCGACGGCGAGCAGCAACACCCCCGCCACGAGCCAGGGCCAGAGGCGGCGCCTGCGGAACGTCGGCGGGACGTGCAGCGACCGTGGACCCACGGGGGATCACTCCTCGGCGAACGGTTGCACCGCCTGAGCGGCAGCGAGCTCCTGCCGCACCTCGGACAGCTCGTTGTTGGTTGCCCGCAGCCGGTCGGAGAGCACCTGCACGAAGCTCCAGAGCAGCTTCACCGCCAGGATGGGCTCGCGCTTCATGAGCTGCATCAGCTCGGCGCGGGCGATCACCATCGCCCGGGTCTGCTCGAGCGCGCGCACGGTGGCGCTCCGGGGCGCGTGGTCCACCAGCCCCATCTCGCCGAAGTGGCCTCCGGCACGGAGCTCCGCCACCCCCACCCCCCCGGTCTCCACCCGGACCCGCCCCTTCACCACGATGAACAGCTCGTCGCCCGAGTTGCCCTCGACGATGATCTCCGCGTCGGTGGGGAAGCTCCGGGTAGAGGCGATGGAGAGGATCGCCGTCTGCTCCTTGTAGGTGAGGTGCCGGAAGATGGGGATGCTCTTCAGCACCTCCATCCGGCTGGTGGTCTCCTCGAGCTCCTCGAGCGGTGCACCGGCGTCGTTGATGCCAACGACGACGACGGTGATGTTGTCCTTGCCGCCGCGGTCGTTGGCGAGGGCCACCAGCTTCGCCGGCAGCTCGCCGATCGGGAGAGAGTCGACGACCGTGGGAAGCTCCTCGTCGGGCAGGTAGCCGTGGAGCCCGTCCGAGCAGAGCAGGAAGAGGTCCTTCGGGAGCAGGTCCACCATCAGGGTGTCGACCTGGACCGACTCCTGGATGCCCACCGCGCGGGTGATGACGTTGCGCAGCTGCGATGCCTGTGCCTGCTCGCGGGTGAGCGTGCCGGCCTTGACCTGGGCGGCGATCAGCGTGTGGTCCTCTGTCAACCGATGGGCCTGGCCTCCCCGGAGCAGGTAGACCCGGCTGTCCCCCACGTGGCCCACGATCGCCTTGGTGCCGGCGAGCACCAGGCACACCACGGTGGTCCCCATCCCCCGCTTGCTGGGGTCGGTGGCCGCAACCCGGTACACCTCGGCGCAGGCGCGCTGGATGGCGGTCTCGATCAGCGCCGCCGCTGCGGCGCGGGCCTCGGAGGTACTGGCGCGCCCGAGGTCCTCGAGCACCTGGCGGCCCGCAGAGAGCTGCTGCCGGACCACCTCCACCGCCTTCTGGCTGGCGACCTCCCCGGCGGCGTGCCCCCCCATGCCATCGGCGACGATGAAGAGGCCGAGCTCGGCGTCGACGGCGAACGCGTCCTCGTTGTGCTGCCGCTTCCGGCCGACGTCCGTCAGCCCGAAGGCCTCGGCGGTCAGGGCCACTGGCGCGCTCCGCTCATTCTCACCGAACCGTAGCGGCGCCGGAGGTTACGAGGGAACGCTCGGCCGGCGCTAGCGCCAGTTGGCGAAGATGCCGGCCGAGAATCCCCCGATGTCGTTGGGCGAGGTCTGGCGGGGGTCCTTGTTGAACGGCGTGAGCACGCCGAGGTTGACGCCGAGGACCACCCGGCCGATCCGGTAGCCGCCCTCGACCCGGCCCTCGACGCAGCCCACGGTGTTCAGGCCTTCCTTGATGGGGCCGTCGTTGCCGATGTAGTTCGCGCCGAACAGCGTGACGCCGACGGTGATCCGGCCGCCGACGTGCCAGCCCGACCCCCAGTCCCCCTCGTAGGCCACGCCGCCCAGGATGTGCCACTGGTGCATCTCGGTCAGCGGGGGATCGAGGTTCTCGTTGGTCATGCTGCGCTTGCCGACCGCCCATCCGCCGCCCCCCTCGACGATGAGGTTCACGCTGTCGATGCGCTGCTGGACCACCGGGATGTGCCAGGCGATCCGGAGCTCCGGGGTGATGTTGTCGTTGTTGAAGAAGGTCAGGAACGCGACCTCCCGGGGCACGTACCAGGGGGTGAGCGCGGGTGGCTTTTCTGCGACACGCTGGGCAGAGGCGGGGAGGCCGAGCAGGACGGCTGCCAGGAGGGCGGCGGGGGGGACGCGGCGCATAAGTGGGCTGCCGGCTTGGCAGTTTTCCGTGGACATTGTCAACGGTCAGGGCGCTCGATTAGAGACCCGGCTTCGTGGTCGGCACATACCCCACGATGCCGGTGCGACCCACCCCGTGCGGGGGCACAGGGAGCCGGCGCGAGGAGTCTCACCAGGACATGGCACTCAAGACCATCAAGGCCCGGGCGGCGCAGGCAGCGGAGCTGCTCGAGTCCCTCAAGCGACTGGCGCAGGCGCGGCGGGAGGCCTGTAGCTCCCCCGTGCTGGTCGTCTACGGGCAAAACGAGGCAGCCAGCATCTACTTCGAAGGGGAGGACGCGGCATCTCGCAACGGCCGGGGCCACTGAGCCCGCCACCTGGAAGCGGTCCGCTTGCGGTGCCGGAGACGTTTCCCCGGCAGCTGCGTTCTTGAGTTCGCAGGATCTTGCGTATAGAGCCCGGGGGGTTCGACCAGGACTCACTTCGGGGTTTTCTCGTTGCTCGCTGCGCTGTTGGCCCTCACCGTCGCGGCGCCCACCTGCGGGCCGCTGGATCTCCAGAGCGCACAGGCGCTCGCGTTCGCACGGAGCGACGAGGTCGGCATCAAGCGGGGCGAGCAGGCTGCCGCCGAGGCCGACAAGGCCGTCGCCCTCGCGATCTGGTTCCTCCCCGAGTTCTACGCCAACATCCCGCTCGGGGTCGTTCCCGGTGCCCGGCTCGCACCGAAGGCCCCGGGGCAGCCGGTCGACACGAACGACATCACCAGCATCGAGAGCGGTAGCAACCGCGGAGTCACGGACGTCGGTCCGTTCATCCGGGTGGAGGTGAACGCGCTCCAGCCACTCTGGACCTGGGGGCGGCTGAAGGCGGCCACCGACGCTGCCGCCGCTGGCGCCGAGGCACGGAAGTACCTGGTCACCGACACGGCGAATGCCATCCGCCACCGGGTGCTGCAACTGGTGATGGGCATCCGGCTCACCACCCGCCTCCTGGCCATCGGCGCCGACGTCCAGGATGCGCTGAAGCAGGCCGATGAGCGCGTGCAGAAGTCCCTGAAGGCCAACGACGGAGAGATCAGCCCCGAGGACCGCTACCGGATCGAGATCTTCCGGAGCCAGCTGACCCAGCGCATCGCCGACGGCGAGCGGGCGCTGCGCATCGCGCGGGTGGGGCTGGCGGCGACGCTGGCGATCGAGCCCGAGCAGCTCCAGCTCCGGGACGAGCCGCTCCCCGACACCTCGCAGATCAAGGCGCCGGACCTGCCGCAGGCGCTCTCCGACGCCGTGAGACAGCGTCCCGACCTCAAGGCGCTGGACAGCGGAATCCTGGCCAAGGAGGCCGACGTGCGTGCCAGCCGGGCCGAGCTCTTTCCCCAGGTGGCGCTGCTGGGTCAGTTCGCCTGGTCGCGGGCCCCGGGACGCGACACGATCACCAACCCCTACGTCGGCGATTACTTCAACGCGCTGACGGCCTACGCAGCCCTTGGAATCCGACAGAATCTCTCGTTCTGGACGGTCATCACCCGGACCAACAAGAAGGAGGCCGAGCTGGATACCCTCCGCAAGCAGCGCGAGGGTGCGGTACGCGGCATCCGGCTGGAGGTGGAGACCGCCGTGGCCGAGCTGAACGCGGCCATCACCAAGCGAGAGGCGTCGGCCAAGGCCGTGTCGGCGGGACGGAGCTGGTTCCGCAGCGCGACGCTGAACTTCGGGGTGGGCGTGGGCGACAGCCGCGACCTCATCGACGCCTACCGGGGCTACGCCGAGGCGCAGTACGGCGATGCTCAGGCCACGTTCGACCTGCTCGCGGCGCAGAGCCGGCTCGAGCAGGTGACGGGCCGGGCTCCGGTCCTGCCCGAGCTGAACTGCATGATGCCCTGAGGCGTCCGCGGACCGGCGCAGGGCTTCAGTGCCCCGGCTGGGCCTCGGCCTCCTTCACCGCGGGCGGCGCCGCGTCCGGTTCCGCGATGCCGGCATCCGGGCGCTGCGCCACGGCCCCGGCCTGCGCCTGCACGGGTTCCGGCCGGCGATCGAACAGGACGAAGTCGGCGTAGTCCGCCTCGCTGCGCGAGTTGGTCGCATCCCCGTCGGTGAGAACCCCCAGGGCCACGAAGTCCGGAACGTCCTCCAGCTTGCCGCCGTAGTAGCGGGCGAAGTCCCGTCGCGGGTCGACGGTCTCGGTCTGCCAGGTGTCGACCTCTCCCCCGCTCCGGAGCACCACCTCGTGCTTGGCGAAGAAGAGATTGTTGGCGAGCTGGCAGCTCCGGTTGACCGGACCGACCGAGTTCCAGACGTACTTGATGACCATCACCTTGAGCCCCGCCTTGAACGTGGCGAAGACTCCGGCCGCGGCGTCACCGACGTCGGGATTGCAGTCGTCTCCGCCCTTCGGGAAGGCGTGAACCCGCCACCGCCAACGCACACCGGCCAAGGTGCGGCGAAAATGCTGGGGGGTGTCGATGCCCCGGACCATGGTGTCGAATGGCGGCCGGTACCGGGCGGCGAGGTACGGCCCGTCCGGGCCGGACTCGACCCTGTAGTAGTCGTCCTTGCCCGAGCTCTGTCGCACCACCTGGAAGGTGTGGATGTCGACCGAGGTGCCGTCGGCCGGCGACGCGGAGAGCACCAGGCTGGCCAGGACGGGAAGCAGAGCGCGTCTCCTCGGGATCCGCGGAAGCGAGGGAGCCTAGCAATGCGGTGCGGCGGGCGCGCGGGCCGAGGGCTTTCCGAGCGCGGCCGGGTCGTGGTACTCCCCGCGGCCCCCGGCTAGGTAGCTCAATTGGTTAGAGCGACGGTCTCATAATCCGTAGGTTCCCGGTTCGATTCCGGGCCTAGCCACTCCTCTACAGACAGCTCTGAACGATTCACCGTGCGGAGTGGTCCCTCCCGAGGGTCTCTACTTCAGAAGCTCGTCTTCCCAATCGCGACCTGCGCGATGTTGTCGCCGAGCTCTGCGAAGTTGAACACCACCAGGTGCCCATCGCCGCTGATGGAGAGGTTGCCCTCGACCTGGATCGGCGCTCCCGCGCTGTCCAGCGTGACAAGGACCGTTCTGGGTGTGCAGCCGGGCACGGCGCCGGGATTGAAATTGGGTGCCGTCCCGAACTCCAGGCAGGTGTCGCGCGCATAGCCAAAGGAGAATCCGTTTGGAACTGGCGGAGTCACCACCAGGTCGTTCGCACTTGCACCAAACACGACGAACCGCCCCGTCGAGTCGAGAGCAAGATTACTCGCGAAGGTCGGAAGCGCCGTGGCCTTTCCGTTTCCGGCCACGGACACCAGGACGGTCGTCGGCACGCAGTTCGCCACTGCGCCGGGATTGAAGTTGGCTCCGATGCCGAACTGCAGGCAGGTGTCCCGGATGTAGACATCGGGGAGTCCGTTCTGGTCGTTCTGCACCAGCCCGTTTGCAGTGACGAACTCGACGTAACGCCCATCGTCGCTCATCGAGGCAAACTCGCCGGCATCCGTTATCGGGGTCGGAGCTCCATTGCCGACCGAGACCGTCGTGGTCACCGGCGTGCAGTTGGGCAGGCCCCCTCTGCCGCCGAATTGCTGGCATGTGTCCCGGATGTAGATCTGTGAGCCTCCGCTCGGCATGTTGGTGCCATCGTCGAGGAACAGCACGTACCTGCCGCCGTTGCTGACCGCGAACGGCGCCCCTGTGCCATTCGTTTCATTCCCGCTGTTGTCCACGCCGACCAGCGTGGTCGAGGGCTTGCACCCGCTGGGGGCTCCCAGACACGTATCGCGAAGGAAGGCCGGGAAGCCGATGCTGCCGCTGGCCCCGAACGCGATGAAGCGAGCGTCGCGACTCACGACCGGCTGTTGAGAATTCAGCGCGTTGCCACTCCCATCCAGCGATTCCACCAGGGTCGAGGACGGGCAGCCGCCGATTCCAACCCCACAGATCTGCCGCTCGTACACGGAACCCAGTGGAGCTGCCACGCCCAGATTCGTGGAGAAGGAATCGAAGACAACCACGCTGCCATCTCCGCTGATATTTCCCACGAATAGAGGCGAGTCGCCATTCCCTGCGTTGGGCGGCATCGAGTTGTCCACCGACACCATCTGGGTAAGAGGCGTGCAGGATGCGGAGGCACCGATGCAGGTATCGCGCACGTAGAACTGGACGCCGGCGGTCGCAGGAACCGAGGGCGATGCAACCAGGTCGGTCGCGCTCGACCGGAACGCGACGTACCGGCCGGTCGTGCTCGCAGCAAACGGCCACTGACTGAACTGATTGCCGCCCCCGGTCGCGGCGGCGTTCTCCGACACCAGCGTGACGAACCCGGTGCTCCCCCCACTCACGGTGAGCTGTGCCGTGCCGGACACATTCGTCGTGGGATCCGTCGCGGTGATGATCACCGGCTGAGCGCTCACCTCCAGACCGATCGCCAGTCCAGGGGAGCCCACGTTTCCGGTGAGGACGCTGGCGACGGCCGGCGCGCTGGAGGTCCAGTTGACGCTCGCCGTGATCGGTCCCTGGGAGCCGTCACTGAACGTCCCGGTGGCAACGAATTGAATCGACTCACCGACCGTGACCGACGCGGTGCTGGGCCCGACGAAGACGGAGGTCACCACTGCATCGGTCACGGTGACCGAGGCGACTCCGCTGAAGCCTTGAAAAGCGGCAGTGATCGTCACCGGGGTTGCATTCGCAGCGATGCCGGTGGCCGCGCCTTGGCTCACGACGGCCACCGAGTTGTTGGAGGAGCTCCAGGTGGCCACGGATGTGACGTCGAAGGACGTTCCATCCTGTTTCTTGGCGAGCGCGGTGAATTGATACGTCTTGCCGACAGGTACCGATTGGGAGCTGGGACTGACGGTGACCGCGACCAGCGGTGAATTGAGCAAGATGACGGTGGAATCGGATGCGCTACCGAGGGCCGAACCGCCGCCGGACACCGTCACCTTGTTCACCTGGGGCGATGTGGCGCCGGTGGCCACATCCATCGAAACCGTGATTGGAGGAAAACTCGCGCCCGCGGCGAGCGCATCGTTGCGAGTGCACGTGGTGCCGCCCGAAGCGCAGGTCCACCCCGTGCCGCCCATGGAAACGAGCGTCAGACCGGATGGCACTTCCTCGGTGACTGTCACGGTGCCGGTGGTGGGCACGCTCGCCGGATTCGACACCATCACGGCGTACTGAGCGCCCTGCTGGCCTTGCGTGAAGTTACCGCTGTGTGTCTTGGCGATACTCAGCGACGCCGGAGCGATGTCGGTCGGATCGGACGTCGTCGAGGGAGCTGAACCACCGCCCGATGCGGTCGCACTGTTCACCTGAGGTGAGGTGGCATCGAGAGCCACCGCGACGGTCACAAGGATCGGAGGATAGCTTGCTCCGTTTCCTGCGAGCGGATCGCTGCGGGTGCAGGTCGTGCCACCCGGCGGGCATGACCAGCCCGTGCCGGTCATCGAGACAATCGTCTCGCCCGGAGGTGGCGTTTCGGTGACTGTCACCGTGCCGGTGGTGGGGCCGCCGAAGCACGACACCCCAGGGCACGAGGAGTCGTTGAACACGGTCAATGTGTACTGGCCCTGCTCGCCCTGCCTGAAGTCGACGGTGTGAAGTTTCTGAATGCCCAGAACCGGCAGCGGTGTCCCTGACGGATAGTCGATGAAAGTGTCGTTTGAGTAGGAAGCCGGGCTCGATCCGCCGCCCGACACGGTGACCTTGAGTTCCTGGGGCGAACTGGCGTTCGAGCTCACGTTGACCGTGACGGTGATGGGGGGATAGCTCTGGGACGAGTCCAGTCGATCCTGCCGTTCGCAGGTATTTGCTCCGTCGAGGCCCGGGCACGTCCAACCATCTCCACTCATCGAGACCAGGGTCAGGCCCGAAGAGATGGTTTCTGTGACCTCGACCGCACCGACCGTGCCCACGTCTCCGTCGTTGGTGACACGCACCGTGTACTGGGCGCCGTTCTGGCCCTGTCTGAAGTGCGCCGTGGGGGGGATGGAGATGTCGAGCTCGGCAGTCGGGAGCGGAGGGGGAGGCCCGCACGCTGGCAACATTCCGAGGACGACCGCGCTCGTAGCCAGCGCCCGGATCAGCAGGGACTTCGTTCGCTCCGATCCCATTTCTCCTCGTCACCTCCGCTCAGTCGGCCGAAAGAGACGTCAGGGTGCCAGCAGGCTCTCAATCGCCATCGAGGTGCGACTGCTCGGACAGTTTCGCCACACCACCTGGACCCAAAGGAGCGACACGGGGGGGTCTTGAGGGCCTCTGCAACACCAGAGGGGAGCCCAGAGCCAACGTTGCCGGCGGGCGGTGACCGTGCCGACGGTGACTGCCCCTTGCTGAGACGTAGGGTTCCCGCTCGCGTCGGCGGATCGCGATCCGGCAATCGGGCGATGGCGCAGAGGGCGACATGGAAGACCGGCAGACACGCGCGGAACTCGATCGGCACTGGGCGGCGTCCGATGCCGGCGATTTCGAGACCGAGCATTCGATCTATCGCGAGGACGCGGTGCTGGATTACCCCCAGTCGGGCGAGCGGATCCGCGGCCGATCGAACATCCAGATCACCCGCACCAGACAGCCGAGCAAGAAACGCTTCGCCGTCCGGCGAATCATCGGCACCGGTGATCTTTGGATCACCGAGTTCATCCTGACGTATGACGGCAAGCCGTCGTACACCGTCAGCATCATGGAGTTCAGGGACGGCAAGGTTGCCCGAGAAACCCAGTACTTCGCAGACCCGTTCGAGGCCAGCGCGTGGCGCGCTCCCTGGGTCGAGCGAATGGACGGGGAGTCACCGCTCCCGTCCGCCCCGGCACGCTGAATTTCAGCCCGGTCGCTCATCGAAGGTCCGTCTCTGAACGGGCCCTTGGAAAGGACGCTCACGGTCATCGCGGCACGGGCGATCCTGCTCCCGCCGGCATGGGTCAGATCCTGATCGTCGAGGACGACGCCGACATCCGAGAGTCGCTCTTCGAGAGCCTCGAGGGCCTCGGCCACGCGGTGACCCTCGCCGCGAACGGACGCGAGGCGGTCGAGGCGCTGGCCCGCGTCGGCCGTCCGTGCCTCGTCCTCCTCGACGTGATGATGCCCGAGCTCGACGGCGCGGGGTTCCTGGCCGAGCTGGTCCGGCGCACCGACGTCGAGGACTTCCGGGTGGTCGTCATGTCCGCCGATCCGGCCAGCATCCGGCGGATCAAGGGGCTCCCCGGCATCGTGCAGTTCCTCGACAAGCCGATCGACCTGGACGAGCTGCTCGCGCTCGTCGAGTACCACTGCGGCGCACCCCGCGAATGACCGTGAAATTGACAAGACTCCAGGACGCGGGAACCTCGGGGGCACCGCCGCGACAGCCCTGTCGCGCCGGAGAGGAGTCGGTTGCATGGAACCCAGCCCCACCATCCCCGAGCCCGCGATTCCGGCCGAGCAGACCGGGGATCCGGACGACGCCAGCTTCACGGTGAGCACGCACGTGCTCGTCCCGGAGGAAGACGTCCGGAGGCTCCGGGCCCTCTCGGCACGCACCCGGGTTGCCCAGAGCGATTACCTCCGCGAGGCGGTCGAGGACCTGCTGAAGAAGTACGGGGTGATGCCGTGACACCTCCGGCGGGGGAGCTGCTGCGGCAGCGCGAGCCACCGCCTCGTGACGTCCGAGGGCGTCCGCCTCCCCGGGTGGAGCCCCCACCTCCGTCGCGTACCGAAGGGATCGTCCAGGCGATCCTGAACTGGCTCGATCGACCGCTGTAGAGTCCGGCGCCATGCGGCGCGCCCTGTGGCTCCTGCGTCGCCGCGCCGCCTTCCGCCGCTAGCTCGCGGTGGAGGGCGCGTCCTCCTCCCGCTCCAGCCGTCCGGCCAGGTCGCGGAACGACAACTGGTCGACCGAGAGGAAGATGAGCCCGAGGCCGATCTGCTGCGTGGTCTGGCAGAGCCAGATCACGTTGGCGTAGGCCAGACCCGGCCCGTTCACCACCGAGGCGGGAAGGAAGATGGAGAGCCCGAGCTTCACCGCGGCCTGGAAGGTACCGACCATCCCCGGTGCCGCCGGGATCATCACGCCCACCACCAGGAGACACATCGCGACGTAGGTCTGGACGAGGGTGAGCTGGAAGGGGAAGGCCTGCATCAGGACCCACATCCCGAAGCCGTTGAGCCCCCAGTAGACCAGCGTCCAGACCAGGAAGGCCGCGAGCTCCGACAGCCGGTGTCCCTGCTTCAGCGCCCCCACGAAGCTGTCGACGATGCCCGAGGCGCGCTCCCCCAGCGCCGGGGAGATCCTTCCCAGCGTCCCGCGCACGAGCGCCACCGCACGGTCGTGGTTCCAGGCGGCGAAGAGCAGGAAGAGAAACCCCCCGAAGAAGACCGCGAACATCAGATTCGCCCCGTACCGGGCGAGCCTCAGCGGCGTGGGCTCGCCCTGGACGACGAAGAGCAGTCCCCGGAGGAGGAGCGCGACGAAGACCCCGTCGGCGATGCGCTCCAGCACCACGCTGGTCATCGCGGCGCTGCGGCGGATGGAGCTGCGCTGGGCGATGAGGAAGGGCCGGGCGAACTCGCCCAGCCGGAAGGGCAGGACCAGCAGCATCATGAAGCCGATGGCGCTGGCATCGTTCAGGGCACGGAACCTCACCCGCTCCTGCGAGGCCAGCAGCGCTCCCCAGCGGGCGGTGCGCGACAGGTGGATGAGGAGGAGGATGGCCAGGTAGGGCAGCACCCAGGCGTAGTTGGCCGAGCGCAGGCTCGCCCACAGCTCGGCCCAGTGGGTGTCGCGGAACGCCCACCAGCCGAAGACGAGGGTGACCGCCAGGCTGCCCAGCAGCTTCAGGAGACGCTTCACGGGGTGCCGCCGTCTACCCTACCCCCATCGGGGATTTCCACCGGTTCCCCCGCCAGGACCCGCACCGGCCCGTCGCGGAACAGCCGCCCCACCGCGGCGTCCCCGGCGCAGGCACGGAGGTCCGCCAGCGCCTGCTCGATCCAGCGGGGAGCTCCGGACGGTGCGTGGAGGTCGGTGGCGGCGACGGCGTAGAGCCCCTCGTCGAGGAGCAAGCGGGCGGTGCGCCGGGCCACCGGTCCGTACCGGCCGCTCACCGCGCCGAGATCGAGCTGCAACCGCGCGCCCAGAGCCACCACCTCGGCGGCGCGTCCCGGCCGCTGGAGCTCGAGGCAGCGCTCGGGGTGGGCGAAGAGCGGGATCACCCCCCGCCGCATCATCTGGAAGACCAGGGTGGGCAACGCGGGGACCGGCGAGGAGTACGGCAGCTCGACGAGCACGTACGGGCCCCGGTGCACCGGCCGGGCAGCGGGAGTGCCCAGCCCGTCGAGGAAGCCCTCCTCCACCAGCGCGTTCTCGGCGCCCAGCTCGAGGACGAGCGGGATGCCCTCGTGGGCCAGCGCGCTCCTCAGCGCCTCCAGGCGCTCCCGGCAGACCTCCACCGGGGCGCAGCCGGCGCGGGCGTGGGGGCTGACGGCGACGGTGGACACCCCGATCGCCACCAGCGCCCGGGCCATGGCCAGGGAGTCCTCGGGCGTGCGGGCGCCGTCGTCCACTCCGGGCAGCAGATGGCAGTGCAGGTCGACGTAGCCGCTCATCGCTCGGGCGGCTCGTCCGCGGCCGGCGGCTGCTCCTCGCCCTCGGCGGGAGCCGAGGGCACCCGGTACTCCTCGCCGAACCAGCGGCCGAGGTCGATGCGGCGGCAGCGAACCGAGCAGAACGGGAATGCGGGGTTGCTCCCCCGCGGCTCCGCGGGCTTCTTGCAGACGGGACAGGGGGCGTTTCGCGGCACGGGCCTCTCCCTTCTAAGGCCGGAGGCCCCCCCGTTCCAGCCGCCGGGGTCGGGGCCGGCGCCCGTGGTTCCCTGCCCTTGCAATCCGCCCCGAAGCAGGGCAGGCGGGTCGGCCCGAGGAGAGCCACATGCGTGCCGTTCGCATCGAGCAGCCCGGAAGCGCCCGGGGTCTGCGTCTGGTCGAGGTCGAGGAGCCCGTCCCCGGACCGGGGGAGATCGGGGTCGAGGTCCACGCCACCGCCCTGAACCGAGCCGACTGGCTGCAGGTCCTCGGGCACTATCCGGTGCCGCCGGGAACCCCGGCCGACCTCCCAGGGATGGAGTACGCCGGCACGGTGCGGGCCGCCGGGCCGCGGACCTTCCGCTTCCGTCCCGGTGACCGCGTGATGGGGCTCGTCCCCGGGGCCGCGTTCGCCGAGCGCCTGGTGACCCACGAGCGCGAGGCGGTGCCCGCGCCGGAGGGCCTGTCCCTCACCGACGCGGCGGCGATCCCCGAGGCTTTCTTCACCGCGTTCGACGCGCTGGTCCTCCAGGGACAGCTGGGCCCCGGCGAGCGGGTGCTGGTGCACGCGGTGGCGAGCGGCGTGGGAACGGCGGCGGCTCAGATCGTCCACGCCGCGGAAGCGACGCTCCTCGGGACGGGGCGGAACCCGGCGAAGCTGGAGCGGGCTGCAGCCCTCGTGCCCTTCACCACGCTCCTGGTGGACCGGGAGAATCCCCGGTTCGCGGAGCGCGTGCTCGAGCTCACCGGGGGCGCAGGGGTCGACCTCGTGCTGGACCTGGTCGGCGGCCGGTACACCGCCGAGTCACTGGCCTGTCTCGCCGCGCGCGGCCGGATGCTCCTGGTCGGGACGGTGGATGGCGTCCGGAGCGAGCTCGACCTCCGGATCGCGCTCGGCAAGCGGGCCCGGATCACGGGAACGGTCCTTCGCCCGCGGCCAATCGAGGAGAAGATGGCGCTCGCCCGGGCCGTGGAGCGGCACGTGGTCCCGCTCTTCGTACGGGGGACCTACCGCCCGGTGGTGGACCGGGTGCTGCCCATGGAGCAGGTCTCCGAGGCCTTCGAGATGCTGGTGGCGGACCGGAACGTGGGGAAGATCGTGCTCTCCTGGAGCGGCCGATGAGCTTCGACCCCGGCGCGCCGGGACTCGCCGGCCAGGCCTTCGGGCTGCCGCACACCGTGGACGAGGCCCGGGTGGTCCTGGTCCCGGTCCCGTTCGAGGCGACGACCAGCTACGGCGGCGGAGCGGCGGACGGTCCGGCGGCCATCCTCCGGGCCTCCGCCCAGGTGGACCTCTTCGACCTCGAGACCGGCCGTCCCTACGTCGACGGCATCGCGATGCTCCCCGAGGAGCCGCAGATCCGAGCCTGGAACGACGAGGCCAAGCGACTCGCCCGGCCAATCATCGATGCGGGCGGGGCCCCCCCCGGCAGTCCGGCTCTCGCCCGGGTGAACGGGCTCTGCGAGGAGCTCAACCGCTGGCTCGAGCGCATGGTCACCCGCCTCGTCGCTGACGGGAAGCTGGTGGCGACGGTGGGCGGCGACCACGGCAGCGTCTACGGGGCGATCGCTGCCCACGCGCACGCCTACCCGGGGATGGGCATCCTGCACCTGGACGCGCACGCCGACCTGCGGGACGCGTACGAGGGCTTCGCCTGGTCGCATGCCTCCATCTTCCACAACGTCGTGAAGAGGCTCCCCGAGGTGTCGCGGCTGGTGCAGGTGGGGCTGCGCGACGTCTCCGAGCAGGAGCTCGCGCTGGTGGAGGCCTCCGGGGGCCGGGTGGTCATCCACACCGATCCCGAGCTCAAGCGCCGCGCGTTCGACGGCGAGCCCTGGGCGCGCCAAGTGGACCGGATGGTCCGCGACCTGCCGGAACAGATCTATCTCTCCTTCGACATCGACGGGCTCGATCCCACCCTCTGCCCTCACACCGGCACCCCGGTGCCCGGAGGACTGTCCTTCGCCGAGGCGACGGCGCTGGTCGCCGGGGTCGTGCGCTCCGGCCGGCGCATCGTGGGGATGGACCTGGACGAGGTCGCCCCGGGACCGGAGGGCGACGAGTGGGACGGGAACGTGGGGGCCCGGCTCCTCTACAAGATGATCGGCTGGGCGCTGCGCTCGCAGCGCGGAGGTGAAGGTCGCTGATGCGCCGTTCGATGGTCGTGGCACTCGGGCTGCTGGCGCTCCCGGCGGCTCGGGCAGACGTGGCCCGGCGCCGCTCGGCCGTGGTCGACGTGGTGCAGAAGGTCGGACCGGCGGTGGTGTTCATCGGCACCGAGCAGGTGGTGGACCGGCGAATGCGCGGCTCGCCGCTGGAGGAGTTCTTCTTCGGCGAGGAAGGACGCCCGCAGCGCCAGACGGTCCAGTCGCTCGGCTCGGGGGTGATCATCGACCCGGGCGGCACCATCGTCACCAACGACCACGTCATCCGGGGCGCCTCGGCGGTGCACGTGCTGCTCGCCGACGGCCGGCAGCTCGACGCCGAGGTGGTGGGCGCCGATGCGCAGAACGACCTGGCCGTCCTTCGCGTCTCCTCGAAGGCGCCGCTGCCCGCGGCGAAGCTCGGGACGTCGGCGGATCTGATGATCGGCGAGACGGTGGTGGCCATCGGCAGCCCGTTCGGGCTGGCCAAGACGGTCACCTCCGGCGTGCTCTCCGCGGTGGGCCGGAGCTTCAAGGCCAACGACCAGCTCTACATCGACTTCCTGCAGACCGATGCCGCCATCAACCCCGGGAACTCGGGCGGTCCCCTGCTCAACCTCGACGGCGAGGTGATCGGCATCAACACCGCCATCTTCAGCGGCGCGCAGGGAATCGGCTTCGCCATCCCGGTCGACAAGGTGCGGCGCATCGTCAACGAGCTGCGGAGCTTCGGGAAGGTGCGCCCGGCCTGGGTGGGGATCAACGCGGTGGACCTCACCGAGCAGGTGGCCCGGCGGCTGGGATGGGAGCGGAGCGACGGGGTGGTGGTGGATTCGGTGGACAGCGGCAGCCCGGCCGAGTCCGCCGGGGTCCAGCCGGGCGACGTGCTGGCCGAGCTCGGGGGCACCCCGGTGCAGGACGCCGACGAGCTCCAGGCCAAGCTGCGCGGGTATCCGGCGCGGGCGTCCATCCCGCTGCTGCTCTGGCGGAACGGACAGCGCCTTCGGGCGACGGTGACGCCGGTGGAGTTCCCCTCGAAGCAGGCCGACTCCTTCGCCTGGGATCGCCTCGGCCTGAGGCTGACCCCCTCCCGGGGGACGCTCGGGGTGGCCGCGGTGCGCGAGTCGAGCCAGGCGGACCGCTTCGGGATCGAGCGCGGAGACCTGATCGTCCGGATGAACAACGTGGCACTGGACTCGCTCGACACCTTCCGGGAGGCCCTGATTTCGGCCCGCCACGCGCGCTCCGTGCTGCTCGTCGTCCGGCGGGCGGGTCGCAACTACCTGGTCACGTTCCGGCTGTAAGGGTCGGCAACGACCCTGATCTTCGGCGGGTGTGACTCCTGGACACAGGTCGAGGGGGCTTGCATCCGGCCGATTTCTCGGCTCTGGAGCTGCGCAGTAGAGTGGGCGTTCAGCGTGACCCGAATCGTCCCCACGTACCGCACAGCGGGGCCGCTGCTCGCGGGCACCCGATCGAGCGCCATGCTCGGGCTCGAGGAGCGCGAGGCGTCCGCGCGCCCGGTGGTCCTGGTCTGGGCACCGCCCGATCTGCCGAGGGACGAGGACCGCTTCTCGCAGCTGCAGCGTGACACCCGGCGGGCGGCGACGCTCGAGCATCCACACATCGTCAAGGTGCATGGCCTGGCCACGCTCGAGCAGGGGCTGGCACGGGTGGTGGAGTACGTGGACGGCGAGTCGCTCCGCGACGTGCTGGAGCATACGGGGAAGCTGTCCCCGGCGATCGCCGGTCGCATCGCGGTGGATTGCGCGCTGGGCGTCCACTACGCGCACGTGGCCGGCAACGACGACGGGACGCCCCTCATCCACGGTGACCTGAGGCCGGAGACGGTGATGCTGGCCTTCTCCGGGCGGGCGAAGGTGGGCGGGTACGGCGCGCTCGCGGTCGCCCCGAAGGAGCCCAAGGGGCAGCGGGTGGTCAACCGGCGGCGCTACTGCGCTCCGGAGCAGATCATCGGGGGCCGTGCCGCCCAGACCAGCCAGACCGACGTCTTCCTGCTCGGCCTGGTGCTCTACGAGTGTCTCACCGGGCGGATGCCCTGGGACCGCGAGACCGACTTCGACCAGGCGGTGATGACCTCACCGCTCCCCGTCGAGGGGCTTCCCCCGCCGGTCCAGGAGCTGCTCCGCAAGGCCACCGCCAAGCGCGCCTCCGACCGGCACAAGACCGCGCTCGCGTTCCGGGACGCGGTGGACCAGGTGTTCGCGCCGCTGGCCACGCCGGCGCAGCTCTCGGAGCTGCTGGAGCACCACTTCCCGGCGCAGGACTCGCCCCGCGCGGCGCGAAAGCAGGTCCTCGACGCCGCGCTCGCCGCGCACGCCCGCGCCTGGGCCTCCCAGGCCCCGAAGGCGTCCGAGGCGCCGACCATCCCCATCGCCCAGCGCGAGCTGGCGGAGCTGGAGAAGCCCGCGTTCGACTGGCGCTCCAAGCTGCCCCTGGTCTTCGGCGTGGCCGTCGCCGGGGCCCTGGCCGCCGCGTTCTGGTTCCAGACCCGCCACGCCGTTCCAAAGCCGATGCTCCTCGTCCCCCCCGGGCAGGAGCAGGCCGCGGGCGCCGTGCCTGCCGCGGCCGGAACGCCCCGGACACCGCCGGCCGCGACCCCCGGGACTGGGCCAGCCGCCCCGGCCGTTCCGCCCCCCGCGGTGGCAGCCGTCTCCCCTCCTCCCGCGCCGGCGTCGCAGCCCGCGTTGGCCCCGGCTTCCCCGGTCAAGCCCGCGGCGGGAGCCCGCAGCGACTTCCTGACCACCGGGCTCGACCTGGTCACCGATCCTCCGGTGGACGTCGCGCTCGACAAGAAGCCCTTCGGCCGCACGCCGATCGTCATCCCGGCCACTCCCGGTCGGCACGTCCTCACCCTCAGCGACACCGCGAAGGGCATCAGCCAGTCGCGGGTGGTCACGGTGAAGAAGGACGGCGTCACCCCGCTCCGGCTCACCGTGGGCCGCGGCACCCTCTCGGTGCGCGCACCCCAGGGTGCCCGCGTCTTCGTCGACGGGCGTGTGGTGGGCAGTAGCCCCATCGACGACCTGCACCTCTTCGAGGGGACCCACCACCTCAAGGTCACCCTGGGCGACGCCATCTGGCAGCAGTCCTTCGTGCTCCGGAGCGAGCAGAGCCTCCGCTACGACGTGGAGCTAAAGCCCACCAACGGCGGCTGAGCGGGGGCTTGATGCCTCCGGATGGCGCCCCCTGTCCGCGGCGCCCCGTATGCTTCGAGCTTCCGTGCCCGCCTCCCTCGCGTTCGCGCTCGGAGCCTCCCTGGTGCTCGGCGCGCAGGCGCCCGATGCCGGCGCCGCCCCCTCGGGCTCGGCGGCGGTCGTCGCCCTGGGCAGCTGCGACAGTCCAGCCAGCGCGATCAGCGCCCGCACCTTCCGCACCCTCCTCGCAGCCCGGATGGGGACCGGGCTCCAGAGCGAGGTCGACAGCGCCGCGCCGCTCGGTGGTCTCGCCACCCGGACCCTGGCCGACGTCCAGCATGCCGTCACCGAGGCCCGCGCGGCGTTCTACAAGGGGAAGGTCAGCGCCGCGGTGACGGCGCTGGAGGGCCTGTCGAACGAGGTCAGGCGCCTTCCTCCCGGGGATGCCCGCTGGGCCGTCGAGCGCGACATCTGGACGCTGCTCGCCCAGGCCCGCGGAAAGGGGGCCCAGGCCGAGGACGCGCTCCGCCACGTCTTCCGGGTGGAGCCCGACTACCAGCCCGACACCGCGCTCTACCCTCCGTCGTTCCGCAAGCTGGCCGACGGGGTGCGGAAGCAGCAGGCCCGCGCGCCGACCTCGCGGCTCGACGTCGCCATCTCCCCGCCGGGGACCGACGTGTACGTCGACGGCCGGAAGCTGGGGAAGGCGCCGGTGAGTCTCCGCCTCCCCGCGGGCAGCTACCGCATCGAGGCCGACTTCGGCCGTCGCTCGCTCGCGCGCACGGTGCAGATCCCCGAGCCGCCGGCGCTCGCTCCTCCGGTGGAGCTGGGCGCCGAGGTCGAGGGGGCGCTCTACGCCGACGGTGGCCCCTGCCTCGAGCCCGGGAAGGACCCGGCCGGGGCGCTGACCCGGGCGGCCGCGCTGCTCGGGGTGAACCGGCTCTTCGGCCTCCATGCCGAGGGGCCTCCGGACCGGCGCACGCTCGAGCTCGGCGTGCTCGACCGCACCGGAGCCGAGGTCGCCGAGGCGCGGATGCGGCTCTCGGCTGGCCAGCCCGAGACCGAGGCCCTCGCGCCGCTGGCCGACTTCGCCGCCACCGGCCGGATCGCCCCGGGGGTCGAGGTGACGAAGGGCGGAGGCCAGCACCCGCCGACGGCGGTGGAGGGCCACCTGGTGGGTCAGCTCCTGGGCACGCCTCCGCCAGGCGGGTTCAACCTCGAGGCCTACGGCGTCGAGGGTCACTTCGTCCGCGAGACGATGCACTTCACCGGGGCGCGCTTCGAGCTGCCCGACGTTCCGGCCCGGCGAACGGTGCTCCACGTCGTCACCGACGACGGCCGCGTGGCGCTGGCCGTGGCCGACTCCACCCGGGGCGAGACCCGGAAGGACCTGACGCTGGAGCAGCCCTGTGTCGTGACGGGCATGGTCCGGGACGAGACCGGCCGGCCGGCCGGCGGGGCCCGGGTCTTCGCCACCCTCCGCGCCTCGGGAGCCTGGCGGGCCGGCAAGGCGGGGCCCCGGGGGCGCTTCGTCGTGAAGGAGCTGGTACGGGGGGACTACGAGCTGTTCGCGGGCTCGGCGCGCGCGCGCCTGTCGGTGGCCCGCTTCACGCTCGCCGGCGCCTGCCGGGCCGAGCTGCCCGCGGTGGTGGTCCCGCGGGCGGCGCTCGCCGTCGACGGCGAGGACGCCTCCAGAGAACCCTGATGCCTTCCGCGGGGAGCTGCCGGAGCGAGCAGGCCTCTCCGGCAGCTCCGGCTGCGATCAGTGATGGCTGACCGAGTCGACGAAGGCCGGCGGATTGGGTGTGCCGAGGCCAGTCGCCACGTCGTAACCGTCGTGAACACGGAGTGTGGAGTCCGTTCCGAACGTGATCACGAACCACCGGGTCGAGAGCGGGCTGTTGTAGAGCGCGCTGTAGAAGTCGGGCAGGTTCTGGAGCGGCGAAGCGAGATCCGAGGGGATCTCTGGGGAATTCCCAGCGGCGTCCTTGATGAGCCCGCTCACGTTGGCGTTGGAGCCGACCAGCTGGACGTCGGTGATCGCATCATCGTCCAGCCGGTAAAGCCGCGCCGCCGCGTTGCCGAGCAGGTGTCCCGCCCGCTGCGTCGCGATGGCCCAAAGAGCGGAGAACATCGGACAGGAAGCGCTGGTCCCCCCGATCACGTCGATGTAGAGGCCCCCCTCCGGGTCGCCTGTGAAGATGATCTCCACTCCCGTGTACGGATCCGCGACCCACGAGATGTCGGGCTGCATCCGCCGGTACCCCGGAAGTTGCTGCTGATAGAAAGGCTTGAAGTATACGTCGCTCACTCCTCCGCCGCCCCCTCCGTTGAATCCCTGGTTGCCGACTGGGTCGATCGGCGCATTCCCGTTTGCAGCCGTGTCGGCGATCTGGGTGAAGTTGTTGCCCCAGGCGGTCTGGAAATCGATCTTCCCGTTCTTCTTCAGACCGACGCTGACGCCACCGACCGAGGTGGCGAAGGGTGAGCCCGAGGGCCAGGAACCGTTGGCGATGCCGATGTCGAGCACTCCGTCGCCTCCGTCACCCGACGAGAAGTTGACGGAGATGCCGGCGCTGGAGATCGCCTGGAAAAGCCCGTCCACCGCCTGCCGAAACTCGGGATCCGTCGCGATCTCGTAGCTCCCCCAGCTATTGGAGATCGCGGTCACACCAGGGGTCGAGGCTGCCTGGATGATGCCCCCGAAGAGGTTCGCAAAGGAATTGTCCGGGGTGACGACGAGGAGGATCTTGGCACCAGGAGCGATCGCGTGGACCCACTCCACGTCCAGCGTCGTCTCCAGCGCCCATACGGAATTGGGCGTCCCGGAGAACACCGTCTCGGTCGGAGTTCCGATGATGGTGAGGTCGGCCGGAGGAAGCCCCATCGCCTGGGAGAAGACGGCGAGGTCAAACGCGATGGTCTTGGAGCCGAACGCATCGACGATGGCCACCGTCTGTCCGCTGCCATCGAGTCCGCGGCGGTAGAGCTTGTCGAGCGAGTACGCCGTCTGGATGTCCCCAGCCGAGTAGCCGCAGGGCGGGATGGTCCCAGCCGCCGTGTTGGTGATGTCCTGTCCGTAGCGGTTTCCGAAGTAGACCGCGCTCGCATCCGACGAGCTGAACTTCACCGTCTGCGGCGGCCGGAAGCAGCCGGCCGAGAACACGATGCCGTTCGGGTTCGCGCTGAGGAGCGCCGGGCTGAACGTTCCCTCGGGGCCGCCCGGCCGCATGTTCATCGGCTGAGGACGGAAGTCGGTGAGACCACCCACGTGACTCACGAGCGCGTTGACGTTCGCCGGAAGCGTCGGTCCGCTCACGTTCGCCTGGAACGTCTTGGAGGCGAGCTGGAACTCGTGGAGCTCGGCCTTGAGCGCCGCCTGGACCTGCGCGGCCGTGCCCGTCGCCTGGACGTAGAGGTTGCGTGGCCCGATTCCGAGCACCGTCAGGCCCTGTGAGCGCAGGAAGTCGCTGACGGTCTGCGCCTCGGCCGCGGTCGGCAGGTTCGCGGGAGAGAACGCGGCGGCAGACCACTGCTGGTAGCGGGCGGACGACGGATCGTGAACCGCCAGAGCGTTCTGCTCGAGCGACGAAGCCTGATGCATCTTCAACCAGAGCGAGACGGTCACCTGCTTCGAATCACTCGTTCTTCCGAGGTCACGGGCACCCGGGATCTTCGGCCCGCCCCTCGCCACCGCCAGCGAAGGACTGCAGATGGCCAAGACCGCGAGTGTCGCTGCTCGCCTCCAACGACTGTCGATGTGCATGATTCCCTCCCGGGTAGACCGGCCGCGGGAGCGTGCCCAAGGCTGCTACAGCCATGCAAGGTGACGTGCGTGGGGGGAACACACCACCCCATGTTTTCGCCATATAGATGCAACTAACTGTACCGCAGCGTGCGTGTCAGTTGCGGGGACGGCGCGTCGTTGTGCGTTTTCGGCGATCTCCTGCCCCTGGATGGCGTGAGCGCGGCCGTTGCAGGTGCACGAATCCAGTCCGGCCGCGTCTGACGGTCGAAGACGCTTGTCACAGCAACCGTTGACCTGTCCTCCGAGGTGAAGGCGGTCAGCCGTCGGGATGGTGGCTGAGCGCGACCCGGTTCCCCTCCGGATCGCGCACGTAGAGGGTCCACCGCGTCTCGTGGACCAGCGGAATCGCGCGGCGCTCGAGCTCCGCCCGCACGCGTGCCCGGTCGGAGCTGGGGATGCGGAGCGCGATGAGGAAGAGCCCCGGGCGGCCGTCGCGGAACGCCGGATCCGGCGCGGGCCGGGCCTCCACCCGCTCCAGCGCGAGGAATCCGCCGCCGCCCACGTCGAGCCAGATGCTCCTCACCGCGCCGTCCGGCGCGAGGTGCCGCTCCCGCTCGGGGAGCCCGAGCACCTCGCGGTAGAACCGCGCCACCTGCTCGAGGGCCTGCACCTGGATGGCGACATGGTGGAAGCCCTCGACGTTCACCCCTGCCCTCCGGGGCTCCAGGGCGCCACGGGACCGACCGGGCTCGCTTCCACCACCTCGGAGCCGACCAGGGTGGCCCGGGGAACCGGCGGCGGTGGTGCGGGCGGAGGCGGCGGGGGCGCGGGAAGTCCCCCCTCGGCGTCGAGGACGAGCGCCGCGAACGCATCGAGGCGGACGAGGGTGGCCAGCGCCTCGACCAGCGCGACCAAGAGGAGCGCGACGCCCCCGGCCGCCGCCGCCGCTGCTCCCGGGCCGGGCGTGCCGGCGGCCATCACCTGGATGCCGCCGACCAGCATTCCTGCCGGAAGCGCCGTGACCAGCCAGGCGAGGACGACGAAGCCGGGCCGGGCCAGGAGGAGCCGGAGCGCCTCGCCGGCGGCGACCGGGAAGCGGACCGGCCGCACCACCGAGGTCACCAGCCCGAGCTCGAGCCAGAGGGCGGTCGCGGGGAAGAGGAACGCCCCGAGGGTCAGCACGCCGGCCACCCCGGCCGCTCCCAGGAACGACACCACCGGGCCGCCGAGGACGAGCGCCGCGCCGCTCGCGACCAGCACGGCCCAGTACCAGGCACCGAGGACGACCTCGAGGACGGCCGCGGCCACGGCCCAGGCGAGACCCCGGACGCCTGCCACCGGCGGGGAGACCCCGGGAGTGGCCCCGGAGACGAACCGGGCCGCACCGGCCTGCACCGCGAGGGCCAACACCGCGGCGCGGGCGAGGGCCGCGGCGAGGACCAGCCCGGCTCCAGCGACGAGGAGCGTCTCTTCGAGCTGCAGCTCGGGCTCGGCGGTGAAGAGGGCCGGCCAGAGCGCGCCCTGCGCCGCTCGGGAGATGCCCAGAACGCCGGCCAGGGCGAGCAGCGGGACCAGCGAGGAGATCGCGACCCGTGTTCCGAGGCGGAGCAGCCACCCGGCGCCGGCCGCGGGGCGCTCCGACGTCGACTCCGCGGTCATCGCGCCGCGTCCGTGCTCGCGGAGCCCGTGGCCGGCGGGGGTGACACGGAGCTGGTCGGGCGGCCGTCGGTGGGACGTCCGGCCTGCTCCAGGCCTCCGCGGTTGCTGATGGTGACTCGCACCAGCTCCTGGAGGACCTTGTTGCGCTTCACGTTGCCCAGCACGGTGCGCAGGTCGTCGTAGACGCTCGGGTCGACCACCAGCGCCCCGAGCGTCCCCTCCCCCGCGCGGATCTTCCCGGTGATGATCCGGAGGTCCTCGGACATGGCGCCGAGGTTCTCGAAGAGGTTCCGGGCATCGCCGTAGACGAGCTGGTGCACCGCGCCGTTCTGGCTGGTCCGGGCGTCGTGGAGGAGCACCGCGAGCTCGCCTGCGGCGTCCCCCAGCGCGCCCACGGTCTTGGCCGCCTTGGGGTCGTAGAGGAGCGCGTGCAGGGCACCGTTCCCGGTGCGCGCGCCCTCGAGGACCAGGCTCACCTGTTCCAGGGCCTTCTCGGCCTCGGTCGAGACGTCGGCGAGCTTGGTCAGGAGGCGGTGGGTCTCGGCCGCGCCCCGCGGATCGTAGATGAGGGCATGGAGCGCGCCGTTCCCCTTCTCGATGCCCTGGAGGATGCTCCGGACGCTGGCGATGGACGCGGTGAGGTTCTTCGTCACCTCGGGGTCGGCGAAGGTGTCGGTGAGCTTGCGGACGTTCTCGCTGCTGGCAACCAGGTTGTCCATCAGCGCGCCGCCGTTCTTGAGCAGCGAGGCCAGGTCGCCGGACGAGCCACTGGGGATGGCGCCGTTGGGAGGGATGGGATCGCCCTCGGACGTACCGAGGGAGATGTCGATGGCCTTGTCCCCCAGGACGCCGCGTCCGCTCACCCGGGCCACGCAGTCGGTCCGGACGCGGGGGGCGAACGTCTTGGACATCTCGATGATGACGTCGATCTTCTTGTCGCCCAGGTCCGGGGAGAAGGAGATGGACACCACCCGCCCCACCTCGAGACCACCGAGCCAGACCGGAGAGTCGCGCTTGAGCCCCTCCACGTTCTCGAAGAACGCGTGGTAGCGGACCTGCCGGTCGAAGAGCCGGTTCTCCTTGCCGATGATCAGCACCACGAACCCGAAGAGGAGCAACGCCAGCCCCACGAAGAGGCCGGCCCGGACGACGAGGCGCTTCTCCTTCTGGGTGGCGGTCTCGGTCGTCGCCATCAGTCCACCCGGGCCTCGCCCTTTCGCGCGTCGAAGAAGGAGCGGACCTCCTTCAGGGTGCTGGCCTTCATCTCCGGCACCGTGCCCACCTGGACGATGTGCCGGTTGGCGAGCATCGCGATGCGGTCCGACACGGTGAAGGCGCTCTGCATGTCGTGGGTCACGACGATCGACGTGCAGTGGAGCTTGGCGCGCATGCTGCGGATCAGCTCGTCGATGGTGCGGGTGCTGATCGGATCGAGCCCGGTGGTGGGCTCGTCCCAGAGGATGACCTCGGGGTCGGTGGCGATGGCGCGGGCCAGCCCCACGCGGCGCCGCATGCCTCCGGAGAGGTCGGACGGCCGCATGGCCTCGATGCCCGGGAGGTTGACCAGCCCGAGCACCCGTGCGACCCGGGCCGCCCGGTCCTCCAGGGGCATGTCCGGAAAGTGCTCGCGGAGCGGGTACTCGATGTTCTCGCCCACCGAGATGCTGTCGAAGAGCGCCGAGGCCTGGAACACCATCGCCACCCGCCGCCGGACGGGGAGGAACTCCTTCTCGCCGAAGCCCGAGAGGTCCTGTCCGTCGAAGACGATCCGCCCGCCATCGGGGTCCATCAGGCCGATGAGGCACTTGAGGAGGACACTCTTGCCGGCGCCCGAGCCGCCGATGACGGTGAGGGTCTCGCCCCTGCGCACCTCGAGCGAGAGGTCGTCGAACACGACCTTGGGGCCGAAGGCCTTGTGGATGCCCTCGAAGCGAATGAGCGCCTCGGACGGAGCGGGCGCGGTGGCGGACGCGGTCATGTGATGGTGAGGAGCAGCTTGGTCAGGAAGAAATCGGCGAGCAAGACCGCCACCGAGGCGACGGCCACGGTCTCGGTGGTGGCGCGCCCCACCCCCTCGGTCCCACCCTGGACGTTGAAGCCCTTGTAGCAGCCGACCACGGCGATGATGAGGCCGAACACCACCGACTTTCCGACGCCGGAGAGGAAGTCGCTCTCGTCGACGGTGTCCAGCGCGGAGGTGAAGAACTGGGCGAAGGAGATGTCGTACTCGAACTTGGTCACTCCCGCAGCGGCCAGGAAACCGGTCACGTCGGCGAGGACGGTCAGCATCGGCATCACCACCAGGCAGGCGTAGACCCGGGGGACCACCAGCTTCTTGATCGGGTCGGCCCCCAGGGCACGGACGGCGTCCACCTGCTCGGTGACGGTCATCGATCCCAGCTCGGCGGCGATGCCACTGCCGATGCGCGCGCCCACGGTGAGGGCGGTGAGCACCGGGGCGAGCTCGCGGAAGAGCGTCAGGACGACCACCTTCCCCACCGTGTGCTGGACCCCGAAGCGGGCGAGGAAGAAGCCGAACTGGATGGCGATGACCAGCCCCGCGAACGCGGCGGTCAGGGTGCCGATGCCGACCGAGCGGGCCCCGAGCGACTCCACCTGATACACGACGGCAGGCAGGCTCGAGGGGGGCTTCACCCCGCGGGCGAGCGCCCGGCCGGCGAGGACGAACATCCCCCCCATCTGCTGGACGCCGGCGCGGAACTTGTCGCGGAACGGGAGGAGGCTCTCCAGCTCCTGGCCCACGATGGACCCGAGCGAGTCGCGGTCCGACTCCTCGGAGCTGTACTCGTCGTCAGGCGCGGTCACTTGACGCGCTCCGTGGCAAAGCCCTGAACCACCCGCGCCAGCGCCTGGGACTGCTCGTCGTAGGCGCCGTTCGGGCTGGTGTAGGTGAAGTCGTAGACGCAGCCGTCCTTCTTCAGCGTCCAGAGGCCGAGCTCGACCGGGACGCCATCCAGCTTCGCGCGCCAGCGGGAGAAGAGTGCCGCCCGCCCGTCCAGCATCTGCTCACGTTCCTCGACCCGCTCGGAGTCGGTGAAGCCGACGAGCTGCTGGCGGCGCAGCGCCGTGAGGGAGGCCTCCTGATAGTCCTGACACATCGAGCTCACCGACAGCGTGTGACCGGACGAGTCTCGCACCCATGCCACGTCGACGTCGCTGAGCGACACCCGGCGCCAGTCCGATCCTGGATCCCCGAAGCGATAGCGGGTCCGCTCGGTGCTGACCTCCCCCCGCTGGACCCTCACCCCGGAGCAGGCGCCGACGGCCAGGGCGCCGAGCAGGAGAGCACCGAGAAGACGAGGGGGCACGGGTGATTCGAGACCTTCCCACAGCCTCCCGCGACCGGTGCAGTCCTTTCGGAATCCGGCGAAAGTGTTGACTCTGCACGCCCGTTCAGGCAGGGTGCAAACTCGCTCGGTGGGCGTCCTGCGGAGGGCACGATGGAAGAGCTGACCGGAAGACAGCGCGAGATCCTCCACTTCATCGTCCGGCAGACCGAAGAGCGTGGCTTCCCTCCCACCATCCGTGAGATCGGCGAGGAGATGGACATCCGGTCGACCAACGGGGTGAACGACCACCTCAAGGCTCTGGAGCGCAAGGGGTATCTGCTCCGGGGGGAGCAGCAGTCCCGGGCCCTCGTCCCCACCAAGCGCGCGCGGCTGGTTCTCGGCATGGGGGCGCCGCGGCGGGACTCGGGGATGATCGAGGTGCCCTTGCTCGGCAAGGTGGCGGCCGGAGCCCCCCTGCTCGCGGTGGAGAACGTCGAGGACTCGGTCCGGATCGACAGCTTCCTGCTCGGCGGAAACGGCAAGGAGGTCTTCGCCCTCCGGGTGAAGGGGGATTCGATGGTCGACGACGGGATCCACGACGGGGACTATCTCTTCGTCCGCAAGACGGCCTCCGCCCGCGAGGGAGAGATCGTCGTGGCGCTCATCGAGGACGAGGCCACCTGCAAGCGCTACTACCCCGAAGGTGATCGGATCCGCTTCCAGCCCGCCAACAAGACGATGGCGCCGATCTACGTCCTCCGCTCGCAGTTCCGGTCGACGATGATCCTGGGGCAGGTGGTCGGGGTGTATCGGAAGGTCCACTAGGCGCTGAGCCGCGGGGTGGTTGGGCAGGATGGGTCAGGCCCGGGCTTCTGCTCGTAGGGAACGCCTGTCAGGGACCGGATGTCACGCTCGGCCGAGCCGGGCCCGTACGCTCCGCCTGAGCTCGTCTCATCGCGCGCGACGCGTGCACGGGTTCCGTTCGCCATTCGCCGGGTAGGCGTCCCTGGCGGTCAGGAGGCGGGCGGCGGCCCGAGAACATCCAGCGGGTCCACCGGCGCCCCGTCCTGGCGCACCTCGAAGTGCAGGTGCGGCCCGCTGGTCTTCCCCGACTCTCCGACCGTCGCGATCACCTGCCCCTCGCGCACCGACTGGCCTGTCTTCACCCGGAGATCGCGGTTGTGCGCGTAGACCGTCACCAGACCGTGGGCATGCTCCACGATGACCAGGAGCCCGTAGCCCTGCTGCGGTCCGGCGAAGAGCACCGAGCCCTCGGCCGCGGTGCGGACCGGCGTGCCGGCCGGAGCGGCCAGGTCGATTCCGTCGTGCGGTGACCGCCCCTTCCGCCCGAACCGCGCGTAGAGCACGCCCCGGAGCGGCCACTGGAGCGGCCCCGCACTCCGCCGGACGCTCGCCACCGGCGCCTTCCCGACCTGCGACGGCGGCGGAAGCGCCCCGAGGACGCTCGACTCGATGCGACCCGGCCCCCGGCGCCCCGACGCCGGCGCTGGCTCGGACCGCTGCCCGGCCCCGGGCTCGACGGGTGCCCGGACGTCCGTCTCCGCAGCAGCGGACGGCTCCACCCCCGGAGGACGGAGCGCCCCGGCAGGCCTTCCCGCCGCATCGAACGCCGCGGCCAGCGCCGGAGGCAGCACGTGCGATTCCTCGGCCATCGCTGCCGCGGGCGCCCCCTTCCCCGCCGGCGCAGGCACCACCAGCACCTGGCCCACCCTCAGCGGCGCCGCGACCGCGATGCCATTCATCTCCGCCAGCGCCGCCGGCGTGATGCCCAGCCCCCGGGCAATCCGGTACAGGGTCTCGCCCTGCGCCACCCGGTGCGTCCCCGGGGCCGGTACCGCCATGGCCGTCGCTGCCGGCCACTCGTCCACCAGGTCCGGCTCGGCATGGGCCGGAGCGAGCACCACCCGCGGCCCGTCGGGCGTCATCCGCCGCGGCGCGGGCAGGTCGTCCATCCGGAGCGAGCTCCGCGGCCGCTCGCCGCTCACCGGCGTCCCGCATCCCACGAGTGCCACGAGCCCCAGCACGCAGAGCGCACCCGCGCCACGCCGCCGAGCGGCCGGAACACGCAGGTCTCCACGGGGGGCCCGATGCGCCAGGGAACACGCCTCCAGCGGACAGGTGTACCCCGGAACCCGGGGCGCATCAGATTTTCGCCGAACTCCGCCTCTCGAAGCCATCCACCGGCCAGCGCATCAGCTGGTCGACCGAGGCCAGATCGGTCAGGTCGAGCAGCACCGGCGTCACCGAGATCAGCTGCTCGTCGAGCACCGCGTTGCAGTCGCTCCCCGGCAGGTCCTCGTGGGTGTACTCGCTCCCCCCGATCCAGTAGTAGCGGCGCCCCCGCGGGTCCCGGTTCTCCACCACCTGGTTCCCGTAGGTGTGCCGGCCGAGCCGGGTGACCGCCCAGCCCCGTGGCTCGGCCACCCCGGGCACGTTCACGTTCAGGAGAAGCCGGGGTGGGAGCTTCTGCGAGAGCGCCACGCCGGTGAGCGCTCGCGCGAAGCGCGCCGCGGACGTGAAGTCGAGACCCCGCCCCCGGGCCACCAGGCTGAAGGCGATCGCCGGCACGCCGAGGAGCGTCGCCTCCATCGCCGCCGCCACCGTCCCCGAGTACAGGACGTCGTCCGCCATGTTCGGGCCATGGTTGATGCCCGACAGCGCGAGCGCCGGCACCTCGTCCTTCATCAGATGGTGAATGGCCAGGTAGGCGCAGTCGGTCGGTGTGCCGTCCACCGAGTACCAACGTTCCCTCACCTTCCGGATCCGCAAGGGCCGGGTCAGCGAGATGGCGTGCGAGGCCGCGCTCTGCTCGTGCTCGGGAGCCACGACCCAGACCTCGCCCAGGGGCTCCGCGGCCTCGGCCAACGCGGCGAGCCCCGCCGACCCGATGCCGTCGTCGTTGAGGACCAGGATCCGGATGGTCAGCTCCGCCCGCGCCCGAACGCCGCCCGACCCGGGTAGCGCGCCCCGGCGCCGAGCGCCTCCTCGATGCGCAGGAGCTGGTTGTACTTGGCGATCCGGTCGCTCCGGGACAGCGAGCCGGTCTTGATCTGCCCACAGTCCAGCGCCACCGCCAGATCGGCGATGGTGACGTCCTCGGTCTCGCCCGAGCGGTGGCTCATCACCGAGCGGTAGCAGGCCCGGTGCGCCATCCGCACCGCGGCGATGGTCTCGGTCAGGGTGCCGATCTGGTTCACCTTGATCAGGATCGCGTTGGCCACCCCGCCGTCGATGCCCCTGCCCAGGCGCTCCACGCTGGTGACGAAGTTGTCGTCGCCGACCAGCTGCAGCGAACCGCCCATCGCGCGGGTGAGCGCCACCCAGCCCTCCCAGTCGTCCTCGGCCATCCCGTCCTCGATGGAGACGATGGGGTACTTCTTGCAGAGCTGCTCGTAGACGCCGATCAGCCCGGTCGCGTCATACGCCTTTCCCTCGCCTTTCAGCCGGTAGCTCCGGGTCTTCGCGTCGAAGAACTCGCTCGCCGCGACGTCGATCGCCAGCGCCAGGTCCTTCCCCGGGGAGTATCCCGCGGCCGCGATGGCCTCGGTCACCAGCACCAGGGCCTCCTCGTTCGTCGGCAAGTCGGGGGCGTAGCCGCCCTCGTCCCCCACCCCGGTGGCGAGCTTCCGCGCCTTCAGCCCCTTCTTCAGCGCATGGAAGACCTCGGACCCCATCCGGAGGGCCTCGGCGAAGGTGGGCGCTCCGACCGGGACGATCATGAACTCCTGGAAGTCGACCCGGGTGTCGGCATGGGCGCCGCCGTTGAGGATGTTCATCAGCGGCACCGGAAGGGTCCGGGCCTGCGCCCCGCCGACGTAGCGCCACAGCGGAAGTCCGGTGGCGGAGGCCGCGGCGTGCGCCGTGGCCAGCGAGACGCCGAGGATGGCGTTCGCGCCGAGCTTTCCCTTGTTGGGGGTGCCGTCGAGCTCGATCATCCGCGCGTCCAGCGCGGTCTGGTCGAGCGCATCCATCCCCACCAGCGCCGGGGCGAGGACGTCGCGGACGTTCCCCACCGCCTTGCGGACGCCCTTCCCGCCGTACCGGCCAGCCTCGCCGTCGCGCAGCTCGAGCGCCTCGTGCACACCGGTCGAGGCGCCCGACGGCACGGCGGCCCGCCCTGCGTCACCGCCATCGAGCGTCACCTCGACCTCGATGGTGGGGTTCCCGCGGGAGTCGAGGATCTCGCGAGCGACGATGTCGATGATCTCCGTCATGGGCCGGCCTTGTACGCAGCCTCCGGCGGCGCGGGCAAGGACGTCGAGAGGGCGCCGAGACGGAACGGGCGGAGGGTCAGTGCACGCGGAGGTCGATGACCACGACCCCGCGCTTGGGCTTGTCCTCGCGGCCGTCCTCGTCGCTGCGACGCACCGGACGCTCGTCGGGCGCGGGCACGGGCAGCTCCACAGCCGGCCGGTCGCGCTCGTCGCGCTCCTGCCGGTCGCGGCGGGTGACCTCGTCGATGACGAAGCTATCGAGCATTCCGGAGGCTCTTCGCGAGGCCGGCGGCACCCGGCCTTCGCGTCTCATTGTAATGCCTGGAGCACCCCCCGCAAGCGTCGCTCTCGGCTCCCCGAACGTCAGCGACGCTCTGCTCTTTTCTTGAATGCTTCCAACAGCTTGGGGAGCGACTGGTCCACGAGGGCGTTGACGATGGACCGCGGTACCAGGGGACCCACTCCCACCTCGATGCTGTACGTGGCGCGGGTCTTTCCGTCGGGCGTGGCCTCGAGCGTCCAGCTGCCACGGTTGTCGCGCATCACCTCTCCCCGGACGAGCGTCCAGCGGACCGAGCGCGGCCGGTCCTCCACCATGTGGAGCGTGTAGTGGATGCGCTTCACCAGGTCGATGCCGTAGTGCACGTCGACCTCGTTGCCCTTCCGGTCCGCGCTCCTTGCCTCCTTCACCTCGGAGAGGAACTCGGCGTAGTGGTCGTAGTCGACGATGACGTCGAACACGCGATCGGGCGGCACGTCGATGACCACGCTGCGGGTGGCTCCGGCCATGGTCAGTGTCCTCCCGCCTGCCGCGCGAAGTACTCGGGCTTCTTCTCGAAGCGGTGCTGGGCCTGGACGTAGCGGACGGTGCCGGTCTTGCTCCGCATCACCACCGACCAGGTCTCGGCGCCACCGCCGAAGAACCGGACCCCGCGGAGGAAGTCGCTCGAGGTGACCCCGGTGGCAGCGAACATCACCTCGCCCTGGGCCAGCTCCTCGGCGGTGTAGATCCGGTTCAGGTCCGAGATGCCCATCTTCCTCGCCCGGGCGACCTCCTCGTCGTTCCGGGGCTTGAGGCGCCCCTGCATTTCGCCGCCCACGGACTTCACCGCGGCCGCCGTGATGACGCCCTCCGGCGCCCCGCCGATGCCCATCAGGACGTCCACGCCCGTCTCGGGGAAGCAGGTGGCCACGCCCCCCGCCACGTCGCCGTCCTCGATGAGCCGGATGCGCGCCCCGGTGGAGCGGACCTCGCGGATCAGCGTCTCGTGCCGGGGCCGGTCGAGGACGACCACCGTCAGGTCGTTCGTCTCCCGCTTCAGCGCGGCGGCGATGGACTTCAAGTTCTCCGTCGTGCTCTTGCGAAGGTCGATCGCGCCGCGGGCCTCCGGCCCCACCGCCAGCTTCTCCATGTAGGTGTCCGGGGCGTTGAGCAGCCTCCCGCGCTCGGCCAGCGCCACCACCGCGATGGCCCCCGGGCGTCCGTAGGCGCAGAGGTTGGTGCCCTCCAGCGGATCGAGCGCGATGTCGATCCCCGGATCCTCCGGAGCCCAGCGGCCCACCTTCTCGCCGATGTAGAGCATCGGAGCCTCGTCGCGCTCGCCCTCGCCGATGACCACCGTGCCCTGGATGTGGAGGGTGTCGAAGGCCCGCCGCATCGCGTCCACGGCCGCCTGGTCCGAGAGGTTCTTCTCTCCGCGCCCCATCAGCCGGGCCGCGGCGATCGCCGCCAGCTCGGTGACGCGGACCACCTCCAGCGCCAGGTTGCGATCCATCGACGTCCTCCTCCCCGCTGCCCGCGCCACCGTACCCCGCCGCGGCGGAGCGAGGCGACGATTCCGGAGGGGGTGAATGGCACCCGCCGTCAGGCGGTGGACGGCGTGACCAGGCCGGCGACCCACTCCGGCAACCGCGCGGGCCGGCCGTTCCTGCCGAGGCAGGCGTGGACCGTGCTCCCGGTGCAGAGGACTCCCGGCTCCCCCTCCCGAGCGACCGCGTAGCGGAAGGTCAGCGTCACCCGGCTGACCGAGGGCACCTCGATGCCGACGAGCAGGACGTCGTCGTAGCGCGCGGAGGCCAGGTAGCGGCAGGTCGCCTCCACCACCGGGAGGGCCAGGCCCTCGGCCTCCATCTCCCGGTAGCTGCGCCCGTGGGCGCGGAGAAAGTCGCTCCGGGCGAGCTCGAAGTAGCGGAGGTAGTTCGCGTAGTACACGACGCCCATCTGGTCGGTGTCGCCGTAAATGACCCGCACCCGCGCCTGGAACATCGTCCCCTCCTGTCGGGCACGGTAGGCGCTGCGGCGCAGCCCGGACAAGCTCCGGTGAGAATCGGGCCAGGGCGGCTACACTCCGACCCTCCCCGATGACCCGCGCCCTCGCCCTCGCCCTCACCGTCCTGGCCGCACCTGCGCTCGCCAAGCCCCCGCGGCTGACGCTCTTCATCGTCGTCGACGCGCTCGGGACCGACCTGCTCCTCCGCAGCCGGCCGCAGCTCCACGCGGGGCTCGCCCAGCTCATCGACCGCGGAGCCTTCTACCCCGACGTCCACTACGAGCAGGGACAGGTGGCCACCGCACCCGGCCACTCGGTCCTCGCCACCGGCGCCTACCCGTGGCGCACGGGCGTGGTGGGCAACCGGATGATGAACCGGAGCACCGGCAAGGACGAGCCGGTGTTCTGGGATCCTGCCCATCCGGCGCTGGACGCCCCGCCGGGCGTGGAGGACGTCTCGCCCGAGGCGCTCCTCGCCGAGACCCTGTCCGATCACCTGAGGCTCTTCACCGGCGGGCGGGGCAAGGCCATCGCCCTCTCCGGCAAGGCCCGCGCCGCCATCTGCCTCGCCGGCCACCTGGGTCAGGCCTTCTGGTTCAACGAGCAGGTGGGGAAGCTCGTCACCGGCACGGCCTACACGAAGGAGCTGCCGTCCTGGGTGCGGATCCTCAACGATCGCCGCCTCCCCGACGCGGCCTTCTCCACCGAGTGGACGCTTGCCCTGCCCAGCAAGGAGTACCTGGGAGAGGACGATCGCCCGTTCGAAGTGCCGTCCTTCGGGCTGCGGCGGGTCTTTCCCCATCCGCTCAACGGCGGCGCTCCGAGCCCCGGCCCGCCGTCCTACGCGGCATTCGCAAGCTCACCAGCGGCCAACGACCTCCTGGTGCAGGCGGCGAAGGCGGCCATCCTGGCCGAGAACCTGGGCAAGGACGACGTGCCCGACATCCTCTCGATCAGCTTCAGCGCGACCGACCTCATCTACCACCAGTTCGGGCCGTACTCCTGGGAGATGCAGGACGCGCTGGTGCGCCTCGACCGGCAGATCGGCGAGCTGCTCGCCGCGGCCGAGAAGGCGGCCGGCGGACGGCAGAACCTCCTGGTGGTGCTCTCCGCGGACCACGGCGGCGCCGCCCTTCCCGAGGAGTGGATCGCCGCGGGCGTGAACGCCGTCCGGGTGAAGCCGTCGGTGCTCCGCCAGGGGCTCGCCCAGGAGCTGCAGGGCCGCTTCGGCGCGCCGCTGCTGATGGGCATCGTGGACCGGGACGTGTTCCTCAATGCCAGGGCCATCGCCGACAAGAAGCTGGACCCGGCGGTGGTGCGCCGGGCCGCGGCGGACTGGCTCGCCCGCCAGCCGGGCATCGCCCTCGCGGTGACCGCGGACGAGCTCGACTCGGGTCAGGAGCTGGGCGGCTTCGGCCCCGCGCTCCGCAGGAACCACTACCCCGGCCGGAGCGGCGAGGTCACCTTCGTGCTGCGCCCCTTCGCCGTGCTGATGGAGGGCGACACCGGAACCACCCACGGCGAGCCCTACGCCTACGACAACCAGATCCCGCTCGTCCTCTACGGCAAGAACGTGAGGCCCGGCCTCTACCGGATGCAGGTGCACGCGAGCGACGTCGCGCCCACCGCGGCGATGCAGATGGAGATGGGCGCCCCGGCCTCGGCCGAGGGCGAGCCGCGCGTCGAGTCCGCCGTCCAGGGCCGCTGAGCTCAGCGCTCGACGATCTCCAGCGACAGGTCCATCGCCCGGGCCGAGTGGGTGAGCGCGCCCATCGACACGAAGTCCACGCCCAGCTGCGCCAGCCGTGGAAGCCGCTCGAGCGTCACGTTCCCCGACACCTCGAGCCGCACCTTCCCCGCCGCCAGACGGACCGCCTCGGCCACCGTCGCGTCATCCATGTTGTCGAGCAGGACGACGTCCGCCCCGCCGGCGATGGCCTCGGGGAGCTGCTCCAGCCGGGTGATCTCGATCTCGATCTTCACCAGCTGCGGCGCGTGAGCCCGGGCCCGACGGAGCGCCTCGCGCACGTCGCCGCCCACCGCGGCCAGGTGGTTGTCCTTGATGAGCACGCCGTCGAACAGCCCGAAGCGGTGGTTCGACGCGCCGCCGGCCCGCACCGCCTCCTTCGAGAGTCCCCGCATCCCGGGGCTGGTCTTCCGCGTATCGAGGATGCGGAGCGTCGACCCCCGCACCGCGTCCGCCGCCTGCGCGGCGAGCGTGGCGATGCCGCAGGTGCGCTGCAGGATGTTCAGCGCGGTCCGCTCGCCCACGAGGAGCGTGCGGAGCGAGGCCGACACCTCGCCGACGATCGCCCGGCCACCGATGCGCGCTCCGTCCGGATCGCGGAACCGTACCTCCACGGTTGGCTCGAGCCGGGTGAAGACCCGCGCGAAGGCGCGCGTGCCGGCGAGCACCAGCGGCTCCTTCGCCCAGACCTCGGCCCGACCCCGTGCCCCCTCGGGGACGAGCGCCTGCGTGGTGACGTCGCCGGCCGCCCCCAGGTCCTCCTCCAGCGCCAGATCGATCAGTCGGTCGACGAAGTCCATGGGCTGGAGGAGCGGAACGCCGGACGGCCCGGGTGTGGCTAGCGCCGGGACCGACGGGCGGCGCGCCGTGCCTTCCGCACGCCCCTGCGGGCCGTGCGCCGGGCCTTGCCTCCTGCCCGGCGAGCCGTGCGTCGCGTCTTGCGCGCGGTCTTCCGTGCCGCGCGGCGACCCTTGCGAGCGGTCTTGCGAGCGGTCTTGCGTGCGGCGCGACGACCCTTGCGGGCGGCCTTGCGCTTTGGCGCCTTCTTCTTGGCGGCCTTCCGCTTGGGTGCGGCGCGACGGGGACGCGGAGCGGCGGGAGGCTCGGCCGGGGCGGCCGGCTCGCCGCCACCCATGCCCATTCCGAAGCCGCTGCTCTCCGGCGGCGGAGAGGACTCGCCGCCGCCCATGCCTCCGCCCATCCCCCCCATCCCGTTCGACTCGATCTCTTCCGGGGTTCTCTCCTCGGACATCGTTCCCTCCAGGTCAGATCCGACTGAGGTTGTCCAACAGCTTGGCTCTGCGAGCCTCGAGCTCGGTCACCCGCGCCCGATCCTTTTCCACCACGTCGGCCGGAGCCCGCGCGACGAAGCTCGGATTGTCCAGCTTTCGCCTCAAGGCTGCCAGATCAGACTCGACGCGGGCGATCTCTTTCCGCAGACGCGCACGTTCCTCGTCGAGATCCAACAGCCCTGCCAGCGGAACGTAGACCGACACCCCCTGTCCCACCCATGACGCCGACGACGGCGGCGGGGTCCCCACCGGCTGCACCCTCAGCTCCGACAGTCCGGCCAGCGGCTCCACGGTCCCCCGCCAGCGCAGCAGCCGCTCCCGGAGCACCGCGTCGTCGCTCTGCACCACCGCCAGAATCCTCTGGAGTGGCGGGAGGTTACTCTCGCCCCGGACGTTCCGGATTCCCTCGATGACCGCGATGACCGGGGCAATCTCCGCCTCTGCGGCCGGATCCTCGGCGCCAGCCTCGGGGTACGCCGCGAGCATCAGGAATGCGTCTTCGGGGACGCCGGGGAGCCGGTGCCAGATCTCCTCGGTGATGAATGGGATGAAAGGGTGGAGCAGCCGCAGCACGCGATCCAGCACCTGGATGAGCACCGCCCGGGTGGTGTCCGCGCGCTCGGCATCGTTTCCCTGGAGCGCCGGCTTGGCGAGCTCGATGTACCAGTCGCAGAACGAGTGCCAGGTGAACTGGTACACGGCGGAGGAGGCCTCGGCAAACTCGTAGCGACCGAGCGCGTCGTTCACCTCGCGTGTCACCCGCTCGGTGCGCGAGAGGATCCACCGGTCGGCCAGCGTCAGCGCCCGCTCGCGCAAGGGCGGCCCCCCGGGACGGAAGTCCCCCAGCCGGAGCAGCAGGAAGCGCGAGGCATTCCACAGCTTGTTGGTGAAGGCCTTGTAGCCGTTGACCCGATCGAGCGAGAGCTTGATGTCTCGGCCCTGCGCCGCCAGCGCCGCGAGTGTGTAACGCAGTGCGTCGGCCCCGAAGGCAGGCATCCCCTGCGGGAACTTGTTGCGCAGCGCCGGAGGAAGGTCGGCGGCCTTGGCCCCGTGGATGACGTCGAGCGGGTCGACGACGTTCCCCTTCACCTTCGACATCTTCTCGCCCTTCTCGTCGCGCACCATCGCGTGCAGGTACACGGTCCGGAAGGGCACCTCGCCCATGAAGTGGAGGCCCATCATCATCATCCGGGCCACCCAGAAGAAGAGGATGTCGTGTCCGGTCTCGAGCACCGAGGTCGGGTAGAAGGTCTTCAGCTCCGGCGTCCGGTCGGGCCAGCCGAGGGTGCTGAACGGCCAGAGCCCCGAGCTGAACCAGGTGTCGAGCACGTCCGGGTCCTGCGTCAGCGCCGAGCCGCCGCACGCCGGACACGCCGGGGGCCGGCTGCGGGCCACGATGGGCGTCGCCCGCTCGAGGTCGAGCGCGCCCGAAGGGGTGCGCGGCGTGCATGCGTCGCAGTACCAGGCGGGAATCTGGTGCCCCCACCACAGCTGCCGGCTCACGCACCAGTCCTGGATGTTCCGCATCCAGTGGAAGTAGGTCGCCTTCCACGACTCGGGGACGATTGTGGTCCGCCCCTGCTCCACCGCTTCGATCGCCGGCCGGGCCAGCGGCTCGATCCGCACGAACCACTGGGGCGACAGCCGCGGCTCGACGATGGTTCCGCTCCGCTGGCAGAGACCGATGCTGAGGGTGTGCGGCTTCTCGGAGACCAGCAGCCCGCGGGCCTCGAGGTCGGCGAGCACGCGCGTCCGGGCCTCGAACCGGTCCAGCCCCGCGTAGGGGCCGGCGGCCCCGTTGGTGCGGGCCGCCTCGTCGAGGATGGAGATCATCTGCAGCTTGTGCCGCAGCCCGGTCTGGTAGTCGTTGAAGTCGTGTGCCGGGGTGACCTTGACGACGCCGGTGCCGAACTCCGGATCGACCAGCGTCGCATCGGCGATGACCGGGATCTCCCGGTCCAGCAGCGGGAGAACGACCGTCTTGCCGACGAGGTCACGGTAGCGCGGGTCGTCGGGATGCACCGCGACCGCGGTATCGCCGAGCATCGTCTCCGGCCGGGTGGTGGCGACGGTGAGGAACCGGTCCTGTCCCTTCACCGGGTAGCGGATTTCCCAGATCGAGCCCTGGCGCTCCTCGTGCTCCACCTCGAGGTCACTCAGCGCCGTGCGGCAGTCCGGGCACCAGTTGATGAGGCGGTTGGCCTTGTAGAGCAGCCCCTCCTCGTAGAGGCGGACGAACACCTCCAGCACGGCGCGGGAGCTCCCCTCGTCCATCGTGAAGCGCGAGCGGCTCCAGTCGAGGCTCGCCCCGAGGTGCT
This sequence comes from Myxococcaceae bacterium, assembly GCA_035501615.1. GTDB lineage: Bacteria > Myxococcota > Myxococcia > Myxococcales > Myxococcaceae > RPRB01. Next base: position 47,697 of record DATJVY010000033.1, read on the forward strand.
CGTGCTGCTCCTGGATGCGGGCGCCGTAGCGCTCCTTCCAGGCCCAGATCCGGCGGACGAACTCCTCCCGCCCCAGGTCGTGGCGTGACGTGCGCTCGGTGCGCTTCAGCTCCCGCTCCACCACCATCTGGGTGGCGATGCCGGCGTGGTCTACCCCGGGCTGCCAGAGGGTGTTGAAGCCCCGCATCCGGTGCCAGCGCACCAGGATGTCCTCCAGCGTGGCGGTCAGGGCATGCCCGATGTGGAGCGAGCCGGTGACGTTCGGCGGCGGGAGGATGATGCAGTAAGGAGGCCGGGAGGAGGTGCCCTCGGCCCGGAAGCACCCCGCCTCTTCCCAGCGCCGGTACCAACGCGCCTCCACCTCCGCAGGCTCGTAGGCCTTCGGGAGTCCCTCCTGATCGTCGTCCGACATACCCGTGTGAGGGGGTATCTAGCCCTTTCCCTCCCGCTCGCGCATCGTCCGCTCGGCGATTTCTCGCACGATGGTCTCCGCGAGCTGGGGAACCACTTCCCAGGCAATCTTCTCGATGACCTCACGCGAGGCCTTTCCCAGAGCCTCGCGGAGCTGGGCCTCGCCGCCGTCGCCTCCCGCTGCCGCGGCGGGTTCCGTCCCGAGGTCGAGCGACATCTCCTCGACGGCGGCCGGCGGGGCGATCTGCTGCTCCACCTGGTAGCCCCGGACCGGGGTGGCGGCCGGGGCGGAGAGTCCGTACGGGTCCCGGCCACGGGCGGCGGCCGGCGGCGCGGCCGGAACCGGAGGCAGCGGGGCGGCGCCGGGCGCGCGGGGGAATCCGCCGGGGGTCATCGGGGCCGCGGGCCGGCCGAAGCCGGACTGCGTCCCGAGCGGCATGCCCGGCCGCGACACCCCTGGCACCGTGCCACCGGTCAGCGGCTGCGGCGGGCGCGGCAACCCTCCGATCGCGGTCCCCGGCGGCCGGCCCATCGGCACGCCCGGCTGGGTGATCGGGCGGGCGGCGGGTTGCGCCGCGGCACGGGGGGCGGCGGCCATCGGGCCCGCAGGCCGTGGGATTCCCGCTGGCCCCGGCATCGGCTGGGGAACGCCAGCGGTGGGGACGGTGCGGGGTGGGTTCGTCGGCGTGAAGGCACCGGTCGGCGCCGGACGGGGCGCGCCGGAGGCCATCGGCTGGCTGGGGCGCGGGACCGCGGGCTGCGCCGGCGCGGCGGAGGGAACGGTGACCGACGGCGCCCGCGCCGGCATCATCGGCTGGACGGCCGGCAGCCCGAGCAGCGCGCGGACCCGGTCCAGGAGAGCCTGGCTCTCGAAGGGCTTGGTGATGTGGGCGTCGGCACGCGCCCCCCGGGCACGCGCCTCGTCGAACGGCTCGAAGTTCCCTGCCAGGAGGAGCACCGGGATGGAGGCGGTCGCGGGATCGCCCTTGAGCGTCTCGCAGACCTCGTACCCGCTGCGGCCGGGCATCAGCACGTCGGCGATGACCAGGTCCGGGCGCATCTCCCGCGCGCGGGCAATGGCGTCGATGCCGTTGTCCACCGCGGTGATCTGGAAATCCTCGAGCGCGAGCACCATCCCGATGACCTTGCGGATGGTGAGCGAGTCGTCGGCGACGAGCAGGGTCTTCGGCATGTCGGGGCCTCAGGCATCTGAGGGGCCGCGCCGCGGCCCTGTCAAGTTCGACGCTCCCAGGAGGCGCGTGACGTCGGGCGCGAGCGCGATGCGCCCGTCCGGGGTCCGCCAGCGTCCGGCCTCGTCTCCGGCCACCAGGCCGTGCTCGATGCCCAGCACCCGCGACGCGCAGAGCGCGACCTGGATGCCGGCGAGCTCGAGCAGCACCACGTGCGACTCGGTCTCGAGCGGCTGCCCGAGGAAGGCCGGTAGCGCGTACACCGGCCAGAGCGCCCCGGCATGGGCGAGCAGCCCGGCGATGACCCCGCCCGGCACCGGGAAGGGACAGAAGGCGGCCAGCACCGGGGAGATCTGGAGGACGTGGGCCAGGAGCACCCCGAACAGCGTGCCCCCGGACTCGAAGAGCAGCGCCGGCCCAGGCGGGCCCTCGACCCAGGTGACGATGCGTGGCGGCGGCGGAGGCAGCATGCAGGTCTGCCCCAGCGCCTCGGCGCGCAGCTCGAGGTAGAGCCGCCCCCGGTGCTGGAGCGCGCCCCGCACCAGCGTCCCGATGCGCTGGGCCAGGTCCCGGGTGAGCTCGAAGTGGGGAGCCGCGGCCACGTCCGCCACCTCCGCACCTTCGCGCACGCGCACCGCCAGCGTGGGACTGGTATCGATGAGCACCGCCAGGCCCGGCCGGCGCTCGGGCGCGCCCCCCATCAGCACCGAGAGATCCTCGAGCGGGAACACTCCCCGCACCGTGGCGCGTTCCGCCTCGGGGTCGGGTGGGGTCACCTCGAGGACCCGCGAGGCCTCCAGCGCGTAGTGGGCAGGCCCGGCCTCGAAGAGGAGGGCGAGCCTGCGACCTCCGTCGTGGGTGTGGGCGACCATTGCCGGGCCGGGAGCGAGGCTATCCCGAGCCAGCGAGATCCTGTCATGCTCGGCGCGGCGGCGGCGCGATGGCGACCATCCTTCTGGTGGACGACGAGAAGGTCGCCCGTACGGTGTACGGCGACTACCTGACCCAGGCCGGTCACGGCGTGACCTGCGTGGCGTCGGTTGCAGAGGCCCGCGCCGAGCTGGCCCTCCACCCGGTGGACCTGGTGGTCACCGACCTCATCCTCCCCTCCAGCGACGGGATGGAGGTCCTCCAGCACACCCGCGAGCGCTACCCGGGGGTGGAGGTGGTGGTCATCACCGCCCTCGACAAGGTCGACCCGGCGGTGCGGGCGATCAAGAACGGCGCGGCCGAGTACCTGGTCAAGCCGGTGAAGCCCGAGGTGCTCAACCACGCGGTGAACCGGGCGCTGATGACCCGTGCGCTGCTGGCGGAGAACGCCGCCCTCAAGCGCCACCTCTCGCTGGTCGAGGCCGGCCAGCGGCTCCTCACCACGCTCGACCGCCCCCGGCTGGCGCAGGCCGCTTCCTCGGCGTTCCTCCAGCTCGCCCAGTGCGACGGGGTGCTGCTCTGGGCCCGGAGCGGCGACCGCGTTCGCCTGGAGGCCTCCGAGGGCGTCTCCGCCGAGGCGCTGCGGCATCTGGTGGTTCGCTACGACGCCGAGCTGCCCGACCTGCCCGCGCGTCCGTTCGAGGCCGCCTGGCCCGAGGGGCCCGGACGGGCGCTGGGCTTCCCGGTGGGCGAGACGTCCCGCCATCGGGGCTGGGCCCTGCTCCTCAGCCGGAACCCGGGGACGGAGATGGCGCGCGAGGCGGCCGAGTACCTGGCCCGGCACCTGGCCCTGGCCTGGGACCACGTGGAGCGCTTCACCCGCGTGGAGGACCTGGCGTACCTCGACGACCTCACTCGCCTCTACAACGCCAGGTACCTGGACGAGGCGCTGGAGCGGGAGCTTCAGTCGCGCGGCCCGTTCAGCCTGCTCTTCCTCGACCTCGACCACTTCAAGAGCGTGAACGACACCCACGGGCACCTCGTGGGAAGCAAGCTCCTGGTCGAGGCCGCCCGGGTGGTGAAGTCCTGCACCCGCGACCAGGACGTCGTCGCCCGTTGGGGCGGCGACGAGTACGTGGTGCTCCTCCGCGAGACGGACAGCGGCGGCGCGCTGAAGGTGGCCGAGCGCATCCGCCGAACGGTGGAGGCCCACGCCTTCCTCGCCCGCGAGGGCTATGGGCTGGGGGTCACCGTCTGCATCGGCGTCGCCAGCCATCCCGAGCACGGGGTGGACCGGCGCACCCTGCTCGACCTCGCCGACCGGGCGATGTACCGCGGCAAGCGCACCTCGCGAAACGTCGTTTATGTCGCGGCGCCGAACTCCGAGGAGGTCGTCGGCCGCACACGGAGCGGGGCGGCCTGACAGAGCGGGCTTGTCGTCGGGTGGAGAGGCGCTCTAAGCAATTCTCTCCATGCAGCGGCTCCGTTCTCCACTCGGGACGTTCGGCCCGGGCCTCGGGCTCGTGCTGCTGCTCGCCGGCTGTACGCCGGCGCCGGTGGAGGAGCTCACCTACCGCGTGGGTTACCCCGACCTCCCGGGCACCCTGCTCCTCTACGTGGCCAAGGACGCCCAGCTCTTCGCCGCCGAGCACCTCCAGGTCGAGGCGAAGGTGTTTCCCACCGGACGCGAGGCGCTCGAGGCGGCCATCGCCGGCGAGCTCGACGCAGCGGTGGTCTACTCCACGCCGCTGGTCCTGGCGGCCATGCGCGGCGAGGACGTGGTGGTCCTCACCACCCTCAACCGCGCCGAGGGGCTGACCGGGCTGGCCATCCAGCCGGCGACGAACATCCGCACCGCGGCGGACCTCCGCGGACGTCGCATCGGCATCAGCCCGGGAACCAGCTCGCAGCTCGCCCTCGACGTGCTCCTCGCCGAGGGAGGGCTGGAGCCGCGCGACATCCGGCCGGTGCTCGGCCAGCCGCGCGAGCTGATGGCGGCGCTGGCCACGGGCGAGGTCGACGCCGCGTCGCTCTGGGTCCCGAACCTCCTGGTCGCCACCGGACCGGGCAAGGCGCGGCTTCTCGTGTCCGAGCTCTACACCGAGATGAGCATGCTCGCCGGCATGCGTCCCCGGATCGAGGCCCGGCGCACGGAGACCCGGCGCTTCCTCCGGGCGCTGCTGCGGGCCGAGGCGATGATCCAGCGGCGGCCCCAGCTGGTGGAGTCCGCGCTCCGGCCGCGGTTCCCGATGCTCGACCACGAGCAGCTCCAGACCGTCATCTCCCACTCGCGCTACCAGCTCGGGCTGTCGAACCTCCTGATCAGCGCGCTCCGCCAGGAGGGGGCGTGGCTGGAGGGGCGGGGCGAGGCCCGGGCCGAGCGGGTTCGCTTCTCCGACCTGGTCGCGCCGACGATGCTCGAGGAGCTCGCTCCGGAGTCGGTGACCCTCCTGAGCGCCCCGGAGCGAGCCCTGCGGTGAGCCTCGCTCGCAAGCTGGTCGCACCGCAGGTCTTCATCCTGGTGCTCATCTCCGCTCTGGCGGCGACCCTGATCCTGGTGGCGCGCTCCGAGCGGCAGCAGCTCGAGGAGACCACCCGGCGGCTCCAGCAGACCGGTCTGCGGATCCAGCGCCTGGCCCAGCTCTTCACCGACACCGAGCGGCAGCTGCTCTCCGAGGTGGTCACCCGGCAGGACCTCGTCACCCGCGGCATCAAGGCGAGCAACGAGGAGATCGACCTCCTGCTCGACGAGCTCTCGCGCTCGGAGTGGAATCCCCCGGGGGGCACCACCCTCCTCCAGGACCTCCGCCGCCTCCGGCGCCCGCTGGTCGAGGCCCAGCAGGCGCTGCTCGACTCGCGCTCCCAGGTCGAGGGGCGCTCGGCCTTCGTCCGCTGGTGGTTCCTCGACCAGCGGGCCAATGCGCTGCTCGCCGACCTCTCGGCCGACAACCTCAAGCGGGTGGACCGCATCCTCTCTCAGGTGGCGGTCAACCGGCGGCGCTCGGATCTCCTGCTCCTCACCCTCACCCTGCTCTGCGCGCTCACCGTGGCCGGGACGACGGTCTACGTGTTCCGCGGGGTGATCGCCCCGCTGGTGCGCCTGACCGCGGCGAGCCGAGCCGTCGAGGAGGGGGGAACGGTCCCGATGCTCCCCGGAAGGCGGGACGAGCTGGGGGCGCTGTCGCGGGTGCTCGCCCGCACCACCGAGCGGCTGGTGGCGACCAACGCCGAGCTCCAGGAGGCCCTCACCGCCCGCGAGCACTTCATCTCCATCGCCGCGCACGAGCTCCGGACGCCGCTCACCTCGCTCTCGCTCCAGCTGTCGTTGCTCCAGCGCCGGCTCGAGCAGGGCGCGGATCGGGGCACGCTGGAGAGGAACACCGACGCGCTGGCCCGGCAGGCGCAGCGGCTGATGCAGCTGGTGGGTGAGCTGCTGGACGTCACCCGCATCCAGCGCGGCCGGCTCGACCTGCACCGCGAAACGGTGCGGCTCGACGGGCTGGTGCAGGAGGTCTGCGCCCGCTGCGCGCCGCTCCTCGACGCGGGGCGGAACCGGCTCACCCTGGAGGTGGAGCCCGAGGTGGTGTGCGACGTGGACCCCTCGCGGCTGGACCAGGTGCTGGTCAACCTCCTCGGGAACGCCACCCGCCATGCCCAGGGAGCCCCCATCGAGGTGAGGCTGTGGACCACCCCTGCGGAGACCTGCCTCTCCGTCCGCGACGGGGGACCGGGCATCCCCGAGGCGGTGCGCTCGCGACTCTTCGAGCCCTTCGCGCGGGCTCCCGGCGCGGCACCTGGCCTCGGGCTCGGCCTCTACATCAGCAGGGAGATCGTCGAGGCCCACGGAGGGCGCATCGAGGTGAAGACGGCTCGGGGGGAGGGAACGGCCTTCACCGTTCACCTCCCCCCGGCCAGGAGTCCCGTCTCCGTCGCGACCGGCTAGCTAGCCCGGTCTCAGTAGTCCATGTCCTCGCCGCCGTAGTCGGGTGCGCCGGCCCCGGCGCCGCCCTTGGCCTTCTTCTTCGGCCTCTCGGCGACCATGGCCTCGGTGGTCAGCAGCAGCGACGCGACCGACGCCGCGTTCTGGAGCGCCGTCCGCTCGACCTTCGTCGGGTCGATGACGCCGGCCTTCTCCAGATCCTCGTAGGTCTCGGTGCGGGCGTTGAGACCGAAGGCCCCCTGCCCCGCCTGGACCTTGTCCACCACGACCGCGCCCTCGAGGCCCGCGTTCTGGGCGATCTTGCGGAGCGGCTCGGTGAGGGCCCGCTTCACGATGTCCACGCCGAAGCTCTGCTCACCGTCGACCTTGAGCTTCTCCAGGGCCGGGAGGCAGCGGATGTACGCCACGCCGCCGCCGGGAACGATGCCCTCCTCCACCGCGGCGCGCGTCGCGTGGAGGGCGTCCTCCACCCGAGCCTTGCGCTCCTTCATCTCGGTCTCGGTGGCGGCGCCGACCTTCACCACCGCCACGCCGCCGACCAGCTTCGCCAGGCGCTCCTGGAGCTTCTCCCTGTCGTAGTCGCTGGTGGTCTCCTCGATCTGCGCGCGGATCTGCTTGATGCGCCCCTCGATCTCCGCCTTCTTCCCCGCGCCGTCGATGAGGGTGGTGTTGTCCTTGTCGATCTTCACCTTCTTGGCGCTGCCGAGGTCCTTGAGGGTCAGGGTCTCGAACTTGATGCCCAGCTCCTCGCTGACCACGTTGCCGCCCGAGAGGATGGCGATGTCCTTCAGCATCTCCTTGCGGCGGTCGCCGAATCCGGGCGCCTTCACCGAGGCGACGTTCAGGACGCCACGGAGCTTGTTCACCACCAAGGTGGCCAGGGCCTCGCCCTCCACGTCCTCGGCGATGATCAGGAGCGGCTTGCCGGAGCGGGCCACCTGCTCGAGGAGCGGGATGAGGTCCTGCATGGCGCTGATCTTCTTCTCGGAGATCAGAATGAAGGGGTCGTCCAGCTCGACCTCCATCCGCTCGCGGTTGGTGACGAAGTACGGGCTCACGTAGCCGCGGTCGAACTGCATGCCCTCCACCACCTCGAGGGTGGTCTCCAGGCCCTTGCCCTCCTCGACCGTGATGACGCCCTCCTTGCCCACCTTCTCCATCGCCTCGGCGATGATGGTCCCGATCGTCTCGTCGCCGTTGGCGGAGATGGTGCCGACCTGGGCGATCTCCTTCTTGTCCTTGGTTGGCTTGCTGAGCTTCTTCAGCTCGGAGACCACCTTCTCCACCGCGCGGTCGATGCCACGCTTGAGCTCCATCGGGCCATGCCCGGCGGCGACCAGCTTCAGCCCCTCCTCGTAGAGGGAGCGCGCGAGGACGGTGGCGGTGGTGGTGCCGTCGCCGGCGCTGTCGGAGGTCTTGCTCGCGACCTCCTTCACCATCTGGGCGCCCATGTTCTCGAACTTGTTCTCGAGCTCGATCTCCTTGGCGACGGTGACTCCGTCCTTGGTGACCGTGGGAGATCCGAACGACTTCTCGATGACGACGTTCCGGCCCTTGGGGCCGAGGGTCACGGCCACCGCATCGGAGAGCACCTTGACCCCGCGCAGGATGGCGTCACGCGCCCCCTGGTGGAAGAAGATTTCCTTGGCTGCCATTCTGCAAACCTCCGGAAGACCAGCGTTTTTTGGATGGGCCGGGATTGGCACTCCCCGGCTGCGAGCGCCAACCTAAAGGCCTGGCAGGCGTTGTCAACGTGAGAAGTGACAGGCTGCGAAGGGTGCGGATCCTCTACGGTGTCGTGGGCGAGGGCATGGGGCACGCCACCCGCTCCCGCGTCGTCCTCGAGGAGCTGGTCAAGGAGCACGAGGTCCAGGTCGTGGCCTCGGGCCGCGCCCACGCTTACCTCGCCGAAAAGTTCCCCGACGTGCACCGCATCTGGGGCTTCACCCTCCACTACGAGGGGAACGCCATCCGCCGTCTCCCCACCGTGCTCACCAACCTCCGCGGGGCGGCGCGCGGGTGGCCGAAGAATGTGGGCCAGTACTTCAAGCTCGTCGCCCGCTTCCACCCCGACGTCGTGGTGAGCGACTTCGAGAGCTTCAGCTACCTCTTCGGCAAGGCGCACGGCGTCCCGGTCATCGACCTGGACAACATCCACGTCATCTCGCGCTGCTCGCATTCGCGCGAGCTCCTCCGCGGTCACGAGCGCGACTTCGCGCTCATCCGCGGCGTGGTCGCCGCCAAGCTCCCCCGCTGCTTCCACTACGTCATCCCCACCTTCTTCTACCCGCCGGTGCGCGGCCGGCGGACGACGCTGGTGCCGCCCATCCTCCGGCCCGAGGTGCTCGCGGCCACGAGCGAGCGCGGCGAGCACCTGCTCGTCTACCAGACCGCGACGACGAACCTCGCGCTCCCCGCGGCCCTCGGTCGCCTCGGCGTGCCTGCCCGCGTCTACGGGCTCCGCCGCGATCTGAACGAGGATCTGGTCGACGGAACCGTCACCTACCGGCCCTTCAGCGAAGCGCGCTTCGTCGACGACCTGCGCACCGCCCGCGCGGTGGTCGCCGGTGGCGGGTTCACCCTCCTCTCCGAGGCGGTCTACCTCCGGAAGCCCGTCCTCTCGGTCCCGGTGGAGAGGCAGTTCGAGCAGGTCCTGAACGCGCTCTACGTCCAGCAGCTCGGCTACGGAGCCTATGCCCGGCGACTCGGGGCGGAGGTCCTGGAGTCGTTCCTCGCCCGGGTGCCGGACCACGAGCGCGCCCTCGCCGGCTATGCCCAGGACGGGAACACGGTGGCCCTGACCACGGTGAAGGAGCAGCTGGACCGGGTCGCTGCGCGGCGGGCGCGCTCGAGGAACCACGCGCGGCGCTCCTGAGGGCTCACTCCGCTGTGGACAGCGAGGGCGGGGCGGGTCAGCATCCGCCGCTCCTGGTAGAGCGTCCGTGCCTGGTGGCCGGCCTGGTCTTCAAAACCAGTGGGA
>DATJVY010000034.1:0-4605 GCA_035501615.1 Myxococcaceae bacterium
GAGGCGATCCGGCTCCGGGACGAGTTCCTCTCGGTGGCCAGCCACGAGCTCCGGACCCCGCTCACGCCGCTCAACCTCAAGCTGGGGCTGCTCCGGCGCATGGCGGAGCAGGCCGGGGATGGAACGCTCCCCGCCGGGCAGGTGGAGGCCGACGTGGGGGTGGCGGCGCGGCACGTCCAGCGCCTGACCAACCTGGTCGATCACCTGCTCGACGTGACGCGGATCCGCGCGGGCAGGCTTCACTTGCAGCTCGAGTCGGTGGACCTGGCAGAGCTGCTGCGGGAGACCGCCACCCGCCTGTCGTCGCTGGCGGCCGAGTCGGGGTCGATGCTCGAGCTCGACGTGCCCGAACGCTGCCCGGGCATCTGGGACCGGATGCGGCTGGAGCAGATCGTGGTGAACCTCGTCACCAACGCGGTGAAGTACGGGGCGGGCAAGCCGGTGCGGCTCGGGCTGGTGGAGTCACCGGGGCAGGTGGTGCTCTCGGTGCGCGATTCGGGCGTGGGGATGGACCCCTCGGTGCTCGCGCGGATCTTCGGCCGCTTCGAGCGAGGCCACTCGGGGCGTCAAGTTCCGGGTCTGGGCCTGGGGCTGTACATCACGCGGCAGATCGTCACCGCGCTCGAGGGCACCATCACGGTGGAGAGCGCGCCCGGGGAGGGCTCGGCGTTCACGGTGACGCTCCCTCGGGTGCGGGGTGCGCTCCAGCCGGGTGAGGCGCCGCTGCTCGAAGAGGCGGCCGCTGGGCTAGGCCTGCGTCAGGGCGTCCGGGGCGCGTAGAAGAAGCGCTCGGGGCGGGTCCCGCCGTCGCCCAGGCCGACGACTACCCACGCCTCGAGGCCGTCCGCGGTCCGGCGGTAGGTGAGGCCGTCGAAGTAAGCGGAGGACGGGGCGGCGCGGACCAGGGGGAACTGGACGGCGCGCTCGGGCGACTCCCAGCCTCGGAGGTCGGGGGCGAAGTGCTTGAGCCGGAGGGCGAGCGAGCCGCCCGCCTCGACCACGGTCATCAGCTCGTAGAAGCTGACCTGTGCGCCGCGGACGCCGCGGTAGACGCCCGCGAGCGAGCCGGCCGCGGGCGGGAGCCAGGCCTCCTCGGAGATGCCGCCCAGCCCCTGCCCGGTCCAGTCCCCGCCGAGCCAGGCCACGGCGCTCACCCGGGCCGGCGGCGAGTCCGAACCGGGGGCGGCCTGGACGACCGGCGGGGTCTCGGCGACGGAGGGAGGAACCGCGGGGCGGTGCCGGGTCGGGCGGGTGAGGCGGACCTGCTCCGGACGGTCGGCCGGGCGGTCGAGGTCGAGGACGATGGAGTCGCCGGAGCGATGGACGTGGATGCCCTCGAACGTCACCTCGGTGTCGGAGAGGGAGACCAGCCGCCGCGGCGCCGGTCCGTCCTGCGATTCGCGGCCGGCGAGCTGGGCGTCGAAGCGCTTGAGGCGGAGGACGAGCGAGCCGTCCTGCTCGGTGATGGTGGCGATTGCGTACCCCGCGACGCGGCCGTCGCGGATGCGACGGAGCACGCCGGCCATGGTGCCGGCCGCGGGCGGGAGCCAGAAGGCGTCGACGCGGCCGGCGGGTCCGTCGCCCTGCCACTCGCCGGCCATCCATCGGAGGGGCTCGACGTCCGTCCGTGGCGGCGAGCCCAGCGCGGGGGAGGCGAGCAGCGCCAGACAGAGCAGGGGAACGCGAGGCATCATCTGTCACCTCCGCGAGCGGAGGGTGAGGCCCAGGTGTCGCATCGATCCTGGGCGATGCGCCACAGGAGAGTGCGGGCGTGGGCCTCGTCGTCCGGATAGGGACCGGGAGGCCGTCTCCGGTTCTTTCCGGATGCTCGCGTTGCTCGCGCCTCGTCGGGCGTTGGCGGCCGAGCGGACGAGGCAACGACCGACGGTGAAGGTCGGTGCTCGTTCGTGTGGTTCACACTCGCCCGGTGCGGTGCGCGGTCGGCGGTTGCATCGCGGCCTTCTTTTCGCGGATGCACGACGTCGAGCGTGGCTCGCGTCCCAGGGGCAAGGCGCGTTGACGACCGACGACGGACAGAGGTTGCGGCTGGCGCTTCGTCTCGCGGGGGTGACGCAGGTGCGGGCGGCGCGGGTGCTGAACGCGCGTCAGACGCAGCTGTCGGCCTGGATGGCGCTGGGCAAGGGGCCGGTCGACGTGCAGGAGCGGCTGGAGGCGGCGTTCGGGTTCCGGACCGATGCGCTGGTGGAGCCGTGTCCGCGGCGTGGTGGGAACGTGCTCTGCCACGGGTACAAGGCGCGGGGAACGTCGTTCTGCGCGGCGTGCGTGATGCTGCTGCCGGGCCGGTTGACGCGGGCGTTCGAGGGGGATGCGCGGCCGCCGAGGTGCGTGAGCTGTGGGAGGTCGGAGGCGGACCAGGTGCGGCTGCGCCCGGCGCGCATGCTGACCGGGGGCGTGCGGGTCCCGCTCGGGGCCGTGGGGGGAGGGGCAGCGGTCATCTGCACCCAGTGCCGGAACGCCCACCGCCACCAGCTCCACCGCTGTCCGAACTGTGACGGGTGGATGCGCGCCGGCCGCGACCGGTGCCACCGGTGCGCGCAGTGACGGGCGCTTACGAGCCGGCTTTACGAGGCGTCTGACACCTCGTTGGAGGCGACCTTCTCTGTCCGTCCTCAGGCGTTTCGCGGAGAGTGTAGGGCGACCGAGTTGCCCTCGGTGTCCCGAAAGACGGCGATGAACCCGGGGTCCCCGATGTCCGTCTTGGGCATCAGGAGAGTTCCGCCCGCGCCCCGGAGTCGCTCGACGCAGGCGTCCAGCTTCCCGGCGACATCCAGGTAGATCAGCGTGCCTTCAGACGACGGCTTCCGGCGCCCGTCCTGGATAAGGGCGCCGGAGGCGTCGGTCTGACCGCTCGGGAAGATGGCGTGGGGGACGCCTCCGAACACCTCGCGCTTGAGGCGGACGCCGAGGACGTTCTCGTAGAAGCGGACCGCCCGATCCAGGTCCAGGGTCGGGATCTCGAACCAGGTGAGTGCGTTGGCCATGACGTGCTCCGTTGCCGTTTCATGCCTCGCGGAAATCGCGAGTGCGGGCGGGAAGATGGCTTGTCTGCTTGTCAGGTGTCTGTCAGGTTTGTGCGATGCGCCGGCAGGCACGGCTGTTCGCGCTGGCAGAGCATCTCCGGGCCCGGAGGACGGGGGTGACGGCTGGCGAGCTGGCCGAGCGCGTCGGGGTGACGCTGCGGACCATCTACCGGGACCTCGACGCACTCCGCGAGGCGGAGCTCCCGATCTCGGCGGAGCGAGGGAGGGGTGGGGGCTATGCGCTCGACCGGGCCTACTCGCTGCCACCCGTCAACTTCACGGCCCGGGAGGCGGCGCTGCTGTCGGCGCTCGGGGACTGGGCCATCCGGATGCGGCTCGTGCCCTTCACCCGGACGCTCCAGGGGAGCATCGACAAGGTGCGAGGGGCGCTGGCGGCGTCGGCGCAGCGTGAGCTCCTCGAGCTGATGCGCGAGCTCAGCTTCGTCGGCATCCCGGCCCACCCTGCGGCGCCCGGGGTGCGTGAGGCGGTCGAGGACGCGTGGTTCGAGCGTCGCGTCACTCGGCTTCGCTACCGTTCCTCGGACGGCACGGTGAGCGAGCGCCGGATGCGGATCCGGGGGCTGACGATGGAGCGCTCGCTGACGCTCGTGCACTGCGACGACCTCGACCGCGGCGACCGGCGCACGTTGCGCCTGGACCGCGTCGAGCGAGCGACGCTCGACGGCTGACCCTCAGGGAGCAGGGGGATTGAAGGGTGAGGGGGCGCCCTGCGCCCAGCGGAGCGGGAGCACACCAGGGGTCTCGACGAGGCGCTCGATGTGGAACCGCAGGATCCGCTCGGCGCCCGGAATGCTGGAGGCAGCCTCGGGGGACCAATCGATCTCCAGGCGTCCGGAGAGCTGGAGCGTGGAGCCGCTCTCGGGCTCGATGAAGAGGAGTCCGGTAGCGGGATGAACAGCCGCGTTCCCGAGCGACTGGAAGAGCTGATTGCCCGGGTAGTCGCCCCACGAGAGATCGCGGGGGCCGGTGACCCGGACGAAGCCCGGAGCACCGCCTCGATGAGAGGCATCCGCGCCCGCGTCGCGATGGAGGGTGCCGAGGAAGAAGGTCTCGGCGCGCTCGATCCAGCGTCGCCGCTGCTCGTCGAGCCCGGCGGCCGAGCGGCCCCGTTTCCGGGCCACGGGACCGTCCGGGAGCGCCTGATAGCCGTGGATGTACTTCGGGCAGTTGCCGAACGCCTCCTGGACGTCGACGACCAGCTCCGGGCCGACGGTCACGACCGTGCCGTTCACGCGGTAGCGACGCCGTGCCACGAAGTCGATGGCGACGAGGCCGACGTGTGCTCCTGGCCGTAGACCCGGGGCAGCAGGATCTCCCGACCGGGGCGTAGCTGCGATGCGGAGGGATCTCCCCTCGGTGCCGGTCTCGAGGAATCCGGCCGGTCCGCTGAGCGCTGTGACCCAGACCTCGCCGGCATCGGTCGCCGTCGCGAGAACGATGAATCGCTGGGCAGCAAGGAAGGCGGCCGGCGTGGGCGAGATGACGCGCCGGAGCATCTGTCCGACGCGGCCGGCCTCATCGAGGACTCCTGCGCGCTCCTGAA
>DATJVY010000035.1:0-13138 GCA_035501615.1 Myxococcaceae bacterium
ACCAGCGTGTCGCACTCGGCGACCTGGGCCGACTCCGCCGTCTGCGACGACTCGAGGTTGAGGTCCCCGGTGTAGGTCACCCGCTTGCCGTCCGAGCGGATGACCCGCAGCTGCGCCGAGCCAAGGATGTGCCCCGCCGGGAGCAGCTCGAGGCAGAGCGCCCCCAGCTCGAACGGGCGGTTGTACGGCACCGGGAGGCAGGAGGGGAGCGAGCCGAGCCGGTGGGCCATCAGCCGGAGCGTGGCCCGCGTGGCGATGACCCGCTCGTGCCGGGCAATGTGGTCGGAGTGGGCGTGGCTCACGAAGGCGAGCGGCGCCTTGCGGTGCGCGTCCAGCCAGAGCGCCGTGCCCGACAGATGGAGACCTCCGCGCCGCAGCTCGACAGGCATGACGTGGCGTCGGACTCTAGCGGACAACCGCAGAGACCGGCTCGACTCCGGGGGAGGACGTCCGGTGCGCGTCTCTCATCGATCGGCCGCCGGGCCGACCGGCCCACCAGCGGGGGCCTCATACCGCGGCCCGCTGACAGAACCGCTCAGGACGGAACCGGCCGTCGCCGCGTCCAGAGCGCCCCGCCCAGCTCCGCCGCCACGATCCCCAGGACGATGAGCGTCCCGCCCGCGAGCTCGCGGCCGCCCAGGCGCTCCCGCCCGATCGCGACCGAGAAGATCGCCGCGAACACCGGCTCGAGCGCGAAGATCAGCGCCGCCCGCACCGCCGTCGTCCGGGCCTGCGCCCAGGTCTGGGCCAGCAGGCAGACGGCCGTGCTCATCACCCCGGTGTAGAGGACCGCCCACCCCAGCGCCGGCGTGGCCACGAGGTGACGCGCGACGAACGGAAGGGCGAGCAGCGCCAGCGCCACCACCACCCAGAGCTGGACCGCCACCAGGGGCGTCGAACGGTGCACCCGCGCCACGGGCTCGAGGAGCACGATGTAGAAAGCGAAGGCGATCGCGCAGGCGATGGTCAGCAGATCGCCCCGGGCAGTCGCTCCCCGCGCCTCGGACAGCCCGCCGGTGAGGAGCCACAGCCCCGCCACCGCCAGCGCCACCCCCAGCAGCAAGGGCGGGCTCGGCCACTTCCGGAAGATGAGGAGCCCCACGAAGGGCACCAGCAGCACGCTCAGCCCGGTGAGGAATCCGCTCCGCGACGGGGTCGTGTACTGCAGCCCCGCCGTCTGGGTGATGAACCCGAGGAAGAGCAGCACCCCGAGCCCCACCCCGGGAAGGAGCAGCCGGCGGTCCAGGAGCGCACGCCAGTCCCGGAGCGTGAGCACCGCGGCCGCGACCGTGAAGCGAAGAACGAGGAAGGTGAAGGGATCCGCCAGCCGCACCGCGTCCTGGACGACGACGAAGCTCGCGCCCCAGATGGCGGTGATGACCACCAGCACTCCGTCGGCGACCGCCGCCCTGTCCGCGCGCTCGTTCACGGAACGAAGAAGAAGACCAGGGCCAGGATGGCGTAGACCCCCATCAGCATCGCCCCCTCCAGCCAGTGGGTCTCCCCGTCGAGCGTCACCAGCGCGGTGGCTCCCACCGCCAGCGCGAGCGACAGCACCTCGAGGTGACCGAACTCGAGGGTGATGGGATGCCCCAGCGGCCCGGAGAGGAACACCAAGAGCGGCGCCACCAGCAGCGCGATCTGCTTGCTGCTCTCGAAGCAGATCGCCAGCCCCACCTCCAGCTGCCGCTCCAGGGCCATCAGGACCGCCGTGCTGTGCTCGGCCGCGTTCCCCACCACCGCGATGATGATCACTCCCACGAAGGTCGGGGTGAGCCCCCACCCGTGGATGACCGAGTCGAGCGCGCCGACCAGCAGCTCGGAGACCCCCACCGTGGCCGCAGTGCTCAGCAGGAGCACCGTCAGCCCCGGGGTCACCGACCAGCGGGGAGTGGCCGCCGTCTCCTCGGACTCGAGCTCGGCCTCGAGCGCGTCCCCGCCCCCACCGCCATCGAACAGCTCCTGGTGGGTGCGGAGCGAGAAGAGCAGGCTCAGGGCGTAGAGGACCACCAGGATCAGCGAGACCCAGAGGGACAGCGGTCGCATCAGGTGCGTGACCGGCGCCCCCAGCGTCGCGTGGAAGAGGTCCGGAACCACCAGCCCCACCACCGCCAGGTACATCAGCGCCGAGCTGGACAGGGCTGCAGTGGCGTTGAATCTCGGCCGGGCCTCCTTGAGCCCTGCCGCCAGCACCGTGGCCCCGAAGACGAACAGGAGATTCCCGAGGATGCTCCCGGTGATCGACGCCTTCACCACCGCCGTCTGGCCGGCCCTCAGCGCCGTGATACCCACGATGAGCTCGGCGGCGTTTCCGAAGGTGGCGTTGAGCAGGCCCCCCAGCCCGGGCCCGAGGTGGCCGGCGACGGCCGTGGTCGCCGTGCCGATCCACCGCGCCAGCGGGACCAGCGCCAGCGCCGCCAGGACGAACACCGCCGTCGGAGCATGCAGCCAGGCAGCCACCGCCGCGGCCGGGACGAAGACCAGGAGGCCCAGGAAGACCCGGTCCGCGCCGCCCGGGCGTGGACGTGCAGTGGCAGTGGTCACGGCGGAGCGGTGCTTCTCGCCGGTCCCCATCCCCGGATCAAGCTGGTAAACGTCGGGGGCGACCGGAGGTGGGTGGCCATGGGTGAGCGTTCGCCGCGGAACATGAGCGACTACGAGGCCGAGTACGCGGCCTTCCGCTGGGATCGACCGGAGCGCTTCAACTTCGCGATCGACGTCGTGGACCGCTGGGCCAGCGAGCGGCCGGAGGCGCCCGCGCTGCTCCACTGCGACGACCGGGGTAACCGCAAGGTGTACAGCTGGCGCGAGCTGGCCGAGCGGTCGGTCCACGCCGCGCTCTTCTTCCGCGGCCTCGGCCTCGGACCGGGCGACGGGGTGTTCACCATGCTGCCCCGCCTCGCGGAGTGGTGGATCCTCGCCCTCGGCTGCATCCGCGCAAATCTCGTCCTGATGCCCGGCACCACCATGCTCACGCCGAAGGACGTGAAGTACCGGCTGGAGCTGGGACGGGCACGCGCGGTGGTGACCACTGCCGAGCACATGTCGAAGTTCGAGGTGGGCGCCCACTCCGACGTCATCGCCTGGGTGTCCACCGACGAGGGGCCGGCGCCGTGGGTTCGCTTCCGCACCCAGACGGTGGACGGTGCGCGCGCCGCCGAGTTCCCCGACACCGCGGCCAGCGACCGGATGCTCGTGTACTTCACCAGCGGCACCACCGGGATGCCCAAGATGGTCCCCCAGACTCATGCCAGCTACGGCGTGGGGCACGGGGTCACCGGGAAGTACTGGCTCGACCTCGGGCCGGACGACGTCCACTTCACCCTCTCCGACACCGGCTGGGCCAAGTGCGCCTGGGGGAAGGTGTTCGGCCCGTGGAGCCAGGGAGCCTGCTCGGTGGTGTACGACTTCCGGGGGCGGTTCGACGCGAAGGCGCTGCTCGACCTGCTCGCCCGGGAGAAGGTCAGCACCTTCTGCGCCCCACCCACCGCGTGGCGCGCCATCGTGCTCGAGGACCTCTCGAGGTGGAACTTCCCCGCCCTCCGGCACGTGACCAGCGCCGGCGAGCCGCTCAACCCCGAGGTCATCGACGCCTGGAAGCGCGCCACCGGGCTGACCATCCGCGAGGGTTACGGACAGACCGAGACCGTCGCCATCGTGGGGATGTTCCCCTGCCTGCCGTTCAAGGCCGGCTCGATGGGGAAGCCGACGCCCGGGTTCGACGTGCGGGTCATCGACCAGCAGGCCCGCGAGGTGCCGGTGGGACACGAGGGCGACATCGCCGTCCGCGTGCGCCCCGAGCGCCCGGTGGGAATGTTCGCCGGTTACCTGGGCGACGAGGCCACCAACGCCGCCGCGCTGCGGGGCGACTTCTACGTGACCGGTGACCGCGCGGTGCGCGACGAGGAGGGCTACCTCTGGTTCGTCGGGCGAGCGGACGACGTCATCAAGACCTCGGGCTACCGGGTGGGGCCGTTCGAGGTCGAGTCGGCGCTGCTCGAGCACGTCGCCGTCGCCGAGTCGGCGGTGGTCGGCGTGCCGGACGAGAAGCTCGGCCAGCGCATCAAGGCCTTCGTGGTGCTCAAGCCGAACGTCGTCGCCTCCGAGGCGCTGGCCGCCGAGCTCCAGGAGCACGTGAAGCGCACCACCGCCCCGTACAAGTACCCGCGCGAGATCTCCTTCGTCACCGAGCTGCCCAAGACCGTCAGCGGGAAGATTCGCCGGGTCGAGCTCCGCCAGAGGCGCTGACCCCGGGGGCAGACCCTTGGCCGGGCGGCTCATCGACCGCTTCATGCCCGACCCGGACGTCCGGACGGTGCACGCCATCCGGATCCGGGCCGAGCCCGAGCGCATCCTCGCCGTTGCGGAGGCATTCGATCTGGAATCGCTCGGCGCCATCCGGGGGCTGTTCCGACTGCGGGGGTGGATGCTCGGCGCCCGCCCGCTCCCGCCCCGCACGCGCCGGGGCCTGCTGGACCAGATGTCCTCCATCGGCTGGGTGACGCTCTCCGCCGAGCCGGGGCGGCAGCGGGTCCTCGGCTCGGTGACCCGGCCCTGGGAGGCCGACGTCCGCTTCGTGCCCGTACCCCCCGACCGGTTCGAGGCGTTCTCCGAGCCGGGAATGGTCAAGATCGTCTGGACCCTCGAGGCCGAGCCGGACCCGTCGCTGCCGGGCACCTCCCTGTTCCGAACCGAGACCCGCGCCCAGGCGACCGATCCGGCAGCTCGCCGGCGTTTCCGCTGGTACTGGCTCCTCTTCAACCCGGGCATCCGGCTCCTCCGCCGGCTGCTCCTCCCCGCGGTGCGACGCGCATGCGAACAGCGGGGTCGCGCCGACCCCGCCCCAGGAGTCCGCAAGAACCAAGTGCCCTGACGGCACCGTTCAACATAGAAACGGGAGGTCGTGCTGCGGAACCTCCTGAGGTCGATGACGCCCAACCCGCCGGCGCGCGAGCGCCCCGGGGAATGGACCCAGCACCCCGAGTACTTCGCGGGGAAGGAGGCCCTGGCGCGGAACGACGCCGCCGCCGCGCGCGAGGCCTTCGCCAGGGTGGTGGCCGAGCGCCCCGACCAGCTCGATGCCCGGGCTGGGCTGGCACGCGCCGGCCAGATGCTCGGAGACCCCGGGACCGGCGCGCTGACCGAGGACGTCCTCCAGCAGGCCCTGGGCGGGACCACCGAGCTCCTCCGGGTGACGCTCGAGGAGCTCGGACCGGCCGCCGAGCCCGGCCTGCTGCGCCCCCCCATCGCGTGGCGCGTCGCACAGCGGCTCGACGCCGACGGCGACCCCGCCGGCTCCCGCGCCTACTACCAGGTGGCCGCCACCGCGGACGGGCTGGTGGGCCTCAAGGCGCGGGTGCGCTCGCTGGAGCTGGACCCCCAGCCCGCCGTCGCGGCGCTCACGGCCGCCGCCGATGCCACGGCTCGCGAGCCCGAGCTGCAGCGGCGGGTCATCGTGCTGCTCAAGAAGTTCGCCCCGGAGGAGCCCCGGGCCATCGAGCTTCCACCCGAGAACACCCGGCTGGAGTTCGAGCTGCGCCCCTCGCTCCAGGACGGCCCCCCGACCGCGCGGGCGAAGCCGCCGGCTCGCATCGTCCCGGTGCGGATCGAGGCCATCGGAGACACGGGCCTCGTGGTCTCCACCCCCACCGGAACCAATCCCCTTCCCTTCCGGAAGATCCTCGGCCTGGCGCTGGGGGTGGTGCCGGCCGCGGACGGCCGGAGCACTGTGCTCACCGACCTGGTCCTCTCCTGGGCCGACGCCGAGAAGGGAGCTGCAGTCCTCCGGGCCCGGCTGGGCGACCTCGGGCTCGAGCGGCTCTATCCGGGCGTCCCGCCGAAGGAGGCCTACTGGCGGCTCCTCGGGGAGATCGAGAAGCGCTCCGGAGCCAAGCGCGTTCCCCCCGGCGGGGAGGGCCTGCCGCTTCCGCGCTACGCCGGACCCGAGGAGATGAACCGGGCCTGCCACGGCGGCTGAGCTCCTCGCTCAGGGGCCCATGCGCTGGACGGGGAGCACGAAGGAACCCTCCCCCGAGGCTCCGAGCAGGTAGTTGCCGGCCGCGTCGACGGCGAGACCGGCAAAGTCCACCGTGGCGAGACCGTCGACGTTCGCCGGGTCGATGGCAGGGATGCAGAACGCGGCCCACTGCGTTCCGTCGAACTCGTACACCGCGGCGTTGTCGTTCGCGGTCTGGACCGTCGCCACGGCGAGCCGGTTCCGGGTCGGATTGTAGACGACCTGGATCTGCGAGAACGGAGCGGCGAGGTGCCCGGGGATCGCTCCTCCGACCGCCGTCCACGCTCCGGCCGCGTAGCGCGCCACCCGGACGTCCGCGAAGCCGCTCGTGTCCGGATAATCCTTCCAGGCCATGACCGGCGCCCCGGTCCCGTCGAACGTCAGGGAGGGCGCCGCCGGTCCGACGGCGTTCGTCGGGTCGTAGTTCGGGGGAAGGCCCAGGTAGGCGCCGCCGACGAGCTTGGACTGCGGCGTGAACTGGCCGATGGGCGTCGGGGCCTCGCTGGTCCATCCGACGACGAGGCTGGTCGGGGTGCTCCCACCCAGCGCGGGAGTGGACGCCGCCTGTGACGAGACCTGGTCCGTCTCCAGGGGGTCGAAGGCGTCCGAGCCGTTCCAGGCGCGCACGACCACCGGGGTGACCCCGGTTCCCAGGTATGCGATGACCGGGTTCCCGCCGGAGGGCACGACGAGGGCGAGACCGCCGGTCAGCCACTGCCCCGCCTGGGCAGCCGGGCCGTAGTCCACCCAGCTGGTCCCCACCGGATCCCAGTGGGTGACGATGAGGTCCCACTGGAACGCGGCGGCGTTCCACCGGGGATAGGCCACCACCGGGTTGCCCGCCGGATCCAGCGCCATGGCCCCGATGGGAGAGCCGCCGGTGCTTCCAGTCGAGAGCGCGGGGCCCACCGGGCTCCAGGACACTCCATTCCAGCGCTGCACGTAGAAGCGGTAGATGGCGTCCGAGTCCCGCTCCATCGCTCCCACCACCACGTCACCGTTGGGAGCGACCGCGAGAGGGACGCTCGAGAGCTGGATGAATCCCTGCCCGGATGGATCCGACGGAGCCAGGATCGGAATCAGCGGCCGCTGCACGCAGGGGGGCGGAACCACCGAGAGGGTGAAGGTCGTCGCCTTCGAGAAGTCCTGCTGGCTGCTGGCCGTGACGCTGAAGTCGATCGGGTCGCTGCTGGTGAAGCTCGCCGCCAGGGGGCCGGTGCTCGTCACCGTGCCACGTCCACCAGGGAGGACGCTGAAGCTGACGCTCCCCGGCAGCTTGTCGCCGCAGGTCTGCACGGTGGCCGAGAGCGTGGCGGTCGCGCCCATCACCACCGGGGACGGCGTCGCGCTCGCCGAGACGCTCCGGATGCCGTTCACCACCGCCTGGACCGATCCGCTCTTGCTCGGGTCGGCCACGGCGGTGGCGGTGATGATGGTGGAGTCGCACGGGGCGAAGGAGAACCAGGTCGCGGTGTTGCCATTCGGAGTGAGGAATCCCGCATCGGGCGCGAAGGACCAGGTCACCGCACCGCCGTCGGCCACCGTCGCGGTCAGGGAAAGGAGCGCGTCCGGGTCGACGAACGCTGGGCTGGGGCTGGTGGTGATGACGACGCCGGCGCCACCGTCGGGCGGCATCACCGCGACGTTCGCCGTTCCCGAGCTCTTCCCGTCGGTGACGCTGGTCGCCACCACCCGGTACGTACCGGGCGCGAGCGGCGCCGTGAACAGCCCGCCCGGGGTGATGCTTCCCCCGTCGGGAGCGCTCCAGGTGACGGACGAGTCGTCGCTCGTGGTGGCGGTGAACTGCTGCGTCGCTCCCGGGGCGAGCGTCACCGAGCCCGGCGAGACCATGACCGTCACCGGGGTGGGGTTCTGCACGGTGACCACCGCCGTCGCCGTCTTGGTCGGATCGGCCTTGCTCGTGGCGACGACCCGGTAGCTCCCCAGCAGCTGCGGGGCGGTGAAGAGGCCGGTCTGGGTGATGGTCCCCCCGTCGGGAGCGCTCCACACCACGTCGGTCGCCGAGGTGCCCAGCACGGTGGCCTGGAACTGCACCGTGCCCCCCGGCGCGACGGTCGCCGTGGTCCGGTCGAGGGTGACCTGGATCGGCGTCGCTCCGCCGACCCGCCCGGCACGCAGCGCCACCACCCGCTGGTTCCGGCCGTCGAGCAGGTAGCTGTCCTCGAGCGAGGGAGCGCCCACGAGGCGCGGATCGTCGGTCGCCGGCGCCAGCGGCCGGGGATAGAAGTACAGCCACCGCGGGGACAGGCCCGGTCCGAAGTGCGCCACCGCCGTCCCGTTCGGGCCTCCGCCGAGGAGGACCGTCAGCGAGCCGTCGTCGCGCGGCGAGACGTTGACCGGCGCGGCCGGCTGCGCACCCGGGACGAAGGCATACAGGCCCGAGATGGACGCGGTGCTCGCCGGCTGGGTCCCGCCCGGGAGCCAGCGCTCGAAGACCGTGAACGGGGGCGCGTTCCGGAGCGAGACCAGGGAACCGTCCCGCAGCGCGGCGATCGCCTCGACCGGAGCCGGCGCCGGCGCGGTGCGCGCCGTGACGTACCCGCCGAGCAGCTTGCCGGTGGCATCCACCAGGACCAGCGGGAAGTCGGCCACCCCGCCGCAGCTCGCGTCGAGGGCGACGGCGAAGGTCCCGTCCCCCACGGCGAACAGCCGCCGGACCCCGAGGAAGGAGCAGCCCGGCCGGTCGGGGTCCGCCCGCGGCGTGAAGGCGAAGCTCCCGCCCAGCGCCCCCACCGCCCAGAGGTCCCCGCACGCCGTGCCGGCCGGAGCGAGGTAGGCGGTCGCCACGCCACCGTCGGGGAGGGCTCCACCCGAGCCGGCCGTCGCGCCCGGCGTCGGCGCCCCGAGCGAGAGCGTCGTGCTGCTCCCGGAGAGGCCGGGGACGGGCCCACCTGCCCCGACGCAGGAGAGGGTCTGGGTCGCAGTGCCGGCGACGCACCCTCCGCTCGGCGTTCCGCCGAGGACGTCCGGAGCGCACAGCGCACTGCCCACGCGGGTGAGCGGAGGCCCGAGGGCGAACGGGACGTTGAACGCCTGCGGCGGGCCAGGGAAGGTCGCCGGCAGGAAGGAGAGCGCTGCCCCCGCCGCGCTGGAGAAGAGCGTCCGTCCCTGCGCGTCCAGCCCGCGCGCCAGGTAGCCCCCGTCGAGGCCACCGGGGAGCTGGCCGGAGTTGAACGCGTGGAAGGTGCCGTCGGCTGCGGCGTGGAGGCCCGGGAGCCAGCGCGAGGTGGGGCCGGGGAGCAGGTCGTCCGTCGCCAGCGGCAGCTGCACTCCGTCCGCGGTCGCCACCGCCTCGGCCGCGGTGAGCGCCATCCGGCCGGCGCTCGGGCGATCCCAGGTCACCCGGGTGAGCAGGAGCGACAGGTCGACGTGGGTGGGGTTCCCGTTGCTCGCCGAGCGGGCGTCCACCGAGAGCCGCACCGGGCGCTCGGTCTCGGTCAGCACCTCGAAGCTGACGGCGGCCCCCGGCGCGAGCGCATCGGCTCCGAGCCCGGGCGTGTCGTCGTACTGGACGCGGTAGAGCGCCGCGACGCCGGCATCGGTGTCCAGGAGGACGCGCGACGGGGGCTGGCCATCGAGCTGGACCTCGGGCGGCGCGGAGAGCGGGCCGTCGCCCTGCACCCGGACCTCGAGGAAGGCGTGCGGCGTGATGGTGGCCGGGGCGTCGACCCGCAGTCCCACCGTCCGCGCATCGAGCTCCACCCCGCGGCTCGCGGTCTGCGAGCGGCCGATCCCGTCCACGACCGTCACCACGAGGGTCAGCGGCCGCAGCCCCGTCGACCCGTCCGGCGGGCCGGCGACCGCGACGCAGCTGGAGAGGTCGACCAGCCCGCTGTAGGGCGCCACGGTCCAGGCGGCCACGGTGAGCCCGGCCCCGCAGCCCAGCGTCACCGCCCGGATGCCGTGCACCGACTGGGCGTCGACGCGGACCAGGGCGAGCAGCGCGACCGTCTCACCCTCGGCAGGCTGCACGAGGGAGAACTGCGCCGGGGCGCCTCCATCGGGCGGGACATCCGGGAGATCGAGATTCCGGCAGCCGAGGAGCGCACCGGCGGCGGCGACGGCCACCCATGCACCGCTCCGACCTGCCATGCGAGCCACCCCTCGGGATGTCGAGCTTGCACCCGGAGGGACGCCGCCCGCGAGCCATCTCCGCCGGCGAGAGCGCCGTTCAGCCGCGCTTCAATCCAGGAACCATGGCAAGCCAGGAAAGGCCGCGGGTCGGTCCCGCCCCGGGCAGCTCAGGCGGCGAGGGTCCAGCGGTCGACGGGGCCGTCCTCGAGCCGGCGCACCCGGGAGGCGTCCTCGAGCACCTCGAGGTTCCCGACCACCTCGGAGAGCGTCAGGTAGAGCCTGGCCCCCTCCTGGGGTCCGAACAGCGCGCCCGAGAGCTCGAGCGGCGTGCGCGGACCGGACCCGAGCTCGGCGAGCAGCTTCTCCTGCCGGCGGTCGTGGAAACGGAGCAGCGAATCGATCGCGGCGCGGTGACCCTGGAACGGCGCCCCGTGTCCGGGGAGGACCCAGTCGACGTCGAGCGCCCGGACCCGGGTGACGCTGTGGACGTACTGCACCAGCGATCGGCGGGTGGTCCGCGCATCCACCAGCTCGAGGAAGGGGTTCGGCGAGGTCCTCGCGAGCAGGTGGTCGTCGGCGAACAGCAGCCCATGCTCGGCGTCCCAGAGGCAGACCAGCCCCGGGGTGTGGCCTGGAAGGTGGAGCACCTCGAGCCGCAGCTTCCCGACCGCGAGCCGCTCGCCCTCGACCAGCGGCCGCACGCGCGCGGGATCGACGCGGCGGCTGTACTTCCCGGTGTGCCGGCCGATGGAGAGGAGACGCGGCAGCTGCTCCTCGGGCACGCCCTGCCGCCTGAGGAAGGCGGCGTAGGTGGGCGTCCGCGCCTCCCAGACGTCCTCCCCCACGACCTTCTCCATGTCCCCGGCATGGATGCGGACCGGTGCGCCGCTGCGCTCGGCGAGCAGCTGGGCGTTGCCGCAGTGGTCCACGTGTCCGTGGCTGACGACGAGGTCGGTGCAGCGGGCGAGGTCGAGACCGGCCGCGCTCGCGCCGGCCTCGAGCGCGGCGATGCCCTCGGGCGTGCCGATGCCGGTGTCGAAGAAGGCCACGCCGCCCCGGCCGTCCTCGAGCGCGTAGGCGTTCACCGGCCCGCCCGCGTCCGGGAAGGGCACGGGCATCGCCAGGCGGTGGATGCCCAGGGAGCGGAGGACCGCGTCGCCCTCGAGGGTGGCGGGTGCGGGGGTCACTTCGCGGCGTGGATGGCCGCGCGAAGCTCGGGCAGCACCTTGAAGAGGTCGCCCACGATGCCGTAGTCGGCCACCTGGAAGATGGGGGCCTCGGGGTCCTTGTTGATCGCCACGATGGTCTTGCTGCCCTTCATCCCTGCGAGGTGCTGGATGGCGCCGGAGATGCCCGCGGCGATGTAGAGCTTGGGAGCCACCACCTTCCCGGTCTGGCCCACCTGGAGATCGTTGGGCACCCAGCCGGCGTCAC
Organism: Myxococcaceae bacterium; assembly: GCA_035501615.1. Taxonomy (GTDB): domain Bacteria; phylum Myxococcota; class Myxococcia; order Myxococcales; family Myxococcaceae; genus RPRB01. Next base: position 11,546 of record DATJVY010000035.1, read on the forward strand.
AGACCGCCCGGGAGGCACCCACCGCGGCGCCGAGCTCGTCGGCCAGGGCCTCGATCTCCTTGAAGTCACCCTTCGTTCCGCGCCCACCGGAGACGACGATGCTGGCCTCGGTGAGCTCGGGCCGGGCGCTCTTCACCTCGTTGAAGGAGACGAACTGGGTCGGCGCGCCGGCCACGTCGGCGGGCGGCGCGAAGGCCTTCACCTCGGCAGAGCCACCGGGCTCGGCGGCGGAGAACTCGGTCGCCCGGACGGTGAACGCCTTCACCGGCGTCTTCAGCTTCACGTCGGCGATGACGCTGCCGGCCCACATCGGACGGGTGAAGGTGATGTCCGTGCCCGAGCCGGAGAAGGCGAGCACGTCGGAGGCCATCGCCGCCTTGAGGCGCGCGGCGACCCGGGGCAGGAGGTCACGCCCCTGGGCGGTGGCGGCCGCGCCGACGAAGCTCGCGCCGATCGAGGTCGCGAGGGCGGCCACCGCGGGGGCGAACGACTCGGCCACGTAGTGGGCGAAGGCGGGCGAGGCGATGGTGTGGATGGCGGCGGCGCCGTAGGGCTTGAGCGCCTCGGCGAGCCTCGCCGGATCCTCCGCCAGCAGCGCGAGATGCAGCGGGGCCCCGGCCTTCTGCGCCAGGTCCTTCCCGGCGTGGATGGCGTTGAGGGTGGCCTTCCTGAGACTTCCGTCGGGCTGGGCCTCGGCGACGATGAGGACGGTGGACATGGCTCTCTCTCGGCTCCTCAGATGACCTTGGCTTCGTTCTTCAGCCGCGTGAACAGCTCCTGCACGTCGCCGACCTTGATGCCCGCCTTGCGCGGCGGTGGGGCGGACAGCTTCACCACCTCGACCTGAGCGCTGGGGTCGACGCCGAGCGCGGCCGGGGTCAGCTCCTCGATGGGCTTGTTCTTGGCCTTCATGATGCCGGGGAGCGACGCGTAGCGGGGGAGGTTGAGGCGCAGGTCGGTGGTCACCACCGCCGGCAGCTTGACCGAGAGAGTGGCCAGGCCGTTGTCCACCTCGCGGACCACCTGGGCCGTCTTCCCGTCCGCCGCGACCTGGATCGCGGGCGCCTTGGCCTTCTCGGCCTCGCTCTCCAGCGAATCGACCTTGGACGCGAAGGTGGCCTGGCTCCAGCCGAGCCACTCGGCGAGGTACTGGCCGGTCTGGTTCTGGTCGTCGTCGATGCTCTGCTTGCCGAGGATGGCGAGGTCCGGCTTCTCGCGCTCGACGACGCCCTTGAGGAGCGCGGCGGCGGACATGGGGTCGAGAGCACCGGCGTGGTTGACCCACACCGCCTTCGTTGCGCCCATCGCGAGGGCGTGCCGGAGCTGCTCCTGCACCTCCTTGGCCCCGATGCTGACGACCACCACCTCGCCGCCGTGCTTCGCGGCCAGGCGGAGACCCTCTTCCACGGCGATCTCGTCGAAGGGGTTGATCTTGTACTTCAGCCCCTCCTGCACGATGCCCGAGCCATCGGCCTTCACCTTGATCTTCGACTCGGGGTCTTCCACCCGCTTCGCGGTCACCAGGATCTTCACGGCACGACTCCCCTAGGGTTTCTCGGTCCGGCTCGCGCTTGACGCAGCGCGACAGGCGCG
>DATJVY010000036.1:0-32832 GCA_035501615.1 Myxococcaceae bacterium
TGAAGAAGCTCCGCCCTGCGCCGCTCTACACCCCGGCCGCGCTGGACCTCATCGAGGTCGGCAACTTCGAGGACGACCTCGGCCGCATCGCCGGGTGCGACTGGGTGGTGGAGGTCGTGAAGGAGGACCTCGCCGTCAAGCAGGCGCTGTTCGCCAAGGTCGAGCCCCATTTGAAGCCGGGCGCGATCATCAGCTCCAACACCTCGGGCCTCTCGGTCACCGGGATGCTCCAGGGCCGCGGTCCCGCGTTCCGGAAGAGCTTCTTGGTCACCCACTTCTTCAACCCGGTCCGGTACATGAAGCTGCTGGAGCTGGTGCCCGGCCCGGACACCGACCCCGGCGTCCTCACGCGGATGGCCCGCTTCGGCGAGGAGACGCTGGGCAAGGGCATCGTCTGGGCCAAGGACTCCACCAACTTCATCGCCAACCGCATCGGCACCTACGGGATGCTCCGGGTACTGCGCGACATGCAGAAGGCCGAGCTCAGCGTCGAGGAGGTGGACAAGATCTTCGGCCCGGCCATGGGGCGGCCGAAGAGCGCGGTCTTCCGCACGACCGACATCGTCGGCCTCGACACCTTCGTCCACGTCGCCCAGAACTGCTACGACACGCTCACCAAGGACGAGGAGCGCGAGACCTTCCAGGTCCCCGAGTTCGTCCGGAAGATGGTCGCCGCGAAGATGCTGGGCGACAAGACCGGCTCCGGCTTCTACAAGAAGGTGAAGGGCAAGGACGGGGAGAGCGAGATCCAGGTCCTCGACCTCGCCACCCTCACCTACCGGTCGCAGCAGAAGGTGCGCTTCGACTCGCTCGGCGCGGCCAAGGGCATCGACGACGTGGCGGAGCGGATCCGCACCGTGCTCACCGGCTCCGACAAGGCCGCGAAGTTCGCCGAGCGGGTGACGCTCGACTCGCTCGCCTACGCCAGCCGCCGCATCCCGGAGATCTCCGACGACATCGTGAACATCGACCGGGCGCTCCGCTGGGGCTTCGCCTGGGACCTCGGCCCCTTCCAGGTCTGGGACGCCTACGGTGTCCGCAAGGGCGTCGATCGCATGAAGGAGCTCGGGCTGAAGCCCGCCGCCTGGGTGGAGCAGATGCTCGCCTCCGGCCGGGAGAGCTTCTACGGCGTCGACGGCACGAGGGACACCGCCTGGGACATCCCGGCGAGGAAGTCGGTGCCGGTGAAGGAGAACCCGCGCACCCTCCGCGTCGAGCACCTCCGCCGCGCCAACCGGCGCCTGGACGGCAACGACAGCGCCACGCTCTGGGACATGGGCGACGGGGCGTTGCTCCTCGAGTTCCACACCAAGATGAACTCCATCGACGACGGCATCGTCGCGATGATGAACGCCGCGCTCGACCGAGCCGAGGCCTCCGCCCGGGGCCTGGTCCTCGGCAACGACGGGCAGAACTTCTCCGCCGGCGCCAACATCATGGCCCTGCTCATGGCCATCAAGAGCGACGACCTCGCCTCGGTCGACAAGCTGGTGGCCGGCTTCCAGGGCGTGAACCAGCGGATGCGCTACAGCCCGATCCCGGTCGTGGCCGCGCCCTTCGGCCTCACCCTCGGCGGCGGGGCCGAGGCGACCATGGGCGCCAACGCCATCCAGGCCGCGGCCGAGCTGTACATGGGTCTGGTGGAGGTGGGCGTGGGCCTCGTCCCGGGCGGCGGCGGGAACCTCATGCTCCTCAGGAACCTCTACGGGCCGTTCGCCACCGACCGTGACTTCGACCCGCTGCCCTTCCTCAAGAAGCTGTTCCTCACCATCGGCACGGCCAGGGTGGCCACCTCGGCGGAGGAGGCTCGGGAGATCGGCTTCCTGGGCCGCGCCGACGGCATCAGCCTCAACCGCGACTTCCTCCTCAGCGACGCCAAGGCGCGGGTGCTGGGGATGGCGGAGTCCGGCTTCCGGCCGCCGCGGCCGACCCACTTCCGGCTTCCCGGCCGGAGCGGAGCTGCCACCGTCGACATGATGCTGTACGACATGCAGGTCAACAACCAGATCAGCGCCTACGACCGGCACATCGGCCAGAAGCTGGCCCACGTCATCACCGGCGGGGACGTCTCGGCCTTCAGCCCGGTGAGCGAGCAGCACCTCCTCGACCTCGAGCGCGAGGCCTTCCTCTCGCTCTGTGGCGAGGAGAAGACTCAGGACCGCATCGCGTACATGCTGGAAACCGGCAAGCCCCTCCGGAACTGATTAGGAGAACGCCCCACCATGGCCCCCCGAGTCGTCATCGCCAGCGCCGTTCGAACCCCCTTCACCCGTGCCCTCCGGGGCGAGTTCAAGGACACCCGCCCCGACACGCTGGCCGCCGATGCCATCAAGGCCGCGGTGGCCGCCGTCCCGGGGCTCCAGCCCTCGGCGGTCGACGACGTCGTCATCGGCTGTGCCATGCCCGAGGCCGAGCAGGGGATGAACGTGGCCCGCCAGGCCGCGCTCCTCGCCGGCCTGCCCGACAGCGTCCCCGCCATGACCATCAACCGGTTCTGCAGCTCGGGCGTGCAGTCCATCGCCCAGGTCGCCCAATCGATCGCCGCCGGGATGTACGACGTCGCAGTGGCCGGCGGCACCGAGTCGATGAGCATGGTTCCCATGGGCGGGAACAAGGTCTCGGCCAATCCCGAGCTGATGGAGCAGCACCCCGAGATCTACACCTCGATGGGCGCCACCGCCGAGAACGTGGCGAAGCGCTTCGAGGTCTCCCGGGCCGACCAGGACGCCTTCGCCTACGAGAGTCAGCGCCGCGCGGCCGAGGCCCGGAAGAAGGGCATCTTCAAGGACGAGATCGTCCCGGTGAAGACCGAGGTCTTCGACGACGGCGGGAACCCGCACCAGGTCACCGTCTCCGAGGACACCATCCTCCGCCCCGACACCACCCTCGAGGGGCTGGCGAAGCTCAAGCCGGCCTTCAATCCCCAGGGCAGCGTCACGGCCGGCAACGCCTCTCCGCTGACCGACGGCGCGGCCGCCGCGGTGGTGATGTCCGAGGAGCGGGCGAAGGCACTGGGGGTCAAGCCGCTGGGCTACTTCATCGACTTCCAGGTCGCCGGCGTCCCTCCGGAGATCATGGGCATCGGCCCCGTCCCCGCGGTGCGGAAGCTCCTGGCCAAGAACAAGCTCGAGGTGAAGGACATCGACCTCTTCGAGCTGAACGAGGCCTTCGCCGCGCAGGCGCTGTACTGCATCCGCGAGCTGGGCATCGACCGGGCGAAGGTGAACCCCAACGGCGGCGCGATCGCCCTCGGGCACCCGCTGGGCGTCTCCGGCACCCGGATGACGGCGACGCTCCTTCGCGAGCTGAAGCGCCGAGGCGGTCGGTACGGTGTGGTCACGATGTGCATCGGTGGAGGGATGGGCGCGGCGGCACTCTTCGAGGCGCCCTGATGAGAGCCGCCCTGCTGGCCTCGCTCCCCCTCGCGCTCCTCGCCTGCTCGCACGCGCCCGCGCCCGCCGCCCCGCCTCCCGCGTCCGCCCGGGCCCAGGCGGCGGACGCCGGTGTCGCCCTCACCTACCCGGTCGCCCGCAAGGTCGACGTCGTCGACGACTACCACGGCACCAAGGTGGCCGACCCGTACCGCTGGCTCGAGGACCCCGCCAGTCCCGGATACCAGGAGTGGATCGACGCCGAGCAGTCCCTCACCGAACGCTTCCTCTCCACCATCCCCGACCGCGGGCCGCTCCGGGAGCGCCTCACTGCGCTCTGGGACTACGAGCGGTACGGCGTGCCCTTCCGCGAGGGCAAGCGAGTCTTCTTCGAGCGGAACAGCGGACTCCAGAACCAGCCGGTGCTCCACGTGGTGGACCTGCCCCGCTTCGAGCCCCGGGTGTTGCTCGATCCGAACACCCTGAGCAAGGACGGAACGGTCGCGCTGGCGAGGGCGGTTCCCTCGCGTGACGCCTCTCTGGTCGCCTACGGCCTCGCCGAGGCCGGAAGCGACTGGGAGGAGTGGCGTGTCCGGAAGACGGACACCGGCGAGGACCTGCCCGACCGCATCCAGTGGGTGAAGTTCTCGGCCGCGGAGTGGACCCCGGACGGCCACGGCTTCTACTACTCCCGCTTCGACGAGCACGGCCCCAACCAGCTGCGGGACACCAACTACTTCCAGAAGCTCTACTACCACCGGCTCGGAACGCCCCAGTCCGCGGACCGCCTGGTCTACGAGCGCAAGGACCAGAAGGAGTGGGGCTTCGGCGCCACGGTCTCCGACGACGGCCGCTGGCTGGTGATCGCCGTCTCTCAGGGCACCGACCCGCGGAACCGGGTCTACCTCCAGGACCTCCACCAGAAGGGTTCGAAGGTCCGTCCGCTGATCGACGTGCTCGAGGCCCGGTACGAGTTCATCGGGAGCCAGGGGCCAGTGCTGTGGTTCCTGACGACGCTCGATGCGCCGAAGGGGAAGATCCTCGCCATCGACATGCGCGCTCCGGACCGGGCGCGGTGGAAGACGCTGGTCCCGGAGACCGACGCCCGACTCCAGGAGGCCGCGGCCGTGGGGCGGCGCTTCGTCCTCAACTATCTGCAGGATGCCCACAGCGTGGTGGAGATCCACCGCCTCGACGGCAAGCTCCAGCAGAAGCTCAACTTGCCATCGCTCGGAACCGCCAAGGGATTCGCCGGCCGGCTGACACAGGACGAGACTTACTTCTCCTTCGAGACCTACGCCTCGCCGCCCGCCATCCTTCGCCTCCAGCCGGGAAGCGGCACCCTACGCGTGTTCCGGGCCCCCCAGCTCAAGTTCGAGCCCAACGAGTACGACAGCCAGCAGGTCTTCTATCCGAGCAAGGACGGCACCCGGGTGCCGATGACCCTCAGCTTCCGCAAGGGCACGACGCCGGACGGCAACCGACCGGTTCTCCTCTACGGCTACGGCGGCTTCGACATCTCGGAGACGCCGAGGTTCTCGCCTACCTGGCTCGCCTGGATGGAGCGCGGGGGCGTGCTGGCGGTGCCCAACATCCGGGGCGGCGGCGAGTACGGCGAGGCCTGGCACCTGGCGGGGACGAAGCTGAAGAAGCAGAACGTCTTCGATGACTTCATCGCCGCCGCGGAGTGGCTGGTGAAGGAGCGGTGGACCGTCCCTGCCCGGCTGGCGATCGAGGGTGGCTCGAACGGAGGGCTCCTGGTGGGCGCGGTGATGACCCAGCGGCCGGACCTGTTCGGCTGCGCCCTCCCCGCGGTCGGCGTGATGGACATGCTCCGCTTCCAGAAGTTCACCATCGGCTGGGCGTGGACGTCGGACTTCGGCTCGTCGGACGATCCGGAGCAGTTCAAGGCCATCTACGCCTACTCGCCGCTGCAGAACATCCGGCCCGGGACGGCTTATCCGCCCACCCTGGCGATGACCGCCGACCACGACGACCGGGTGGTCCCGGCCCACACCTTCAAGTTCATCGCGACGCTCCAGGCCGCCCAGGCCGGCCCGGCGCCGGTGCTGGTCCGCATCGAGACCCGCGCCGGGCACTCGGCGGGGAAGCCCACCACCAAGAAGATCGAGGAGGCGGCGGACATGCTCGCCTTCGCGACGTGGGCGCTGCAGTTGCCCGGCGGTCGTCCCGGGCTGTAGCTGGCGGCGAGGAGCCGGATGCAGTCGGGCGCTCCGGATCGCCGCTCGAGGAACACCCTCGTGCGCCCCGTTTCGGGCCGATGCCGCTTCAGGCCGCCTCGTGTCCGCCGCGGCGCCCAGGGGGGAGCACCAGGATGTCGAGCTGCCGGACCAGCGACTCGACCGGCTCGAGGCGAGGGATGTCGGACTCGCCGCCGGCGCCGAGCTCACGGAACTTCCGCGCCGTGACCAGCGCCCGGGCCTCGAGCGAGTTGATGGCCGCGTTGTACGCGTCGACCGAGCCCCCCAGCCGCTGCCCGAGCGTGGCCAGGTGCTTGACCACCGTCTGCAGCCGGTCGTGGAGCTCTCGACCCAGCGCCTGGATGTCGCGCGCATTCTTCGCCACCTGCTCCTGGCGCCAGCCGTAGGCGACCGCGCGGAGGAGCGCGATCAGCGTGGTCGGCGTCGCGAGGATCACGTTCTGTTCCGCCCCGAACTCGATGAGCTGCGGATCCTTCTCCAGCGCGGCGAAGAGGAAGGCCTCCCCGGGCATGAACATCACCACGAACTCCGGCGCGGACTCGAACTGCGCGGCGTAGCTCTTCTCGCTCAGCTTGCGAACGTGGCGGCGGACGTCCACGGCGTGGGCCGCGAGCCGCGACTGCCGAGTGGGCTCGTCGGCGGCCTGGTGGGCGTCGAGGTAGGCCTGGAGCGGCACCTTGCTGTCCACCACCACCTGCTTCTCGCCGGGAAGGTGAACCACCAGGTCCGGCCGGAGGGTGCCCCCCTCCCCCTCCACCCGGCTCTGCTCGGTGAAGTCGCAGCGGTCCACCATCCCCGCCAGCTCCACCACCCGGCGGAGCTGGACCTCCCCCCACCGGCCGCGCGTGTTCGGGGCCCGGAGCGCGCCCACCAGCCGCTCGGTCTGTGTCCGGAGCGAATCCTGCGACTCGGCGAGCGCCCGGAGCTGCTCGCCCAGCGCCCCCTGCGCCCGCTCGCGAGACTGGTCCAGCTCGGCGAGCTTGCCATCCACCTTCTCCAGCGCCTCGCGCAGCGGCGCCACCAGGGCGTCGATGGCGGTCGAGCGTGCATCCAGCTCGACCTTGGCTACCTCCTGCGTCCTCTCCAGCTGTGCCTTGGCGACCTCGAGGAGGGTCTGGGCGTTCGACTGGAGCGCGTCGTGCGACAGCGCCTTGAAGCGCTCGGTCAGCTCCTCCTGGGTGGCCTGGACGAGGCGCAGTTTCTCGTCCATTGCCCGCTGCTCCTCGGCGCGAGCCGCCCGCTCGGCGGCCAGCTGGGCCAGGGCGCGCGAGCGTTGGTCCTCGAGCATCTCGGCCCGGGCGGTGGCCGCGAGCACCGCACGGAGCTGCTCCTGGACCTCCGCCTCCCGGCCCCTCACCCGCTCGGCGAGGACCTGCTGCGACGTCTCGAGCGAGGCACGCTCTGCCACGTGGGCCGCCGCCAGCCGGGCCCGACCGAGCAACCAGCCCAGCACCGCAGCCGCGGTCACCAGAATCCCCGTTCCCGCCACCCAGGACAGCTCCATCGCACGTCGCTCCTCACCCCCCGATCGCGCTGGACGGGCGATCAGCGGGGGATCCACCGTATGGGTGCGGGCTGACGTTTCTGCAGGGCGGTGGTCACCCCAACCCGGGCGTGGGTACCGGACGACATGCCTGTTGCTCACCTCCCCGGGGAACGCCGCGCTCCCCGGGGGGAGCGGGCGGCCACTCATCGGTCCGAGGCATAGGCGATGGTGGTGATCAGCGCGTTCGCCCTCTGCCGGGAATCGAGCCGGGTGTGCTGGACGACGACTGGCACGTCCGAGTGCAGGACGCTGGCGTAGTCCGTCTCGCGCGGGATCGGCTCCGGCGCGTTCAGGTCGTTGAAGCGCACGTGCCTCGTTCGCCGCGCCGGCACGGTCACCCGGTAAGGGCCCACCGGGTCTCGGTCGGAGAAGAAGATGGTGATCTCCACGTGGGCATCGTGGTCGCCGGGATTCAGGATGCACGCCGTCTCGTGGCTGGTGAACTCCGGTTCGGGGCCGTTGCTCCAGCCCGGGATGTACCCCTCCGCGATCGCCCACGTCGTCCGCCCGATGGTCATCGCTTGCTCCTTCTCCACCCGATTGCCGCAGCTGCCACTGCCGCGGCGGCGGCGGCCGCACCGAGCATGGCCAGCCGGACCCGACGCACGCGCACCGGCGGCGGGGGAGGCGGGTGGACCAGCGCCGACCGCAGCACCTCGGCCAGGTGCCGGGTGTCTCGTCCCGTCCCCTGGGCGATCTGCTCCCGGCAGCTGAACCCGTCGGCGATCACCAGCGTGTCCGCATGCGCAGCGCGCACCGCGGGCAACAGCGCCTTCTCGCCGATCGCCTTCGACACGTCGACGTGCGAGGCCTCGAACCCGAAGCTTCCGGCCATCCCGCAGCACCCGGGCTCGGGCATCTGGACCTCGAGACCCAGCCGCTGGAGCACCGTCTTCTCGGCCTCGAAGTCCAGCACGGAACGGTGGTGGCAGTGACCCTGCACGATGGCCTTCCGCCGCAGCGGCACCACGTCGAGCGCCCCTCCATGCTTCACGAGGAACTCGGAGAGAAAGAAGCTCTGGTCCCGGAGGCGCTGGGCGTCGAGGTCCTCGGGAAATAGGGCGCAGAGCTCGTCGCGGAAGACCGCCACGCAGCTCGGCTCGAGCCCGACCACGAACAGCCCGGCGCGGATCTGCGGCCGCAGTCCCTCCAGGACCTCGGCCAGGAGGCGCTTCGCGGTGTCCAGCATCCCGAAGTCGTAGAGCGGCCTGCCGCAGCAGAGCCGGGCCTGCGGGATCTGCACGTGGAACCCCGCCGCCTCGAGCACGTCCACCGCGGCGTGCGCCACCTCGGGATGGAAGTGGTCGTTGAACGTGTCCGGCCAGAGCAGCACCCGCGGCTGCTCCGACCGCACCAGCGGCCGCTCCATGAAGCTCGAGCGGAAGGTACGCGGGGCGAAGCGTGGGACCGCGCGCTCCTGGGCGATCCCGCCGGCCACCTTCACCAGCGCCGAGAGCCCGGGCGCCTGCGAGACCCAGTTCACCACCCGGGGCGTGAGGCTCGCCAGCCTTGCCCACCAGTGGATCAGCCCCATGGCGTACGCGTGCCGCGGACGGAGCCGGCCCCTGTAGTGGTGGGCCAGGAACTCCGCCTTGTAGGTGGCCATGTCCACGTTCAGCGGGCAGTCGTGCTTGCAGCCCTTGCAGGCCAGGCACAGGTCGAGCGCCTCGCGGACGTGCTCGTCGCGCCAGCCGTCCCGGAGGACCTCGCCCTCGAGCATCTCGAAGAGCAGGTGGGCGCGGCCGCGCGTCGAGTGCTCCTCCTCGCGGGTGACCTGGTAGCTCGGGCACATCACCCCGCCGCCCTCGCGCCGGCACTTCCCCACCCCAACGCAGTGCAGGGTCGCCCGCGCGAAGCTGCCCTCGTTCGGGTAGTGGAACCAGGTCTTCACCGGCGGCGGCGCGTACGACGGGCCCAGCCGGAGGTTGGTGGTGATGGGGAACGGGTCCACCACCTTCCCCGGGTTCATCTTCCAGTCCGGGTCCCAGATGGACTTGAACTCCCGGAATGCGGAGACGACCTCCTCTCCGAACATCTTGGGGAGCAACGCGGCCTTGGACTGCCCGTCGCCGTGCTCCCCCGAGAGCGACCCTCCCATCGAGACACAGAGGTCCGCGGCCTCGTCCAGGAAGGCGCGCCACTTCGCGATTCCCGGCTCGGTGTAGAGATCGAAGTTGATGCGGGTGTGCAGGCAGCCCTGCCCGAAGTGCCCGTAGAAGGGACCGTCGTAGCCGTAGCGGTCGAGCAGCTTGCGGAGCTTCCGGAGGTAGCCGCCCATCCGCTCCGGCGGCACCGCCGAGTCCTCCCAGCCTTCCCAGGTGTCGGACTCGTTGCGGGGGAAGGCGCTTGCGCCGAGACCGGCCTCGCGCACCTTCCAGATTCGCTCCCCCTCGCCCTCCTCGCTGTGCTCGAGGAGCTTCATCGAGGGCGCATCGGACTTCTTCCGCAGCGCCTCCATGAAGCGGTGTGCCTGGCCCAGGGCGTCCTCCTGCATGTCGGCGCCGAACTCGACCATCAGGAACCCACCCCCCCGAGGGAGCAGCTGCAGCCCGTCCGACTGGAGGTGCTTGTCCTTGATCTGCTGGATGAGCCGAGAGTCGAGCGCCTCCAGCGCGATGGGCTCGAATGCCAGGACCTCCATGAGGTGGTCCGCGGCCTGGATTGCGTCGTGGTACCCCAGCACCACCAGCGTGCGGCAGGGCCGGGCCGGCACGAGCTTCAGCCGGGCCTCGAGGATCGTCACCAGCGTGCTCTCGGACCCTACCAGCGACGCGGCGACGTCGAACCCGTTCTCCGGAAGGAGCGCATCCAGGTTGTAGCCCGAGATCCGGCGGGGAATCCGGGGGAAGCGCCGGCGCACCAGGTCCGCGGTTCGATCGCGCAAGTCGCGGAGCTTCCGGTACAGCTCCCCGCGCTCGCCGCCGGCGTCGATGATGCGCCGGAGCTCGTCCTCGGGGGTGGGGCCCACCCGGAGGCGCAGCCCGCGGTAGGTCAGCACCTCGAGCTCTTGGACGTTCTCGGATGCCTTGCCCGCCATCTGGGCGTGCACACCGCAGGAGTTGTTGCCCAGCATCCCGCCAAGCGTGCAGTGGTCGTGCGTCGCCGGATCTGGCCCGAACGTGACGTTCGACTTCTTCGCCTCGTTGCGGAGGTCGTCGAGGACACAGCCGGGCTCGACCCGCGCCCACGCGTCCCTCCCGTTCACCTCGAGGATGCGGTGGAGGTACTTGGAGAAGTCCATCACCACCGCGACGTTGCAGCACTGGCCGGCGAGGCTCGTCCCCCCGCCGCGGCACAGCACCGGAGCGCCCACCTCGCGGCACGCCGACACCGTGGCCACCACGTCGTCGACGGACCGGGGCACCACCAGCCCGATCGGGACCTGCCGGTAGTTCGAGCTGTCGGTGGCGTAGAGCGCCCGCGCACCGGCGTCGAAGCGGACCTCACCGGCCACCGTTCGCTGGAGGACGCGCTCCAGGCGCGGCACGTCGACGGCGCCCGCCCGGCTCCGCGGTCCGAGGGGCATCTCCGGCCGTCGTGGCGTGGACCGCCGACTCCTTCGCTCCTCCGTCTCTTGCCGCAGCATCGCCGCCGTCCTCCACTCCCTCGCTCGCCGACCGTCAGACCTCGAACCGCTTCGCGTCCTTCTCCCGGAGCACCAGTCCGTTCCCCGGCTCGGCCCCGGGCACCATCGCCCCCCCGACCAGCGGCGCGACCCCGTCGAAGAACATCCGCTCGATGCGGACGTGGTCGTGGAAGTACTCGAGGTGCCGGAGTGGACGGAGCGCGACCGCCACCGGCACGTGCTGGGCCGGCGCACAGTGGAGCGAGAGCGGGAGGTGCCACGCCTCGCAGAGTGCCGCCACCCCGAGGAGCCCCGTCACCCCGCCGCAGCGGGTCATGTCCGCCTGCAGCACGTCGACCACCTCGAGCAGGGGACGCAGGCTGTCGGGATCGCTCGCGTACTCGCCCGCAGCCACCTCCATCCCGGGCGGGAGCCCGTCGCGCACCAGACGCAGGCCCGCGACGTCCTCGGACGAAACCGGCTCCTCGAACCAGGTCACGGCGTCGTGGGCAAAGGCCTGCGCCTTCGCGAGTGCCTGCTTGCGGTCATAGGCCCCGTTCGCATCGACGAAGAGCTCCGCCGCAGGGCCGATGGCCTGTCGCGCGGCGTGCACGCGGGCCGGGTCGGCGGCCGGATCGGTTCCCACCTTCATCTTGACCCGGGGGATTCCCGCCGCCACCCACCCGCCCAGCTGCGACTGCAGCTGGTCCACCGTGTAGCTGGTGAAGCCGCCCGAGCCATAGACGGGGACCGCAGGACGCACCGCTCCCAGCAGGACCGAGAGCGGCAGCCGCAGCACCCGGGCGTTGAGGTCCCAGAGCGCCGCATCCACCGCGGAGAGCGCCATCCAGCCGAGGCCCCGGCGCCCGAGGTTTCGGAGCCGCCGTCCCATCGCCTGGAAGACGCCCGAGGGCGAGTGGAGGTCGGCTCCCAGAGCGCACGGTCGCAGGTCGTCCCGGATGAGCGTGCCCGCTGCCCGGGCCGTGTAGGTGTAGCCGATGCCGACCTCCCCGGCGCCGTGGGCCTCCACCAGGACCAGCACGGTGTGGTCCCAGCGGGCTGTACCGTCGGACTCGGGGCTGTCGGTGGGCACGGAGAAGACGCGGACCTCGAGCCGCTCGATGCGCTGGTCCGCCACGAGCCTCAGTCCCTCTTGCCGGGCTTCAGCGTCGCCCAGGCTTCGTGGAGGGTCTGGCGCACGACGCCTCCCGAGTCCGGATCGCCCTTGAGCATCGCGTAGGTGAAGTTCCGCGCCTCGTCGAAGGTGATGTGGGGCGGGAAGGTGGCGACGTTCGGGTCGGTGTAGGCCTCGACGACGGTCGGCCGGCTGGCGGCGAAGGCGCGGTCGAAGGCGGGTCCCAGCTCATCCGGCCGCTCGACCTTGATGCCCTGCAGGCCCAGCAGCTCGGCGTAGCGGGCGAAGGGGAAGTCGGGCAGGTCCTGTGACGCCTCCAGCTTCGGATCGCCCGACATGGCCCGCATCTCCCAGGTCACCTGGTTGAGGTCCCGGTTGTTGAGGACCAGCACCACCAGCCGGGGATCGGCCCACTCCTTCCAGTACTTGGAGATGGTGATCAGCTCGGCGTTCCCGTTCATCTGCATCGCGCCGTCGCCCACGCAGGCCACGACCACCCGCTCGGGGTAGGCGAACTTGGCGCCGATGGCGTAGGGGACGCCGCAGCCCATCGTCGCCAGGTTTCCGGAGACGGTACAGAGCATCCCCTGGCGGATCCTCACGTCGCGGGCGAGCCAGTTGGTCGAGCTGCCCGAGTCACCGGCGAGGATGGCCCCGTCCGGGAGGCGGGGCGACATCTCCCAGTACACCCGCTCCGGGTTCAGCGGATGGGCGTCGACCATCGCCCGGGACTCGACGATGCGCCACCACTGCTGGATCTCCTGCTCGATCTTCTTCTGCCACGCGAGGTCCGTCTTCTGTTCCAGCCGGGGAAGGAGTGCCCGGAGCGTCTCGGCGCTGTCCCCCACCAGGTTCACCTCCATCGGGTAGCGCAGTCCGAGCATCCGGCCGTCGATGTCGATCTGGACGCCGCGGGCCTTGCCCTCCTCGGGGAGGAACTCGGAGTAGGGGAAGCTCGAGCCGACCATCAGCAGCGTGTCGCAATCGTTCATCAGCACCCAGCTGGGCTTGGTGCCGAGCAGCCCGATGGAGCCCGTCACGTAGGGGAGGCGGTCGTCGAGGACCGCCTTGCCCAGCAGTGCCTTTGCGACTCCCGCGCCGAGGACCTCCGCGGTGCGGGCCACCTCCGGTGTCGCGCCGAGCGCTCCGGCACCCACCAGCATGGCGACCTTCCGGCCGGCATTGAGCACCTCGGCCGCGCGCCGGAGGTCCGACTCCGCCGGGACCACCCGTGGAGAGCTCCAGCCCAGCCCGGTGTGCACCGTGTCGTGCCGGTGCGGCGGCTGCTCGACCTTCTCTTCCTGGAGGTCCTTGGGAACGATGATTGCAGTCACCGTCCGCTCGGCACGGGCGATGCGCATCGCCCGGTCGACCAGCTGCCTGACCTGTGCCGCGCTGGCCATCTCCTCCACGAACTCGTGGGCCACGTCCTTGAAGAGGGTGTGGAGGTCGACCTCCTGCTGGTACGCGCCGCCCCGCGCCGGGCGTGCGGCCTGCCCCACGATCGCCACCACCGGCTGGTGATCCATCTTCGCGTCGTACAGTCCGTTCAGGAGGTGGATCGCGCCCGGGCCCGAGGTCGCGAGGCAGACTCCCACCTCGCCGGTGAACTTGGCGTGGGCGCAGGCCATGAAGGCCGCCATCTCCTCGTGGCGGACCTGCACGAACTTCAGCCGGTCCTCGAGGTGACTGAAGGCATGGACCACGCCGTTGATCCCGTCGCCGGAGTAGCCGAACACGCGCCGGACGCCCCACTCGGTGAGGCGCCGGAGGAGATAGCTGCTGACGGAGGCGGGCATGAGGAACCTCGACGTGGGTGTCACCGCAGGGTGGGCACCGTCCGGGGATGGTGGGCGTGGCAGCGAGGCAACGGGCGGGTCGGACGGCTGGAGACGGGCGCTCCGGACTGGCGCCTGCATGGGCGGATCATGAGAGTGAAACCTTGAGATGCATGGGCTCCCATGCAACTGTCCCGGGCACTCCGCATCCTTCGTCACATGGAGCGATTCGACGGAGAGGTCGTGGTGGTGACTGGCGCCTCGAGCGGTATCGGCCGGGCGGTCGCGAGGGCCTTCGGAGCGGCGGGAGCCAGGGTGGCGCTCGTCGCCCGGAATCCCGAGGCTCTCGGGAACGCCGCCGGGGAGATCGCTCGAGCCGGTGGGGAGGCCTCCGTCTTCCCCATCGACGTGGCGGACGCCGGGGCCGTCGAGGGGGTCGCTCGCTCGGTCGTCGAGCGCTGGGGCTGCATCGACGTCTGGGTGAACAACGCGATGGTGACGGTGCTGTCGCCGGCGATGGAGATGACTCCCCACGAGTACCGGCGAGTGACCGAGGTGACGTACCTCGGCACGGTGTACGGCACGCTGGCGGCGATCCGCCGGATGCGTCCCCGGAACCGTGGGCTGGTCCTCCAGATCGGCTCGGCGCTGGCCTACCGGTCCATCCCCCTGCAGAGCGCTTACTGCGGCTCGAAGGCGGCGATCCGCGGGTTCACCGACTCGCTCCGCTCCGAGCTGCTCCACGACCGGTCCGCGGTGCGGATCTGCATGCTGCAGCTCCCGGCGGTGAACACCCCCCAGTTCGTGGTCGCACGCACCCGTCTTCCCCGCCAGCCCATGCCGGTCCCGCCGGTCTTCCAGCCGGAGGTGATCGCCCGCGCGGTGTTGTACGTGGCGAGGCACCCCACCCGGGAGCTGTGGATCGCCGGCAGCACCTGGAAGGCCATTCTCTCCGCCAAGGTGGCAGGGCCGATCGGCGATCGGGTGCTCGCCCGCGAGGGCTACTCCGGCCAGCAGACCGACGAGCCGATCGATCCGGACCGGCCGGACAACCTCGACCACTACGTCCCCGGCGACCGCGGGGCGCACGGGCCGTTCGACGACCTGGCCCGGGGGCGGAGCCTCGAGCTCTGGGCCCGCATGCACCGGGGCGCCCTCGCCGCGCTCGCGGCCCTGGGCCTCGGGGCGACCTCCCTCGCGTGGCGAGCCCGCTGAGACCCTTCCCCTCGAGCGCTCGGAGCGGTAAGGGGCCGCGCATGAGAACCAAGCGCGCCCTGTCCCTGTCCGATGCCCGCCGCATCCTCGACGCCGCCCGGCACGAGGCCGAGCAGCGCCGGTGGAACGTCAGCATCGCCGTCGTGGACGACGGCGGCTTCCTCCTCGCCCTGGAGCGGATGGACGGCGCCGGGCCGCAGACGCCGGAGATCGCCACCCGCAAGGCGTGGACCGCGGCGATGGTCCGCCTCCCGACCAAGGCCGTCGAGGAGATGGCCAAGGAGCGGCCCGGACTGCTGGGAATGCCCGGGCAGCTCCGCGTGCAGGGAGGGCTCCCCCTCCAGGTGGAGGCTGACTGGGTCGGCGCCGTGGGCGTCTCCGGAGTGGCCTCCCACGAGGACGAGCAGGTCGCCCGGGCGGGCATCGCTGCGCTCACGGGCGCGAGCTGAGACCGCCGCGTCCCGTCCGCGAGGGAACCCAGATCGCCGAGGCCCCGGCCGCGGCCAGGCAGAGCCCGGCGCAGAGCAGTGTGGCCCGGTGGAACCCCTCGGTCAGCCGCCCGGGGTCGATCTGTCGGCCGAGGCCCGACAGTCCTGCGGCCCAGGGTACGCCGGCCACTCCGAGGAGCCCCGCCAGGCGAGCCACCGCGTTGTTCACCCCGGAGGCGATTCCCGAGCGCTGGGAACTGACCGAGTCGAGCACCGCCACGGTGAGCGGGGCGACCGCCAGCGACAGCCCGAGGCCGAGGAGCACCGCCCCCGGCAGGGCCGCCGTCCAGGCCGCCCCCGGCCGGAGCAGGAGGTAGGCGATGAAGCCACCGGCGGCGACCACCGAGCCGAGCGCCATCGGCCAGCGCCCACCGTGCGACTTCCCCCAGCACCCGGTGAACGGGGAGAGCACCAGCATGAGCGCCGTCGCGGGGAGCAGGGTGAGCCCGGCCAGCACCGGCGACAGCCCCACTCCGATCTGGAGCTCCAGCATCAGGAGGAAGATGGCGCAGCCCAGGGCGGCGTAGAGCAGCAGGGTCACGCCGTTGGTGGCCGAGAAGACCGGGTGCCGGAAGAGCGAAAGCGGCATCATCGCCTCCGGCCGGCGCTCGAGGCGCAGGAAGACGACCAGCGCCACGATTCCCAGCGCCGCCGAGACGAGCGCCGGGGCGTCCCAGCCGTGCGACGGTCCCTCGATGAGCGCGAAGGTCAGTCCACCGATCGCGAGCGCGCCAGCGGCGGTACCCGGGAGATCGACCGGCGCTCTCTCTCCGGCCCCCGTTTCCACCGGGAGGTAGCGCCGCGCCGCCCACAGCGCAACGGCAGCCAGGGGCACGTTGAGGAAGAAGATGGCGCGCCAGCCGACCGCTTCCACCAGCCAGCCTCCCACCAGCGGGCCGATCGCCGAGGTGACGCCGGAGAGGCCGGTCCAGAGGCCGAGGGCAGTGCCCTGGTCCTGCTCGTCGATGCCAGACCGGACCAGGGAGAGGCTCAGGGGGACGAGCAGCGCCGCGGCCAGGCCCTGGACCCCGCGGGCCAGCGCGAGCGCCAGCACGCTCGGCGACAGCGCGCAGAGCACCGAGGCGCCGGCGAATCCGACCACCCCGAGCTCGAACATCGGCTTGCGGCCCAGCCGGTCTCCCAGGCTTCCACCGGTGAGGAGGAACGCGCAGAGGGTCAGCAGGTAGGCGTCGACCGTCCACTGCAGCCCGGCGAGGTCCGCGCCCAGTCCCCGTGCGAGCGCCGGCAGCGCGACGTTCACCACCGTCCCGTCCAGAAAGGCCATCCCGGATCCGACGATGGATGCCAGGAGGATTCCGCGGCCCCGGGCGCTCGCCAGCGAAACGCTCATCGCGGCGGTTCCGCCGGCAGTCGAAGCCCGCGGGGAACCACCAGCCGCTCGAGGCCGCCGAAGCCCGCCTCGACCGCGAGCGCCAGTGCCGCCGCCGGGAGCGCGCCCTCGAGCAGGAGTCCCGTGTCGGCGAGCCGGATGCCGGTGAGGATGGGCTGGCCGAAGCCGCCCGCTCCCACCAGGGCGCCCAGGGTGGCGGTGCCGACCGCGATGACCGCCGAGGTCTTCACCCCCGCGACGATGGACGGCGAGGCAAGGGGGAGCTCGACCCGGAGGAGGCGGAAGACCGGCGGCAGTCCGAGCGCATCCGCGGACTCGCGGAGGTCGGGGGCAATGCCGGTCAGGCCGCTGTGGGTGTTCCGGACGATGGGGAGCAGCCCGTAGAGGAAGAGCGCGGCGATGGCCGGGCGGGTCCCGATGCCGAGCAGTGGAATCATCAGCACCAGGAGCGCCAGCGAGGGGATGGTCTGGACCACGCCGACCGCAGCGAGCACCACCTGACCGGTCCGGCGGTGGCGGGCGGCGAGCACGCCGAGGGGGACCGCCACCCCGAGCGAGAGCCCGAGAGCGACCGCGACGAGGGTCAGGTGCTCGCCCAGCCTCGCGACGACCCGGCGGGCCCACCCGGGCTCGGAGCGATCCGTGCCCCCCGTTCCGCCCGCGGCGCTCCGGAGGAAGTCGGCCGCCACCCTGGACTCGGGGACGTGATCCAGCCGGGCGCGGGCGTTCAGGGCGATCATCGTCCGGGCGTCGATCGCTCCGCGGAGCTGCTCGAGGGCCGCCCGCGCTCCGGGGACCCGCCGCTCCAGATCACTCCGCACCAGCAGCACCGCGCGGTACTCGGGGAAGTGGTGGAGGTCGTCCTCGAGGACCCGGAGGTGCTCGGCCTGGATCTCCGGGTCGGTGGAGTAGAGGTCCATCACCTCGAGCGAGCCGGCGCGCAGCCCCCGGTAGGCGAGCTCGTGCTCCAGCCCGCGGACGTCCCGCTGGGGCAGGCCGTAGGCCCGCTGGAGCGCCCGCCACCCGTCACCGCGGTCGAGGAACTCGTTGCTGAACCCCAGCCGGAGCTCGGGATGGGCGCGGAGGTCCGAGATGCGACGGACGCCCAGCCGTTCCGCGACGTCCTCCCGCATCCCGAGCGCGTAGCCGTCCTCGAACCCGAGCGAGGGGCCCAGCTCGATTCCCGAGGCAGCCAGCGCCGGACCCAGGGCGGCGGCGGAGACCCGGCCCCCGAAGATCTCCTCGGCCAGCGTCCCGGTGTACTCGGGGTAGACGTCGACGTCGCCCCGGACCAGCGCGTCCCACACCACCCGGGTACCACCGAGCCCGTGCACGTGCTCGGCAGGGAGCCCCTGGCGGGCCAGCACGTCCCTCGCCAGCTCGCCGAGGATGACCGACTCGGTGAAGGCCTTGCTCCCCACCCGGACCGGCGCCGGCCCTCCCGCGGCCGCGAGCGCGACGAGGAGCAGCGCCTTCACCGGCCCGGCCCTCCGCGCCACCCGCCGAGGAAGCGCGCGACCCACGCGTCCGCCGGATGCGCCGCTAGCTCCTCCATCGGGCCGACCTGCGCCAGCGCCCCATCATGCAGGAGGGCCACCCGGTCACCCAGGAAGGCGGCCTCCTCCAGATCGTGGGTGACCAGCACCACCGTCGTGCCGAGCGTCGAGAAGACGCGTCTCAGCTCGCGCTGCAGCTCGCCGCGGGTGACCGGGTCCAGCGCGCCCAGAGGCTCGTCCAGGAGCACCACCGAGGGCTCGAGCAGGAGCGCCCGCATCAGGCTGACCCGCTGGCGCTGCCCACCCGAGAGCTGGCCCGGCCAGCGTCCGAGCAGCTCCCGGTCGAGCTGGACCAGCCCGGCGAGCTCCTCCAGCCGGCGCGTCCGCCACTCGCGAGGCCGGTGGAGAGCCCGGGCGAGCAGCGTCACGTTGTCGGCGGCAGTGAGGTGCGGGAACAGGCCGCCGGTCTGCAGCCCGAAGCCCATGCGCCGCCGGAGCCCGGGCGCGGCCTCGGCGGTCAGCCGGGTCCCCTCGAAGAGGATCTCCCCGCCCTCCGGGAGGAGCAGCCCGGCCATCAGCCGGAGCAGCGTGCTCTTCCCGCCCCCGCTCTCCCCGAGGAGCACGGTGGTGCGCCCGCGGGGGACGTCGAGCGAGACCGCGCGGACCGCGGCCCGCCCGGTGAAGCTGCGGGTCACGTCGCGCAGCCGGAGCACGGCCTCGTCCCGGCCTCCGGCAGCGCGCGCGGCGCTGGTGCTGGGTGCGGTCACCGGCCGGCCACTGTAGGCGGGGTGCCGCGAGGGTGTGGAGGGAAGAGAGCGAAGAACGCACCGCCTGGTCCCGGCCGGCTTCGGGCAAGGAGAGGCCCGTGGCCTCGAACCACACCGAGGACGGCCGCGCCCAGAACCGGCGGGGGGGAGCTGGTCAAGCGCTGAGCCACGCCGGGAGACCCGGACGGCGCTTCAGTGCGCAGCCACCTTGTCGACGAACTGCTGCATGAAGCGGCGGTCCTGCTCGATCAGGGTGATGAACCGCACCCCGAAGCCGGTGGGCCTCGTCGGATCGCCGCCGGTGTTCTCCAGGATGACCCGGCCGCGGGAGCGCACCTCGCGGTTCTCCCCGTCGAACCGGAAGATGACGTCGACCAGCGTGCCGAGCGGCAGCGACCGGGCACACGCCAGGAAGAATCCGTCGGTCTTGAGGTTGGCCAGCGGGTGCTCGGTGAACATCCGGCTGTTCCGGGCGGTGACCTGGATGGTCACCTCCATCCGGTCATCTCGCCGGACGAAGCCGACGAACTCGTGCGGCTGATAGCTGAAGGGACCCTCGTGGTGCGGGGCGGCGATCGAGCTCGGCCGGGGAGGCGGGGTGGGGCTCCGGGGCACCACGCTCAGCGGTCGCGCCGTCTGGGGAGGCGGGGTCGGAAGGGGGGTCAGCGGCTCGTCCTCGGCGGGAGGCGGGGGCACGGCGCGCACCACCGGGAGCGGCGAGACCGGCACGCCCGCGGCGAGCTCGCGCTCGATGTGCACCATCAGCCGGCTCAGGAACTGGAAGGCGTCGGCGTAGGCCTTCCGCAGATCGGGGTGGGCCTGGGCCCGCACCCGGTCGGGGTAGAAGCGCTTCACCAGCTTGAAGAACGCGTTCCGGTACGCATCCACCGAGGCGTTGCGCTCGAGCCGGAAGATCTCGTGCGGCGGACGCCCCTGCATGGTCTTGAGCTGCTCCCGCACCCGGGCGGCCTCCTGGCGCTCGGACTGGAGCAAGGCGTCGGGCGAGGGCGCGTTGAGGAGGAGCGCCATCACCTCGGGGAACGACACCGGCGCCCCCCAGTTGCGGCCGTCGCGCGAGACGCGGGTGATCTCGGTCAGCCGTCCCGTGTTCACCAGATCCTGGACCACGTCCAGGCTCACCGGCCCGAGCACCCGTCCTTCCGCGTCTCCGATCCAGTACTCGGGCATCGGTCTCCCCCGAAGGGGCTCCTCAGGCGGCCAGAGCCCGCCTCACGGCCGATGCGATCTCCACCGGGTGGAACGGCTTGGTGATGTATCCGGCGGCTCCGGCCTCTAGCGCCTCTTCCACCAGCCGTTCGCTGTCCATCGAGCTGATTACCAGCACCGGAGTCGAGGGCCAGCGATCCCGGATCCGCGCCAGGGCTTCCATCCCGCTCATCTGCGGCATGAGCAGGTCCAGCAGAACCATCCGTGGCGGAGGTCCGTCCAGTTCCAGCGCCTCCTGGCCGTTCTCGGCCTCCCGGAGGGCATGGCCCTGACCCGCGAGCATCTCGCGGAGCAGCGTGCGCACGAACGCGTCGTCGTCCACGATCAGAATTGGGCCATGAGACATGGTCCGTCAACGCTGCCCGCCGCTCGCGTGAGACGTCAACCACCGGGCACCTACCCCGCCCCACCGGACGGCGCGTGCGAGGCGACCGATTCCGGCCGCGGAGGGTGTGGATGTGGGTGAATCCCCAGCCGCCGGACCACCAGCTCGTGCAGCGCGTAGATGGCCGGCGTGAGCCCGATCGCGATGACGAGCTTGATGAGGTACTCGCCGACCGACTTGCTCGTGACCCACCCCAGGGGGCGGGGCTGCGCGTTCCCCACCGAGGGAAACACGTACCAGAACAGGTAGTTGATGACGAAGGTGTCCACCACCTGGCTGGCGATCGTGGAACCGGTCGCCCGCAGCCAGAGGTGCTTCGACTGGGTCAGCGATTTCCAGAAGGCGAAGACGTGGATGTCGAGGAACTGACCGCAGAGGTAGGCGATGATCGAGGCGACGAACAGCTTTCCCCCCACCCCGAAGACCTTGTTGAACTCGAAGTCGGTGTAGTAGCTGTTGGGTTCCGCCGCGGGGAGCTGCGAGACGTTCAGCACCACGAAGGCGAACACCGCCATCCACATCCCGAGCAGGGTGAGGAACCGGGCCCCCTTCGTTCCGTAGAACTCGTTGACGATGTCCGTCAGGAGGAAGGTCACCGGGAAGGCGAAGAGCCCCACCGAGACCGGCTGGTGGTACCGCAGACCGAGGAGATCGACGTCCACCGAGAAGGCCTTGCCTCCGGTGAGGTCGCCGAGCAGCAGGGCCGCGACGAAGATGCCACTCAGATAGGTGTAGAGCTGCTGCTCCTTGGTCAGCACCATGCGTCGAGGTCCGCCTTCCTAGCCCGGGCCAGGGGGCCGCGCACGGGTTCCTGGGGGTCAACGCTGCGCGCGGCGGCGCCGGGCGTAGCGCTCGGTGACCTCGTCCACGTAGGCCCGGGTCTCGTCCGGCCACTCCCCACCGGCGGACACCACGCCCGGACCGGCGTTGTACGCGGCGACGGCCAGGCGGACCGAGTGGAACCGGTGGAGCTGCTCCGACAAGTAGCGTGCGCTTCCCTCCACCGCCTCCTCGGAGTCGAACGGGTCGGAGACCCCGAGCGCGCGCGCCGTGGAGGGGAGCAGCTGTGCCGGACCGACCGCCCCGGTCGAGGAGATGCTGTGGACGCGCCCCCCGCTCTCCACCTCCACCAGCGCCTGGAGCAGCCCGGGAGGCAGGCCGTGGCGGCGCTCGGCGGCGGCGAGCAGCGGCGTCAGCGGAGGATGCGCACGCAAGGCGCAGCGCGGCCGGTGAAGCGCGTAGAGACCCAGTGCCCGCGCCCGCGCCCGGACGTGGAGCGGCGAGAGGAGGAACACGTCGGCTCCCCCGATGGCGTTCACCGCGCCGTTGAGCAGCGCCAGGAGCACCCCGGCGAGCAGCGCCGCCCGCGCGAGCGCCTGCCGGAGGGACGCCGGGAGCGCTGCCCAGACCTGGGCCAGCGCCCCGGGGATCCGGGAGATCAGTCCTCGAGCTCGCCGTGCCAGTAGGCCACGTCCCGCAGGAACTTGCGCCAGGACAGGGGCATCCCCGGCTCGAAGGTGAAGGTCAGGTGGAACGTCTCCGGCAGCCGCTTCGGCTTGACGGGCATGCTCAGGAGGGCCATCCCCGCCTGGGGCGGCGTGCGGCCCCCCTTCCGCTGGTTGCAGCGAAAACAGCAGATGACGACGTTCTCCCAGGTGGTGTGGCCGCCCTGGGCGCGGGGAACCACGTGATCGTAGGTGGCGTCCTGCCGGCTCACCCGTTCGGCGCAGTACTGGCACTTCCCGTGGTCGCGGGCGAAGACGTTCTCCCGGCTGAACTTGATGGCCCGCTTGCGATTACGCACCGCGCGAAGGAACCGGATGACCGACGGCATCTTGACCGCGAAGGTCACCGAGCGAACGAGGCGGTCCTCGTACTCCTCGACCACCTCGACCTTGCCGAGGAACAAGAGGTTGATGGCCCGCTGCCACGAGACGCGGGCGACTGGCTCATACCCGGTGCTGAGGACCAGGGTCTCCATGGGCGGCGCATTGTAACCGCTCGGCCGAACGACCGCTCTATGGTGCGTTGGCGAGCGCCTCGAACGGCAGGGGAGGCAGCACGGGAGAACGCATGTCTCAGACGAACCGGGTGGTGGTCCTGGTCCGCCACGGGGAGACCGAGTGGACCAAGTCCAAGCAGCACACCGGGAGACAGGACATCCCCCTCGACACCGAGGGGCGCCGCGAGGCCGATCTCCTCCGGCACCGGCTGGCTGCCTGGCCGTTCGCCCGGGTCCTGGTGAGCCCGCTGTCACGGGCGCGTGACACCTGTGTGCTCGCCGGGCTGGGAGACAGGGCCGAGCTCCGCCCGGACCTCATGGAGTTCGACTACGGCGCCTACGAGGGCCGGACCCGCGAGGACATCCTCCGCGAGCGGCCCGACTGGAGCCTCTGGCGCGACGGGTGCCCGCAGGGCGAGACCGTCGAGCTGGTCGGCGTGCGCGTGGACCGCATCCTCTCCGAGGTCCGGACCATCGATGGCGACGTGGCGCTCTTCGCCCACGGACACGTGCTGCGGATCCTGGCCGCACGGTGGCTACACGCGGCCCCGTCCTTCGGCGAGCGCCTGGCGCTCAGCACGGCCTCGGTCAGCGTGCTCGGCCGCGAGCATGCGGCGGAGGTCATCTGGCTCTGGAACGACGTGAGCCACCTCGGCCGCGGCTGAGGAAGCCTCAGTTCAGGGGGCGCGAGGGCAACCGAAATCCGGTGGGGCCGAGCTGGGTCTCGAGCGCGCTGCGCAGCTCGGTCATCTCCAGCGGCTTCTGCAGCCGGGCGACGATGCGCGGCGAGTCGAGCGCGACGCGGTCAAGCACCCCGTGTCCCGAGACGAGCATCACCCGGACGTTCCCCGCCTCGGGGCGGCGGTCGAGCGCGTGCAGGAACTCGATGCCGTTCATCACCGGCATCATCAGATCCAGGAGCACGACGCAGGGGTTGGAGGTCGCCTCCAGGAGCTCCAGCGCCTCGACGCCGTTCTCCGCCGACACCACGTCGTAGCCATCGGAGCGCAGCCGGTCCTGCAACGACCGCCGGAAGAGCGCCTGGTCGTCGACGACCATCACCGTCAGGGGAGCTGCGCGGGCCACCACCCCGCCTTCCTAGCCGGACTCCGTATGGGAAGGCGAGGGGTCCCCTGGACCTCCCCCGGGCAGGGGTTTCAGGGTGACGAGGGTGACCCCCCACCCGCCCCGGGCCTCGTCGGCCAACGAGTGGTGCACCACGTCCTCCCGACGTTCCAGCAGGGCCCGGACCCGCCGCCCGAGGGCCCCGGTGCCCTTCCCGTGGACGATCTCCAGCCGTAGGACCCCCGCCGCCCGGCACTCCCCGAGATAGGCGTCCAGCAACGCTGGAACGTCCGAGGGCCGGAAGAGGTGCAGGTCCAGACGGCCGTCCAGTGGCAACGGGACGGGGGCGTCCTCATCCACCGCCGGCTCCGGCCCGCCCCACGAGGAAGCGGGCGAGCGCCTCGGCCTTGGGGACCAGCGTCTCCACCTCGATCTGCTCGTCCACCGTGTGGAATCCCCGTCCGCGGGGCCCGAGCCCATCGATGGAGGCGATGCCCATCGACGACGAGGTGCTCGCATCGCTCGCGCCGCCGATGAGCGGCGCCTCGCCGCTGCCGAGGCCCGCCGCACGCGCCGCCCGTGCGTACTCCTCCATCAGGGCGAGGTTGGCCGGGGTGCGCTCGAGCGGGTCCCGGTTCACGCCTCCAGACAGCTCGAGCTGCGTCCCCGGCACCGACGCCGCCGCCCGCGCCGCCGCGTCCCGGAGCCGCTGGACCAGGGCCTCCCCGTCCGCGCGGGTGAGGTACCGGATGTCGGCGTGCGCCTCGGCATGGTCAGGGACGGTGTTCTTCCCGATGCCGCCCGCGACGGTTCCCACGTTCACCGTGACCCCGTGGGCGTAGTCGGTGAGCTGCTGGGCCGCGTCCACCCACCGGGCGATGGCCCAGATGGCGTTCTTCCCCTCGGCATGGGCGTTGCCGGCGTGGGCCGCCTTGCCGTGGCCGACGACGCTCACGTTCCCCGTGCCCTTGCGGCAGGTGATGATCGCATCCTGCGCCCGCCCGGACTCGAAGACCAGCGCGGCGCTGCTGCCGCCGATCGACCGGCGGATGACGCCCGCCCCCTCGGGAGAGCCCACCTCCTCGTCGGAGACCACGACGATGCGCAGGGGCGGCAGCGCCCCGAGCCCGCCGGGGTACGCCTCCGCCAGGCCGCGCAGCGCGAAGGCCACCACCACCAGCCCGCCCTTCATGTCCAGCACCCCGGGACCCCGCCGGAGCGCGCCATCGACGCGATAGCCCTCGAACGTCCCGGGTGGGAAGACGGTGTCCAGGTGGCCGATGAGCGCGACGGGCGTGAGCCTGGAGCTACCCGCGCTCCGGAACACGCGGTGGTCGGCGTACCGCCTGCTGGGCACCGGGGCCGCCTCCATCCCGGGCACGCGGAAGAGGGCCTCCAGCCGCCGGCCCACCTCCAGGCCACCCTCGCGGTTCTCGGTGAAGGAGTTGACCTCCACCAGGCCGCGCAGCGCCTCCTCGAAGGCGTCCTGGCGGCCACGCCACCATCCGGTCCAGCGCTCGGTGTCCATCGCTCCTGCTGCTTACCCGAACGGGGCCGCGCCGTCCCCTGGCTCCCCTCTGCTAGCGTGGGCCGAAGGGTATGGACGGCGTCGTCACCAGCACCATCGGCGAGCTCGAGGTGCACGTCGTGCAGCCGGACGCCGGCGCCCGGCCCCCGCTGCTGGTGGTGTTCTGTCACGGGTACGGAGCCTCGGGCGAGGACCTGGTCCCCTTCGTCCCCGAGCTGCTGGAGCGAGAGCCGCGGCTTGCTCCGGTGCGCTTCGCCTTCCCTGCCGGACCGCTCGGCCTGGGGTCCGCGCCCTGGGGCGACGCCCGGGCCTGGTGGCCGCTGGACTGGGCGAAGCTGGCGACGCTCTCCGGGGACTCCGCGGGCCGCGACCGGATCCGCAACGAGGTGCCCGAGGGGCTGGCCTCCGCCCGGCGGAAGCTGCAGGCCTCCGTGGAGGCGCTCCTGGCCGGCTCGGGGCTCGGGCCGGACCGGGTCGTGCTCGGCGGGTTCAGCCAGGGAGGCATGCTGGCCACCGACCTGGCGCTGCACTGGGAGCACCGGGCCGCAGCGCTGGTCGCGCTGAGCGCGGTCCCGCTCACCGTCACCACCTGGAGGAAGCTCGCCCCGCGCCGGGCGGGCCTCCCGGTCATCGTCTCTCACGGGCGCCAGGATCCGGTGCTCCCTTACCCCGAGGGCGAGGCACTGCGCGATCTCCTGACCGACGCGGGACTCGCGGTGGAGTTCATTCCCTTCGACGGTCCGCACACCGTCCACCCGGAGGCGCTCGACCGCGTGGCGCGCCTCCTCGGCTCGCTGCTTCCCCCCTGATCTCCATGCCCGCCTCCTTCCGTCGCTTCGCCGGAACCGCCCGCTACCTGACCAATCCCGCTCTCCAGGCAGCGGTGAACTGCGCGCTGGCGCTGGAGCGGCCGCTGCTGGTGAAGGGAGAGCCGGGGACCGGGAAGACGCTCCTGGCCGACGCCATCGCCACCGCACTGGGGCTTCCCCTCCTGACCTGGCACGTGAAGAGCACCACCCGCGCCCAGGACGGCCTCTACGTCTACGACACCGTGCAGCGCCTGCACGACAGCCGCTTCGGCGACGGGGACGTGAAGGACATCGGCCACTACGTCCGCTGGGGACCGCTGGGCCAGGCCTTCCGCTCCGCGGGACGCGTGGTGCTGCTCATCGACGAGGTGGACAAGGCGGACCTCGAGTTCCCCAATGACCTCCTCCACGAGCTGGACCGGATGCGGTTCCGGGTCCTGGAGACCGACGAGGAGATCGTCGCCGCCGAGCGCCCGGTGGTGATCATCACCAGCAACAACGAGAAGGAGCTGCCCGACGCCTTCCTCCGCCGCTGCGTCTTCCACTTCATCGACTTCCCGGACACCGAGCTGATGAAGCGCATCGTCCGCGTGCACCATCCCTCGCTCGACGACGGCCTCGTGGACCAGGCGCTGGAGGTGTTCTTCCAGCTGCGCGCGCTCACCCGGCTTCGGAAGCGTCCCAGCACCAGCGAGCTGGTGGACTGGCTGGCGGTGCTCCAGGCGGCGGGCATCCAGAACGTGAAGCTCGAGGCCCAGCTGCCCTTCGTGGGTGCCCTGCTGAAGAAGGAGCAGGACCTCGAGGCGTTCGCCGAGGCTGCCGGGGCACGCCGGGCGCGGGGGTAGGCACGCGATGTTCGTCGGGTTCCTCTACGAGCTGAGGCGGCGCAAGGTGCCGGTGGGGGCGCAGGAGGCCCTGGCGCTGGCCCGGGCGCTCGAGGTGGGGCTCCACGACAGCTCGCTGGACGGCTTCTACGAGGTGGCACGGGCGCTCTGCGTGCACACCGAGGTGCACCTGGACGCGTTCGACCAGGCGTTCCTCGCCCACTTCAAGGGCATCGAGCAGAAGGGCGAGGCGCTGGCCGAGGAGCTGCTCGAGTGGCTGCGCTCCGCCGCCCGCAAGCCTCCCCGCGAGCGAACCGCCGAGGAATCCGCGGCGCTCGACGTTCTCGACGCCGGTGCGCTCCAGTCCCTCTTCGAGCAGCGGATGCGCGAGCAGCGCGAGCGCCACGACGGCGGCGACCGGTGGATCGGTACCCGCGGCACCTCTCCCTTCGGGCACTCGGGGAAGGCGAGCGCAAAGGAGGGCTTCCGCGTCGAGGGCGAGGGCGGGGGTCGGAGCGCGCTGAAGACGGCCGACGCCCGGCTGTACCGCGCATACCGCGACGACCAGGTGCTCGACACCCGGGCGATGGGCATGGCGCTCCGGAAGCTGAGGGCCTTCACCCGCGAGGGCGCGCCCGACGAGTTGGACCTCGAGGCGAGCATCGACGCCACCGCGCGGAATGCCGGCGAGCTGGAGGTGGTGCTCCGCCCGCCCCGCCGGCCGGACACCCGGGTGCTCCTGCTCCTCGACGTGGGTGGCTCGATGACGCCCCACGCTCACCTGGTGGACCGGCTCTTCAGCGCGGCCCGGCAGGCGACGCATTTCAAGGAGCTCCGCACCTACTTCTTCCACAACTGCGTCTACGGGCGGGTGTACCGGACCGAGCGCTTCGGCGACCCCATCCCGTTGCCCAGCCTGCTCGCCGATTGCGGCCCGCACTGGAAGCTGGTCATGGTCGGGGACGCGCTGATGGCTCCGTACGAACTGATGCTCCGCTCGAGCGGCAGCGACCTCTTCGACCCCGACGGGCCGGAGGGCATCGTCTGGCTCATGCAGCTGGCCGAGCACTTCCACCGGCACGCCTGGCTGAACCCCGAGCCGCAGAGCGCGTGGTGGGCCCAGACCGTCCGGACCATCCGTCGGGTGTTCCCCATGTTCCCCCTCACCCTCGGGGGTCTGGGCGAGGCGGTGACGCACCTCGCCCGCCGTGGCGCCGCACGGGCCTGAGCCCGATCCACGCCGGCGCGCATGCGCCGGCCCCGCAGGCGTCCCCCTCGTGGAGCTGACCGCGAACCGAAGGGCGCTCCCCGGCACGCGCCACTGCCCGGACCCGCGCGCGGACGGATAGGCTCCGCCGGGCCCGGGAAGAACGCCGGGCGCCGGTGGCGGAAAGGAGCATGGCATGTCGCTGGCCAGCTCGGTGGCGTCCCCCGCGGTGGTGAACATCGCCGACCTGCGGCGGGCGGCGATGCGGCGCCTCCCCCGCCCGGTGTTCGACTACGTGGACGGCGGCGCGGACGCGGAGGCGACGCTCCGGGCCAACGTCACCGTCTTCGACGAGGTTCTCTTCCGCCCGCGCGGCGCGGTCGCCTCGCCGAGGGCGAGCCTGGAAACTACGGTGCTCGGACAGCGCCTCTCGCTGCCCTTCCTGCTCGCCCCGGTCGGGAGCACGCGGCTCCTCTTCCCGAAGGGCGAGATCGAGGCGGCGCGGGCGGCAGGCGCTGCAGGGGCCGGCTACATCCTCTCCACGCTCGCCGGCACGTCGCTGGAAGAGGTGAAGGCCGGGACCACCGGCGTCTGCTGGTACCAGGTGTACCTGGTCGGTGGCCGGGAGGTGGCCAGCGCCGCCATCGAGCGGGCACGGAAGGCGGGTTACACGGCGCTCGTCCTCACCGTGGACACCGCCATCTCGGGCCTCCGGGAGCGCGACTACCGCAACGGCATCGCCCAGCTGGTTTCCGCCAATCCGTTCCGGAAGCTGCCCTACCTCTGGCAGATCCTCTCCTGTCCGGGATGGCTGCTCGGCTACCTCGCCGATGGCGGCCTGATGCAGTTCCCCAACGTGGTGCTTCCCGGTGGTCCGATGCGGTACGCCGCGGTCGCGGCCGCGCTGGAGCAGTCGGTGGTTTCCTGGGCGGACCTCCGTTGGATCCGCGAGATCTGGAAGGGCCCCATCCTCATCAAGGGCGTCCTCACCGCGGAGGACGCCGAGCGCGCGGTGGACGCGGGCGCGGCGGCGGTCATCGTCTCCAACCACGGAGGGCGGCAACTCGACGGCGTGTTCCCGACGCTCCGCGCGCTCCCCGAGGTCGTGGAGGCGGTCCGTGGCCGGGCCGAGGTGCTCATGGACGGGGGCATTCGCCGGGGCAGCGACATCGTGAAGGCGCTCCTCCTCGGAGCGCGCGCGGTGCTCGTCGGCCGGGCGTACGCCTACGGCCTGGGGGCGGCCGGAGCCGCCGGGGTGACCCGGGCGATCGAGATCCTGACCGCCGATCTCCACCGGACCCTGCGACTCCTCGGCTGCGCCTCCCTGGCGGACCTCGACCCGTCGATGGTCGAGCTGCCGGTCGACTTCGGGCGAGGGCGCCGGCGGCTCTCCGCGGTCGCCGGAGGGCCGGCGCGCATCACGGGAGAGACGTGATGCGGGGCGGTGGGTAATCCGTGGCGCGGGCGACCCCATCCGCCGAGCTCGGCCTCGGTTCCGACTCCGCGCTCCTGGTCCTGACCGGCGCCGGTGTCTCGGCCGAGAGCGGATTGCCCACCTACCGCGGCTCGGGAGGGCTCTGGCGCTCACTCGCGTTCGAGCGGCTGGCCTCGCCCGAGGGATTCCGGGCCGACCCGGCCCTGGTGTGGCGCTTCTACTCGGAGCGGCGAACGGCCGCGCTCGCGGCCAGCCCCAACGCCGGGCACCGGGCGCTGGCCGACGCGGAGCGGCGGATGGGCGAGCGCTTCCTCCTGGTGACGCAGAACGTGGACGGGCTGCACCGGCGCGCGGGGAGCAGCCGGCTGATCGAGATCCACGGTCGCCTGCTCGGGACCCGCTGCCTCCGCTGTCCCCGGCCGGAGACGCCGGACGAGACGGCGTACCCCGAGGGCACGGTGCCGATGTGCGAGCGTTGCGGCGCGCCGCTGCGGCCGGCGGTGGTCTGGTTCGGGGAGTCGCTGGACCCGGCGCATCTCGAGGCGGTGGACGACTTCCTCGAGCGCTGGCGGGGGACGCGCCTGGTGTTCCTGGCCGCGGGGACCTCGGGCGCGGTCTGGCCTGCAGCGGGGTTCGTGGACCTGGCGCGGGCGCGGGGCGCGGAAACCTGGCTGGTGAACGCCGAGCGGGCGGACAACGCCGGACGCTTCGACCACGTGCTGCAGGGCCCGAGCGGGGGACTGCTGCCCGCCCTGCTCGGAGGGGGAGGGAGGGCCTAGACGAGCCCGCCGGGGGGATGCCCGACCCGCACGCTGTCCGGCCCGACCGCGACGTGCGAGCGCGAGAGCCAGTGGCAGTGAGCGCAGTAGCTGTAGCTGGTGCCGGGAGTCATCCGCACGGCCAGCTCTCCGCCACACAGCGGGCAGCCGGTCGGAAGGGTGAAGTCGGCGGTCTCTCCCTGGCGATCGAAGGTGCCGTTCAACATGCAATGTGAGTAACGCAGGCAACGGGGCGCGCAAGCTCCCGGAACGACGGGGCGTCCTTGGCTCGAGGAGGGGCCGTCGCGCCCCGGAGGATCCCCACGTTCGACCTGGGGAGCATCCGAGGACGCTCCAGCACTCGACGGACGGCCTCGAGCGAGTGGCGAGCGGAAGCTCCGCGGGGAGCAGGGCGTCCGCTCCCCCCGAGCCACGCGACCCGAGGCCCGGACCTCACCGCGGCCGCCTCAGTCCTTCCGGAACTTCACCGGCGTGAACTCCGCCTGGAAGGCCTGCGACGCGTCGATGATCCCGTTCGACTCGAGCTTTCGGATGAGGTGCCGCACCCTCCCCTGCCACTGCGACGACAGGCGGCCCTTCTCGTAGAACACGTGGTACTTGACCGGGTTGGGGATGATGGTCGCCAGGAACGCGGCCTGCTGCACGCTGAGGTTCCGCGGATTCACGCCGAAGTAGTGCCGCGAGGCCTCGCCGAGTCCGTAGATGCCGGGGCCCCACTCGATGATGTTCAGGTAGATCTCCATCAGCCGCGCCTTCGGGAGGGAAGCCTCCAGCGCCAGGGTGAAGAGCGCCTCGCGCACCTTCCGGGCAAAGGTCCGCTCGCGGGAGAGGAAGAGGTTCTTCGCCAGCTGCTGGGTGAGCGTCGATGCCCCACGGACGCGGCTGCCTTCCGCCGCGTCGATGAGGCTCTCCTTCATCTCGTCGAAGTCGAAGCCGGGGTGGAACCAGAAGCCGGCGTCCTCGCTGGTGGTGACCGCGCGGGACACGTAGCGAGGCAGGTCCGAGATGGGGACGAAGTTCGGGTTCTGCGGGCCGACCCACACCTCGCGGGCGTGGCCGGCCGCATCCACCGGCCGGTAGATGAACGGCCCACGGAGGAAGAAGGGCGTCGCCTTGGAGGCGGCGCGCAGACCGGCGAGGTCGAGCTTCACGTCGAGCACCCACTGCTCGGGGTCACGCACCGGCCCGGAGACGCGGACCCTGGCGTCGAGCAGCCCGGGGATCCGCGGCGCCTCGTTGCCGAGACTGAACTGGGGCGGCAGGGCGTCCACCGCGTCCTGGTAGCGCAGCTGATCCACCCGTGCCTCGGCGCGGAACCGAGGAGCGCGCGTGCCCTCGTAGACGCCCTCGAGGTTCACCCGGAGCGAGTCGTTCTCCCCGAAGCCGATGTGCCCGTCGCGGAGCCGGATCTCGCGTGAGCCGCGATCCCAGTCCACTGTCCCCGCACCGGACAGCCGCCACGGTCCGACCGGCTCGGTGGCGAGCCGGGTCCCCTCGAGGAAGAGGCCATCGATGCGGCCCTCGACCTCGAGCTCGCCCCGCTTGAGATCCGCGGGGACGAGACCGTTGATCCGGCCGGTGATCGAGCCTGCCGTCGCCCGCACCCCGACCCGCTGGCCGAGGAGCTCGATGAGCGGGCGCAGCGGCATCCCCTCCAGCGCCGTCTCCACCTGGAAGGGCTGCTCGCGGGCCCAGCGCACGGTGGAGTGGGCCTCTCCGCCCCCGTCGCGCTGCACCGCGAGCTCGAGGACCCGCCCGGCAGCAGCGCCCGTGACCTCCACCTGGGCATCCCAGGCGCCGAGGTCGAGCGGGTGGCCATCCTGGCTGGAGACGAGCTCGATGCGGAGGTCCTCCACCTCGAGGCGCGGGAGGCGACCCGCGCTCGACGATGCCGCGGGGGTCTCCTTGCCCGGCGCCGCCGGCCGCGCCTCGAGCCGCCTGGCGAGGGCCCTGAGCCCCTCGAGCTGGGTGCCGGGCCGGAGCACCACCGTCCGGAGCTGGACCAGCCCCGGCTCGAGCCGGCCGGCCAGGAGCGCCGTCCAGCGCGGTCGGACCCGGACCCGCTCCATCTCGAGAACCACCGGGGCGCCGGCCTCGGGCGAGATGCGCACCGGCCCGAAGCTGAGGTGCAGACCCCAGTCGACGTCGCTGTGGCTGCCCAGCTCCACCCCGCCGAGCCGTGCGGCGAGCGCCGCCTCCACCCGGTCGCGGAGCCGCGTCCGGACCATCGACGAGTTCAGGACCGAGTGGAGGACCGTGACGGTGGTCACCAGCGCGAGCGCGATCACCGCGGCGCGCTGCAACCACCGGCGGTGCTTCGACCGTCTCTTTCGCCGGGTCCGGGGCGGACGCGGCACGGGGGTGCGCGTCCACGCTGAGCTCGTCGGCGTGGAAGGGGCAGGACGCATACGTCGGCGGGTGATGCCCCGAATCCTAATGTCCCGACAGGACTTGCGTCTGCTCTCCGGGGCGCGCTGGACGCACACCCCCGTCCGAAAGTTCGCTTGCACCTGCGCACAGGGTGGGCGTTAGGGTGCTGCCATGACGACCCGCGCCCCCATCTCCCTCGTGGCCGCCGTGGGACTGCTCGCCCTGGCCGGCTGCAACCAGTACGACCAGCTCATCGCCAAGGACCAG
>DATJVY010000037.1:0-19082 GCA_035501615.1 Myxococcaceae bacterium
CGGCTTCCGCGCCCGGATGCGCCAGTCGTAGACGACGTCCACGTCCTCGCCCGACTGGACGAAGGTCCACACGCCCCGTCCCTCGAAGTCGCCGCTCGCCTCGAGCGTGAACCCGTCGGGCCGCACCTCGGTCGTCACGAAGCGCCACCGCAGCCGGTACGGCAGCCAGCCCTGCGTCAGAAGATCCACCGTCTTCCCCACGCCGAGCGCGTCGCCCGGCACGAGCACGTCCACGTCGAGATAGACGGAGGGCCACCAGCGAGGCAGTGACGCCGCGTCCTTCAGCACCGCGTTCACCTCTGCGACGGTGCCCGGAGCACGCCACCGCGTCACGAATGCGTAGTCAGTCAATCCCATGCGTTGCGCCGTTTCGACTGCGACAGGGACCCCCTGCACCCACCCTCTCGCTTTGTCGTGACGGACTCGGGGCCGACCCGACAACGGAAGGGGTCCGACTGAACCTCGAGGGTCGTATGGGTCGCGCGTGCTGGGTGGGGGTGGTTCTGGTCATTGCGGCGTGCAGCTTCGGAACGTACTCGGGCGACACCCCGCAGGGGCCTTCGACCGGCGGGCCACCCTCCTCGGGTACCGGCGGGAACGACGCCGGCCCGATCGTCGCCCCCACCGACCTCCCCTGCGACGTGGCTAACTTCCTCGCCACCCATTGTCTCCTCTGCCACGGGCCGGTCCCCACCAACGGCGCACCGAACCGGCTGGACAGCCTCGCCGCCCTCCAGGCGCCCTCGTACACCCAACCCAGCGTGAGCAACGGGGTGCTCGCGCTCCAGCGCATCCAGAGCTCCACCTCGCCGATGCCCCCGGCACCGTACACCCGCGCCACCTCGACGGAGATCTCCATGTTCGGCGCATGGGTCAACGGAGGCATGCAGGCCGGAAGCTGCGTCCCGCCCGATGCCGGACCGCCTCCGGTGAGTGACGCCGGCGTGGTCGACGCCGGCCCGAGCGACGCTGGCGTCGCCAACGACCTGCCCTGCGGCGTCGCCACCACGCTCGGAACGTACTGCACCAGCTGCCACGGTTCGCCGCCGAGCAACAACGCGCCGATCTCGCTCAACTCCCTCGCCGCGCTCCGGGCGTACTCGTCGCAGTATCCGAGCCAGACCGAGGGTCAGCGGTGCGTCACCCGCATGACGAGCACCACCTCGCCGATGCCGCCGTCGCCGTACGCCGGGGTGCCGGCGGCCGCGGCCACCGAGTTCTCCTCCTGGGTCTCGAGCGGCATGCCCGCCGGGAGCTGCACGCCGCCGGCGGATGCCGGGCCACCACCGGTGAACGACGGAGGTGTCGTCGACGCCGGCCCGTCCGATGCCGGGGTGAGCGGAGATCTTCCCTGCAACGTGGCCGCCGTGCTCACCGGCTCCTGCACCACCTGCCACGGCAACCCGCCCACCGGCGGCGCGCCGATGGCCCTCACCTCGCTGGCACAGCTGCAGGCCGCCTCGCCGAGCAACCCGGCGATCACCAACGGTCAGGCCTGCGTCCAGCGGATGGCGAGCGCCACGAATCCGATGCCTCCGCTGCCCGCCCCGCCCGTCTCGGCCGCCAGCCAGAGCGCCTTCTCTGCCTGGGTGAGCTCCGGCATGCCTGCCGGGTCGTGCGGGGTGGACGCGGGGACCGATCCGGTCTTCTCCGGGCCGCCCACCTGCACCAGCGGGACCTACTGGACGCAGGGCGAGGACTCGAACATGCGCCCCGGAGAGGCGTGCATCGCCTGCCACTCGCGCGGCGAGGGGCCACGGTTCGCCATCGCGGGGACCGCCTACCCGACCGGCCACGAGTACGACGACTGCAACGGGTCGGCCGCCCAGGGCGCGGTGGTGAGCGTCACCGACAGCGCGGGGACGACCCACACCTTCACCGTGAACTCGGCGGGGAACTTCTCCGGCAACCCCAGCGGCACCTGGCCGGTGTTCCCCATCCGCGCGCAGATCTCGTTCGACGGCAAGACGCGGATGATGGCCGGCGCGGTGAGCAGCGGCGACTGCAACACCTGCCACACGCTCCAGGGTGCGAACGGGGCACCCGGGCGCGTCGCGCTTCCCTGAAGCGCTCGATCACCTGACATCCAGGTCATGAGTCCTGGAGCGCCGCTCCGTCCCCTTGCCCGGACGCGCCGCACTCCAGCGCGAGGCGGCGGGCCCACCGCTCCAGCGCCGGGGGAAGCGCGGCTTCCACGGCGACGCTTCCCGGAGCGACGAGCGCTCGCACCCGCACCCCGAGCGCCCCCGGAATTCCCTCCGCCGGCCCGGCCGCGCCTCTCTGCGCCGCGAAGGCCATCGTCAGCTCCGCGTGCCGCTCCGCCCTCCCCTTCCGCTGGAGGTTCCCGAGCAGCGCGAGCGCTCTGCGGCGCGGCTCCCCGGCGAGGCCCCCGAGCAGGGCGGTGGTGCGCTCCCGGTGGAGCGCGAGGACGACGCGCACCAGCCCCTCGAGAAGGCCGGCGTCGTCGTGCGTACCCGCCGGCCCCCGCCCGGCCGGGGATTCCCTGGCCGCGCCCCGACGACCGGCGCCCGCCTCGAGCGCCCCGCGAGGTCTCCCGGACGACTGCTCGCTTGCGCTCGCGGCTCGCGAACCCGGAGCCCGCTCGCGGCCTGCCACGGCCGAGCCCACCTCGAGCGCGCGGTCCCCGGCCGGTTCTCCTCCGGGCCTCTGCCTGGCCCGCCGCCGCCGGATCATCCCGCGTCCCGGCGAGCGAGCGGCGCCTGCACCACGGGACGGAGCGGGACGGCCGGAGTCCCCTGCGTGCCGTGGGTCCGCCGGCGGCGCCGCAGCAGAAGGACGCCCGCCGCGCCCCCGCCCCCGAGGACCAGCACTGCCGCCCCGACCAGCGCAGGCGCCCAGCCCGAACGATCGGGCGCGGGAGCCCGGGGCGGAACCGTGGACACCACCTCGGAGAGCACCAGCGTCACCGCCGACGGCTCGAGCCCCTCGACCGAGCCTCCCACCAGGGCGCGGAGCTCGTCCCGCATCGCCTCGAGGTGCGGGGCCGCCGTGGGGCGCACTCGAAGGTACACGGCCGCCTTGGTCGGCCCGGGCGGCACGCCCGCGCGCGTGGGCTGGGGACGGACCAGGTGCACCCGGGCGGAGACGACCCCATCCACCGCCTCGAGGGTCCGCGCCAGCTCGCCGGACTGCGCCTCGAGGAGCAGCACGTGCTGCTCCAGCGGGTCGGGGACCAGGCCGGGCTTGAGCAGCTCGCGCACGCCGGCCGGCCGGGCGCGGGGAAGCCCCAGCTCGGCCAGGACCCGCACCGCATCCGCTGCGTCCGCCGGCGCGACCTCGACCGCCCAGGTGGGAGGGCGGCCGTCCTCGACCACCTTCGTCGCCCGGAAGCCGCGCTCCATCAGCACCGTCTGGAGCTCGTTGGCCTGCCGCTCGTCGAGCCCGTGCTGCACCCGGGCCGAGCAGGCCGCCAGCGCTGCGAGCGCACCGAGCAGGAAGGCCCGCATGGTCAGACCTGCGTCTGGAGCAGCGTGCGAACTCCGCCGCTCATCCGGTCCAGCACCTTCCCCGCGAGGTCCACGGTCTGGCTCGCCTCGGCCACCCCCGCCTGGAGCCAGAGCAGCTCCGCCGGCGAGAACGTCCGTCCCGATGCCGCGAGGGCGAGGATGCGGTCCATCCGCGCCTGCGCCGCGGCCACCCGTCCGAGCCACGCACCGGGCTGGAGCCGTGGGCCGCCGGCCGGGGCCACCCGCCAGGGGTCGACCTCCGTCCGCGCCGGCGGCGACGCGGTC
Organism: Myxococcaceae bacterium; assembly: GCA_035501615.1. GTDB lineage: Bacteria > Myxococcota > Myxococcia > Myxococcales > Myxococcaceae > RPRB01. The sequence continues at coordinate 3,753 of DATJVY010000037.1, forward strand.
CGCGCCGGGAGCCGCACCTCGAAGCGCACCGGCGAGGAGGGCGCCGGCCGCTCGGGTGCGGGGACGAGGCTCGCCGTTCCGATGCGCTCGATCGCCATGGCCTAGCGGATGTTGTTGATCGCCGCCTTCGCCGAGTCCGAGCGAACCTTGAGGATGTTGGACACGGCGGTGAACTGCTGCGCCTCTGCCTGCATGTACTGCTGGATGCGCAGGTAGTCCTGGCTGCTCAGCTCGCCGGGCTGGGACAGGAGCGCGAGGAGGTCGGCATCGGAGCGGATCGGCGCCGCCCCGCCGCCCCCGGTGAGCGCCGACACCGCCGAGGCCACCCCGGAGACGAGCCCCCCGACGAGGGCGGCCGGAGGGGACAGCACCGACAGTGGCCCGCTCATTCCCCGGGCAAGGCCGCCCAGTGCCGAGCCGAGGACGTCGCCGAACCCCTTCTTCTGCGGCGGCTGCGCGGCGCCGCCTCCCGTCACCCCCGACGTCTCCATCCCGCCCTCCCGCTTCCGCCGAACGCTCTCTCCGCCCTTCACGGCCCGTGCCTGCGCCGCTCCCGGGGCCGGTTCCACCCGGGCACTCCGGAGCACGAGACGCCCACGCCCGCCGGGCGAGACGAGGGGCCCGCGGCCCCGGCGCCGAAAGTTGCCCGCGCCTCGAACCTCCCTCACACTCCGCCCCGACGTCTCCCCGCTGGACCCGGCCATGTCGGACTCCCTCGAACTCGGTTCCCTCCGCGAACGCCAGCACCCGCGCGTGGCGGCGCACCTGCCGGTGGAGGTCCGCGGACCAGGGATGCTCCGTCAGGCCGTGGCCGAGGACATCTCGCTCGCCGGGCTGCGCGTGCTCGGGCTCCGGGCCCCGGTGGGCCAGTCGCTCACGGTGGCCCTGCCGCTGCCCGGAGATCGGCGGGTGCAGCTCCACTGCTCGGTGGTCCGCCAGGACGCGACCGGCGTGGCGCTGGAGTTCGACGGGCTCGACTGGGACGACCTCTTCGCCCTCGCCCGGTTCCTCCACCCGCGGCTGCCCTGACCGGGGAGGCCGGCGCGGTCAGGCTCCGTCGCCGGTCCGAAGCCGCTCCACCAGCTCCATCAGCTCCGAACCCCGGAACGGCTTGTGGATGTACCCGTTCGCTCCCGCGGCGAGCGCTGCCTCGAGGTCGCTCCGGCGCGTCTTGGCGGTGAGCATGTAGAGCGGCGTCGAGGCGGTGGACGGGTCGGCCTTCAGCATCCGGCACACCGTCAGCCCGTCCATCCCGGGGAGCACCACGTCGAGGAGCACCAGGTCGAAGCGCGACTCGCGCGCCCGCCGCAGGCCCTCGGCGCCGTTTCCTGCGGTCTCGACCACCACCGGCCCGTCGTCGAGCATGCTGCGCACGAGCTCCCGGATGACGGGCTCGTCCTCCACGACCAGGATCCGGAACGGAGAGCGGGAATCCACGGGGGATGGGCAGGGGCCAGGTGTAGCACGTCTGAGTCCCTCGACGAGGGACTCAACGAAGTGGCGACACCCCCGCCGGGTCGGTCCACCCCTCCAGCCCGTTGGGGAGCCGCACCCGGACGAAGTCGCCGGAGCGGTCCAGCATCCGGAGCTTCACCCCGGGGTGCAGCTCGAAGGAGACCTTGCTCCGCGCCTCCGGAACCTCGTGGACCGGCAGGGTGCGTGCGAGGACCACCCCCTCGTGCACCGCCTCCTGGCTCCAGAGGTGCGCGCCGAGCACCGCGCCGACCGGCACGCAGAGCACGAGAGCGGTGGTCGCTCCGCCGAGGAGCCATCCCTGCCACCGTCGCAGGACGACACGCGCCGCGAGGAGGAGGAACCCCACCGCCCACAGCCCGGCGAAGAGCCCGCCGGCCAGTGCCGGGGAGGTGGCCACCGCCACGCGCTCGACGAAGGGCTCCTCGCCCTGCGCACCCACCAGCTGGTCCAGCTGGCGCGCCCGGGCGATGGTCAGGTTCGCCTCGACGTCCCCGCCGCCGCCCGCGCGTCGCGCCTGCTCGAGCGCGTACACCGCCTCGCCGATCTTCCCCTGGGCGAGGGCGGTGGTCCCGAGGTTGTAGAGCACGTCGGGACCGTCGTGTCCCTGCTCGACCAGGGTCCGGAAGGCATCCTCGGCGGCGGCCAGGTCCCCCCGCCCGTAGGCGGTCAGGCCCTGGTGGAAGAGCAGCTCGGCGTCGCCGGGCATCAGGCCGCCCCCCAGCCGCTCGCGAGCGCCTCGGCATCGGCGAGCACCGCCGCGCGGTCCATCCGGGCTGCACCGGGCGCGAACCGGACCTCGTCGCAGGCGTCCTGGAGCCGGGCCACCCGCTCCTGGAAATCAGGCGGAGCGCCCGCCTCGGCGAGCCGGGTCCGGAGCGCCTCGCGGGTGAGCCCGCTCACCGGCGCGCCCAGGCGGGCCGCGAGCAGCTCGGCCACCGCACCATCCACCTCCGTCGAGAACGCGGCGTCGTCGATCGTCTTCCCGGCGTCATGGAGCGCGGCGAGCCGGGCCCGTGCCCGCGCCTGCTGCCGCCGCTGCTCGGCCCGAGGGTCCGAGCGCGCCCGGTGGCGCTGCACGGCTTGACCGGTGAGCGCTCCAGCGAAGGCCAGGGGCGGCAGCGCGAGCAGGACGAGGAACCAGGGCCTGCTCCACGGCGGCGCGGGCCGGTCCAGCGCCGCCGAGACGCGAAGCGGCCGGAGCGCGGTGGCGTTCAGGACGTTGCGCGCTCCCGACTCGTCGCTCCGGCCCGGCGTCGCGGCGACCGTCGTTCCGCCGGCTCCCGGGACCACCGCGAGGGTCATCGGCGCGGTGCGGCTCCTCTCGTAGCGCTGCGTCTCGGGGTCGAAGTAGGCGAGCTCCATCGAGGGAATCTCGAAGTTGCCGGTCTGCTGGGGCAGGAGCACGAATTCCTGCGTCCGCTTGCCCTGGATGCGCCCCCGGACGGTGGAGGTCTTGTCGGTGGTGGTCGGGTCGTAGAGCTTGATCGACTGCGGCGCGGCCGGCTTCGGCAGCACCAGGTCCTTCACGTTCCCCCGGCCCTCCACCGAGAGCCGCAGGGTCACCGGCGTGCCGAGCTCGGTCTTCGCCGAGGTCAGCTCCGCGGTCAGGGCCCACGACCCCACCGCGCTCGGCTGGAAGCCGGGCGGTGCTCCCGGCGGGAGCGGCTTGACCCGGAGGCTCACGGGCTGGGACGCGCGGTGCTCGCGACGGCCGGCGAAGAGGAAGCCGGTGGTGATGTCCGCCTCCACCGGGCCGATCTCCCGGACGCCGCTCTTGACCGGAAAGAGCGCCAGGCGGCGGAGCAGGTACGCCCGGTAGGGAACGCCGTCCACCATCCGCGTCTCGCTGGAGAGCTCCTTGGGGGTCTCGACGTCCTCGGTCCAGAACCCGTCCAGCTTGGGCATGGTGACCGCGTCCACCCGACTGAGGTCCACCCGGGCGAAGACCCAGAGCGAGAGCGTGGCCTGCTCGCCCTGGTAGACCTCCTTCTTGTCCAGCTCGCCCTTGAGGAAGAGGTCGCGCTCTCCCGCGGCCTGCTGCCGGCGGCGGAAGATGTCGAAGGGGTTCTCCTCGTCGTCCCCGAAGGGGTTGCCCATCCCGAACGGGTCCGGGCGGGGCCGCCCCGTTCCACTGGAGTCCGCGACGTGACCCGGCTTCACGGTGAGGGACAGCGGCTGGGACTTGAAGACCCCGTTCGAGGCGTGGAGCTCCGCGGGCGGGAGCACCAGCTTTCCCGGCTTCAGCGCCCGCATCCGGACGGTCAGGGTGGAGATCTGCTGCACCCGCGGGCCGCCGCCTCCGAAGCGGATGCTGCTCTGGACTCCGCGGCTGGTCCCGATGGTCTCCACCGTGGGGACGTCCGGCAGCTGCAGCGACGAGCCGGCGGGCGCGTCCACCGCCCGGACGGTGAGGACGAAGATGTCGTCGGTGCCCACCTCGGTGCGGTCCACGTCCTGCGTGACCACCGGCGCATCGGCGGCGAGCGCGGCGTGGGCCAGGGCCAGCACCAGGGCGGCGGCGAGGGGGCTACCAGTCCTTCTCATTGGGCTTTCTCTGCCTCTTCTTCTCCTGGAACCGCCAGAGCTGGAGATTCCTTTCGTTCTGCCGCATGGCATCGAGGAGACGCTCGGCCTCGCTCCGGTCGAACCCGCCGGCCCGCCCCACGCCTCCATCCCGGAGCCGCTCCGGCTCCTGTGCTCCCGCATCCGGCCGGTCCGGCTCGGTTCCTCCGTCCGTCCCTCCATCCTGCTCCCGGCCCTGACGCTGCTCGGCCCGGCTGCCCCCGTCGCCCTGCCCGCCATCGCTTCCGCCCGGCGTTCCGCCGTCGCCGCGCTGCGTCCCGGCGTCACCCGACTGGCCACCATCCCCCTGTCCCCCATCGGAACCCCCATCCTGGGGTCCTCCATCCGGGCGGCCCCCATCCGTGCCCCCGTCACTGGATTGCGACTTCGGCGGCGGGAGCTTCCGGAGAAGAACCTCGAGGTTGTGCCGGGCGGCCTCGTCGCGCGGCTCGAGGATCAGCGCCTTCCGGTAGGCCCCGATCGCCCCCGCGGTGTCGCCCAGGTTCGCGAGCGCGTTGCCGAGGTTGTAGAGGTCCCGCTCCTTGAGGGACGGGCCTGCCGCCTCGGCTGCGCGGCGGTAGGCCTCCCTCGCCTCGTCGTAGCGACCGAGGCGGTAGAGGGCGTTTCCCCGGTCGTACTCCAGCGCCGGATGCCCGGGCGCCTCTCTCTCGGCGTCCTGGAACTCGCGGAGCGCGTCCTCGTAGCGCCCCTCGTCGTACGCCTTCAGCCCCCGGTCGACCGAGGGCGGATTGGCCTCGAACGGACCGAGGGCGCTGGCGGGGCCGCTCGTCAGAAGGAGGAGGACCAGCCCCGCCCCGAGCGCCCCGGCCGAGCCACGCCCGCGCCGGGGGGCCCCGACCAGCATCCCCACCACGAGGAGAACGAGGCCCGGGAGGAGGAAGAGCTGGAACCGCTCGTCGTAGCGAACGGTGATCCGGCTCTCGAGCTCGCTCTTCTGCAGCCGGTCGATCCGCGCCGCGACCTCCGGCACCGCCACCGCGCCGGTGCGGTGGAAGTACTCGCCGCCGGTCGACTGGGCGATGGCCTCCAGCCCTGCCTCGTCGAGGCGACTGAGCACCGTCTGCCCGGTGGTCGGGTCCTTCAGGTAGCCCACCCGCTCGCCCTGCTTGTCGAGCACCGGGATGGGCTCCCCCCCTGAGCTGCCGATGCCCACCGTGAACACCTTGATGCCGGCGGTCCGGAGCGCCTCGGTGGCCTCGCCGACCTCGCCCGAGAGGTCCTCCCCGTCGGAGAGGAGGACGACCACCCGGTCCTTCGCTCCGCGGTCCGCGCCCTCGAGGACCTGCTGGGCCATCGACAGCGCCGCGCCGATGTTGGTTCCGCCCTCCTGCATCTGGTCAGGGTCGATGGCGCGGAGGAAGAGCTTGGCCGCGGCGTAGTCGGAGGTGAGCGGGCACTGGATGAAGGCGTCGCCGGCGAAGGCGACGATGGCCACCCGGTCGCCCTTGAGCTCGTCGAGCAGCGTGGAAAGCTCGAGCTTGGCCCGGTCGAGACGGCTGGGGAGCACGTCGCGGGCCCGCATCGACTTGCTCGCATCCAGCGCCACCACCACGTCGATTCCCCGCCGCTTGGTCAGCTCCGCACGGCTCCCGCACTCCGGCTGGCTCAGGGCGAGGGCGAAGAGCAGGAGCGACAGCCCGGTGGAGACGGCGCGCGCCAGCGGCCGGGTCACCTCCACGCCGGGAGCGAGGCTGTCCCCCAGCCGCTCGCCGAGGAGCCGCCGCACCCGCGCCCTCCGGCGGAGCGCGGCCACCACCGCCACGAGCCCGACCGCCGCCGCCACGAGGCCGAGCAGGAGCCACTCCGGGGAGCCGAGCCCCACCGGATAGCCGAGCACCGTGAAGCGCCACGCCCCGCCGGTCACGGGAACACCCGGAGCACGGTCGAGCGGAGGAGCAGCTCCAGCGCGGCGCAGAGGAAGGCGGCGAGGAGGAAGGGCGGGAACTCCTCCTGGTAGTTGGCGCTCGCTCCGCCCTCGAGCAGCTTGCTCTTGTCGAGCCGGTCGAGGATCCCGTTGAGCCCCGCCCGCAGCGAGTCCCGGTCGGTGGCGCGGTAGTACTCGCCGCCGGTCATCTTCGAGATCTGCTGCAGGAGCGCCGGGTTGATGGCGATGTCCAGGTCCCGGTAGCTGGTGTTCCCGAACAGGTCGGTCCCGTCGGGGAAGGGCACCTTCCCGCCCTTGCCCACGAGGATGGTGAAGACCGGAACCCTGAGCGCCTTCGCCATCGCCGCCGCGTCGAGCGGGGAGATGCGCCCGGCGTTGTTGTCCCCGTCGGTGATCAGCACCACCACCTTGCTCTTGGCGTCGGAGTCCCGGAGCCGGTTGAGACAGACTGCCAGCGCGTCCCCGATCGCCGTCCCGTCCTCGAGCACCCGCGTGCGCAGCTGCTTCACCACCTCGCGCAGCACGCCGTAGTCCAGGGTGAGCGGCGCCTGGGTGTAGGCCGCACCGGCGAAGACCACGAGGCCGATCCGGTCGTTCACCCGGGAGGAGATGAACTCGTTGAGCGTCTCCTTGGCGACGAAGATGCGGTTGTTGGGCCGGAAGTCCGCCGCCTCCATGGAGGTGGAGAGGTCGAGGGCGATCATGATGTCGATGCCCTCGACCGAGAGATCCCGAACCCGGGCCCCAACTGTCTGTGGCCGGGCCAGCGCCACGACTGCGAGGGCCACCGCCGCCATCCGGAGCAGCGGCAAGCCCTCCCGCAGCACGCCGCGGACGCCGGTTCCTCCCGTGGCCAGCACCCGGGCCACCGGATATCGGAGCGCGGCCACCCTGCGCCGCGCGGTCCACACCGACCAGGCGCCCACCAGCGGGACCAGGAGGAGGAGCCAGAACGCCTCCGGGCTCTTCCAGAAGAACGGCGTCACGCCCCGGTCACCTCTCCGCCCGGCGGAGGTGGAGCCGGTGCCGTCGGCAGCGGCTCGGGAGGCGGAGGCGCGGGCCGCGTGGCCTCCACCAGCGCCCGGGCGAAGGCCAGCGCCCCGGCACAGGCTGGCACCGGGACCTCGCCCCGCGCGTAGCGGGCGACGTCACACTGGTCCACGAAGCGGCGGAGCGCGTCCTCGTCCACGCCCGGCAGGACCCGGCGCTCGGCCTCGCGGAGCAGCTCGGCGCTGGTGCACTCCAGGGCGTCGAAGCCGAAGCGCTCGCCGAGGTAGGCACGGACGAGGCCGTTGAGCCGGAAGTGAAACTCGCGCTGGAGCCCGCGCTCGGGCAGCCCCTGGGCCTCGAGCGCGTCGAGAGCCTCCCGGATGCGCTCCTCGAGCGGCACGGGCGGCGGCGGCAGGACGGCGCGCCTCGACCGGTTGCGCCACGCCCGGTGGGCGAGCCAGGCCAGCGCGCCGAGGATGGCGAGGTAGGCGAGCCATCGGAGGAGTCTCCAGCTGCGAACCGCGACGTCCTCGTTCGGCTTGATGTCCTCGAGCTTGGCCCCCAGCTGGTCGGCGTTCTTCGGCAGGCTGCTCCTTCCCTCGATGTCCGGCCCGTCGATGCGGGCCACTCCTCCGCCCTGGGCGTCGACCACGTCGAAGGTCAGCGTGGGAAGGACGTGGCTCCCGAGCGCGAACAGCGCCATCTTGAGCAGATAGGTGGTGGTCCCCTCCCCCTTGCCGTCCGAGGTGGTGCGGCTCTGCTCCAGGAGCTCGAAGCCCCCGAGGTCGCGCGGGGTTCGGAGCTCCCAGCGCTGTCCGGCCGGATGGTGAAGGGTGATGCGGTAGACGAAGGGCTCGCCCAGACGTGCCGCCTCCGGGATGACCTGCCGGTCGACCGCGAGCGGCTGGACCGCGCGCTCGGCTCCGGCATCGGACGTCGCGGCGGGAGGGCTCGCGGCGGCCTGGGCGAGCGCGGCCGCCGGCAGGAGGAGCAGCGCGGGCAGCGCGAGTCGTCGAAGCGAACGAGGTGGACCGGCGCTCTCCGCCCCGGCGCTCCTGGGGGGCGGGCTCACGCCGCGAGCCTCCGGGCGCGGGCGCGGAAGAAGCGCACCAGCGCCTCCCCATGGTCCTCGCCGGCGCGGAGCTCCACCGAGTCGAGCTCGAGCTTGCGGAACACCCGCGTGCGCTCGGCCCGGGCGCGCTCCACCGCCAGCTGGAACGCCCGCCGCACCGCCGGAGAGGCGGTGTCCACCAGGGCCCGCCGTCCCGTCTCGGGGTCCTCCACCTCGACCAGGCCGAGCGCGGGGAACGCCTCCTCCATCGGATCGCGCAGCACCACCGGGACCACGTCGTGCTTCATCCGCGCGGTTCGCAGCGGTGCCTCGTATCCGTCGAGCTGGAAGTCGGAGATGACGAAGAGCACCGTCCGCCGCTTCGTGACCCGGGCGAGCCAGGCCAGGGCCAGGGGAAGGTCGGTTCCCCGTCCCGCGGGACGGAAGGAGAGGATGTCGCTCACCAGGCGGAGCACGTGCTTTCGCCCTTTGCGGGGAGGGATGACCTTCTCCACCCGGTCGCTGAAGAGGAGCAGCCCCACCCGGTCGTTGTTGGCGATGGCGGAGAAGGCGATCTGCGCCGCAACCTCGGCCGCCATCTCGCTCTTGCGCGTCCCCCGCGACCCGAACTCCTCCGAGGCGGAGACGTCGACCAGGAGTACGACGGTGAGCTCGCGCTCCTCGGTGAAGACCTTCACGTGCGGCGAGCTGGTCCGGGCGGTGACGTTCCAGTCGATGGAGCGGATCTCGTCGCCGGGCTGGTAGGGGCGCACCTCGCTGAACGCCATGCCCCGTCCCTTGAAGACCGAGTGGTACTGGCCCGCCAGGAGCGCGGAGACGACCTGGCGGGTGGCGATCTCCAGCCGGCGGATGCGCCGGATGAGCTCCCGGGGCAGCATCGCAGGGGCCCGCCTTAGGGGACCTCGACCCGGTCGAAGACCCGCTGCACCACGTTCTCCGGGGTGAGCTCCTCGGCTTCCGCCTCGTAGGTGAGAGTCACCCGGTGGCGGAGCACGTCCATCCCCACCGCCTTGACGTCCTCGGGGGTCACGAACCCGCGGTGGCGGAGGAAGGCATGGGCCCGCGCGGCGAGCGAGAGGAACAGCGTGGCCCGGGGGCTGGCCCCGAACTCGATGGCGTCCTTGAGGTCGGAGAGGCCGAAGCGATCCGGCTCGCGGGTCGCCCACACCACGTCGAGGATGTAGTCCTTCACCTTGTCGTCCACGTAGATCTGATGAACGACCTCCCGGGCCGCGGCGATCTGCTCCGGGGTCACCACCGGGCTGGCCCGGGGAGGCTCCACGCCGGACATCCGATCCATGATGACCCGCTCCTCCTCGCGGGTCGGGTACCCCACCACCACCTTGAGCATGAACCGGTCGACCTGGGCCTCGGGCAGCGGGTAGGTGCCCTCCTGCTCGATCGGGTTCTGGGTGGCGAGGACGATGAAGGGACTGGGCAGGGCGTAGCTGTGCTCGCCGATGGTCACCTGCCGCTCCTGCATCGCCTCGAGGAGCGCGGACTGCACCTTGGCCGGGGCGCGGTTGATCTCGTCGGCGAGGATGACGTTGGCGAAGATCGGCCCGTGGCGGACGGTGAACTCGCCCGAGTGCTGGTTGTAGATCATCGTCCCCACCAGGTCGGCGGGCAGCAGGTCGGGCGTGAACTGGATGCGCTGGAACCGGGCGCTGATCCCGTCGGCGAAGGTCCGGACGGCGAGGGTCTTGGCCAGACCGGGGACGCCCTCGACCAGCACGTGCCCGTTGCAGAGCAGGCCGATGAGCACCCGCTCCATCATCTGCCGCTGGCCGACGATGACCTTCCCCGCCTCGGCGGAGAGCAGCTCCACGAACGCGCTCTCGTCCCGGACCCGCTCGGTGAGGGCACGGATGTCGATGTTCAGAAGTCTCTCCTCGGGTTGAACGGGCGGCGGACTGTAGGTTCCTGGCCCCGGGCCCCGCAACACATGGGAGTCACTGACATTCCGCGCCGCGGCAGCCCCAGCAGCCACCCGGGGGCGCTTCACCTGGGGTGCGGCCGTTGACAACCCACGCCCCCGGGGTGGTCTGCTCTCGTCCGTTGTGGCCAAGGGGAGGTCGCTGTCGTGATGACGTCGTCGCGCGCCGAGGCGCTGATGCTCCTGCCGGACTGGGCCCGACGGCTCTCGGCGAAGGGGACGGTGGACTTCGGCGAGACGCTCGACGGTACCTGGCGTCGTGACGGCGAGGAGCTGGATCGGCCGATCCAGCTGGTCCTCCGCCACCAGGCGGCGAGCGCGCGCCGACTCCTCGAGTCCGGAGTGATGGAGACCGAGGGCGAGGTCACGCTCGACGGGCTCACCTATCCCGTGCGCGGGACGCGACGGGTGTCATGGCGGACCGGGAGGGTGGACATTGACCTGCTCTCCGACGGGTTCCGCTTCATCGGCGGGCTCCACAACCTCCTCTGGAAAGGGGAGCCGCACCGGTTCCGGATCGAGACGGCGGGGGGCGCGCCGGTGGGCGATGCCATCCTTCGTCCGCGGGCGGTGACCCAGCCCGAGGTCCGCGCGGCCGACGCCGCTCCGTAGCGCCCCCTCCGCTTCTAGTCCTCGCCGTCCAGCTCGTCGTCGTGCCCGCCTCCGGGCATCTCGTGTCCGGAGTCGTCGTGGTGATCGAAGTCGGGAGCGCGCCGGTCGGCCAGCGCATCGCCCACCAGCCCTGGCTCGAAGGTCCGGAGGAACGGCGCCGCCGCGGGCGCGGCCACCACCGCGGCGGCCAGCCCGGTCAGGGCCGTGGTGCCGCGGGCGTCCGCGGAGAGCGCGCGCTCGAGGAATCCGGGAGCGCGCCGTTCGGCCCGCGACGCGGCGCGCACCAGCACTCCCTCGTCGGAGGGGACCACCGCGCCCGGCTCGAGGGCGGAGAGCGCGGCGCGGAGCCGGTGGAGCACCTCGCCCCGTGTCTCTCCTCCCAGCCCCGCGAGCCCCTCGCCGTGCGCCGTGGCGAGGACCTCTGGCGGCGCGGTCGCGAGCAAGTAGCGCCAGCGGGCGACGACCTCCGGCCCGGTGAGCTCCCGGGACGCGCCCGGCGGCGATGTGCGGCGGCCCCGCAGGAGCCGGTCGAGCAGTCCCATGTGGCCTCCGGTTCGCCCCCCGGGGAGCGCATCCCTCGTCCCCGGACAGGAGGATGAAACACCCGCCCGGAGGGCCCGCGCTAGGCTCGACTGCCTGCCATGCCCGACCGCCCACCCCCAGAGATCCCGAGTGGCGAGCAGTTCCACGTTCCCGGCGCCCGGGTGTACTCCGAGCCGCTCGGGCCAGCCATCCACAAGCGCTCCGGCGCGATGGCCCGCGTGGTCTACACCGCGGTCCACGAGAACCGCAGCTACGCCGAGGGGGACGACCGGCGCGGCCACGGGCGGGACCACGCCACCTGGGTCTTCTCCGAGGAGCCCGGCCTGGAGGAGCACCTCTTCCAGAGCGGGCTGGAGCTGATGATCGACGCCCGCCTCGAACCCGGCGCCGCCATCGGCCTCCACCGGCACGCGGTCACCGAGGAGGTCTACTACGTGTTCGAGGGACAGCTCTCGATGACCACCGTGCTCACCGACGGCCGCGAGGTGCGCGCCACGCTGCGGCCCGGAGACGCGCACGGGGTCCGCCTCGGCGAGGCCCACTGGGGACGGGCCGGCGCCGAGGGATGCCGGTTCATCGCGGTGGCGTTCCGGAGGCGCTGAGCCTCACATCTCGAGCGCGACCGCCGCGCCGTGGAACGTCGCGGCGATGCGAACGGCGTCGTTGACGTGGTCCTCGGTGAGGCCGCCCTCGAGCACCACCCGCTCGTGGGAGCGGATGCAGCTCTCGCAGCCGTTGAGCGCGCTCACCGCGAGACAGAACAGCTCGAAGTCGGTCCGGTTCGTCGCCACCTGCGCGAGCCGCTGCATGCGAAGCCGGGCCGGCTTCTGTGCGTACTCCTCGCGGCCCACCATGTGCCGGAAGCGGTAGTAGACGTTGTTCATCGCCATGAGCGCGGCGGCGGCCTTCCCGTCCTCCACGACCTCGGGCGAGACATGGACCAGGGCGTCCTCGAGCGTCGCCTGGCGGAGCTGAGGGTTCCGGGCGGCGATGGCACAAGCCACCGCCGTTCCCCAGACCTGCTCCCGGGTCAGCGTCTCGCTCTGGAGCACGCTGCCGAGGTTGAGCCGGAGGTCCTTCGCCGCGTCCGGGATGGCGCTGCGCAGGGATTCGAGGGCGTTCATCACCCGGCCTTCTTCATCTTCTGGGAGAGGGTCTCCTCGCCCTGCTTCCAGTTGCAGGGGCAGAGCTCGTCGGTCTGCAGGCCGTCCAGCACGCGGAGCACCTCGGGCACGTTCCGTCCCACGCTCAGGTCGTTGACGCTGGCCCAGCGGATGATGCCCTGGGGGTCGACGATGAAGGTCGCCCGGAGCGGCACTCCGTCGGTCTTGTGGAGGATGCCCAGCTGCGTCGACAGCTCGCGCCGGGTGTCGGCGAGCATCGGGAAGGGGAGGTTGCGGAGGTCGGGGTGGTCCTTCCTCCAGGCGAGGTGGACGAAGTGGGTGTCGGTGCTTGCCCCGAGCACCTGCGCGTCGCGCTCGAGGAACTGTCCGGTCTGCTTTCCGAACTCGGCGATCTCGGTGGGGCAGATGAAGGTGAAGTCCATCGGCCAGAAGAAGACGACCTTCCACTTGCCGGGGAAGTCGCGGTGGGTGAGGTCCTTGAACTCCTTGCCCTTCTCAAGGCTCACGCAGGCCTTGAGGTTGAATTCGGGGAAGCGGTCTCCAACGGTCAGCATCGGGCGTGCTCCTGTCGTCGATTTCGTGGTCAGTCGTCCGGAAGCCCCGGAATGAGGCCTCCAGCGCTTGTTTGATGCATCGCGCCAGAGACGAGTGCAACCAAATCATCTACTTGGACATCGTCGGCCTGCCTGATGGCACCGAGGTATCGGTACGTCCTCCTGCAGTCGATGGCGCGAAAACACCGGCGCCTCGGTGGCCCGGGTGGTAGGGTTCCGCGCATGACCGCCGTGCCGCCGCTCAGCCCCGTCGACCTCGCCCGCGACCTGCAGGAGCTGGCCACGCTGGTGGGCCCGGAGCAGGCCGTCGACGACGTGCTCCGCCGGGGCCTCGACTGGCTGGCCCGCGTTGCGCCCTACGACCTGGCGACGGTCTTCGTGCTCGAGCAGGGCCGGCTGGTGGTGCGCGCGGCGCGCGGGCCGCTGGCCGACGACCGCGTTCTCCACCACGCGCTCGCGCTCGAGGAGTTCCCGTCCATCCGCGAGGCGCTGGAGACGCGACGGGCGCGGACCTTCCTCGAGCAGGACCACCGCCACGGCGACGGCGACCCCTTCGACCACGTCCTCGACCTCCCGCCGGGTCATGCCTGCCTGGTGGCGCCGCTCGTCGCCGGGGACCAGTCGCTCGGCGTGCTCACGCTCGACCGCACCGTGTGCGAGGTCTACCCGCCGCCGGTGGTGAACCTGGTGGAGGTGTACGCGCAGCTCCTGGCGATGGCCATCGAGGGAGCGGGGATGACCGTGACGCTCGAGCGGCTGCACCAGCAGGACCACGTCCACGCGAAGCTCCTGGAGGAGGAGCTGGGCGGCGGCCCGGAGCCGGACACCCACGTGCGCAGCCCCGCGATGCAGGGGCTCCTCCGCCGCGCCCGCCAGGTCGCCCGGGCGCAGACCCCGGTGCTCCTCCGGGGCGAGCCGGGGAGCGGCAAGAAGCGGCTCGCGCGCGCGATCCACGTCTGGTCGGCGCGGGCCGATCACCCCTTCGTCTCGATGAGCTGCGCCGCGGTCCCCGAGGGAGCACTGGAGCTGGAGCTCTTCGGGCACGTGGAGGGGGCGTTCGCGGGCGCGGTGCGGGCGCGACCTGGGCGGCTGGTGGTGGCGAACGGGGGCACGCTCTTCCTCGACGAGGTCTCGGAGCTACCGCTTCCCCTGCAGACGCGCCTTCTCCGGGTGCTGCAGGACGGGGAGCTCGAGCCGGTGGGGAGCGACCGCCCCATCCGCGTGGACGTCCGGATCCTCGCCGCGACGCAGGCCGACCTCGAGGCCGCGGTGGCCGCGGGGAAGTTCCGCGAGGACCTCTTCTATCTGCTCGACGTCTTCCCCCTCGAGGTCCCCCCGCTGCGCGAGCGCCGCGAGGACGTGGAGCCGCTCGCCTCGGCGCTGCTGTCCGAGCTCGGCAGGCGCACCGGGAAGACCGCGCGCCGTTTGACGCCCGAGGCGCTCAAGCGGCTGGTCGCGCACGACTGGCCGGGGAACGTCCGCGAGCTGGCCAACGTGCTCGAGCGCGCGCTCCTCCTTGCGCCCGGGCCAGAACTCGGGCCCGAGGTGATCGACCTCCCGGGCCGGAGGCGGCGCGAGGCCCGCTACCGCGAGGGCGAGTTCCCCACCCTGGCGGAGGCGACCCGACAGCACATCGGGCGGGTGCTGCAGACGACCCGGGGCCGGATCTACGGACCCGGGGGCGCCGCGGAGATCCTCGGGCTCCGGCCCTCGACCCTGCAGAGCAAGATGAAGAAGCTCGGGCTCCGCCGGGTCCCTTCCTCTTGAGTCAGGCCACCATTCACGGGAGCGGGCGGTAGGGTGGCGACCAGACCTCGTCGAAGGTCAGCTCGGCGACCGCTTCGAGCGGCGGAAAGACCGGCGCCGGGCACGTCGCACCCTGGCGACCCACCCACCCCGCGACATGACGACCCTTGATGGAGAAGAGGATGAGCCCGCAGTCGGCGACGAGATCCTCGGTAGGGTTCGAGGCGGTGCCGGTCCAGAGACGGACCCACTGTCCCCCGAGGCCGAGCCTCGCGGCGAAGTAGAGCGGCACCTCGAGATCGCGCGGAAGCGGGTTTCCGTCGGCCGTCACGAAGGTCCAGATCGGGGCCGAGAGCCAGGATGGGGTGTACGTCACCCCGTTCGGCCGGGCCTCGATCGTCACCCATCCGTGCAGCGGGATGAACCCCGGGCCCGGATATCCGACGCGCTCGATTCGGTCCCCGACCCTCCGGTAGAGATTGCTCCAGCTTCCGTCCTTCTCGAGCGTGAGAGTCACGCGCGGGCTGGAGACGCTGGTCTCGTTGAAGCGCGCGTTTCCGGTGCGGATCCTCGGTTCCTCGGCGTCGTGCGCACAGGCCCCGACGAGCAGCGCCAGCGAGACTCCCCCGAGGCTCCCGAGCTTCATGACCCGCCTCCTGACCTGACCGGTGAGCATCACCAGCGTTCCCGTCGCGCGTTCGGAGACCCCGCGCTCGACGCTCGAACGGCTCACCGTATTCATCCGAGTGAGCACGGCCAGCGCTGCACCGTCCACGGAGGCGGACCCCTTCTCTCCCATGCCGGGTCCC
>DATJVY010000038.1:0-24491 GCA_035501615.1 Myxococcaceae bacterium
GTGAGCATCACCAGCGTTCCCGTCGCGCGTTCGGAGACCCCGCGCTCGACGCTCGAACGGCTCACCGTATTCATCCGAGTGAGCACGGCCAGCGCTGCACCGTCCACGGAGGCGGACCCCTTCTCTCCCATGCCGGGTCCCGCTCCCACTCTCGGCTCGGCCGGTTCGACGCGGCCGTCTCGCGAGCCGGCTCAGCACCCCACGTCGTTGTTCAGGTTGAAGGGCTGGCCGGCCGGGTTGTTTCCGCCGGCTGGCGTCCCCTCCCAGCAGGGGCCTGCGACCACCGTGGCGTCCACGGAGGAGATGAACCAGGTGTCGATCACCGCGTCGGTGTCGACGTTGCCGGCCGCCGATCCGGAGAAGCTGCAGATGGGGCAGCCCGCGAGCGTCGAGGCGGCGTCCGAGATGCTGGCCGGGGTGGTGGGATTGTTGGCCGGTGGCAGCCAGACCGGGACGCCGCCGGCCGTCGCGGGCTGGGCCACGGCGCCCGGGTACCGGCCGAGGTCCACCTCGACGCAGTCGATCGTCAGCGGGCTCGCGTTGGCCACCGCTCCACCCGCGCGCACCTCGGGATTTCCGCACCCCGGGGTGAGCCGGTAGGCGTAGCGGTTTCCTCGCTCGGGGGTGAAGCCGATCAGCCGGGCGAACGGGCTGTAGGCCTCGCGCTCCCCGAAGTACGACTTCTCGCTCGTGAAGAGGGCCCGGAGATTCGTCTTGGCCTCGCTCTGCTTGGAGCGCGCCTGGAAGCGGATGAAGTTGGGAACGGCGATCGCGGTCAGGACGCCGACGATCGCGAGCGCGATCATGATCTCCACCAGGGTGAATCCGAACGGTGTGCTCCGACTTCGTTTCCACCGGACGGTCGCGGCGTCCATGGAGCCCCGAGGCTAGCATCGGCCTCCCCGTGTTCACCCCAGGTCTCCGCTGACCCCCGGCGGGCACACCGAGCCCTCTCCAGCCCCGGAGGTGGGTACCACTGTTCAACACGGACAGGACGCTCCGTGTCACGGGTAGACGCTGTCACCCGGTGCACAGCCCTCGCAATCCGGCAGATGTGCATGGCCGGGCACGATGCAAGGTGCGCAGGTGGTTCGCCCAGGTCCGAACATCCTCATCGCCGAGGACGAGCTGCTTCTCCGGGAGGCCCTCCAGGACGCGCTCGAGGACGCCGGCCATACCGTTGTGACCGCAAGGAACGGCCTCGAGGCGCTCCTGCTGCTGGACCGGATGGCCCGACCGGCGCTCATCGTCCTCGACCTCCAGATGCCGGTGATGGACGGGATCACCTTCCTGAACGCGCTCCGGGGTCGGACCGATGCGGCCGACTTCGAGGTCCTGGCGATGTCGGCGCTGGTGGACGCGGAGTGGCTGGAGCACCTTCCGGGCGTCCTCCGCACGCTGCGGAAGCCGTTCGAGGTGAAGGAGATCCTCGAGGCGGCCGACGAGTCGCTCGAGCGCCGCGCCCGACCGGCGGGCTCGGCCAGCGGGCCGGCCGAGCAGTCGACGCCGGCGCTCGGTCCCGAGACCAAGGTCGCCGGCCCCCGCGAGGACTCGTGACGCCTCGGCCTCAGGGCGCGGCGGATACCGTCTCGTCTCAGCGTAGCTTCGCCACCAGGGCCTGGAACCGGGGGTCGTCCCGGAGCGAGTCGTAATCCGGATCGTTGTTCACCCAGTCGCGCTTGCCCCACCCTCGCCCGAACGACTTCTCCAGGCACGCGAGCGCCTCCTCCGTCATCCCGGCGCGCGCGTACATGCAGCCGGCGTTGATCAGCGTCGCCGGGTCGTCGGGTCCCTCGGCCAGCGCGCGCTTCGCCCACTCGAATCCCAGCGCGCGCCTTCCCTCGGCCACGTGGATGATCGCTCCCAGGATGAGCGCTCGCGGGTCGCGCGGATCGAGCGTGAGATGGCGCTCGATCCGCCGGATCGCCTCCCTCCGGTTCCTGGCCGCCTCCTCGAACCGGCCGAGGCGGTTCAGGGGAACCTCGGCGATGGCGCAGCACTGGAAGTCCTCGGGGCGAAGCTCTGCCGCACGCTCGAACATCTCGGCGGCGAGGTCGAACTTCCCTCCGTGCACCCCGCACCTCGCCAGGAGGTAGTGCGCCTCGAAGGAGCGGGGGTTGAGACGGATGGCCTCCCGGTAGGCCCGCTCCGCACCGGCGTAGTCGCAGACGCTGGTCAGGTACGCGCCGCGGGCGACGTGGGACTCGGCGAGCTGCGGCCCGAGCTCAAGCGCCCGCCGGCTGGCGCGGTCCGCCGCCTCGCTCGCGGGCTCACCGCGGCCCAGCCAGTCGACGTACCACATGTAGACCTGGGCCAGGCCGGAGTAGGCCGGCGCGTAGCTCGGGTCGATCTCGGTGGCGCGGAGAAACTCGCGCTCCGCGGCCTCGAGCGAGAGCCCGGTCTGCCGGTGGAGGAGCTGGCGGCCCCGCAGGAAGTGCTCGTAGGCCTCCACCTGCGCCTCGGGGCGACGCAGCGCCTCCCGCTCCTCGGTGCTGAGCATGCCCCGCAGCGCGGTGGCGACGCTGGCGGCGATCTGGTCCTGGATCTCGAACATCTGGTCCAGCGACCCGTCGAAGCGGTGCGACCAGCGCGGCGATCCGCCGGCCACGTCCACCAGCTGGACCGTGATCCGGAGCCGGTCCCCCGACTTGCGGACCCCTCCCTCGAGCACGGCGTCCACCCCCAGCCGTTGACCGATGGTGCGCGCGTCGAGCTCCGTGCCGCCGAGCGCGAAGGACGAGCTGCGCGCCGTCACCCGGAGCCCCGCCAGCGCGGTCAGGGTGTTGATCAGCTCCTCGGCGATGCCCTCGCAGAGGTAGCCCTGATCGCGCGAGGCGCTCATGTCGTGGAAGGGAAGGACGGCGACGGAGGAGAGCACGTTGCGCGGCGTGGTCACGCTCTCCCCGAGGCCGGGGGAAGACGGGGGGGCGATCGCCGTGACGGAGAGCGCGAGCTCCGCGCCCCGGCCGAGCCCGGACAGCTCCCGGAGCACGGCCTGGCCGTCCTGGGGCCGGCGCCGCGGGTCCTTGTCGAGCATCCGGGACACCAGCTCGTCGAGCGCGGGGGGAACGGCGAGCCGCTCGCCGAGCCGGGGCGCGGGCCGCTGCAGCACCGACATCAGAAGCCCGTGCAGCGTCTCCGCCTCGAAGGGAGGCCGCCCCGTCAGACAGTGGAAGAGGAGCGCCCCCAGCGCGTAGACGTCGGCGCGCGCGTCCAGGGTCCGCTCGCCGCGCGCCTGCTCGGGGGCCATGTAGGCCGGCGTTCCCACCACCGCGCCGGTCTCGGTGAGGGCGGACGCGCCGGCGAGCCGGGCGATGCCGTAGTCGAGGAGCTTCACCCGATCGAGCCGCCAGTCGCAGAGGAAGACGTTCGACGGCTTGAGGTCGCGGTGGACGATGCCCTGGGCGTGGGCAGCGCCGAGAGCCGAGGCGAGCTGCAGTCCCACCCCCACCGCGTCGTCCAGGCTCACCTCCGCGGCCGCGAGCCGGCTCCCCAGGTCCTCGCCCTCCAGCCACTCCATCACCAGATAGAGCTCGTCCCGGGCCTGGCCGTGCCCGAGGAAGCTGACGATGCCGGGGTGGTGGAGCCCGGAGAGGACCTGCACCTCCCGGCGGAACCGCTCGGCTCCCTCGGTCCCCTTCAGCGTCTTTACCGCGACCAGCGCGCCGGTCTGCCGGTCCAGGCCGCGGAAGACCACCCCCATCCCGCCGGTCGCCGCGACGCGGCCCAGCTCGAAGCGCCCGTCGAGGATGTCGCCCTCTTGCACTGCCATGGATTCAAGCACTGTCGCACGAAACCCCGCCCCGGCGAACGCGAACGCCGGCCCCTCCTCGCCGCGAGGGGCTCTTGCGCAGAGCTCGCCATCGCCGCTGGACGGAACCGTGCCGCAGCGAACGTTGCGCTCCCTGGGGAGAGGCGGAGAACCGCCGCCTCAGCGGCCGGCGGGAGCGGCCTCGTTCAGCTCGTCACCGTCGTGGGCCGGCGCCGGCTGCCGGCGCCGGCGGGCGGCCTCGAGCAGCCGTTGCACCCACCACACCCCCACCGCGTGGGCCAGGACGCGTCGCTCGGGTCGAGCAGGCGGCGGAGTCTCGGCGTCGGAAGGGACTGCGGTGGGCATCGGGCGAATCCTCCGCCCGCTTCAACCCCGTGCCGGCGGTGGGTCATCCCGGCCACGGTTCCTCGCACCACACTTGCGGATGCAAACGGAGGCTCGCCCCCCGGACGGGGAGGAGTCGGGGGGAGCCGGAGGCCCTCGGCCCCGGGCGGTCCCCCGGAGTCTCAGGCCGCGCGCTGCGGCTCGGACGGAGCGCTCAGGACATGGAGCGCCCACTGCGCCATCGTCTCGATGCTCGGGTCCCAGGTGGAGAGCCGGGAGTCGAGTCGGGCCCACAGCTGGGCCTTCATCGCCTGGCGTTCCTCCGGGGTGTCGCGCGGGGTGCCCTTCAGCTCGCGCCGCGCGCGGCAAGCGACGAGAGCCTGGACGACGGCGTTGGCGTGAGGAGACGGCTTCATGCCCGACTGTCCCTTTCACGTCCCGGGCCAGTGACCCGTGGGCCGCCATCCCCGTGGCATTCCAGGGCGATGCACCGCGCCACCGGGGCGGACCGCCCACCTCGGGTGGGTCAGCACCACATGCCGGGGCCGTCGCGGACCCGGGGCCTGCTCAGCCACCCCCGCCAGCGGAGCCGGGCGGGCTTCCGCCGTGCTCCATCCGCTGGCGCGGCAGCCACGCCGGCGTCCGATGGACGAAGGCGATGAGCCGCTCGCGGACGAGGCAGCGGAGGTCGAACAGCGAGTCCACGAAGCCCCCGAGGAGCACCCGCAGCTGCATGGTCTGCTCGGTCGAGTCGACCACCTGGACCTTGGCCAGCTTGCCGTCCCACAGCTCCTTTCCCTCGGTCGCGAGGACGCGGGCGAGCTCCTTGCGGACGGCGTCGATGTCGGTGGTCCAGTCGACGTTGAGGAGCACCACCCCGGTCATCTCCACCCCGCCCTTGCTCCAGTTCTGGAACGGCTTCTCCAGGAACTGGGTCACCGGAATGAGGAGCCGCCGGAGGTCCCAGGTGCGAACCACCACGTAGGTCAGGCTGATCTCCTCCACCGTCCCACTCTCGCCCTCGACCACCACCGAGTCCCCGATGCGGATGGGCTGGGTGATGGAGAGCTGGATGCCGGCCAGCAGCGCGCCGATGGACCTCTGCGCCGCGAGGCCGAGGACGACGCCCGCGACACCGGCGGAGGCGAGCAGCGACACGCCCACGGTCCGCACCACCGTGAACTGCATCAGGAGCGCCGCGGCGGCGAGGATCCAGACGACGATGACCAGGACCCGGCGGAGCACCGCCAGCTGCGTGCGCACGGCCCGGGCGTTGGCCACGTTCTCGTGAGCCTTCGCCACCCGGCTCTCGACCACGCCCGAGGCCAGATCGAGGAAGCGCAGCGCGAACCAGGCCGCGGAGATGACCAGGAGCGACCGGCTGAGCACGCCGATCCCGTGGGCCCAGACCGGCGAGAGGAGGAGCGGCGGGGTGACGACGCTGAGCACGAAGGCCCAGATGGGAAGACGGAGCGGCCCGCGCGCGGCCTGGACCAGCGGGTCGTCCCAGGTCGCCCGCGTCATGCGGGTGATGCGGCCCAGCAGCGCGAGGCCCAGCCGCTCGAGGATCCACCCGCCGATCAGCGCGGCGGTGAAGGCCAGGAGGAGCCCCAGCCACTGCCACAGCTCGAGCCCTCCCACGGCCTTGGTGAACAGGACCTCGGGCAGCACCTCGGCGAGCGGGGGCCCGTAAGCCTCGTAGAGCGCGTCGATGGAGCGGACGGTGATGGTGCCGAAGACCCAGGTGGGCTTCCCGTCGACCTCGAACTTGCTCACCCGGATGGGGACGTTCTGCTTCTCGAGGGGGATGGTCCCCAGCTGGTCGTAGCCGGGCTTTGCCGGATCGCCGCCGGGCTCCTTGCTGATCGCCCCCAGATCGAGGAACAGCTTGCGGTCGAGCACGAAGCGCAGCCGCCGGGCGAGCCTCGCCCCCTCCGCCTTCTGCTTGTCGCGGGGAATCCAGTCCAGGGCGAGGTAGTAGGCCGCGGTCGGGTAGTCCCCGCGGTGCGCGGCGCCGAGGAAGCCCTGCACCGACGCCAGGGGCGAGCTGCGGTCGATCTCCGAGGGGACCTGGCCGAGTCCATCGTCGAGCGCGTGCGCCGGTGCGGCCAGCAGCAGGCCCGCGGCGAGGGTGAGGACGAGCGATCGCATCATGACCAGCCCCGTAGGATGCGCATCCCGGCGCCGCGAGAGAAGGTGGGCCCGGCGCTCAGGTGCGGCCGCGGACCTTCAGCCGCTTCACCTTCCGCGCCAGGGTGTTGCGGTCCACCCCGAGGAACGAGGCGGCCGCCGAGAGCTGGCCCGCGCTCCGCTCCAGCGCCTGGCGGAGCACGGCCCGGTCCACCTGATCCAGGAGCACCCGGTAGAGCTCGGGCACCTTCCGGCCGTGCAGCTGGTCGAGGAACTCTCCGAGCCGCAGGTAGAGCAGCTCCTCCAGTGGAAGCTTCATGGGGTCTGCTGGTGGCGGCACCAAGCCCCCGCTCAAACCAAGCCGGTCGGCGGTCTGTCAACGACTCGCGTGGGTCGGGGTCGGGGTGGTAGAGGGGTCCGTCCTCACGCGGACGGAACTTTGCAGCTCCGCTCGGTCTTCATTGCAGCCACACTGCTCGCGGCCTGCACCCACGGAGCCGCTCCGGCTCCGGAGCCGGCACGACCGCCTTCGCCCCCCGCGACTCGCTTCACCGTCTTCGTCACCGCGGACCTCCGGGGGCAGATCGCCCCCTGCGGCTGCAGCGAGGCGATGCGGGGCGGGATGGCGAAGGCCGCGGCGATCGTCGCCCAGCCGGAGGCGGACGGGGTTCCGGTCCTCCTCGTCGACGCGGGCGATGCTCTCTTCGAGCGCAACGTCTTCGGAGCAGGCGAGGCGGTGGGCGAGCGGAGGCGGGCACAGGCCATCGCCGACGGCTTCCGTGCCATGCACCTCGCTGTCCGGTTCGCCGGGCCGCTGGACGATGCGCTGGGCCCAGGGTACCGCCGCTCGCTCGGACTGCCGGATCTCGCGCCGGGCGAGACGCGGCTGCTCGAGGTCGGGGGATGGAAGGTGGGCGTCGTCGCCGGGACCGGCGCGTCGGAGCTGAGCCGGGGAGCCACGAAGGTCCGCGAGGGCGGCGCGCGCTTCGTCCTCGGGCTCCTCCGGGGAACGCCGGGCGGAGGCGATGCGGCGACCGGCGTGGACCTCGTCGTCGCCGCCCAGGCGCCGGAGGCCGTCGGCACGGAGTGGGAGGACGGACGGCTCCAGCGAGGCTCCGTCCCGGTCGCGCAGGTGCAGAGCCGGGGACGGTCGCTCCTCCGGCTGGACGTGAGCCCCGGAGCCCTGGGCGCCCCGCTCGAGCTGGCGCGTGGGCAGGGCGACATCGAGCGCGAGTTCAACGCCCAGGGCCAGCGGCTGGAGCTGCTCAAGCGCGAGCTGGGGACCCCCGGACTGTCGGCGGACCGCAAGCGGCTCCTCGACGCTCGGCTGCACGAGCTGGTCCTCCGGCGGGAGCAGCTCGCCGCCCTGGCGCAGGCGAGCGCACTGCAGCCGGGCACGTTCACCGTGCGCTTCGTCCCGGTGGAGGCCGCCCTCCCCGACGACCCCGAGGTGCAGAAGATCATCGCCGACTACGACCGCGACGTGGCCCAGCTGAACCTGGCTTGGGCGAAGGAGCACGGCGAGCCCTGCCCGCCACCCGGCAGCGGCGAGGCGTCCTACGTGGGGAACGAGGCCTGCCGGAGCTGTCATCCGGCGCCGTTCGCCGTCTACGAGAGGACCGGCCACTCCCACGCCTACGCCACGCTCGAGTCGGTGCAGAAGCAGTACCGGCTCGACTGCGTGGCCTGCCACGTCATCGGCTTCCAGCAGGCCGGCGGGGTGTGCCGCGTGGACCAGGTGGACGGCCGGAGGAACGTGGGCTGCGAGAGCTGCCACGGACCGGGTTCGAGCCACGTGGCGGCCGGGACCGCGAGGTCGGTCGTCCGCCCCAGGCCCGGACCCAGCCTGTGCGTGGGGTGCCACACCGCCGAGAACAGCATCCACTTCGACTACGCGCGGTACCTTCCCCGGGTGCTCGGACCGGGGCACGGCGCCGCAGCGAGCACCGCCACGCGCCGTTGACCCACCTCCTGGGCGCCGCCTAGCATTCCAAGTCTCGTTCCAAGCCTCCGGATGATCTCGCCCACCGCGCTCGCCCTCCTTCTCGCGCTGAGCAACTCCCCAGCCGCGCCCGCGTCCGACGCGCCCCCCCGGGCGACGCCCGGGCCCGAGGCCTCGCCCGCCACCACCGAGGACGCGGAGGACGAGCCGGTCTCCGAGGAGCTGGAGGAGATGCGCGCCCTCGAGGACGCGGTCCTCGATCCGTCGGCGAAGCCGAGCCCCGAGGTGCTGCGCTCGGTGCGGGCCCTGGGGACGGCGAGCCCGCTCCGCGCGCGGCTTGAGGACGGAGCCGAGCTCCTCTCGGGCGAGGAGCCGGTGGTGGACCTGGGCCTGGTCACCGACCTCACCACCTTCGATGTGGGTTCGGTGGCTGCCGAGTACGACATCCCGCTCGAGATGCAGCCCACGGTGGCCCAGTACATCCAGTTCTTCCAGGGCCCGGGCCGCAAGTGGTTCCGCAAGTGGATGTCCCGCTCCACGCGGTACATCCCGATGATGACCCCGCTGCTCGAGCGCGGCGGCCTGCCCCGCGACACGGTCTACCTCGCGATGATCGAGAGCGGCTTCTCGCCAGGTGCCACCTCCTGGGCGCGGGCGGCCGGGCCGTGGCAGTTCATCTCCAGCACCGCGCGGCGCTTCGGGCTCCGCCAGGACTTCTGGGTGGACGAGCGGCGCGATCCGGCAAAGGCCACCGTCGCCGCGGGCCGCTACCTCAACGAGCTGCACGGCGTGCTCGGCCACTGGTACCTCGCCTGGGCGGGCTACAACGCCGGGGGCGAGAAGCTCCGCCGGATGATGCAGCGGCGGGGGACCAGCGACTTCTGGGCCCTGAGCGACGGCAAGGGGCTGGCCCGGGAGACCAAGCACTACGTCCCCAAGCTCATCGCCTGCGCGCTCGTCGCCAAGCACCCCCGCTCCTTCGGGTTCAGCGACGACGAGTTCGAGTTCCAGAAGCCGTTCGACGTCGACGAGGTCCCGGTGGTCGAGCCCACCGACCTCGACGTCCTGGCCCGCGCCGCGGGGACCAGCACCGAGACTCTCCGGGAGCTCAATCCCGAGCTGCGCCGCTGGTGCACGCCACCCGCCTCCGCCGCCCGCCCCTATCTGGTGAAGGTGCCGCGGGGGACCCGGGACACGGTGGTGGCCGCGCTGGCCCGCATCCCGGCGCAGGAGCGGCTCACCTACCGCATCCACCACGTGCGCAAGGGCGACACCCTGTCGCGCATCGCGCTCCAGTACCACTCCGCCCCCGAGGCCATCCTCCAGTTCAACCGCCTCCGGAGCGCGAAGACCCTCCGGATCAACACCGAGCTGGCGGTTCCCGTGCCCTCCAGCCGCGCGCTGGCCGAGGCCGGGCAGGGGCTCGAGCGTCAGGTCGCGCGCGCGCGTGCCCAGGGCTACGTCGCCCCCGCTCCCGAGGACGAGATTCCCGCCGGGACGCGGACCGGGCATCCCCGGGCCCTGGCCCAGGGGGCGATCAAGTCCGAGTTGGTCGACGGCAAGACCCGCGTCCAGTACGGCGTCCAGAACGGCGACTCGCTCTGGACCATCGCCCAGCGCTTCGCGGTGTCGGTCGAGCAGCTCCAGGGATGGAACTCGCTCGACCGCAGGGCCCGGAGGGGGCTGCAGATCGGCACCGTGCTCACGGTCTGGCCCGGTCCCGGCGCGGCCCCCATCGAGGTGAAGCCCGCGGTGGTCGTGGCGACGGCGGAGCAGCCTCCTCCGGCGGCGCGGCCCGCGGCGCCACCGCCACCGGCCGGCGGCAAGCCGGGCATCCACCAGCTCGCCGAGGGCGAGACCCTCTGGAGCATCGCGCAGCAGTATGGCGTGAGCGTGGAGGACCTGAAGCGCTGGAACCGCATCCGCCACGCCCGCGCGCTTCGTCCAGGGCTGAACCTCCGGGTGGGCGGTCCCCCGGACTGAGCACTTCGCCGTTCCGGGGCCGGGCCCGCGCATGAGAGAGTGCGCGGCTTCCATGATCCCGAGGCCCCTCCTTCTACTTCCGCTCCTCGTCCTCGCCGGCTGCGCGACCGGGCACGCTCCTGCTCCCGCGGTCGCCGCGGCACCCGCGTCTCCACCACCGGCCGCCCCGCCGCCGCTGGTCGTGCCCGAGGGCATCCGGCTCCCCACGACGTTCCGCCCCTCGGCCCAGCGGGTGGTCCTCCAGATCGTTCCCTCGGCACCGGACTTCACCGGGAGCACCGAGATCGACGGGACGCTGGACGCCGCCACCGACGTGGTGTGGCTCAACGCCGACGCCCTGGAGATCACCTCCGCTGTGGCGAAGGTGGGCGCCGACGAGCTCAAGGGCGAGGCACTTCCGCAGAAGGGAGAGCGGGTCGCGCTGCGCTTCCCCAGGCCGCTTCCCGCCGGGCCGCTGACGCTGCGCCTCGCGTTCAAGGGCACCCAGTTCACCCAAGAGGACTCGGGCATCTTCCGCCAGCAGAGCGGAGGCGACTGGTACGTCTTCACCCAGTTCGAGGAGACCGACGCCAGGCGAGCCTTCCCGTGCGTGGACGAGCCGGCGGTGAAGATTCCCTGGGAGGTCACCCTGCGCGTCCCGGCGGGGCTGACGGCGGTGTCCAACACCCCGGTGGCGGAGGAGACGCCGGTGGCCGATGGATTCCGGGACATCCGCTTCCGCCGGACCCGTCCCCTCCCCTCGTACCTGGTCGCGTTCGGAGTGGGTCCGTTCGAGATGAAGGAGGCGCGCGCCGCGGGGAAGAAGCACGTCCCGGTGCGGATCATCGCCCCGCGCGGGCGATCGTTCGAGTCGGCCTGGGCGGCGCGGGTGACGCCGGAGATCCTCGAGGGACTCGAGGACTACTTCGCGATGGCCTACCCGTACGACAAGCTCGACGTGCTGGTCATCCCCTTCACCGTCCAGTTCGGGGCGATGGAGAACCCCGGCCTGGTCACCTTCACCCAGAACCTGGTGCTCAGCCGGCCGGAGCAGGACACCGTGCGGCGGCGCCGGGCGTACGCGGAGGTGGCTGCCCACGAGTTCGCGCACCAGTGGTTCGGAGACCTGGTCACCGCCGCCTGGTGGAACGACATCTGGCTGAACGAGGCGTTCGCCACCTGGATGGAGTCGAAGATCATCGAGCGCTGGGCCCCGGCCTGGGGCATCCCGGCCAAGCGGGTGGATCAGCGCAACACGGCCGCGGAGGCGGACGCGCTGGTCAGCGCGCGCGTCGTCCGCCAGCCGGCGGGCAGCTACAACGACGTGAAGAACGCCTTCGACGCCATCACCTACGAGAAGGGCTCGGCCGTCCTCCGGATGTTCGAGCAGTGGATCGGCCCGGAGGTCTTCCGGCGCGGCATCCAGCGCTACCTCCAGACCCACGCCGACGGCAACGCCACCGCCCAGGACTTCGTCTCCGCCATCTCGGAGAGCGCCGGGCGGGACGTCGCGCCGGCCTTCTCCAGCTTCCTCGACCATCCGGGCATCCCGCGGCTCCAGGCGACAGTTCGCTGCGGCAAGGGCGGCGCGGCGCTGCAGCTCGCCCAGGACCGGTGGCTCCCCGGCGGCTCCACCGGCGATCGCTCGGCAGTCTGGCAGATCCCGGTCTGCACCCGCTGGAGCACGAAGGGGAAGGTGCAGACCCGCTGCACGCTGCTCGACACGCCCACCGGCGAGATGAAGCTGGAGGAGCGGTCCTGCCCCGACTGGGTGCTCCCCAACGCCGGGTACGCCGGCTACTACCGGCTGCAGCTCGAACCGGCGGCGCGGGCGAAGCTCATCCGCGCGGGCAAGCTCGACGACGCCGAGTGGGTGGGTCTGCTCGGGGACACCGACGCGCTGGTCCGTGGCGGGGCGCTCGGCCGGGACGAGGGGCTGCGGCTGGCCGCCCGCCGGGCCGGAGCCTCGAGCAACCAGGTGCTCCAGGCGGCCATCAAGCTGGCCACGGTGCGCGAGGACTTTCTCCCGGGCCGGCTCGAGCCGGCCTATGCGGCCTGGGTGCGGAAGGTGTTCGGACCGCACGCGCGGGCGCTCGGGTTCCACCGCAAGCCCGCCGAGGACGACGACGCGCAGCTCGCCCGTCCCGCGCTGGCCGAGTTCGTCGCTCAGCGGGGCCAGGACCCGCAGCTGGAGAAGGAGGCCAGGGCCCTGGCCGACGCCTGGCTCGAGAAGCCGAGCGCGGTGGACCCGGAGATGGTCTCGGCGGTGCTCCGGACGGCCAGCCGCTCCGGCGGACGCCCGGTGCACGATGCCCTGGCGCAGAAGCTGGCCGGGACGTCGGACCGGCAGACCCGCGACTGGCTGCTGAGCGGGCTCGGGGGCACCCGCGTCCCCGAGCTGGTGGACGAGAACGTGCAGCTCGCCGCGTCCGGGAAGTTGAACCCCCGCGAGATCGGGGCGCTGCTCCTCGGCGACTACCGGACGAGGGAGAGCAACCTGGACTGGGCGGGCGGAAGGCAAGCGCTCCTCGCTGGCCTCGACCACACCTGGGACACGATGGTGACCCTCATGCCCCGCGGCGCCCTGGTCCGCTTCTACGTCGTGGCCACGCAGTCGTGCAGCGCCGGCGAGCGGGTGGAGGCCGAGCGGGTCTTCGGTTCCCGGGTGAAGAGCGTGCTCGGCGGCCCGCGCCGGCTCTCCGCGGCGCTGGAGCGGCTGGACCTCTGCATCGACCAGCGCACCCGCGAGGTCCCGGAGCTGGAGAAGTTCTTCGCCGCCCCGCCGCCCTCGGCGAGGACGGCCTCGGGAGGCTGATCCACCGCCCGGGGACCCGGGCTCTGGGGGTCATCCGGCGGCGGCGATCTTCGCGTTGCCCGCGGGAGCGATGGGCGTGAGCCAGTGCTCGCAGCCGGGCCGCTGCCCGCGCGCCGCCGCGAGGTACGCTTCCTGGAGCGTCCGGGTCACCGGGCCCATGCGGCCGGTGCCGACGGTCCGGAAGTCGATCTCCCGGAGAGCGACCACCTCGGCGGCCGTTCCGCAGACGAAGACCTCGTCGGCACCGTAGAGCTGGTCGCGGGAGATCGGCTGCTTGACGACCTCGAGCTTCAGCTCGCGCGCGAGACGGATGATCGAGTCCCGGGTCAGGCCCTCGAGCACCGTGGCGTCCGGAGGCGTGAGGAGCAGGCCGTCCTTCACCAGGAAGATGTTCTCCCCCGTGCACTCGGCGACCAGGCCCTGGGCGTCGAGCATGATCGCCTCCTCGAACCCGAGCCGGAGCGACTCGGTCTTCGCCAGCACCGAGTTGGGGTAATTCCCGCTGATCTTCGCCTTGGTCATCATCACGTTCGGATGGTGGCGGGTGAAGGAGGAGATGTTGGCCCGGACCCCGTGCTCCATCGCCTCGGCTCCGAGGTACGCCTTCCACTCCCACACCGCGATCCCGAAACGCGCCCTGCCGGCATCGACGGTCAGGTTCCAGCCGCCGTCGGACAGCCAGATCAGGGGACGGACGTAGCATTCCTCGTAGCCGCTGGCCCGGATGGTCTCCAGGCACGCCTCGGTGAGCTCGCGGACGCCGTACCGGAGCTCGCGCCAGCCCAGGATCCGCGCCGAGCTCAGCAATCTCGCCATGTGCTCGGGGAGCCGGAACACCGCGGGGCCGCGGGGCGTCCGGTAGCAGCGGATTCCCTCGAACACCGCCATCCCGTAATGCAGCGCGGGGGTGAGGAAATCGATCCTCGCCTCCGCTGCCGCCACCAGCTGGCCGTCGAGCCACATCGGCGGCTTCTGTGCCTTCAGCATGTCAACGTCCTCTCCTCTGCTCCGTCGGCGATCGACGGCCGCTCTTCCGGTCCTCAGTGCGAGCCGGTCTCGCTGGAGTCCTTCCGGGCATCACGGATCCAGCTCATCGTCTCGCGCAGCCTCCGGCCCACCTCCTCGATGGGATGCGCCTTCCCCTCCTCGCGCATCCGCTCGAAGTGGGGCCGACCGGCCTGGTTCTCCAGGATCCACTCGCGAGCGAAGGACCCGGCCTGGATCTCCCGCAGGATCCGCTTCATCTCCGCTCGGGTGTCATCGGTCACGATCCGCGGGCCACGGCTGTAGTCGCCGTACTCGGCGGTGTCGCTGATCGAGTGACGCATCCATCCCAGGCCGCCCTCGTACATCATGTCCACGATGAGCTTCAGCTCGTGGAGGCACTCGAAGTATGCGCTCTCCGGCTGGTAGCCGCCCTGCACCAGGGTGTCGTAGCCCGCCTGAACCAGGGCGGTCAGTCCGCCGCACAGCACGGCCTGCTCACCGAAGAGGTCGGTCTCGGTCTCCTCCTTGAACGTGGTCTCGAGCACCCCGCAGCGCGCGCTTCCCAGCGCGCGGGCGTAGGAGAGACCCAGCGCCTTCGCCTGCCCCGAGGCGTCGCGGTGCACCGCGATCAGCGAGGGGGTTCCCTGCCCCTGCTGGTAGAGGCGGCGAACCATGTGCCCCGGAGCCTTGGGGGCGATGAGGATCACGTCCACCTCGGGAGGTGGCCGGATCTGCCCGTAGTGGATGTTGAACCCGTGGGCGAAGAAGAGCGCCTTCCCGCGGCCGAGCGCGGGGGCGATCTCCTCCTCGTAGATCTTCTTCTGCTTCTCGTCCGGGGTGAGGATCATCACCACGTCGGCCTCGCGCGCGGCGTCGGCCACCGACAGGACGCGCAGTCCCGAGTCCTGGGCCTTGCGCGCGGACTTGCTCCCGGCGTGCAACCCGACGCGAACGTCGACCCCGGAGTCCTTGAGGTTCAGCGCGTGAGCGTGTCCCTGGCTTCCGTACCCGATGACCGCGACCTTGCGCTTCTGGATCAGCTCGAGGGGGGCGTCCTTCTCGTAGTAGAGGTTGGCCATTCATTGCTCCTTTCGTCTCGAAGTGGGTGGAGGAACGGTGATCGCGCCCTCGGCAGCCGAGGTGACCAGCGCCGCGTACTTCGCGAACACGCCGGAGGAGTAGCGAGGGGCGGGAGGCGTCCAGGCACGGAGCCGCGCCTCGATCTCCTCGGCGGGCAGCTCGACACGGAGGGAGCGAGCGTTGACGTCGATCACCACCACGTCTCCCTCCCGGATCGTGGCGATCGGGCCGCCCACCGCTGCCTCCGGGGCCACGTGGCCCACCATGAGCCCCCGCGTCGCGCCGCTGAAGCGGCCGTCGGTGATCAGCGCCACCTCTTCGCCCAGGCCCTGGCCGACGAGGGCCGCGGTCACCCCGAGCATCTCGCGCATCCCGGGACCGCCCCGGGGGCCCTCGTAGCGGATGACCAGCACGTCACCCCGACGGATGCCGCCCGAGCGCACCGCGGCAAAGGCATCCTCCTCACGCTCGAACACCCGCGCTGGCCCGCGGTGGCTCGACCGCTCGTGACCGGACATCTTCACGACGCAGCCCTCCGGCGCGAGGTTCCCCCGGAGGATGACCAGCCCTCCGGTGGGGCTGATCGGCTCCGACAGAGGGCGGACGACCTGCTGGCCAGGAGTCTCGCGTGCGGCGGAGGCATGCTCGGACCAGCGCCGGCCATCGACCGCCAGGGCGTCGCCGTCGAGCCTGCCCGCGTCGAGGAGGCGGCGGACCAGCAGCGGCACCCCGCCGGCCCGGTCCATGTCCACCGCGACGTACCTCCCGGCCGGCTTGAGGTCCGCCAGGAGCGGCGTCCGCCGGCTGACCCGGTCGAAGTCGTCGATCGCCAGGAGGACGCCGGCCTCCCGGGCGATCGCCAGCAGGTGCAGGACGGCGTTGGTGGAGCCCCCGGTCGCCGCGACGGCGGCGATGGCGTTCTCGAACGAGGCGCGGCCGAGGCTCCGGCGAGGTCCGGCGCCCGCCTTCAGCAGCTCGACCACCAGCGCGCCCGCGGCCCGCGTCGCCTCGTCCTTGCGCGGGTCCTCTGCAGGGATGGTGGCATAGCCGACCGGCGAGAGCCCGAGCACCTCGAGCGCCAGGGCCATGGTGTTGGCCGTGTACTGGCCGCCGCAGGCGCCGGCGCCGGGGCAGGCGGAGTCCTCCAGCGCCTCGAGCTGCGTCGCCGACATCCGACCCGCCGCGTGGGCTCCGACTCCCTCGAAGACGTCCTGGATGGTGACGTCGCGCCCCTCGAACCGCCCGGGATGGATGGAGCCCCCGTAGAGCACGAGGGAGGGCAGGTCGAGCCGCAGCAGCGCCATCGCCGCGCCGGGGATGGTCTTGTCGCACCCCACCAGGGCCACCATCCCGTCGAACAGGTGGCCGCGGCCGACCAGCTCGATCGAGTCGGCGATCACCTCGCGGCTGACCAGCGAGGCCTTCATGCCCTCGGTTCCCATGGTCACGCCGTCGCTGATGGCGATGGTGTCGAACTCCATCGGGGTCGCCCCGGCGGCACGGATGCCCTGCTTCACCTGCTCCGCCAGCCGGCGCAGGTGGTGATTGCACGGCATCGTCTCGGTCCAGGTGTTCGCCACGCCGATCAGCGGACGGGCCAGGTCCTCCGAGCTGAAGCCGATGGCCTTGAGCATCGCGCGGGCCGGGGCCCGGTCGGGACCCTCGGTGAGCGCGCGGCTCTTCCATCGTGGGTCGATGGTCACCACCGCTCCTCCAGGCGGAGCTCCGGCCTCGACCTCGACGGCACGACGCGACGGAGCGCACGGAGAACCGCGTTCCCCGCGTCCCGGGTGGTGGCAGGGGGCCGCCCCGGCCCGGCCACGTCCTCGGTCAGCACGCCCTCCTCGACCGCGGCGCCCACTGCCGCCTCGAGGGCCCAGGCCGCCCCGGGGAGCCCGAGCGAGTACCGGAGCATCATCGCCGCGCTGAGGATCGCCCCGTACGGGTTGGCGACGCCCCGTCCGGCGAGCGCCGGGGCGGAGCCGTGGATCGGCTCGTAGAGGCCACGCGGCCCGTCGCCCAGCGAGGCCGAAGGAAGCATCCCGATGGACCCTCCGAGCACCGCTGCCTCGTCGGTGAGCACGTCCCCGAACAGGTTCTCGGTGACCACCACGTCGAACGACCTCGGGGCCCGCACCAGCTGCATCGCGCAGGAGTCGACCAGCTGGTGCTCGAGCCGCACGTCCGGGAACTCGTCCTCGACGACCCGGGTGGCCACCTCGCGCCAGAGCCTCGAGGTCTCCAGCACGTTGGCCTTGTCCACCGAGGTCAGCTTCTTCCGGCGCCCCCGGGCGAAGCCAGCCGCTGCCCGCACCACTCGCTCGATCTCCCCCACGGTGTAGGAGCAGACATCCTCGGCCCGGTCGCCCTCGCGCCGCTTGGGACCGAAGTAGATGCCACCGGTCAGCTCGCGAACGACGAGGAGATCGACGTCGCGAACCAGCTCGGGCCGGATCGGCGAGGCGGGGATGACCGACGGGAGAACCGTCACCGGACGCAGGTTGGCGAAGAGTCCCAGCTCGCGGCGCAGCGCCAGCAGGCCCTGCTCCGGACGGACGTTCGCCTCGGGAGGCCACTGCGGGCCACCGACCGCCCCGAGCAGGACCGCGCTCGCCCGACGGCAGAGGGCGAGCGTCTCGGGGGGGAGGGGCGAACCGGTCTGGTCGATCGCGCACCCGCCGATGAGCCCCTGCTCCAGGCCGATGCTCGTTCCGTGCAGGGCCGCCGCCTCGACCAGCGCCCGCGCCGCGAGCTCGGTCACCTCGGGGCCGATCCCGTCTCCGCCCAGCACCGCGACCAGATGATGGGTCATGCGCCCTCCCCGCGGCGGGAATGTTCGTGGGCGGTGATCGCCGGGGCCTGTGCGAGGAGGAATCCCAGCTCGTCGGTGCCGTCGAGCAGGCAGCGGCGGGCGAAGGGGTCGATGGAGAAGCGCGTGCGGACGCCGGGGGCGGCGACCTCCCGGGCCTCCAGATCCACCGTCACGTCCCCGAACGGCTGCGCCAGCAACGCCTGGTGCGAACCGGCATCCACGACGACCGGCAGCAGGCCGTTCTTGACCGCGTTGCTCCGGAAGATGTCGGCGATCGACACGCTGATCACCGCCCGGAAGCCGTGGTCGACCAGAGCCCAGGGCGCGTGCTCCCGGGACGAGCCGCACCCGAAGTTCGGACCCGCGATCAGGATGCGCGCACCCTTCGCCAGGGGGTCGTTGAGCGGGAACTCGGCCCGGGGCGCGCCCTGCGCGTCGTAGCGCCAGCCGGCGAAGAGCCACCGTCCCAGACCCTCGCGGGTGGTCCCCTTGAGGAACCGCGCGGGAATGATCTGGTCGGTGTCGATGTCCGACCGCGGCAGCACGACCGCGCGAGAGGTGAGGGTGCGAAAAGGCTCCATCACGCACTCCTCTGCAGGCCGGCGTCCACGAGCATCCGGGGATCGGCCAGCGCGCCGGTCACCGCAGCGGCGGCGGCAGTGAGGGGGCTGGCGAGGAAGGTGCGTGCTCCCGGTCCCTGCCGGCCCTCGAAGTTGCGGTTCGACGTGCTGACCGCCGACCTGCCCGGAGGGACCTGGTCGCCGTTCATCCCGATGCACATCGAGCACCCGGGCTCGCGCCACTCGGCTCCGGCCTCGAGGAACAGGCGGTGCAGCCCCTCGTCCTCTGCGGCACGCTTCACCTGGCGCGAGCCGGGAACCACCAGCACCCGCACGCCCGGCGCCACCTTGCGCCCCTGCAGCACCGAGGCGGCCGCGCGGAGGTCCGACAGACGCCCGTTGGTGCACGACCCGATGAAGACCACGTCGATCGGGTGACCCTGCAACGGCTGCCCGGGTCGCAGCCCCATGTACCTGAGCGCCGCCTCGAGCGCGCGGCGGGCCGCCGGCTCTCGCTCGCGCTCCGGATCCGGAACCCGTCCCGACACCGGAGCCGACATTCCGGGGTTGGTGCCGAAGGTGATCGTGGGCTCGAGCGCCGAGGCGTCGATCTCCACCGAGGCGTCGAAGCGCGCCCCGGGCTCGGTGCGCAGGGCGCGCCAGCGCTCCAGCGCGGCATCCCAGGCCCGACCCCTGGGCGCCCTGGGTCGCCCGTGCAGGTACTCGAAGGTCGTGTCGTCCGGAGCGATGAGACCCGCGCGCGCCCCGGCCTCGATGGACATGTTGCAGAGGGTCATCCGCGCCTCCATGGACAGCGAGCGGATGGCCTCTCCGGAGTACTCGAGCACATGGCCGGTCCCGCCCGAGACCCCGAGGCGAGCGATGATCGCCAGGACCAGATCCTTCGCGGTGACGCAGGGTCCGAGACGTCCGTTCACCCGCACCTCGAGCGACCGCGGACGTCGCTGGAGCAGGCACTGGGTGGCGAGGACGTGTGCCACCTCGCTGGTCCCGATGCCGAAGGCGAAGGCGCCGAACGCGCCGTGGGTGCTGGTGTGGCTGTCACCGCAGACGATGGTCCGCCCGGGCTGGGTGAGGCCAAGCTCCGGGCCGATGACGTGGACGATGCCCTGGTGCTCGGTGCCCAGGGGATGCAGCTCGATGCGGAAGTCCCGGCAGTTCTGCTCCAGTGCGTCCAGCTGGACGCGACACTCCACGTCCGTGATCTCCATCTCGCCCGCCGGCCCTGCGGGGGTGGTGGGCGTCGAGTGATCCATCGTGGCCAGGGTGAGGTCCGGACGGCGCACCCGCAGCCCGCGCTCGCGGAGCATGGTGAAGGCCTGCGGCGAGGTGACCTCGTGGACCAGATGCAGGTCCACGAACACCACCGCCGGCGTTTCCTCGGTCTCGGGCCGGACGAGGTGCTCTTGCCAGATCCGGTCGAAGAGGGTTCGCGCCGGAAGCTCAGACGGCGCCACAGGTGACCTCCGGGATGGCCGGGCTCCGACGCGGCAGCCTTCCTGCGGCGATGCGGTTCATCACCTCGAGGTAGGCGAGCGCAGCGGCCACGACGATGTCGGTGTCGACGGCACGGCCGCGGAACTGCCGGCCTTCCGACTCCACGTCCACGGTGGCCTCGCCCTGGGCGTCCTCCCCGGCGCTGACGCTGGTGATTCGCAGTTCGCGCAGCCGTGCGTTCACCCCGGTGATGCGGTCGATGCACTTGAAGACCGCGTCCACCGGGCCGTCGCCGCTCGCGGCCTGCTCCACCATGCGGCCTCCGCGCCGCTGCAACCGCACCGCCGCGCTCGGCGGAGTCCCGGTTCCCGAGGCGGCGGTGAGACCGACCAGGGTCCAGCCACCCGAGGAGGTCTGGTGAAAGAGGCTCACCAGCATCGCCTCCAGGTCGCCGTCGTAGATCTCCTTCTTCTTGTCCGCGAGCTTCTTCAGCTCCTCGAACACCTGGTCGATCAGCGCGGGTTCGAGCTCGTAACCGAGGTCCCGGAGACGGCTGGCGAGGGCATGCCGGCCGCTGTGCTTTCCGAGGACCAGGCTGGTGCTCTTGAAGCCCACGTCCTCGGGGCGCATGACCTCGTAGGTGAGGGGGAACTCGATCATCCCGTGCTGGTGGATTCCCGACTCGTGGGCGAAGGCGTTCTGTCCCACCACCGCCTTGTTCCTCGCGACGTGGAAGCCGGTGGCCGCAGCGACGACGCGGCTCGCGTTGCACAGCTGCTGGGTGTGGATGCCGGTGTTCAGATGCAGGTAGTCGGCCCGGGTGCGCAGGGCCATCACCACCTCCTCCAGCGAGCAGTTCCCGGCGCGCTCCCCGACGCCGTTCACCGTGCACTCCACCTGCCGCGCTCCGGCCTGCAGCGCCGCGAGGCTGTTGGCCACCGCCAGGCCGAGGTCGTCGTGGCAGTGGACGCTGAGGACCACCTTCTCCACCCCGCGGACCGTGCGCCGCAGGTACGCGATCAGCTCCGCGAACTGCGCCGGAACGGCGTATCCGACGGTGTCCGGGATGTTGATGGTCGAGGCGCCGGCCTCGATGACCCGCTCCACCACCTCGGCGAGGAACTCGGGCTCGGTGCGAGCCGCGTCCTCGGCCGAGAACTCCACGTCCTCGCACCGAGAGCGCGCGTGCTCCACGCTGCTCACCGCCATCCGCAGCACCTCCTCGCGCGACATCTTCAGCTTGTGCTGGCGATGGATGGGGCTGGTCGCGAGGAAGACGTGGAGCCGGGAGCGCGTCGCCGGGGCGAGCGCCTCGGCCGCCCGATCGATGTCGCCGCGGCTGGCCCGGGCCAGGGCGGCCACCGTCGTCCCCTCGATCGACCGGGCGATGGCCTGCACCGCCTCGAAGTCACCGGGGGAGGCCACCGGGAACCCGGCCTCGATCACGTCGACTCCCAGGTGGCCGAGCACCCGCGCGACCTGGAGCTTCTGGGCCAGGTTCATGCTCGCCCCCGGTGCCTGCTCTCCATCACGGAGGGTGGTGTCGAAGACAATCACCCGGTCGGTTCCACTGCCGTTCATCATGTCGCTCTCTCCTGAAGGTTCCCTTGGCCCCGAGGGGGCCGGTGCTGGCTCTCCTCGTCTCTTCTCAGGCCGCCAGATCGCCCTCCGACGATCCGGGCGCCCCCTGCGTCGCCGCGCCCCGCGCCATGGCCACCGCTCCGGTGCGCACCATCTCCACGATCCCGAACGGGCGGAGCAGATCGATCAGCCCGTCCAGCTTCTCCGGCGTGCCGGTGATCTCCGCGGTGAGCGATTCGGGCGCGACGTCCACCACCCGGGCGCGAAAGGTCTCGCAGAGCTGGAGGATCTCCCCGCGCCGTTCGGCCCCGGCCCGAACCTTGACGAAGGCCATCTCGCGCGAGACGGCCGGGGCGTGCGTGACGTCGTGGACCTCGAGGACGTTCACTAGCTTGTAGAGATTGGCCTCCAGCCGTCGAGCGGTGTCCTCGTCGGACTGGACCACCAGCGTGATGCGGGAGACGCCTTCCTTCTCGGTGCGGCCCACGGTCAGCGAGTCGATGTTGAAGCCGCGGCGCCGGAACAGGGACACCACGCGGTTCAGCGTGCCAGGCCGGTCCTCGACGTAGACGATGAACGTGCGGGCGATGCGCCGGCCGCTGGGAGCGGCGAAGGCCGAGTCATGACTCATGGATGCTCTCCTCGATCCGGGACGGGCGGCGGATCATCGCGTGCAGGTCGGCGTTCGCCGGGACCATCGGGTACACGGCCTCCTCGCCCTCGACGCAGAACTCGACGACCGCGGTGCCAGGAGCCCTGCGCGCCGCCTCGACCGCGGCGGGGACCTGCTCGCGGTGTGTGACCCGGAGCGCGGTCAGCCCGTGCGCCTCGACCAGCTTGACGAAGTCGGGGCTCTTCAGCGGCGTGGCCACGTAGCGGCCGCCGTAGAAGAACTCTTGCCACTGGCGCACCATGCCGAGGTAGCCGTTGTTGATCAGCGCGACGTTGACCTTGATGCCCTCCTGCGCGCAGGTGATGAGCTCGCAGGCGGTCATCTGGAAGCCGCCGTCGCCCACCACGACCCAGATCTCCTCGTCGGGCCGGGCGAAGCGGGCACCGATCGCCGCGGGAAGGGCGAAGCCCATCGTGCCCAGGCCGCCCGAGGTGAGCAGCGAGCGTGGCCGCTCGTGCCGGTAGTACTGGGCCTCCCACATCTGGTGCTGGCCCACGTCGGTGACCACCAGGGCCTCGCCGCGAGTCAGCCGCCACAGGTCGTGCAGGACGTGAGGGGCACGCAGCCGCCCCTCGGGCGGAATGCCCTGCACGTCGCGGGCGGCCGAGTCCTCCCGGAGCGCGCGGATGCGGGCCCGCCAGTCCTCGTGCTCGCGCTGCG
Organism: Myxococcaceae bacterium; assembly: GCA_035501615.1. Classification (GTDB taxonomy): domain Bacteria; phylum Myxococcota; class Myxococcia; order Myxococcales; family Myxococcaceae; genus RPRB01. Next base: position 22,757 of record DATJVY010000038.1, read on the forward strand.
CCACGGCGGGGACCAGCCGCTCCAGCGAGCGGCGGAGGTCTCCCACCAGCGCCACGTCGGCCCGGACGTTCTTGTTGACCTCGGCCGGGTCGATCTCCAGATGGATCTTCCTCGCCGCGGTCGCGTAGTTCTTGAGATTGCCGGTGACACGGTCGTCGAAGCGCATGCCGACCGCGACCAGCAGATCGGATTCCTGCACCGCGTGGTTCACCCACGCCTCGCCGTGCATCCCCATCATCCCGAGGCTCAGCTCGTGCGACGCGGGGAACGCGCCGAGCCCGAGGAGGGTGCTGGCCACCGGGATTCCGGTCTTCTCCGCGAAGCGGAGGAGCACCTCGCTCGCCCCGGCCCTGATCACCCCATGGCCGCAGAAGATAACCGGACGCTTCGCCTGGTCGATGAGGCCCGCGGCTCGCTCGATCTGCCCCGGCATCAGCCGGCGAGGGGGGCGGACGCCGGGCAGCCGCACCGGCTCGTCGCTCCACCGGAAGTTGACCGTGGCCTGCTGCGCATCCTTGGTGATGTCCACCAACACCGGCCCGGGCCTGCCCGAGCGCGCCACCTCGAAGGCCTCCCGCAGGGTGTGCGCCAGGTCCTCGGCGCGGGTGACCAGATAGTTGTGCTTCGTGATCGGCAGGGTGATGCCGGTGATGTCGACCTCCTGGAACGCGTCGCTTCCGAGAAGCGTGGAGGACACCTGGCCGGTGATGCAGACCAGCGGAACCGAGTCGAGCATCGCGGTGGCGATGCCGGTGACCAGGTTCGTCGCGCCGGGACCGGAAGTGGCGATGCAGACCCCCACCTTCCCCGAGGCGCGCGCGTAGCCGTCCGCCATGTGGGCGGCACCCTGCTCGTGACGGACGAGCACGTGGTGGATGCTGCTCGCCGGCAGAGCGTCGTACGCGGGCATGATCGCCCCGCCGGGGTAGCCGAAGACGACCTCCACCCCTTCGCGCGCCAGCACCTCCCAGAGGATCTGCGCACCGGTCATCCGCGCGGCGGCGGGAGTCGAGGCCGTGTTCCGGCCGTTGTCCGCTCTCTGCGTGATCTGCTCCATCGTCTGCTGATCCATCCGCGGCCCTCGTGAATCGCGTGCTGCCAAGAAAGAAAAAGCCCCCGCACCGGATTCGGGTGCGGGGGCCAGGTCCTACCGAGACGGCTCTTCGGTCAGGTCGGCGGCCCGCACCCCGCGGAAATCAGGGGCAGCAGGACCAGGCCCAGCAGCAGGCCGACGACGACCGGGGAAACGGAGACGGAGGACCGCGCCGCGAACGGCAGCCGCTGCGCGAGAGCAATCGCGCGGGCGCTGGCTGCAGTCGGCTGCGAGGTCATGGGCCGCGCAGCATCCCCGTCTTGCCGCGAGGTGTCAAAGCCCCTTGCAACGACCGGAGAACACTGGGGATTCGAACACGCCCTTCGGGCTCAGCGCTCCTCGAGCAGCAGCTTCAGCTCTCGGATCCGCCGAGTGACCGTGTCCCGCTCCATCGTCCGGTAGGCCTCGGGCAGCAGCTCGCGGCTGGTGCATTCCTGCACCGCGGCGAGGTTCTGCAGCTCGATCTCCAAGGGGTAGCTGGGGGGAACGAAGTCCGCCACCACTGCCCGGACGTCGTCCTCGGTGGGCTCCTCGCGCCCGGCGGCGAGCGCCCGGAACTTGGAGCGGACCAGCACCGCCTCGATGTCCGCGCCGGACATCTGCGACCCCTTGGGTAGGAGGGCCGCCAAGGAGGGCAGGTGC
>DATJVY010000039.1:0-11259 GCA_035501615.1 Myxococcaceae bacterium
CTGCGGCTGGAGCCGTGTTGCGGCCGCGTCGACTGCATTCCCCAGCGTCCTGATCTCCGCTCCAGCGTCCGGACCCAACAAGAGCGCGCCCCGTGCGCGCCGTCCGTGGAGTGTGTCGTTCATGTCAGAAGCATCGTTCTCTTCGCTCGGGCTCTCGTCCGAGTCCCTCGCTGCCCTCGCGCGCGCTGGCTACAAGGTCCCCACCCCCATCCAGGCCCGGGGGATCCCCCCTGCCCTCGAGGGCAAGGACGTCATTGGCTGCGCCGCCACCGGGACGGGCAAGACCGCGGCCTTCGTCCTCCCCATCGTGGAGCGGCTCGCTGGCAAGCGAGGTACGCGCGCGCTGATCCTCGCCCCCACCCGCGAGCTGGCCACGCAGATCGACGACCACGCCGCACGCTTCGGCGGAGCCCGCGGCGTGCGGACCGCTCTGCTCATCGGCGGAGTGAGCATCGGACCCCAGCAGCTCGCGCTGCATTCCCGCCCGCAGCTACTCATCGCCACGCCCGGTCGCCTCATCGACCACCTCGAGTCGCGCAACGTCTCGCTCACCGACATCGAGATCCTGGTCCTCGACGAGGCGGACCGGATGCTGGACATGGGGTTCAAGCCCCAGCTCAACCGGATCCTCGCCGCCGTCCCCCGCGACCGGCAGACGCTGCTCTTCTCGGCGACGATTGGCGGAGAGGTGGCGGACTTTGCCCGGAGACACCTCCGGAACCCGGCGCGCGTGGAGGTCTCGCGGAGCGGCACCGCCGCGCCGCGGGCCGAGCAGCGCGTCTACCTCGTGCCCCAGATGGAGAAGACGGCGTTGCTCCTCGCGCTGCTGGCCGAGGACGACCTGAGCACCCTGGTCTTCACCCGCACCAAGCACCGGACCGACAAGGTGGCTCGGATGGTGGAGCGTGCCGGGCACCGGGTCTCGCGACTCCACTCCAACCGGTCGCAGAGCCAGCGGCAGCACGCGCTCGACGGGTTCAAGGACGGGAAGTTCCGGGTGCTGGTGGCGACCGACATCGCGGCCCGGGGCATCGACGTGGCGGAGATCGGCCACGTGGTGAACTTCGATCTCCCGCACGTCCCCGAGGATTACGTGCATCGCATCGGACGCACCGCCCGGGCGGCGGCGAGCGGAAAGGCCTCGAGCTTCTGCGGTCCGGAGGAGACCGGCCAGCTCCGCGACATCGAGAGGCTGATGCGCCAGCCGGTGCCCCGGCACGAGGTGCCACGCTCCTCCCCCGTCTTCCAGTCCGAGCTGCACTCGAAGGCGGAGCGCACCGCACACCCCGGGCCCCGGCAGCCAGGCCACGGCCTCTCCGGCCGGCCCACGGGTCAGCCTCCCGGGCGTCACGCGCGCAGCCATCCGCGGCGGGATCGGCCCGATCGTGGCCCGATGCCGCCGGCACCCCAGGGTGCGATGGTCTTCAGCGGCGGTCCGCGCCGGCGTCGCTGAGGCCGGTAATCGCGTCACCCCTACCAGCGCGTCACGGCTGAGGTTCGCGAGATCCTCGTTTCGCGGCATGACGAGTCAGGAGCGAGTGTCCTCACCGTCATCCACGTCGAGGATCGCCGCAAGACGTGACGCCCGCTCGATCCCGAGGGCGCGCGGTCACCGGCTCGTGCCGTTGCCGTTCACGCGCTGCTGGAGCGTCCAGGTCCCTTGCAGGTGGCCGTTGGGGTCGGCGTTCGGGTCGCGGGTCTCGAAGCTCGTCTTCGCCGACTGGTTGATCCAGATGTAGTCGTTCATGTTCGAGACCTTGCTCAGCTGCCCGGTCGTCGGATCGCGGACCGTCTGCTGACTGAGCGCGGTGTCCACCCAGTTGGAGGCGACGGCGTCGCGTGCGGCCATGTTCTGGAAGTGCTGCGCCACCGAGTTCGCCTGCACCTGATTCATCTGGTTCATCGCCTGCTGGTGGACGGCGAACTGCGCATTCTGCGCGGCCATGAACTGCTCGTGCTGCTGCTGCTGCAGCGCCATCGACTGCTGGGTCAGCTGGTTCTGCAGCTCCATCTGCTGCTGGGCCGCCTGGTTCATCATCTGGGCCCTCTGCGCGTCACGCTGCGCCGCCATCGCCGCGTAGGCCTGGTTCCACCGGGGAATCCAGACGGCTCCGGCCTTCTCCAGCGCCTTCACGGTCTCGTCCAGCTTGCCGGCGCGTGCACGGACGGCCCGCACGGTCGCATTGCAGTTCTCGCTCCAGAACTGGTTGCGCGGCCCGCCGAACGCGAAGCGGTGACAGAGGAGGTTGACCCGGAGGAGCCCCTCCATGGGGAAGCTGCCGTTCTGGTACTTGACCTTCGCGAAGGCCGTCTCCACGTGTGAGGCCGAGTACTGCTTGGGATGGTTGCGAGAGAAGTCCTCGCTCGCACTGTCGGCCCCCGCGTTCCACTTGTCCTGCTCCGCCTTCTGCTCCGCGGTCAGCGGTACCTCGGCGACGAACTCGATGCTCATCATCCTCGAGAGCGTCCGGAGAAAGTCCGCCGCGCTGATCTCCTCGCGAAGTGGCAGGCACCCCTTGTGGGGCGAGTTGGTGCTTCCCTTCCCCCACCGCCAGTCCATGCGGGGAAGGCGCTCGAGCGTGGTCAGGCCGTCGGGGCTGGTGGCGCGGAACACCGGAAACGGATCCTCGTTGCACGCGTTCCCGTAGATCTGCGCCCCCTGAGCGTGCCAGCCGGAGGGGGCGGCCACGAGGAACGCGTCCATGCCCATCACCGGATCGCGGATGGGCGTGCAGTGCATCCCCTCCGGGCACTTCGGCTGGCCATCGGCAGCCTGCGACGCGCGCGGATTCCCCTGGGGCGAAGCACCCTGTGCCTGCGCCAGGGCTCCCAACGGCCCCAGCGCGAGAAGCGTGACCAGAAGCCCGTCGAGGATGCGCATCGGTGAGCCCTCCGCGACGCACCGTACCGCGCGATGCGCGTCCGATCGCAGACGCCATCGCGTCGCAGTCACGAGCCCGCGGGGGGACCCGCCGGGGCAACCAGGGTGACCGCGGGCTCCCCACGTCGGAGCTCGCGCGCCTGGAACTCCTGCGCGAGCGCAAAGAGGACACCGGTGGACCAGGCGAAGGTCATGAGACCGGAGATGGCGATCATTCCCTCGAGGAGACGCCACTTCGAGGGCAGGTCGAACTCGCAGCCGAGCGTCGTGTAGTCGAGGAGCGCGAGGTAGTACGCCATGCTCGCGTTCGGCATCGCTCCCTTCCACAGCAGGAAGGCCGCCCAGGCGAAGACCTCGATCAGGTGGGTCACGGTGATCAGCCAGGCCGCGACGACGAGGACGAGCAGCGAGGCCGCCAGGTTCCGGTCCGTGCCCAGACCCCGCTTGAGCCCGTGCACCCCCCGGAGGGTCCACACCATCCCCAGACCGTGCAGCACCATCGTGATCGCGACCAGGGCGACTCCCCAGGCGATCTCCTCGAATCCTGCGACGTAGAGAGTCAAAGGCGAGCTCCTCCGGTCGGAAGGCGGGTCGACCGGGGCCATTCTGACTCGGGGAGTGGCCCAGACCCTTTCGCAAAAGCGCACCTGCCCCCGATGGTCGCCCGGCCGGCACGCTCTGCACCCGATGGTCCCTCGGCCCCGGGTGGGGACCGGAAGGAGCGGCGGGATGCGCGCGTCACGGGTGTTTCTGGGGATGGGGCTGGCGCTGTCGACCCTCGTTCCCGGCGTTGCCAGGGCCGGACAGTGCATCCTCATGTACTCCAGCAGCGCGAACTGGGAGGACCCCCAGAACTGGGGCGGCGCGTGTGACGGGATGACTCCGGACCAGCGCCGGGTGCCCAACTTCGACGACGACGTCCTCATCGGCGGCTCGGAGTTCCTCGCCATCCTGAGCACCGACGTCTCGGTGAAGTCGCTGACCGTGGCCGGGGGCGGGCTGAGCATCGCCCCTGGCGGTCACCTCACGGTCAGCAACGGAGGCGCCGTCACCGGTTCCGGGCTCGGCGTCGACGGCGGGCTCTTCGACATCAACGGCACGTTCGTCCTCTCCATGTCCAGCTACGCCCTGGGGGTGAGCAAGAACGGCGTGGTCAACGTCAACTCCGGGGCGACGCTCGATTTCAGCCTCGGCCGCACCGACGAGGCACCGCCCATCGCCTACCTCCAGACCGGAGGCATCCTCCACAACTACGGGACGATCACCTCCGACGATGCCGGGGGTGGCGTGGTGACGAGCGGCCTGATCAACGACGGCGTGGTGACGGCATCCCTCGGCCGGCTTCAGGTGTTCGGCGCTCCGAACGACGCGATGACGGCCGCGGCCGGTGGCCAGGGCCCCTTCGCCCCAGGTGCAGGAGGCACGGTGTGCCTCTGCGGCCCGCGGGTGCTCCCGCCCGCCGGGGTGAACGGAGCCGGCAAGATCGAGATCGGTCTCGGGTTCAGCAACTGGTCGATCGGCAACGTGATCGTCCCGCCGGGCACGAACTTCACTCCCCAGGAGCTCGACGTGACCGCGGGAACGTTCGAGCTCGACACCGACGTCACGGTCCCGGTGGTCCGGCTCGCGGCCGGGTTCCGGACCGGAAGCGCGACCCTGACCGCCTCCAGTCAGCTCTGGCTCGGGTTGCCCCAGTACACGGCGGGGATCCAGGGGCCGGGCACGACGGTCGTCGGTCCGAACGCCACCGGCCGCTTCGCGACGGCCAGCGGCGGCAGCGGAGGCGCGTCGTTCGATCAGGGACACACCTTCATCAACAACGGCACCCTGCTCTGGGACCAGAACGACGGGCCGGGGACCATCTCGCTCAACCAGGCGACCTTGATCAACAACGGCACCATGGAGATCGACAACGACTCCCAGGCGCTCCTGGAGACGACCTACGGCGGGCTCATCGGCTGCTGTGGCGGGGTGCTCAAGAACCAGGGAACCATCATCCGGGACAAGTCGCCCGGGATCGCCCAGCTCATCGTGCCGACGGAGGACCCGGCGATCATCGAGGTGAAGACCGGCACGCTCGAGATCGGGCAGTGGAAGCCCCAGGGCGCCGGCGGCGAGGAGATCATCGAATCGGGCGCGAAGCTCCAGAACGACTACACGACCTTCGGGGACGCCACGGTCACCAAGTCCGGCGGGGAGCTCCGCGGACATCGCGGCTCGTCCGGCCCCGGGCTCTTCAAGCCGAGCCTGGTCATCCAGAACCCGAGCTACGGGGTCAACAGTCCGTTCGGCGCGATCGTGACGGCCTCCCTGCACGTCCTCGGCAACTTCACCATCGGCAACGGGGGCTTCCTCGAGGTCAACGCCGATCCGAGCAGCGACGGGGCTGGCCCGCTGTGGGTGGACGGCAACTCGAGCCTGGGTGGCATCGTGGACGTGGTCCTCCCGCCGACCCTCGTCCTGCACGACGGCGATCACATCCCGCTGATCCACGAGACCGGGTCGGGGACGATCAGCGGCACCTTCTCCGGATTCGTCGCCTGCGACATGATCGGATGCGGCACCCTGCCCCATCCGCCAACCTTCTCCGCGGTGTACTCGGCCACCGACGTCTACCTCGTGGTCACGCTCCCGCCTCTCGGCTCGCCCGTGCCGACGGTGGCGAACCTCACCGTGCTCGAGCTCGGCAAGATCAGCGGAACGATCGCCACCTTCACCGACTCCAACGGGCAGTCGATGAACGCGGCGGACTTCACGGCCACGATCGACTGGGGCGACGGAACGACCACCCCGGGCGTGGTGTCGGGCTCGGGGACGACCCTCTCCGTCGCCCCGGATGCGACGAGCCACGCCTACGCGGACGAGGGCAGCTACACCCTGACCGTCACGGTGACGAACGTGCACACCGCCGCGACCGGGCACGGGCAAGGGACGGTGACCGTCGGCGACGCCGACGCGCTGACGATCGTGTCCGGGCCCCAGTTCACGGCCCAGGCCAACGTGGCGGCCACGAACGTGATCACCGCCACCTTCAACGACGCCATCGCCCAGGCGGCATCGGACTTCACCGCGACCGTCGACTGGGGGGACGGCACGAGCTCGGCAGGGCTCGTGACGGGCGGCGGCGCGGCGTCCCTGATCGTGAAGGGTACGCACACCTACGGAGCCGGAGGGACCTTCACCGTCGCCACCACGCTCGCCGAGGACATCACCGGCGGCAGGTCGGCCACGGTCTCGGGACCGGTGACCGTGACGGCGGCCGGCGGCGGAACGGGAGGGCACGGCGGAAGCTCGGGCGGCGGGTGCGGTGCCACGCCGTTCGCGGGCCCACTCCCCTGGCTCGCCCCGGCGGCGTGGATCCTCGCCCGTCGCCGCAAGCGCGCCTGAGCGCTCACGGCTTGGCGTGGCCGGCCGGTGCCGCGCTGCCCGCGGAGCTGATCGCCCCGCCCGCGGCGCCGTCCAGGGGCTCGAGCCGGCAGACGAATCCCCATCCGCCGCCGAGCTCGCTCAGCGCGAGCAGGAGCTCGTTCTTCCCCTTCCTGAGCGGCAGGTACACCGCGTCATTCTCCGGATTCACGATGCCGAGGAACCCGGGGTCGCGGAAGCCCTGCGCGCTGCGACCGCGGTAGAGGATCTTGCCGTTGAGAAACACGCTGACGTCGTCGCTGTAGCCGAGCGCCAGCCGCTTCACCTGTGCGCGGTCGGACACGAGTGTGGTCCGGGCGTAGAGGACCTTCATCCCCGGCTGTGGCTCGAGCCGCTTCGAGAAGTCGCCCTGGAAGCTCACCCTGGGATGGGGAGCATCACGGTAGCGGTAGAGCGCCACCAGCCCCGGCGGCTCCGCCTCGACCTCCTGCCAGGCGATGGCCGCCGCCTCCGACGCCGAGAGCGGCGCTTCCAGGTTCCGGGCGAGCGCGTCGTAGGCCGGGGAGATGCTCCACCTGGTCAACGCCGTGGCCGGCATCGCGGGCAGGTGCCGCTCCCAGGGGGCGTCCGGCGTGGTGCGGATCTGGAAGCTGGAGAAGTAGGTCTCGCCGATGAGCGCCGCCAGCGCGACCTGACCCTTCTGGAGGCCGGACTTGAGGTCGTCCATCACCAGCACCGGCATCTCCATGTCCTTCACGAACAGCTTCGCCTGGGCTCCCGTCACCTCGAGCCGGAGGTGGAACCAGGCATCCTTCGGGATGTCGAGCGCACCAGTGAAGCCGGGCCCGTTGTAGAGCTGCCAGTTGAGCCCGGTCCCGAGCACCGGCGTGTACTGCAGGGCGTCGGGCAGGCCGGACTTGTGCTGGCGCAGGTAGACCCACTCGCCGGCCCGGCCATCGTCGGCGACCCGGAACTGGATTCCGAAGAAGCCGCGCGTCGCGGGCGTGGAGATGTCGACGTCGATCACCGCGTCGCGCATCTCGAAGCCCTTCAGGGTCGCCGCGCCGCCGTCGAGCAGGAGGGACTGCCGCCCCTGGTGCTCGACGAACTGCGCCTGGCCATCCAGCTCCCAGCGGGCGGGGTCGGGCGGCACCGACATCGCCTGCGGGGCCGCCGCGAGCGAGGCCTGGGGAATCGCGCACAGCACGCAGAGCGTCAGGGTCCGGACCATGGAGTGTCTCCGATCGAGGGAAGCCCGTTCGGGGGACCGTACGGTCCGGACCCGGGTCCCATGACCCGGCTGCAGGCAACATCCCCCGGAGTGCAGCAGGCCGATCCGGGCCGGTACCTCGTTGCAGATGAGCGAATCCCCGGACGCGCGCAAATCCTGCGCGGTCGGGCCCCGACGTCCCGAGCACGCCGGCGGTACGCCGGGTGCAACGGCGATCCGCCATGACGGATCCGCTCGCCCCGTTCTTCCTCGGCGCCTACGGGGAGAACAACGACTTCTTCGAGAAGACGCTGCTCGAGCTGGTGCGCGACCACGTGTTCTGGCGCCGGAACTTCCACCCCGAGGACGAGCCACCGATCGGGACCCACGACCAGTACACCCGCGCCTACCTGGACGGCCTGGCCCGCACCCGCCACGAGCTGCATCAGCTCACCGCGGCGCTCAAGCGCTCCGTGCCGGCGTTCCATCCCCGGTACCTGGGCCACATGGTCTCGGACCTCCTGCTGCCAGGCCTCATCGCCCAGCTGGTGACCACCCTCTACAACCCCAACAACATCGTCGAGGACGTCGCGCCGATCACGGTGCAGCTCGAGCTCGAGGTGGGGCGGCAGCTGGCGCGCATGCTGGGCCTCGGCGTCGATCCGATGAAGGACCCCTGCGCCCTCGGCCACCTGACCTCCGGCGGCACGGTCGCCAACGACGAGGCGCTCTGGCTCGCGCGCGCCGCCCGCCTCTACCCGCTCGCCCTCCGCGATGCATCGGCCACGACCGGGCTCTGGGTCCCGGACGTTCTGGTGCGTGCGGCGAGCTCCGACCCCGAACTCCTGGCGCTGGGCACGGATGACGTGCTCGCCATCGCCTCCCGCGTCTCCGCCTTCTGCGTCCGCGAGCCGCGCGGGCCCGAGCTGTTCCGGGCCCTCGCCGAGGCGCGGGTCGAGACGCTCGGGCTCGCCGCCTTCGCCGACCGGCATCCATCGCTCCGGCGGCTGGCGGTGCTCGTCCCCGCGACCGCGCACTACTCGTGGCACAAGGCGATGAAGCTGCTCGGGTTCGGCAGCGCAAACCTGATCGAGGTGCCGGTGCGTCAGGCGCGCCTGGACGGCGCAGAGCTCGAACCGGCGCTGGCGGCGCTCAGGTCCGAGGGACGCCCGGTGCTGGCCGTGGTCGGCGTCTACGGAACGACCGAGTTCGGAACCCTCGACTCGATTCACGAGCTGCTCGAGGTGCGCCGGCGCTTCCCGGGCTTCTGGCTCCACGTCGACGCCGCGTGGGGCGGCTACCTTCCCACGCTCTTCCGGGACCGGAAGGGGCAGCTGCTCCCTCGCGAGGCGATCCGCGAGGGCTTCCGCTACTTCCCCTCCGAGCGCGTCTACCGGGCAACCGCGGCGCTCTCCGCGGTGGACTCGGTGACGGTGGATCCACACAAGCTCGGCTTCGTCCCCTTCGGAGCGGGCGCGCTGGTGGTGCGCGACCGTCGGGTGCTCGACCTCGTTCAGCAGGAGGCCCCCTACGTGTTCACCACCCCCGCCGGAGAGGACGAGCGCCGGTACCGGATGCTCGGAAGGTTCGTGCTCGAGGGCAGCAAGCCGGGTGCGGCGGCGGCCGCATGCTACGTCAACCACCGCGTGCTCCCGCTGGACCACGACCACTTCGGGCGTCTGCTCGGGCGCTCGGTCCAGACCTGCGAGCTCCTGGTGGATCGCGTCCCGGCGCTCCAGGCCGAGCTGGCGCCTTGGGTCCGGCTGGCGATCCCCTTCGAGCCGGACTGCAACCTCATCTGCTTCGCGCTCAACCCCAAGGGCAACCGCTCGCTCCGGACGGCAAACGCGTTCGGCCGCCGCCTCTTCGAGAGCCTCGACGTCCGGCCCGACCGGCCGGTGCAGCTGAAGGAGTTCTTCGGCTCGTGCACCACGGTGCCGCTCGATCACCTCGGCCAGGGCGAGGTCCAGCGGATCGGCGCCGAGCTGCAGCTCGAGCTGGTGCGGCCCGACGACGAGGGACTGTTCCTGCTCCGGCACACGCTGGTGAATCCCTGGCTCCAGACCTCCCCGGGGCCGGACGAGCCGAGCTACGTCGAGGCCTACTGTCACTTCCTCGGAAGGCAGGTCCGCGCTCTGCTCGCCGGATCGTGACGCCGGCGCGCGCGAGGTGGGCAGCGTTCACGAGACATCGTACACGGTGTCCAAGAGCGCACGTCTGCACGCGAACTCGGCGGAAGATTCCGGGTCGAGAGGATCCGAGAGCAAGCAGGCGAACGACGCTCCGGTGTGGGCAAATTCGCCCACGTTGACGTCGCGGATCCGCGAGTGGAGCTTGCGCGCCTCGAACCTGCGCTGCCCGGGGCTCATCGATGATCCGTCGTTCCCTGCTCGTCCCTCTGGCCGTGGTGCTGTTCGCCTGCACCGGGGGCCTGGTGGAACCCATCCCTCTCGGTGGCGGAGGAGGAACCCCCGCCGGCACCGACGCCGACGGGGGGATCGGAGGCAGCGGAGGCGTGGATGCCGGGCACCCCGACGCCGGACGGCCCGACGCAGGTCATCCCGATGCGGGACAGCCCGACGCGGGTCGCACCGACTCGGGAACGCCCCCTCCCCCTCCGCCCCCGCCACCCGACGCGGGACATCCGGACGCAGGGCCGCCTCCACCGCCGCCACCACCGCCTCCCGACGCAGGGCCGCCACCGCCTCCGCCTCCGCCACCTCCACCGGGCGGCATCATCCCGTCGGACCGGACGACGACGTGGAATCCGGGCATCCTCGGTGACGTCCCGCTGGGTCTCCCGCTCGGAGCGGACGGCCTCCCCCAGCGCACCACCGTCTGCTCGACCGTCTTCCCCGGCGGCAGCATCCAGGCCGCGATCGACGCGTGTCCGGCCAACCAGGTGGTGCGACTGGCGGCGGGAACCTTCACCGTCACCTCCACCCTCCAGCTGAGGAGCAACGTGGTGCTCCGCGGGGCCGGCTCCGGAACGGCGGGGACGACCATCGTGAAGTCTGGCGGCGGCACGGTGATCGCCATCGGCACCGAGCGCGATCAGATCTGCTACAGCGGGAATGGCCAGGGAGTGGCCCTGACCACCGACGCGGCGAAGGAGAGCACCACGATCTCCGTCGGCGGCTCTGCCTCGAGCTTCCACGCCGGTGATCTGATCGTCGTCGACCAAGTCGACGCCCCGCCGGTGGTCATCGGCGACTGCCAGTACTTCAAGCGCAGCTCGAACGGCAGCGCCTACCGGTCCATCGCCCAGGTGAACCAGGTGATCGCGGTGAACGCCTCGAACGGGACGCTCACCCTCGGCTCGCCCCTGCACTGGAACTACAAGGCCGGGAGCCCCACCTTCGCCCAGGCCTACCGGATCACCAGCAGCCCCACGGTGAGCTGGGCCGGCATCGAGAGCCTGCGGCTCCAGGGCGGCACGGCGGGCAGCTACGACGGTCAATCCGCCGGCGGCATCGACATCGCCAACGCCGCCTTCGTCTGGGTCAAGGACGTCCAGACCGACGGCACCATCGGCGGGATGCACGTGCGTCTCGGGGCAACCTACCGCTCGGTGATCCGGGACAGCTATTTCCATCATTCAGCGAACTACGGGTTCGGCGCCGACTGCTACGGCGTCGTCCTGGGCTGCTTCTCGGCCGAGAACCTGGTGGAGAACAACATCGTCCGCTACCAGAACAAGCCGATCCTCATGGACGTCAGCGGCGGGGGGAACGTCATCGCCTACAACTACGCGGACAACTCCTGGGCGGACAACGACTGGCAGGAGGTCAACATCGACAGC
>DATJVY010000040.1:0-28084 GCA_035501615.1 Myxococcaceae bacterium
TGCCCTCGGGCTCTTCCACCCCACGGAGAGCCAGGGAGCCTCGGGGGAGGACTTCGATCCGCTCACCGACACTCCCCAGTGCCTCTGCTCGCTCTGCGTCAGCGCGAGCGCCCGCTCGGGCTGTGCGGACCAGTCGAACCCCCCGGCCCAGCCGACCGTGGTCGATGGCTCGAGCTGTCACCAGGGTACCCAGGCCTGCGGCGGGGCCGACTACCTCATGTTCTGGCAGCTCTCGGATCAGTCGCAAGGGAACCTCTCGCCCCAGGAGGGCCAGGTGATGCGGATGAACCCGCTGGTGCGACCGCTATGAGCGCCCGGTGGACCGCCCGCTGGTTGCTTGCCGGGTTCCTCGCCGCAGGGGTCGCACGCGGTGCGCCTGCGGACGACGTCCGCGTCCGGGTGAATGGGCTGCTCGGGAGCTTTCGTCCGGTGACGGTCGCCGAGTGGCGCGCGCTCGGTCCGGCTGCGGCTCCGGCCCTCGAGGCCGTTGCACGCGATGCCGGGGCGCTTCCCACTCGCCGCGCTCGGGCGCTTGCTGCGCTCGGTGTGGTGCAGGCGTCGGCAGCGGCTCCGCTGGTCCGGCAGCTGGCCACAGACCGGTCAGTGGCTCCGCTTCTCCGCGCCTCGGCCGTGGACGCCGCCCCGGGGGTGCTCGGCCCGGAGGCGGTCCGCTTCCTCGCGCCGTTCCTCCACGACGCGGACCCGGTCGTCCGCCAGCGGTCGGCCGAGGCCCTCGTCGCGTCGGGGGCGGCAGGTTGCCGGGTGCTGGCGTCCGAGGCGACCGGACGGTCCCCGGGAGATCCCCTCCTCAAGGCGGCCGCAGGCTGCGCCGGCCAGCGTACGGACGGGGCTCCGTCCGAGCACTGATCCGGTCCGGAGGGTGCCAGACACCTTCGGTCCACCCCCCTCAGGCGAAGAGCGCAGCTTGACCGCCAGGCGACCGACCGGACGAGGGCTCTCTGCAGGTGCCAGACACCTTCGGTTCCCTGACACCTTCGGTTCCCTTCGCTCGCCCGCGATCGGGGGCACCACGGCCCTCCGGAACACCCTGACCCGCCGCGCGCCGGAGGCAGTGGAGACCCTGCCGAGCCGTGTCATCACCCGGGCGTAGGGTGGCCGGTCCGCCATGGAAGGTCGGGGTGACATCGGGGGCTGGACGCTCGAACGGCTGTGCGATGCGCTCGTCCCCCCCTCCGGAGCCCGGACCACCAGCGGCCCCACCCTCCTCGAGATCCTCGGCGCCGCCATCGACGTCGTCGGCCCCGGGCCCTTCGGCCCCATCGCACGCACCCCCGCCTTCCTCCGGAGCCTCGAGCGACTCCTCGACGCCCTCGCGCTCGGCAGCGTCTCCGCCCCGACCCTGACCGAGGCCGCCGCACGCCTGGGCCCCCGCGGAACCCGTCTCCAGCACCTCGCCCGGTGGCTCGAGGCCGCCGAGGAGCGGATGGCCTCGGCCCACCTCGACCTCGCCTCCGCCCGCTGGGTCGCCGCAAGCATCGCCCTCTCCCGCGGCTGGCCGGCCACGCTCCCGGGCGGCCCGCTCACCCTCACCCTCGCGCCCCCCTTTCCGCCCGGCGTCGTCTCCTTCGTCTCCGCACTCGCCCGCGCCGCCTCCGCCGCCGGCCACGCGCTCACCCTCCACGTCCCGCTCACCGGCGACGCCAGCCTCGACGCCGCCCTGGAGCCAATCCTCCAGGCCCTCGAGGCCGGACCCGACCTCCCGGGCGTCGAGGTGCTCCCCCGGCTCCCCGAGGGTGCGCTCTCCGAGCCCATCCGCCGGCTCGACGCCGCCGCTCCGGGCACCCTCCCCACCGCGGCGCTCACCGCCCTCGTCGCCCCCGGCCCCCGCCGCGAGGCAGCCGCCCTCGTCGCCGCCCTCCGCCGCGCGGTCGAGGAAGGAGCTCCCCTCGATCGCTGCCTCCTCGCCGTCCTCCAGCCGGGCGACGCGAGCGACCTCCTCCGGGCGCTCGACGACGCAGGGCTCCCCTGCGGTCGCCGCCCCCCGCTCCCGCTCGGGAGCACCGTGGCCGGACGCCTCGGACTCACCTGGGCCTCCCTCGCCGCTCGCCGCGCTCCGGCCGAGGACGTGGCCTGGCTCCTGCGGCAACGGTTGCTGCCCGAACTCGCGCTCGACGCCCGCGTGGATCCACTGCCCGTGCTCCGCCATGCCGGCGTGCGCGACGGCGCCATGGGAGCCCAGGATGGGGCGAGCGCCTACCGCACCCGCCTCGACGCCTTCGCCGCACATCGCCGCGCCGTGGGTGAGACCCGCGAGGCCGACGCGGCCGAGCAGCTCCTCGCCGCCACCAGCGCGCTCCTCGGGGCCGCCGAGCGCATCCCCCGGCGCGGTCGCCTCTCCGAGCTGCTCGAGGGGTGGCGCGCCGGGCTGGACGCCGCCGGCTTCTGGACCGCGCTCGAGCGCGAACCCCTCGAGGCCGATCCCCGCGCCCGGCAGGCCACCGCACGCGAGGCCGCCGCGGTCGAGGTCTGGCGCGCGTTCGTGCGCGATGTCCGCGCCGGATGGAAGTCCGCGCGCACGGCGGGCCCGGAGATGGACCGGGCCGGATTCGCGCGCTGGCTCGCCGACGCCGCCGCACAGCTCCCGGTCGAGTGCGGACCGGGAGCGCCCGGCGGCGTCGACGTGGTCACCCTCGATGCGCTCGGCGGCGGCCCCGGCGCGGCATTCCTCGGCGTCGCCGGGCTCGACGTGGCCAGCGTCCCCCGCCGCGCCGAGCCCCCGTTGCTCGGCGACGAGGAGCGCCAGGCCATCCACGGCGTGCTGGGTCGGCTCGCGCTCCCCGCCTGGGTCGGAAGCGGAGAGGCGGTCTACGCGGTGGACGAGGCCGTGGATCGCTGGCGCCTTGGCCGCGCGCTCGCCTCCGCGAGACAGGTCGTCGTGAGCCGGTGCCGCTCCGCCGGCGGCGCCCCCGCGGACGTGGTGCAGCGGTTGCTCGCGGTGACCGGGGCCGTCGAGCGCGACCTCTCCGGAGAGCCGGCCCCCGCGCTGGAGGACGCTCCCGGCCCGTCGTGGGCCCGCATCCGGCTCGCGCTCGAGGCCACCGTGGCCCCGGACCTCCGGAGCAGCGCGGTCGATCCGGTGGGCGCAGCAGCCCTCGACCTCCTCGGCGGCGCCGCATGGCTCGAGGAGACCCGGGCCCTCGCCAGGATCGAGGCCGAGCGCCTCCGCGTGGGGGCCGGACTCCTCCCCCCGGGCACCCACAGCGGCCGCCTCGGGCAGGACGCGCTCCTCGAGGGAGTGCACGCCCGGCTCGGAGGCTCCCCCGAAGGTCCGCTCAGCTCCACCAGCCTCACCGCTCTCGCCAACTGTCCCTTCCAGGGCCTCTCGCGAAAGGTGCTCGGGCTCGAGCCACCCGAGGACGGAACCGAGGAGCTCGGGGCCCGGAGCCGGGGCCAGTTCCTCCACGAGGCGCTGGAGCAGCTGGTGAAGCGGCTCCTCGAGCTCGGCCTGGCCGGGGCGGATCCGGCCACTCTCCCCGCGGACCTCGTCCCCACCGCGGTCGAGGCCGCCGCCCGCGAGCATGCGCGCCACGCGTCCACCGGACACCCGCGCCTCTGGGCACTGGCGCAGGCCCGGGCCACGAGGATCCTCGAGCGCCTCGTTCGCTCGGGGAAGCTCTACCCCTTCCCGGGGCTCCGACCCGCGGCCGCCGAGGAGCGCTTCGGGCCAGACCTCGAGCTTCCCGCCGCGCTGCCCGGGGAGCGCCCCGTCTACTTCCGCGGCACCTTCGACCGGGTCGACCGCGGCCCCGGCGGGACCGGGGTCGTCGACTACAAGAGCAGCAAGCGCCGGGAGCGCGCGCGCGCCGAGGTCCTGGTCACCGACTTCCAGCTGCCCCTCTACCTCCTCGCGCTGAAGGCCCGAGGCGAGCGCGCGCCGTTCCAGGCCGGGTGGCTCTCCCTCCGGACGCTGGAGTTCCTCCCCCTCGACCCCGATTTGACCGGGCCGCTCGACGCCTTCCTCGCCACCGACGCGGCGACCCGCACCGCGAACGCCGGGCCGAACCTCGCCACCGCGGTCCACGCCCTGCTGGCCGAGCCTCGTCAGGGCCTCTTCCCCGTCCGGCCCAGGGAGTGTGGCTTCTGTCCACTCGGAGCGGTGTGCCGCATCTCCGAGCGCCGCGCGCCCCAGGGAGGCGAGGGGTGAGCGCCCGCCGCCCCAACGCCTGCGTCTTCGCCGGCGCCGGCACCGGCAAGACCCACGGCCTGGTCACCGAGTGCCTCCGGTTCCTCGGAGGCGCCGACCGCGACGAGCCCCTCCCCCCGGCGCAGCTGTGCCTCCTCACCTTCACCGAGAAGGCGGCGGCGGAGATGCGTGGCCGGCTGGGGAGCCGCGTCTCCGCGCTCGCGGCCGGGGAGGCGTCGGAGCCCGAACTCGCCACCGCGTTCGCCGCCAGCGCGCGCCCCCTCCCTCCGCCCACGCACTGGCGGAGCGTCCAGGGAAGGCTCTCCGGAGCGACCATCGCCACCTTCCACGCCTTCGCGGCTGGTCTCCTCCGCCGCGCTCCGGCCGGTTCGGGCCCGCCGCCCGACTTCGTGCTGCTCGACGACGACGAGTCGCTCGCCCTCCTCGAGGAGCTGGCCGAGCGCCTGGTGATCGAGCGCCTCGAGGCCCCCGATCCGGCGGTGGAGGCGCTCTGCGGCGAGCTGGACCTCCGCGGCTTCCGGCGCAACGGGCTGGTCGAGCTGCTGGTCGACCAGGCTCGCCGAGTCCGGGACCATGGTCAGCGGCCTGCGGCGCTGGCGGTGACCACCGCCGCCGAGGTGGCGAGCTCGCTCGTGGACTCGGCAGCCCGGGCCCGCGCCGCCGTCGACGACGCCCTCCGGCGCTCCCGGAGCGAGCGAGCGGAGTGCGAGCCGGTCCTCTCCGCCATCGCCGACCTGCTCGTGGGATGGAGCGCCGAGACCGCGGTCGAGCGTGCGCCCCGTCTGGCGGACCTCCGCGAGGCGCTCCCCGTCCGTGGGGGGAAGAACGGCCTCGGCGCCGCCGTGCGCGCGGCCCGCGACGCCCTCACCGGTGGCGACTCTCCTCTCGGAGCCGCGGCCCTCCTCCTCGCCCGCCCGCACGAGGAGACCTGGCGCGGCCTGCTGGTCGAGCTCGAGGAACGCCAGCGCGCCGCGTTCGACCAGGCCGGCGCGCTCGACTTCGCGGAGCTCCTCCTCCGGGCACGGGACCTCCTCTCCGCGGACCCCGCGCTCCGCGCACGCGAGCAGGCCCGCATCGGGGCGCTCCTGCTCGACGAGTTCCAGGACACCAACGTGGTCCAGCTGGAGCTCACCTTCCTCCTCGCCGAGGCGCGCGACGGAGCAGCCCGTCCGCTCGGCCCCGGCGGGCCGCGGGCCCTCCCGCTCGAGCCCGGGTTCCTCTGCGCGGTCGGCGACCGGAAGCAGTCGATCTACGACTTCCGCGGCGCGGACGTGGAGGTCTTCGAGGAGCTCGCCCGCGCGGTGGAGGAGGGCGGGGGAGAGCGGCGATTCCTGCGCACCAGCCGCCGTGCCCAGCCCGAGCTGGTCGCCGCGCTCAACGGAATGCTGGCACCCGTTCTCGGCTCCTCGCCCTCTGCTCCGTGGGAGGTTCCCTTCCGTCCCGGCGAGGACGACCTCGAGCCCTGCCGCCCCCAGACGGGACCGGTGCAGTGCGTGGAGCGGCTGGTGGCGGAGGCGGCCGAGGATCGCGCCGAGGAGCGGCGCCGCGCCGAGGCGGACCTCCTCGCCCGCCGCCTCGCGATGCTCCTCTCCGCCGAGTCGGACCTCCGCGTCCCGGAGGGCGAGCGCCTCCGGCCGGTGCGCGGCGGCGACGTGGCCCTCCTCCTCCGCTCCTTCGTCGAGGTGGGGCGCTACAGCGAGGCCCTCGCCCGGCACCACATCCCCCATCGCGTGCTCCGCGGACGCGGGGTGTTCTCCTCGCCCGAGGTGCGTGACGTCGCCGCGCTGCTCGGGCTTCTCACCGAGCCAAGGAACCCGGTCCACCTCGCCGCTTGCCTCCGCGGTCCGGCGGTGGGGCTCTCCGATGGCACCCTGGTCCGCCTGGCCCTGCCGCGCGGTCGGCTCGACGTCCGCGTGCTCGCCGGTGGGCTGCCACCCGAGGCACTTCCCGGGGAGGCGGAGCGTTGGGGCCGCTTCCTCCAGGTCGCCCGGCGACTGCGGGCCGGGCTCGACCGCCGCTCGCTGGTGGACCTGCTCGAGGATGCCTGGGAGTCGCTCGGGACGCGCACCGTGCTCGCTGCCTCGCCGCACGGCGAGGAACAGCTCGACAACCTCGACGTGGTCCGTCGCCTCGCGGCGAGGTGGGACGTCCGCGGACGCTCCGACGCCGCGGCCTTCGCCCGCCACCTGCTCGAGCTCGCCGACCGCGACCCGCGGATCGGCCTGGACGAGGTCGAGGACGCCCGGAACGGCCCGGCGGTGCAGCTCCTCACCGTGCACGCGGCCAAGGGCCTCGAGTGGCCGGTGGTCTGCATCGCCGACCTGGGCGCGAGCCGTCCCCCCACGCCGGGACGGCTCCTGGTGGATCCCCGGACCGGCCTCGCCTTCCGCCCCGGCGTTCCATGGAGCCCCGACCCGCACCCCACCCCCCGGTCGGCTGCGCTGGCCGAGGTGCTCGCCAGCCGCGAGCTCGCCGAGAGCCGCCGGGTGCTCTACGTCGCGATGACCCGCGCCCGGGACCACCTCCTGCTCTCCGGAGTGCCCGGCCGCGGAGGACCCCGGGCCTGGTCGTCGTGGATCGACCCGGTGCTGGACTCGCCCGAGGTTCGGCCTCGCGTACGCCGACTCGACGACGACTCCTGTCCGCCGCTTCCTCCGCGCGCCCTCCCGTCTAAGCCTCCGGTGGACCCGGCGCGGGTGCGGGCGGGCCTGCACCGTCTCGAGCCTGCCCGTGTCCGGCCGTGCGAGGCCCCCGTCCCGGTGGATGCTCTCGGGGCCCTCGAGGGGTGCGCACGCCGTTTCCAGCTCCGGTTCCTCGAGGGGCATCGCGAGCCGGGAGCGGGGACGGCGGCCAGCCTCCTCTCGCCCCGTCACCGGGATGCGCGGTTGCCCCTCCTGCGTCGCCTCCTCACGCTCGTCCCCCAGGAGGCCTGGGCCGCGGGCCTCCCCGAGCCGGTGCTCGGCGCCGCCGCCGGGCGGCTCGGGCTCACGCCGTCCGAGGCCGAGGCGCTCCAGCTCCTCGCCCCGCTGCGCCGCCTCGGACGTGCCCTCCGGCCCTTCGCCGGGGAGTTCTCCTGGTCCGCGGCCGTCCCGTTCGAGGTTCGTCTCGGGGAGGTCCGGGTGGAAGGCAGCCTCGACCTGCTCCTCTCCGGCCCACCAGGGGACGCCGCGCTGTGCCTCGCTCCCGGCGCGCGTCCCGGTGCACAGGCCGCCGCCACGGTGCTGCTCGAGGCCCTGCGCCGGTCCGTTTCACCCGGACGGCCGATCCGCGCCGCCGTCTTCGGGGTGGATGGGAACGAGGAGCGGCTCGGCTGGATCTCCGAGCCTGCGCTCCCGCTCTCCGCCCTGGAGGCCCGGCTCATGGAGGCGCTCGCCCTCGGCCCGGCCCTCGCCCCCGCGCTCGAGAAGACCGCATGCGAGGCGCTCGGCTGCGGCTTCGTCCGGCGTTGTCACCCGGGAGGCCGCGGGCTATAGGCCCCGGCCGGCCATGCCGAACGTCGTGGTGGTGGGTGCCCAGTGGGGCGACGAAGGGAAGGGGAAGGTCGTCGACCTGCTCACCCAGCACGCCCAGGTGGTGGTGCGCTTCCAGGGCGGGAACAACGCCGGCCACACCCTGGTCGTCGGAGGGGAGAAGACCATCCTCACCCTCATCCCCAGCGGCATCCTCCACGCCGGGAAGACCTGCGTCATCGGAAACGGCGTGGTGCTCGACCCGTCGGTGCTCGTCGCCGAGATCGACGCGCTCCGCGCCCGGGGCGTCATCCGCTCCGACGCGCAGCTCATCGTCTCCGAGTCGGCGCACGTCATCTTCCCCTGGCACAAGCACCTCGACGTGCTCCGCGAGAAGGCCCGGGGCGCCTCTCCCATCGGCACCACCGGCCGCGGCATCGGCCCCGCCTACGAGGACAAGGTCGCTCGCCGGGGCATCCGGGTCCGCGACCTCCTCGACGCCGGCCGCCTCGCCCGCAAGGTCGAGGAGCGCCTCGGGGGTGCCCTCGACGAGCTCCGCCTCCTCGCCAGCCGGGCCGGGACCGACCTTCCGCCGCTCGACCCCGCGGCCATCGCCCGCGAGTACGCCGCCTTCGGCCTCCGGCTGCGGCCCCACGTGCGCGACGCGTCCCTCTACCTGCACGGCGAGGCCCGGGCCGGGGCGCGCATCCTCTTCGAGGGGGCGCAGGGCACGCTCCTCGACATCGACCACGGCACCTATCCGTTCGTCACCAGCAGCAACTGCGTGGCCGGCAACGCCGCGGTCGGCTCGGGCCTCGGGCCGACGCAGATCGACCGAGTCATCGGCATCAGCAAGGCCTACACCACGCGGGTGGGCGGTGGGCCCTTTCCGACCGAGCTCAACGACGCGACGGGCGAGCGACTCCGCAAGGTAGGTGACGAGTTCGGATCGGTCACCGGGCGGCCACGCCGCTGCGGCTGGCTCGACGGGGTGGTGCTCCGCTATGCCGCGCGGGTGAACGGGCTCTCCGGGCTGGCCCTCACCAAGCTCGACGTTCTCTCCGGGTTGCCCGAGCTGAAGCTCTGCACCGGCTACACCCTCGCCGGAGCCGAGACCGCGGACTTCCCCTCCGACGTCGACGATCTGGCCCAGGTCTCGCCGGTCTACGAGACGCTCTCCGGCTGGGAGGAGCGCCTGGCGGGGGTCCGCAGCGTCGAGCAGCTTCCCGCAGCCGCCCGGGCCTACGTGCGCCGGGTCGAGGAGGTCGCCGGCGTCCCGGTGGTCTGCATCTCGGTCGGCGCCGACCGCGGAGAGACCATCCTCCTCGGTAACCCGTTCGAGCAGCCGCCCCGGGCCTGACCTCTGGCCGCCGGGGAACGGAGGATCGGCGCCGGGCGGATGCCGCCGTGGCCGTGGGCGCGCTATGAGGGAGCCTGGACGCTTCGCCCGGTGAACCGCCGCGGCGCCCGAGGAGCGGTGCAGGCATGAGACAGGCCATCGAGATCGGTTCTCAGTCCCGGGACGTCCGGGGCGAGGTTCGCCGGCTGTTCGATCTGCAGGCGGGCTCGCGCTGGACGGTGTCGCGTTCCAGCGCCGCCGACCGCCGCAGGAGGCTGCGGCGGCTCAAGGCCGCCCTGGACAAGCATCGCGGCGCGCTCGCCGAGGGCATCCGCCGCGACTTCGGCCGCTCCATCGACGAGTCCGAGTTCATCGAGATCCACCCCACCTTCGAGGAGCTCAACCACGCCATCGCCCACCTCGGCGAGTGGATGCGCCCCGAGCCGGTGGAGGCCACGCTGCTCCTCGCCGATACGGCGAGCGAGATCCGCTGGGAGGCCAAGGGCCAGGTGCTGGTGCTCTCGCCCTGGAACTACCCGGTGTTCCTCACCCTCGGGCCGCTGATCGGCGCGGTCGCCGCCGGGAACGTGGCGATCCTCAAGCCCTCGGAGAAGGTTCCCGAGACCAACCGCGCGCTGAAGGCGCTGGTGAGCGAGGCGTTCCCCGAGTCGGAGGTGGCGATGATCGAGGGCGAGGCGCCGGTGGCCGAGGCCCTGCTCGATCTCCCATTCGATCACGTCTTCTTCACCGGCAGCACGCGGGTGGGGAAGCTCGTCATGGCCGCAGCCGCGAAGCACCTGGCCTCGGTCACCCTCGAGCTCGGCGGAAAGTCGCCGGCCATCGTCGCCCCGGACGCGAACGTCGCGCGGGCGGCGGCGGCCATCTCCTGGGGCGCATTCGTCAACGCGGGCCAGACGTGCATCGCGCCGGACTACGTCCTGGTCCAGGAGGGTCAGCGCCAGGCGCTGGTCGACGCGCTTCGCGCCGCGACCGAGCGGAGCTACGGCCCCGAGTCGGACTGGTCCAAGAACCCGGACTTCGCACGGCTCGTGGACCCGGGCGCCTTCTCCCGGGTGAAGGGGCTCTTGGACGATGCCGTCGGCCGGGGCGCGAAGGTCGTGGTCGGCGGGGAGAGCAACCCCGCGGAGCGCTACCTCGCTCCCACCGTCCTGGTGGACGTCCCGGACGAGTCCCCGCTCCTCCAGGAGGAGATCTTCGGCCCCCTGCTCCCGGTGGTGACCTACCGGCGGCTGGAGGACGCGCTGGAGTACGTCCGGAAGCGGCCCAAGCCGCTCGCCCTCTACGTCTTCTCGCGATCCAGCAACACCGTGGAGGAGACGCTGGAGGGGACCACCTCCGGTGGCGTGTGCATCAACAACACGCTCGTCCACCTCGCCAACCCGGGACTTCCCTTCGGCGGCGTGGGCCCGAGCGGCGTCGGGAACTACCACGGCCGCGCAGGCTTCCGCGCCTTCAGCCACGAGCGCGGGGTGATGCGCCAGCAAGGCAACCCCCTGGCGCGCTACCTGGCGCCTCCATACGCGGCCCGGATGAACCGGATGATTGCCCGGCTCGCCCGTCTTCTGCAGTGACCGGCCTTCCCTGACCGGGGCCAGTGCGCGAGGGTCGCAGACGCCGTTGACCGGCGGCTTCGCAGCTCGGCGAACGTCGGTCCGTCGCATCTTCTTCCAGTCGCTGGCCCTCGTCGTGGCGGTGGCGGTCCTGCTCCACGGCGACAGGCTCCGCCGGATCGTCGAGCGTCCCCGCATTCCCGCGATCCGTTGACTTTCGGGTCAATCCAGGCCTGTCCTCGGGCCATGGCAGAGGCGTTCATCATCGATGCGGTCCGGACCCCCCGCGGGAAGCGCAAGGGGAGCCTGGCCGGAGTTCATGCGGTCGATCTCGCGGCGCACGCCCTCGGCGCCGTGCTCGAGCGCAGCGGCGTCCCGGCGGAGCGGGTGGAGGACGTCGTCCTCGGCTGCGTCACCCAGATCGGCGAGCAGGCTTTCGACGTCGCCCGTGGCGCCGTGCTCGCCGCCGGATTCCCCATCGCCGTCCCGGGGAAGACGGTGAACCGCCTGTGCGGCAGCGGCCTCACCGCGGTGGCCGACGTCGCGCAGGGCGTCCTCTCCGGGCAGATCCAGCTCGGCATCGGGGGCGGGGTGGAGTCCATGACCCGCATCCCGATGGGGTCCGACGCGGGGTTCGGCGACGGACCGACCTCGCCCCGGCTCGCCGAGCGCTTCCCCGACCTCACCCACCAGGGTCTGTCCGCCGAGCTCATCGCCCGCAAGTGGTCCCTCTCCCGCGGCCAGCTCGACGAGTTCGCCGCCGCCTCGCAGGGCAAGGCGGTGGCCGCGCGGGCCGCCGGCTGGTTCCGTGGGGAGATCGTCCCGGTGCCGGTGCGCGACGCCGACGGCAGCACCCGGCTCTTCTCCGACGACGAGCACCCCCGCGCCGGCACGACCATCGAGACGCTGGCGAGCCTCAAGCCCAGCTTCCGGGAGGATGGCGTCATCCACGCCGGGAACGCCTCCGGCATCGTCGACGGGGCCGCGGCAGTGGTGGTCGCCTCGGGCGAGGCCGCCCGGGCACTCGGGCTCCGCCCCCGCGCCCGCATCGTCACCACCGCGGTGGTCGGCTCGGATCCGGTCCTGATGCTCACCGGCCCCATTCCCTCCAGCCGCCTCGCGCTGCAGCGGGCCGGCTGGACGGTGGACGACGTGGACCTCTGGGAGATCAACGAGGCCTTCGCCCCGGTCCCCATCGTCGTCGGCCAGGAGCTGGGCATCCCGCTCGACCGCATCAACGTGCAGGGAGGCGCCATCGCCCTCGGCCATCCGCTCGGAGCGACCGGGGCGATGCTCCTGGCCACGCTCCTCGGGGCGCTGGAGCGGCGCTCTCTCCGCCGGGGGGCCGTCGCCCTCTGCATCGGCTACGGGATGGGGATCACCATGCTCGTCGAGCGGGTGGGGTGAGAGCCGCCCCCAGGGGTCTCCACCCGATCCGACACGGTCCTCCGGCGCCGCGTGGCGAATGACGGTCGGAGGCACTAGCCTGTGATCGTGGAGTTTCGCCCGGCCCCAGCACCCGAAGTCTTCCGGCCGCGCCCCGTTCTCGCCGCTGCGATGGGAACCGCCGCGCTCCTCTGGGTGTTCGTCCTCGTCTACCTGATGCAGTTCGAGGGCGTTCCGGCCAAGACCTTCATCTCCGCCATCTTCTTCGTCGTCTTCTTCGGCGTCTCGCTCACCTACTACGCGCGGACGGCCATCGTGGTGGACGGCGGCGGCGTGACCTACCGGGGCATGGTCCGGACCGACTACTTCGCCTTCCGCGACATCCTGAAGGTGGACATCCTGCCCGGTCCAGTGACCGTCTACGCTGTCCGCGGCCGCGGCCGTGGCATGCACTTCACGAGCTTCTTCACCCAGCACCGTCGACTGATGGAGCTGCTGGTGGAGCGGGCCGGCCTCTCGCGCATGCGCTAGCCGGGCGCCTCGGGGCGGTAGTGGAGCAGCGACCGCCCGACGGCCAGGATGTCCCCTGCGGCGAGCAGGTGCCCCGACCGGAGCCGCCGCCCGTTGCAGCGCGCCCGGTTCCGGCCCCCGAGATCGACGACCCGGTGCGTTCCCTCCTGCCGGACGAGGCCGAGATGGCGCCGCGACACCGCCCCGTCGCCGAGGCGGACCACGCACCCCGGGAGCCGGCCGAGCTCCAGAGCGGATCCGGCGAGCGGGAACACCGTCCCGACGTCCGGGCCTGCGACGCAGATGAGCGCTGCCGCCGCCGAGGCGTCCGGAGCTGCTCCGGGCTCGAGCAGCGACCTCAGGACGGCCGCGGTCGCCGCATGGCGGGAGGTGGACTCGACCCAGAGCCGGGCCAGCCGCGACAGCCGCACCCGCTCGTCCGGAAGGAGCCAGCGGAGGGTCCCCGGAGCGAGCATCGCCTTGCCGACCCGCCGGGGCTCGGCGCACCGGAGCCAGATGCGATCCGGATCGAGCTCCAGGGTGAGCAGCCCGGGCGGCAGTCCGGGATAGCGGATCCCGTCGTCCGGCCCCCCGCCGACGGTCCAGGTCCCCGGCCGCAGCTCCAGCTCGGAGTCGACCCCGCGGGCCTCGAAGCGCAGCTGCATGAAGCCCACCCGGGGCAATCGACGTGCCAGACAGGGCCCGCCACCGGGTAGGGTGCATCCGTGCACGGACCTCGCTGGACGATCACCCTGCTGTGCCTCGGACTCCTCGTCCCGGCCTGTCGCGACGAGCAGGCCGGTCCCCGTCCGCGCCCGCGGGCTCCGGCATCCGCGGTGGCGGAGCCCGGCTCGGTCCAGGGAACGTGGGCCGGCGGGGCCATCGAGTACCTGGGCACGCGCGTGGACCGCGGCCGGGACCAGCGAGGCCAGGAGGCGGTCCGGCTGACGCACGTGTTCGAGGCCACGAAGCGTCTCCCGCCCGGCTGGCAGATCTTCGTCCACATCGTCGACGCGCGGACCGGGCAGATGGTGGCCAACGGCGACCACCCGCCGCCCGTGCCGCTGGAGCAGTGGACCGTGGGCCAGCCGGTGACGGACGTGCAGGTCGTCTCGCTTCCGCCCGGAGCGCCGGAGCTCCGTGTCCTGCTCGGCTTTTGGCACGACGACCGCCGGCTCCCGGTGGATCAGCCGTCGGCCCAGGATGGAGAGCAGCGGATGCTCGGTCCGACGATCGGTGGAGGGCTCCCTCCCGTGCCCGAGGCACACGTGCGGCGCACCGCCACACCTCCGAAGATCGACGGCGTGCTCGACGATGCGACCTGGCAGAACGCGACGCCGCTGACGCTGGTGAACAGCTTCGACGGGCGGCCGGCGCCTCTCCGGACCACCGTTCGCCTCGCCTGGGACGACCACGCGCTCTACGTGGCCTTCGATTGCGAGGACCCCGACGTGTGGGGGACGTTCACGAAGCGCGACGAGCCGCTCTACACCCAGGAGGTCGTGGAGATCTTCATCGACGCCGACGCCGACGGGCGCACCTACGACGAGATCGAAGTGAGCCCGCACAACGTCGTCTTCGACGCCTACTTCCCGGCCCCGCGGCAGGGCATGGATCCCTCCTGGGACTCGGGGCTCGAGAGCGCGGTCAAGGTCGACGGCACCCTCGACGACCCGAGCGACCGCGACCGGGGGTGGACGGTGGAGATGCGGATTCCCTTCGATCGCCTCCACTCCGTGCCGCACCTGCCGCCGCGTCCCGGTGACCGCTGGAGGTTCAACCTCTACCGGCTCGACCTGCCCGACCGGAAGAACCAGCAGGGACAGGCCCTCTCGCCGCTCTTCGTCGGTGACTTCCACGCGGTGAATCGGTTCGCGTGGCTCGTGTTCGAGTAGTGCGATGGAGCTTCAAACTTGGAACGGGCGATCGGCTCAGGCGCTCGGGATCATCGCCATCGTCGCCGGCGGTCTCGTGATGCTGGCCGGGCTCGCGGCACCCATCATCGTCAGCGATCTGCCGATGAGCCTGATTCTCGCGCTCGGGACCGCCAGCCTCGCACTGGGGATCGCGCTCGGCGGCCGGAAGCTCTTGAGTTGGGGCAGCCGCAGCCGAGGACCACCGTCGAGCCTCACCCCGTCCGGAAGTCCCACCGGCTCTCCGCCTCGCTCGGCGCCCGCGGGTTCCCGAGGAACAGCACGTAGCCCTGCATCTCGAGCGTGTCGACGATCGACTCGGCCTCCAGCTCGCTGAAGCCACGGAGTCCCACCAGCACGTCGCGCATCGTCGCCTTGCCCCGGAGATAGCCGATGGGCTCGCCCGGGCCGAGCGCGCGGTGCAGCTCGGCGCTCAGCGCGGCGAGGTCCAGGTCCTCGGAGATCATCGCACGCACCCTGCCTCGCCCTCGCAGCCGCCGGCAAGCGGACGGGCAACGAGCCGTCCCGCCTGACCCCGGAACGTCTCCCAGCGGACGGCCTCCTCGTCGAGGGTCACCCGCACCGCTCCGTCGAGGTCGGTGCGGAGCACCCGCGCGCCGCTCGCCCGCCACCGCTCCACCACCTCGGGCGCCGGCAGGCCGAACCGGTTGCCGCGCCCGTCTGAGAAGAGCGCGACCCAGGCTTGGCTGGCCGAGATCAGGCGCAGCGACGACGAGGTGCGAGAGCCGTGGTGCGGGACCTTCACCACCGTGGAGGCGAGGGGAGGCAGCTCCGCCTCGGCCAACGTGCCGGCGTCTCCGGGGAGCAGAATCGACCGGCCTCCCGCGGAGACGTGGAGGACCAGGCTCTGGTCGTTCACGGTGCGTTGGCCGGTCCAGGCCCGCGGCGGCGAGAGCACCCGCACGCTCGCCGCGCCGAGCGCCCTCCGCTCGCCCGCCGAGAGCCACTCCACCCGCGCCGGCCCCGCGGCCGAGAGCACCGCCTCCACCAGCGGCCCGTGCTCGATCCCCGCAGGCAGCCAGAGCCGGTCCGCCGGCACCTCGCGGAGCACGGTCACCAACCCGAGCGCGTGGTCCGGATGGGGATGGGACAGCGCCACGGCGGAGAGGCGCCGGATGCCACGCTCACGCAGGTAGGGGAGGACGATGCGCGCGCCCGGGTCGATGCCGTCGGGCACCCCTCCACCGTCCACGAGGAGGTGCTCGCCGCCCGAGGAGACGAGAAGCGCGTCCCCGTGTCCCACCGGGAGCGCGGTCACGGCGAGCATCGGGCGCGGGTCGAGCAGCGGCCGCGCGAGCACCACCGCCATCGCCACCGCGGCCAGCCACCCGGCGCGCCGAACCCCGAGCGCCACCCCGAGCAGCCCGGTGCCGAACGCGACCGCCGCCGGCCAGGGGAAGGAGGGCGAGGGGAGCACGCCGAACGGAACCCCAGCCCCGGCGCGCACGAGGAGCAGCAGCGCGCGGGCCGACCAGGACGCGACGGCGAGGGGCGTGGCTGCGAGCGCCGGGGACAGGCAGAACGCCGCCGCGGTCCCGGCGCAGGCCAGGGTCAGCACCGTGGCGACGGGGAGCGCGACGACGTTGACGGCCCAGCCGGCGAGGGACACCCGGTGGAACGCGGTCGCGACCAGCGGCACCGAGGCCAGCGTCACCGCGACGCTCGCCGCGCAGACGCCGAGCACCGCCTCCCGCGCGCGCTCCACCGTCCGCCGCCAACGGCGGGTCTCGCGCGGATCGGGCCGCGGCACCGGAATCCATCCGCGCAGCCGGGGCGCCAGCAGCACCAGCGCAAGCACGGCGGTGAAGCTGAGCTGGAGAGACAGGTCCCGCACCGACGCCGGATCGGCCACGAGCAGGACCCCCGCCGCCAGGGCGAGCGCGTTCAGCGCGTCGGCCGGCCGCCGCAGGGCCCGTCCGACCAGCACCGCGCCGAGCATCAGGGCGGAGCGCACCGCCGGCGGCTGCTCCCCGGTGAAGACGACGTAGCCCCAGACCAGCGGGAGCGCCGCGAGCGCTGCCGGTCGCCGTGCGTCGATGCGCTGGACGAGAGCGGGAATGGACCGGAGCAGGCCGCCGAGGAGCGCAGCGAGCACCAGCGCCAGCGCCGCGACGTGGAGCCCGCTCACGCTCAGCACGTGGGCCAGGCCGCTGCGTGCGAAGCGCTCCTCCCACTCCGGGCCGAGCTCGGAACGGAGCCCGGCCGCCAGCGCCCCGACGAGCGCCGCGGCGTCGGCATCGGCGAGCCGGCTTCGAACCCACCGTCCGAACGCCTCCCGGCGCTCGGCCACCCAGCGGGACCACTGCGGGGGCGGCGAGAGCGGGATCAGCGAACCGGGCACCACCCTGCCCGAGGTCAGGAGACCCCGCGCCCTCGCGGCGGCCCCCAGGTCGGGCTGTCCCCAGGACTCCGGTCCAACGTCGGGACGGAGCTCCGCCTGGAGCTGGACCCGCTGCCCTGCCCAGGGGCGGAGGGTGCCGTCGCTCCACCACAGCCGGGTCCGTGCCCTGACGGGCGCACCTTCGGCGCGGGACACCTCGAGCACGGCTCGCCCTCCCCGGGAGTCCAGCTCGACGGATGCCAGGCGCCCCTCGAGGAGCACGGCCCGACCCGCCGGGAGCGTCGTGGCCCGCTCCGCTCGCGCGGCCAGCGTCGAACCGGCGAGCACGGCGGCGGCGAGCACGAGCAGATGCGCGAGCGGGCGTCGCTGCAGCCAGACGGCGACAGCGAGCAGGACGCCAGCCAGGCAGGCAACCAGCCAGGGAACCGGGCGGGCCAGCAGCGGCAGGGCGCAGCCGCACCCGAGGGCCAGCACCGGAAAGACGAGCGGACGGAGGCCGAGGTCCTTCCAGGTCCACGCGCCCATCGCCCCCCCCTCACCCCGTCCAACCCCGCAAACAAAGCGCGATAGCCTAGTGGGGGGCTGAAGCGCGGGTCAAGACGACGCGTTGCAGAAAACGGAAATTCGTGGTAAGCTTTTGAAATTAGGCGGCCCTGCAGGCCGAAGGAGGCAGCTCCCCAGTGCAGACCAGCTTCAAGACCGGCGACAAGGCCGTCTATCCGGGCCAGGGTGTGGGTGAGGTGATGGGCATCGAGCACACCGAGGTCGCCGGCCAGCGCCAGTCGTTCTACGTCCTCCGCATCCTCGAGAACGGGATGCGCATCATGATCCCGATCAACAAGGTCGGCTCGGTCGGCCTGCGGGAGATCATCAGCGAGGACGACGTCCGGCAGGTCTATGCCATCCTCCGCGAGAAGGACATCTCGGTCGACTCCACCACCTGGAACCGCCGCTACCGGGAGTACATGGAGAAGATCAAGACCGGCTCGGTCTTCGAGATCGCCGAGGTTCTGCGCGACCTCTACCTCCTCAAGGGCGACAAGGACCTCTCCTTCGGCGAGCGGAAGATGCTCGACACCGCCCGCGCCCTGCTGATCAAGGAGCTCAGCCTCGCCAAGGAGTGCACCGAGGACGAGATCGAGGCCGACCTCCGGAAGATCTTCAGCATCACCTGAGGTCCGGGGCGGGGCCGTGTCCGCGAGCCAGCCGCCGCTCGGTCCCGAGGACGCCCGCGCCGAGCGCATCGCGCAGCTCGAGCGCAGCACCCGCCGCCGGGTGACCGGGGTCCAGCTGCCGGTCGCCCTGTTCTGCCTCGCCGCCGCGCTCTTCCTGCTCGTCCGCGAGGGGCCGGACATCGCCTACGTCTTCGCCCGGCGCGAGCCGGTGACCCTCGGCGGGGAGGGCGACTACCACTTCGACCGGCTCCGGCCGAACGTCTTCGCCCAGGTCCACGGGATCCCGCTCGGCACCGCCTTCTACGGCGTCGAGCGCGGGACCCGGATGGTGCTCGTCCCCCTCCAGGACACGCCGCTCCTCGTCCGGCGACCCCTCCTCGGCACCGAGGAGTGGGTGCCCGGGCGGAGGCCGCCACCTCCCGATCCCCGGCCGCTCGGGGTGCGAGGACGACTCCTTCCGCTCGAGGACGTCCCCGGCTTCAAGGACGCGGCGCCCCGGATCCACGCGCTCCAGGGGCTCCGCCCCGTCGACGGGCGACTCTGGGTGCTCCGCGAGGGCGAGCACCCTGGCGAGGACAACGGCCCGCTCCTCATCGGCCTGCTCCTGCTGGGGTTCGCCGGCCTGAACGCCGTGCTCGCGCTCCGCGGGGCGCAGGCACTCCTGCAGGACAGGGCCGCGAAGCGCCGGCCGAACCTCCGGAGCGTCTGAGCAACCGCCCGCTCAGCGCTGCGGGGCGCGCACGGCGGGCGGCGCGAGGGGGCGCAGCCAGCCCGGATGGCTCTGCGCCATCCACAGAGCGAGCGCCGTCGCCAGCAGGAAGCCCGCGGTCGCGGCGAGCACCGCGATCCGCAGCGGGCGGACCGGTCCCTCGGCCTCGGCCGGAGGCGGACGCCGGTGCGGTCGCTCGGTCCGGCCGTGGACCCCGGGGATCCGGAGGCGCAGCACCGCCGGTCCGATGTGGATGCGCTGGCCGACCTGCAACTCGCGCGGCCCGGCGAGGCGCTCGTCGTCGAGGAAGGTGCCGTTCTGGCTGCCGAGGTCCTCGACGAACAGACGCTCCCCGCGTCGGGTGAGCCGGGCATGCCGCCGGCTGATCGAGGCATGCGGGAGCCGGAGGTCACAGCTGCTCGAGCGTCCGAGGATGAGCGCGCCCTCGCCGATCGGAAGGAGCTGCCCGGTGCCGGGCCCGTGCTCGGCGTAGAGGAAGATCTCCTGGTTGCTGCCGCCACCCACCGTCGTCACCATCGACGCCGGCCCGATGGTGTCGCGCCCGGCCCGCCGCTTGCGGCCCGCCCGCACCGGATAGGTGGTCACCCGCTGGGGCGCCGGATCATCCGCGTTGAGCGGCGTCGCTTCCCGCTCGTCGAACGGAAGCTCTCCGGTGTCCTCGGAGTCCTTCGCGCCATCCTCCGGTGGAGGTCGACGTGGGGGTCGCTTTGGGTTCGATGGCGCCATGCTCGTTCACCCGGGTCCCTCGGCTCGGGGCCGTGCAATGATGTCACGTTCCCCGGTTTCCCGCGCCACTCTCGTGACCGCCCCCCACAGCCCCCCCGCGCTATCCGTCTACAACACGATGACCCGGCGGAAGGAGCCACTGGAGACGCTCCGGCCCGGTGAAGTGCGTCTGTACGTGTGTGGTCCTACCGTCTACTCGTATGTGCACATCGGGAACGCCCGGACCTTCACCGTCTTCGACGTCGTGGTGCGTTATCTCCGACACCGCGGATACCGCGTCTCGTACGTCCGCAACTACACGGACGTGGACGACAAGATCATCAACGCCGCCCGGGAGGCAGGCGAGGACCCGGCCGCTCTCGCGGACCGGTTCGTCCGGGCCTTCGAGGAGGACGCCCAGGGGCTCGGCCTGCTCCAGCCGGACGTCTCTCCCCGGGTGACCCAGGTCATCCCGGAGATCCTCGCCCTCATCCGGACGCTGCTCGACCAGGGCGTGGCCTACGTCGCCGGCGGGGACGTCTACTTCCAGGTCTCCCGCTGGCCCGAGTACGCCAAGCTCTCCCGCCGGAACCTCGAAGAGCTGCGGGCCGGCGAGCGCGTCACCCCCGGCGAGCAGAAGCGCGAGCCGCTCGACTTCGCCCTCTGGAAGGCCGAGAAGCCGGGCGAGCCCGCCTGGGACGCGCCCTGGGGTCGAGGCCGCCCGGGATGGCACATCGAGTGCTCGGCGATGAGCGAGAAGTTCCTCGGCCGGACCTTCGACATCCACGGCGGCGGCCTGGACCTCATCTTCCCCCACCACGAGAACGAGATCGCCCAGTCGGAGGCGGCGCACCACGCGCAGCTCGCCCGGGTATGGATGCACGCCGGGTTTCTCGAGCTCGAGAACGCCAAGATGTCGAAGAGCCTCGGGAACGTGGTCCGGCTCCGCGACGCGCTGGAGAAGGTCGACGGCGAGGCCCTCCGCCTCTTCTTCCTCTCCAGCCACTACCGCAACGGACTTGCCTTCTCCGACGACGCGCTGTCCGACGCCGAGAAGCGCATGGAGTACTTCTACGAGACGCTCCAGCGGGTGGACGAGCGCCTGGCCGGCCGCGAGGTGAAGCCCGGCCCCGTCCACGGCGACCCGGACGCCCACCTCCACGCCTTCGAGCAGGCGATGGACGACGACTTCAACACCGCCGGGGCTCTGGCGGCCCTCTCGGGGCTCTTCGGGCAGATCAACGAGGTCCTCGACCGCCCGCCGGTCCCCGACAAGGCGACCGTCCTCCGGACCCTGGCGGCCCTCAGAGCCCTCGTCCCGACGATGGGCAACGTGCTCGGAGTCCTGGGGAGCACTCCGGGGACCTGGCTCGAGCGTCGCCGGGACCGGCTCGTCAAGCAGCGGGGGCTCGATCGCGGATCGATCGAATCCCTCCTCGCCGAGCGCACCGAGGCCCGGAAGGCGAAGGACTTCGCCCGGTCGGACGCCATCCGCGATCGGCTCCTGGCGATGGGCGTGGAGCTGCGCGACGGGCCCGCCGGCACGACGTGGAAGGTCCGGAGCTGACCCGCCGGGTTGCCACGGCAGGGCGGAGAGCTGCTCGGATCCCTGAGTCGTCCTTGGGTAGCAGTTCCGGACGCTCCCCGGGCAGGGGGGGCCCACCCGCTCGAGAGCGTCCAGAGCTGATCCCCTGGTGCGATCCGCGTCTCCGATAAAGACGCACCAGGCATGCGCAGACCCCTCCGCTCGGAACCATCCGGTCCTGATCCGCTCGTGCGACTCGGGGATCCGGTCCCGCCGCGACCGCTCCTCTCGGTTCAGCGCCCCCGCACGACGTGGACCGTGAAGAGATGCCGGACCGACACCGCCCGGCCCTCGACCTGCGCCGGCCGGTACTGACGCGCCCTCAGCGCCGCGAGCACCGCCGCGTCGGCGAGCGGAAGACCCTTGAGCACCTCGCATGCCTCCACCGTGCCCGCGGTGGTGATCACGCAGCGCACGAGCATCGTCCCCTCCACTCCGGCCCGCCGTGCTTCCGCCGAGAGCGCCACGTCCGGCCCGGACAGGAGCAGGGGCATCTCGGCGACGATGTCCTCGGTGAACACCCCGCTCGAGGTAGCGTCGCACGGTGGTGTCGCGCACTCCGGAGCGCCGGAAGGGCCCTCGGGACCCTCGCCGCCCGTCTCTTCGCCCCCGCCCGGAACCTCCTTCGACGCCTCCTCGAGCGCCGGCACGCTCGTGGCCGGCCGCGGGCGCCGCTGGAGAGGATGCGTCTCGGACGGCCGCCTGGGCCCCGGCTGATGCCCCTGCGCGACCGGTGCTCCGGGCGTCGCTCGCTCCGCACGGAGGCCCGGCGGAGGCCTCACGCGGACGATGGGCCCCTGCGGCCGCGGAGCGGGTCGCGACAGGACGATGGCCACGACGAGCAGCACCGCGTGGGCAGTGAGGGAGACCACCAGCGCTGACCGCAACCGCGTGGGGGTGCGGGTCCGCCCGCGAGCGACGTCGAACATGGAAAGCCCCCCCGGGGGCCCTCCGCGTCCGTCCCCTCGGCGAGGGCCGGCCTCCGGGTCCTGGAAGTCTCCCGTCCGTTCGCGCGCGCTGTCCAGCCGCCGCGCCCGCGGAGGAGTCCCGCCCAGTGGACGGCAGGGCACGCGGCGGGGCAGAACCGACCACCCCATGCTCACCGCAGCCCTCGCCCTCGCGATCGCCGCCGCGCCCCCCGCCCGAACCTCCGCCGCCGCCGAGCGCGCCATCGCCCCCGACGCCATCCGCGCCCACGTCGGCTTCCTCGCCTCGGATCTGCTCGAGGGCCGCGGCCCCGGCACCCGCGGCGACGCGCTCGCCGAGGCCTACATCGCCTCGCAGCTCGAGGCGCTGGGCCTCCACCCCGCCGGGTCCCAGGCTTTCCTCCAGCCGTTCGACATCGTCGGCGTCGACGGCCATGCCGCCACGGTGCGCTTCTCGAAGGGTTCGGGCTCCCTCGTGCTCAAGTACCCCGAGGACATCATCGCCGTCGCCGGAGGCGCCGCGGCCCGCACCGAGGTCGACGGCGCGGAGCTGGTCTTCGTGGGCTACGGCATCCGCGCTCCCGAGTACGCCTGGGACGACTTCAAGGGAGAGGACCTCCGCGGCAAGGTGCTGCTCATCCTCAACAGCGACCCGGAGGACGACCCCGAGCTCTTCGCCGGCCGGACGCGTCTCTGGTACGGCCGCTGGGATTACAAGTACGAGATGGCCGCGAAGGTCGGCGCCGCGGGGGCCCTCATCCTCCACACGCCGCACAGCGCCGGCTACCCCTGGCAGGTCGTGCGCACCTCGTGGAGCGGGCCGCAGTTCTCGGTGCCGACGACCGACCCGCGCGTGCCCCTGCGCGGGTGGCTCACCGAGGAAGCCTGCCGGAGGCTCGTCGCCCTCGCCGGGCGGAATCTCGACGAGCTCGTGCGCGCCGCGAACGGGCGCGACTTCCATCCGGTGCTGCTCGGCCTCGGCGTCGGCGCGGCGTTCGACAGCCGCCTCGAGCGCACCCACACCGCCAACGTCCTCGCCGTGCTCCCCGGGAGCGACCGGCGCCTCTCCTCCGAGGTGGTGCTCTACACCGCCCACCACGACCACCTGGGAATCAATCCCGACGCCCGTCCCGGAGAGGACGCCATCTACAACGGCGCCGAGGACAATGCCTCGGGCGTTGCGGTGATGCTCGAGATCGCCCGGGCCTATACCCGGCTCCCGCGTCCACCCCGGCGCAGCATCCTCTTCGCCGCCGTCGCCGCCGAGGAGCAGGGCCTCCTCGGCTCGGAGTACCTCGCCGGCCATCCTCCGGTGCCGCTGGGCCGTATCGCGGTGGACATCAACATCGACGGCGCGAACGTCTTCGGCCGCACCCGGGACGTCACCGTCATCGGGTTCGGGAAGACCGACCTCGACGGGACGCTCCGCGCGCTGGCCCGCGCCCAGGGGCGGGTGATCCGCTCCGACCAGCTCCCCGACCGCGGCTACTTCTACCGGAGCGACCAGTTCAGCTTCGCCCGCGCCGGCGTCCCCTCCGCCTACTTCGAGAGCGGACTCGACTACCGGGGGCGGCCGCCCGGCTGGGGCCGCGAGAAGCGCGAGGCCTGGGAGGAGACCCGCTACCACCAGCCGTCCGACGAGCTCACCCCCGACTGGGACCTCTCCGGCGCCGTGGAGGACGCCCGGCTGCAGTTCGCGCTCGGCTACAGCGTGGCCCAGGCGGAGGCCATGCCCGCCTGGACGCGGGGCGACGAGTTCGAGGCCGCCCGGGTCCGCTCACTCGAGGCCCTCCGGCAGCTTCCCACCGGAGCGGGCCCGGCCAGCACTCATTAGAGTGTTTCCATGGCCGGGTTCGAGCTCGTCACCGACTATCAGCCGCGCGGAGATCAGCCGAGGGCGATCGCCGAGCTGGTCGAGGGTGTCCTCCGGGGCGACCCCCACCAGACCCTGCTCGGTGTGACCGGCTCGGGGAAGACCTTCACCATGGCCAACGTGGTGGCCCAGGTGCAGCGGCCCACCCTGGTCGTCGTGCACAACAAGACCCTGGCCGCCCAGCTCTACGGCGAGTTCCGCGATCTCTTCCCGAAGAACGCGGTCGAGTACTTCATCAGCTACTTCGACTACTACCAGCCCGAGGCCTACATCCCCTCGTCGGACA
The DNA here is from genome assembly GCA_035501615.1 of Myxococcaceae bacterium. Classification (GTDB taxonomy): domain Bacteria; phylum Myxococcota; class Myxococcia; order Myxococcales; family Myxococcaceae; genus RPRB01. Next base: position 23,976 of record DATJVY010000040.1, read on the forward strand.
CGTACATCGAGAAGGATTCGTTCATCAACGACGAGATCGAGCGGATGCGCCACTCGGCCACGCACTCGCTCCGAACCCGCGACGACGTGCTCATCGTCGCCTCCGTCTCCTGCATCTACGGCCTGGGGACCGCGCGGAGCTACATGGCCCTCGCGGCGACCGCGCAGAAGGGCAGCGAGCTCGGCCGCGACGTCCTGATGCGGCGGCTGGTCGACGCCCAGTACACGCGCAACGACCTCGACTTCCACCGGGGGACCTTCCGGGTGCGGGGCGACACGGTGGAGGTGTTCCCGGCCTACGAGGAGGAGCGTGCGGTCCGGATCGAGTTCTTCGGGGATACCGTGGAGCGCATCGCCGAGTTCGATCCGCTCCGCGGCCAGTCGGTGGCCGAGCTCGAGAAGATCGTCATCTTCCCGGCCAGCCACTACGTGACCGAGGAGGAGCAGCGGGCCCGGGCGATTCGCGACATCCGGGACGAGCTGCGCGAGCGGCTGCAGTGGTTCCGCGCGCACGGCAAGCTGCTCGAGGCCCAGCGCCTCGAGGAGCGGACCCTCTACGATCTGGAGATGATGGAGCAGGTCGGGTTCTGCAACGGCATCGAGAACTACAGCCGGCACCTCTCGGGCCGGGCCACGGGAGAGGCGCCGCCATGCCTCCTCGATTACTACCCCAAGAACCTGCTGGTCCTCGTGGACGAGAGCCACCAGACGGTGCCGCAGATCGGAGCGATGTACCGCGGCGACCGGAACCGGAAGGAGACCCTGGTCGAGTACGGCTTCCGCCTCCCCAGCGCGCTCGACAACCGGCCGCTGAAGTTCGACGAGTTCGAGGGGATGGTGCCCCAGGCCATCTACGTGAGCGCGACCCCCGGCGAGTACGAGCTCCAACGCAGCCACGGTGTCGTCGTGGAGCAGGTCATCCGCCCGACCGGGCTCACCGATCCGCACGTCGACGTGCGTCCGGCGCGGAACCAGGTGGAGGACCTCCTCGAGGAGGTGCGCCAGCGCGCCCAGGCCAAGGAGCGGGTCCTGGTCACCACCCTCACCAAGCGGATGGCGGAGGACCTCACCGAGTACTTCGCCGACGTTGGCGTGCGCGTCCGCTACCTCCACTCGGACATCGACGCGCTGGAGCGGACCGCCATCATCCGTGACCTCCGCCGCGGCGAGTTCGACGTCCTGGTGGGCATCAACCTCCTCCGGGAGGGACTGGACATCCCCGAGGTGTCGCTGGTCGCCATCCTCGACGCCGACAAGGAGGGCTTTCTCCGTAGCCAGGTCAGCCTCGTCCAGACCATCGGCCGCGCCGCCCGGAACGTGAACGGGCGGGTGCTGATGTACGCCGACCAGGTGACCGAATCGATGCAGCACGCGCTCGACGAGACGAACCGGCGGCGCGAGCTCCAGGAGACCTGGAATCGCGACCACGGCATCACTCCCCAGGGAGTTCGGAAGGCAATCCTCGACCTGAGCGAGGTGCTCTACCGCTCCGAGGGAGGTCTCACCCTCCCGAAGGCGGCGGAGGACGAGCTGCTCACCGCCGAGGAGGTCGCCCGGCTCACCCGCGAGTACTCGGCGGAGATGCACAAGGCGGCCGACGACATGGAGTTCGAGCGGGCCGCGGAGCTCCGCGACAAGGTGCTGCTCCTCAAGGACATGGACCTCGGCCTGAAGCCGCCCTCGCGCTCGCTGCTGGAGACCGGCGTCCAGCGGGAGGAGGGACCGGGAACGGCGGGGGGCCGGCTCCGGGGCCGGCGGCGTGGAGCGAGCGCGGACCGGGCTCAGCCCCAGGCAGGCTGGAGGGCCGCGGGGCGGGGCAGGAAGCGGCGCTAATGCCGTCCGCGGCGCTCGAGGAGAAGCTGGACCGTCTCCCCGCGGCTCCCGGCGTGTATCTCATGAAGGATGCCCGGGGGGAGGTCATCTACGTCGGAAAGGCGTTGAGCCTCCGCTCCCGGGTGCGCTCGTACTTCGGGCGGAGCAGCGACACCCGGGCCTTCATCCCCTTCCTCGAGTCGGTGCTGGCCGACGTCGACACGGTGGTGGTGAGCAACGAGAAGGAGGCCCTCCTCCTCGAGAACGAGCTCATCAAGCGCCACCAGCCGCGGTTCAACGTCCTGCTCAAGGACGACAAGAACTTCATCTGCCTCCGGCTGGACCCCGGCGGCGAGTGGCCGAGGCTGGAGGTGGTGCGGCGCTTCAAGCGCGACGGGGCGATGTACTTCGGCCCCTACGCGAGCGCGAGCAGCATCCGCGAGACGCTGCGGATCATCAACCGCTACTTCCAGCTGCGCACCTGCTCGGACCACGTCCTGCACCACCGCCGCCGGCCCTGCCTGCTGTACCAGATCGGTCGCTGCCCGGCGCCCTGCGTGCACGACGTCTCGCGCGAGGAATACGCCCAGTCGGTGCGCGAGGTGGCGCTCTTCCTGGAAGGGAAGGGCAGCGAGCTGCTCGACGCCCTGCGGGCGAGGATGAAGACCGCTGCCCAGGCGCTGCGCTTCGAGCAGGCGGCGCGGCTCCGCGACCAGCTGTTCGCCATCGAGCGCTCGCTGGAGCGGCAGAAGATCGCCAGCACCGAGTCCATCGACCAGGACGTGTTCGGCTACCACCGGGAGGCCGATCGGCTGGTGGTCTACGTGCTCTACGTGCGGCAGGGCCGGCTCAACGGCGGGCAGTCCTTCCCCTTCAGCGGACAGGAGTTCCCGGACGAGGAGCTGCTGGGGAGCTTCGTCAACCTCTACTACGGCGAGGACAACGTCCTCCCCGACGAGGTGCTCCTCCCCCTCCGGCCGGAGGGCGGGGTGGAGCCGCTGGCCGAGCTGCTGACCGAGAAGCGCGGTCGCCGGGTCCGGGTGCTCGTCCCTCAGCGAGGGGAGAAGCTGCGCCTGGTGGAGATGAGCGTGGCCAACGCCCGGCAGGCACTGCTCGACCAGCGCCGGAGCCGCGACGAGCTGGAGGCGGTGCTGGAGCGGCTGCGGGACCGGCTCCACCTCTCCCGTGTTCCGCACCGGATGGAGTGCTTCGACATCTCGCACTTCCAGGGCTCGAGCATCGTCGCCAGCCAGGTGGCGATGACCGACGGCGAGCTGGACCGGGCCCGCTACCGGCACTTCCGGATCAAGAGCGTGCAGGCCCAGGACGACTTCGCCTCGATGTACGAGGTGGTCGGCCGGCGGCTGAGGCGGGGGCAGGAGGCGGGAGAGCTGCCGGACCTCCTGGTCATCGACGGTGGCAAGGGGCAGCTCGCCTCGGCGCGGGCGGCGATGAAGGATGCCGACGTCCAGCTCGACGTCGTGGGCCTCGCCAAGTCGCGGGACCTGGACAGCGACGATCGGGCGGGCCTCGCGGCCCGGAGCCCGGAGCGGATCTTCGTGCCGGAGCGGAAGGAGCCCATCGTCCTCCCCCGGAACTCGCCGGAGCTGTTCCTCCTGATGCGGCTCCGGGACGAGGCGCACCGCTTCGCCATCACCTATCAGCAGAAGCTGATGCGGCGGCGGAACTTCAAGAGCGTGCTGGAGGACGTCCCCGGCGTGGGCGAGGGGAGGAAGAAGGCGTTGCTCCGTGCGTTCGGGTCGCTGAAGCGGATCCGGGAAGCGAGCATCGAGGAGCTGGCCGCCGAGGCAGGGCTGGGGACGACGCTGGCCGAGCGGATCCACGCCCACCTCCACGCGAGCGGCGGCGAGCTGCGCCGGGAAGTCGCCGAGGGCCAGGTGGACGAGGACGCGGTGCGCGAGGCGTCCCTCGAGGATGCCGCAGCGGACCGTCCGGAGAGCGAGAACCCGCCCCCCGGCTGACCGGCGGGCAGTTGGCTTCGGATCGTGCACAGTCCGGGCTCCGAGCCGATTCCTCTCCTCGCCTCCCGCGAGGGTCGGTGGGGCGCCCACCAGGCTCGTCCGCCCGGCTGCTGACGGGGGCGAAAAAAAGTCCCTGTTTTCGTTGCGGCGCCGAGCCCGCCCTGATGTATAGCGGGGGCTTCCACGAGCGACGCCGGCAGTCAATCCCCGGGGGCACTCGCCGGTACCCAGGAAGGCTTATGAGGCTTTATCCCAAGGTGATTCCCGTCATCTCCCGCGAGACGATCCAGCAGCTGATGCAGGACGGGGACATCGA
>DATJVY010000041.1:0-18454 GCA_035501615.1 Myxococcaceae bacterium
GGGAGATCGCCCGCGTCCTGTCCGCGGTCGAGCCGCCAGCCGATGGCCCGGGAGAGCGTGGCGGCCACCGCCGCGGAGACGTTGAGGCTGCGGGTGAAGCCCCGCATGGGGATCCAGAACGCCTCGTCCGCCGCGGCGAGCGCGTCCGGGGTGACGCCGGTGCGCTCGTTCCCGAAGACCAGCGCCAGCGGCTGGCCGAAGTCGAGCTCGAACACGCTCCGCGCATCCGCGCGCACCGCCGAGACGCAGATGCGGTATCCGGCGGCGCGGAGGGCGCGGGCGCAGCCAGCGAAGCTGCGGTGGCGATGCACGTCCAGCCACTTGTCGCAACCCTGGGTCACCTTGTCGTGGGGAGCGAAAGGGACGTCCGGGTTCTCCACCACGTGGACGTCCTGGAGGCCGAACGCCTCGCAGCTGCGGAGGACCGCCGCCATGTTGAAGGTGTCCTCGAGCTGATCGAGCACCACCGTCAGCGTGCGGAGCCTGCGTCCGACCACCGCGTCCACCTTCTCTCGCCGCGGTGCGAGGAGGAGCGCGTCCGCCGCCGGGGCGGGGCGGGAGGTCGGCGGAGCAGCGCGCTTCATCGACGTCCCTTCCGCGGCGGGGAGCGGCGCGAACGCACCGTCGCCGTCTTCGCGGCCCGCGAGCCGGTCTTCTTCGGACCGGAGCGCCGGGGCTTCCGGGGCTTCGCGGCCGGGGCCGCCGTCCGCTCCGCCGCGGCGAGCGTCGCGGACCCCGCCGCCCGGGGCCGGCGGCGGGGACGGGCGGAGCGCTCCAGCGCGGGTAGCACTCCAACCGAGAGCACCTGGGCCACCGCGTCCAGCAGCGGCCCCAGCCCCTCGCCCGTCGCCGCCGAGATGGGGAAGACCGGCACGCCCCGCGCGGCCATCGCGGCCTGGAATGCCGCGAGCTGCGCCCGGGCATCGGGCAGGTCGACCTTGTTCGCGGCGACGATCTGCGGCTTGGCGGCGAGCTTCGGGCTGTACCGCGCCAGCTCCCGGTCGAGCACCTCCAGGTCGCGCAGCGGAGCGCGGTCGTCTCCGGCGGCGGCGAGGTCTACCAGGTGGACCAGCACCCGGCAGCGCTCGACGTGGCGCAGGAACTGGTGACCGAGCCCGGCCCCCTCGGCCGCTCCCTCGATGAGCCCCGGGATGTCGGCCATCACGAAGGAGACGCCGTCCTTGTAGGGGACCACCCCGAGGTTGGGGACCAGGGTGGTGAAGGGGTAGTCCGCCACCTTGGGCCGCGCGCGCGACACCCGGGAGATGAGCGTGCTCTTGCCGGCGTTGGGGAAGCCGACGAGGCCCACGTCGGCGAGCAGCTTCAGCTCCAGCACGAGGCGCCGCTCCTCCCCGGGCTTTCCGTCCTGGGCGAAGCGGGGGGTCTGGCGGGTGGAGGTGGCGAAGTTCATGTTGCCGAGGCCTCCCCGCCCACCGCGGGCCACGACCGCTCGGGCCCCCGGCGCCGCGAGGTCGGCGAGCAGCTCACCCGAGCCCTGATCGCGGATGAGCGTGCCCACCGGAACCCGCAGGATCAGGTCCTCGGCCGAGGCCCCGTTCATGTCGCTGCCCATCCCGTGCTGGCCGCTCCTCGCCCGGTGGTGCTGCTGGTAGCGGTAGTCGAGGAGGGTGGTCAAGCCCGGGTCGGCCTCGAAGACGACCGAGCCACCGCTGCCGCCGTCACCGCCGGACGGTCCACCGCGCTCGACGAACTTCTCCCTTCGGAAGGCCACGGCGCCGTTTCCGCCATCGCCGGCCTTCACTTGGATCGAGACCTGATCGACGAACTTCACCGCGGGGCCTCTCCCTGATGATCGAAGCGGGCCGGCGCTCCCCCGTCCGAGGGTGCACGGCCCGCTCGTGATGCTCCGGCCTGCCGGGGAGCGCGATCAGGCGCTGGCGGGCGCCTGCGGATAGACCGAGACCTTCTTCCGGTCCTTGCCCATCCGCTCGTACTTCACCACGCCGTCCACCGTCGCGTAGAGCGTGTAGTCGCGTCCGAGGCGGACGTTCGAGCCCGGATGGATGACGGTGCCGAGCTGGCGCACGAGGATGCTGCCGGCGTGGACGTTCTCCCCGCCGTAGACCTTCACCCCGCGCCGCTGTCCGGCCGAGTCGCGCCCGTTGCGCGAGCTGCCCTGTCCCTTCTTGTGAGCCATGGTGCGATTCCTGGTGGGTCGCGGGTCAGCCCGCGACCGAGACGACCTTCACTTCGGTGTAGGGCTGCCGGTGGCCCTTGCGACGCGTCCAGCCTTCCTTCTCCTTCCGGAAGTGCAGCACGCGGCGGTAACGGTCCTGGGCGAGGATCTTGGCCACGACCTTGGCTCCGGCCACGAGCGGGCGCCCGGCCTTGGGGGACTCCACGCCCCCGAGCCAGAGCACCTCGGCGAAGGTGATCTCGCTGCCGACCTCGCCGGGAATTTTTTCGATGCGGACGACGTCGCCCTCGGCGACGCGGTACTGCTTTCCGCCGGTGCGGATGACTGCGTACATCTGGACCCTGCCCCTGGATGTGAAAGGGTCGTGCGAATAGCCCGCAACCCCCCGCAAGTCAAGGCAGATGCCCCCTGCGGTGAGGTTCGCGGGCCCTCCCGGGATGTGTTACCGCGGGCACCGTGCCAGGCGCCACGGGGAGGGTGCGATGGATCGTCCGGTGCTCGCGGTCTGTGCGGTCCTGCTCGTCGGCTGCGGGGCGCACGCTCCGCCCGCGCCGACCTCGGCCGCCGCCGATGCCGGGAAGGGGGTCGGCCGGGCACCGGTGGCACCGGTCCCGCTGGAGCAGTACTTCGCCACCCGGCGGTTCGGCCCCCCGAAGCTCAGCACCGGCGACCGGTGGGTCGCCTACTCCAGCGACGAGGGAGGCCGGCCGGACGTCTGGGTACAGCCCACCGGGGGAGGCCCGGCGCGGCAGATCACCCACGTCCGGGGATTCCTCGGGTCGTACGACTTCTCGCCCACCCGTGACCAGCTGGTCTACGCCGCGGACGTCGGCGGTGACGAGTTCGACCACCTCTGGCTGACCGACAGCGCGGGCTCCACGCACCAGGACCTCACCGCGGACCTCCCGGCAGGCCGCCGCGCGGACTTCGTGGACTGGGCGCTGGACGGAAACACCTTCCTCTACCTCTCCACGGCGCGCGACGCGCGCTTCCAGGACCTCTACGAGTACGACGTCCGGTCGAAGCGCTCCCGCCGGCTCTGGGAGGCGAGCGGGGCGCTCTCGGTCGCGGTGGTGAGCCGCGACCACAAGCGCGCCGTTCTGCTCGAGACGCGCTCCGACGTGGACGCGAACCTCTACCTGCTCGACCTGCGCAAGCCGTCGGCGCCGAAGCCGCTGACTCCTCACCAGGGGCCGGTGCTCTACGCGCCGATGGACTTCTCGAGCGACGGGAAGACGCTGTACTTCACCTCCGACGCCGGCAGCGAGTTCCAGGCGCTGCACGTGCTCGACCTCGGTACGGGCAGGCAGCACACCCTGGCCTCCGGGTCCTGGGACATCGTCGGGGCCGGGTTCTCGCCGCGGTTCCACTGGTTCTGGACGATCTCCAACGAGGACGGGCTTCCTCGCATGGCGCTCAGCGCGGCGAGGACCCGGAGGACGGTCCCCCTCCCTCCCCCGCCCCCGGGCACGGCGTGGGAGCCGCGTTCCTTCTCCTGGTCGGAGCGCTACCTGGGGGTGATGCTGCGGGGAGACGCCACCCCCGGCGTGCCCTACGTCATCGATCTCGAGACCCTGCAGGCGCGCCCCCTGGGAGAGGCGCTCCCGGCGTCGCTGCGGGGACAGCGCATGGCCTCGGGGCGGAGCGTGCGCATCCCCTCGTTCGACGGGAAGAAGGTGCCGGCGTTCCTCTACCTGCCGGCACAGGCGCAGCCCGGCGCGCCGGCGATCATCCTGGTGCACGGCGGGCCCACCAGCCAGTCGCTCCGGCGCTTCTACCCCTTCACCCAGTACTTCGTCTCCAAGGGCTACGTCGTGCTGGTGCCGAACGTGCGCGGCTCCACCGGCTACGGGAAGGCGTGGACCGCGCTCGACAACAAGGACTTCGGCGGCGCTCCGCTCCAGGACGTGGTCGCCTGCAAGCACTGGCTGGCGGAGAGCACCGGAGTCTCAGCGGAGCGGGTGGCGATCGCCGGCGGGAGCTACGGCGGCTACATGGTGCTCGCCGCAGCGGTCTTCGCGCCCACCGAGTTCGCCGCCCACGTCGACTACTTCGGGGTGAGCGAGCTGAAGAGCCTGGTGGAGGGTTTCCCGTCGTACTGGGAGAGCTTCCTGCCCTTCATCTACGCCAAGTTCGGCGACCCGCGTGACCCGAAGGACGTGGCCTACATGCACGACCGCTCCCCGCTCTACTTCGTCGACCGCATCCAGCGGCCCCTCCTGGTGGTTCAGGGCGACAAGGACGTACGGGTGAAGAAGGACCAGTCCGACCGGATGGTCCAGGCGCTCGAGGCCCGCCACGTCCCCGTGCACTACCTCGTGCTCCAGGACGAGGGGCACGGTTTCTCCCGCAACGAGAGCGTCCTCGCCGCCTACGGGGCGACGGATCGCTTCCTGGACCGCTACCTGTTCGGCGACGCCTCCCAGCCGGTCATCCGCTGAACTTCCGTCCCGTCCGGAGGGACGTTCCGGCGCAACGTTTCGGGGGTCGTGGGTCCTCCAGGGTAACGGAGGTTTCCATGAATCGTCGTGAGGTCATCTTTCGGATCGGCGGGATTCTCCTCGCCATCCCGGCCTCCCAGGTGCTGATGGCGTGCGGCAGCGACAGCGGGGGGAGCCCCAACTCGCTGACCTTCACCTCGTCGCTCGATGACAACCACACCCATACGGTGAGCCTGCAACTCTCGGACATCACCTCGCCGCCCGCAGCGGGAGCGACCGAGACGACGTCCCTGAACCAGAGCCACACCCACACCGTGACCCTGACCGAGACCGACTTCGCGTCGATCAACGCGGGGAACACGGTCACGAAGACGACGTCCGAGGACGAGACGCCGGGCCACGTTCACACGCACACCTTCGACTTCAAGAAGAGCTGAGCGGGACACCGACGAAGCGGCGCAGGGAGCGCCGCGACTCCGTCTCAGTCTCCGAGCTTCGCCTTCAGAGCGGCGTTCACCAGGGCGGGGTTTCCCTTGCCCTTCATCGCCTTCATCACCTGACCGACCAGGAAGCCGAACACCTGCTTCTTGCCGGCGCGGTACTTCTCCACCTCGCCCGGGTTCGCGGCCAGCACGGCGTCCACCGCCGCCTCGACCGCGCCCGAGTCCTGCACCTGGACGAGCCCCCGCTCCCGGGCGATGTCCCCCGGCGGGCGGCCGCTCCGGAACATCTCGGCGAACACGTCCTTGCCTGCGTTGTTCGAGAGCTCGCCGGCGTCGACCATCTTGAGGAGACCTGCGAACTGCTCGGGCGAGAACCGCAGCGCGCCGAGCTCGGCGTTCTCCTCCTTGAGGAGCCGGAGCAGCTCTCCGGTGAACCAGTTGGCCAGCTTCTTCGCCGGGCCGCCGTAGGCGGACTGGACCTTCTCGAAGAGGTCCGCCAGGGCGCGGTCACCCACGAGGATCTTCGCGTCGTAGGCCGGCAGCCCGTAGCTCGCCGTGAAGCGGTGCAGCCGGGCACGGGGCAGCTCGGGCAGCGCGCGCTCGATCCGCTCCACGTATCCCTCGGGGATGCGCAGCGGTGGAAGGTCCGGCTCGGGGAAGTAGCGGTAGTCGTGCGCCTCCTCCTTGCTGCGCATGCTCCGCGTCTCGCCCCGGACCGCGTCGAAGAGGCGCGTCTCCTGGGCGACCTTGCCACCGGACTCGATGAGCTCCACCTGCCGGCCGATCTCGTAGTCGATGGCCTTCTGCACGAAGCGGAAGGAGTTGATGTTCTTCAGCTCCACCCGCTGGCCGTACTGGCTCGAGCCCTTGCGCATCACCGAGACGTTGGCGTCGCAGCGGAAGCTGCCCTCTTCCAGGTTCCCGTCATTGACCCCGAGGTAGACCAGGACGTCGCGCAGCGCCTTGAGATACTCGGCGGCCTCGGTGCTGGAGCGGATGTCCGGCTCGCTGACGATCTCCACCAGCGGCACGCCCGAGCGGTTGAGGTCCACCAGGCTCTCGCCCCCGCCCGCGTCGTGGACGTTCTTCCCCGCGTCCTCCTCGAGGTGGATGCGGCGGATGCGGACCCGCCGCGGGCCGTCCTCGGTGTCGATCTCGAGGACGCCGTGCTCGCAGAGCGGCTGGTCGTACTGGCTGATCTGGTACCCCTTGGGGAGGTCCGGATAGAAGTAGTTCTTCCGCGCCCAGATGCTGACCGGGTTGATGCGGCACTCCAGCGCCCGACCCACCCGGACCGCGTACTCCACCACCTTCTCGTTCAGCACCGGAAGCACACCCGGCATCCCCAGGCACACCGCGCAGGTGTGGGCATTGGGCGGGGCGCCGAACTCGGTCGAGCAGCCGCAGAAGATCTTGCTCCGCGTCAGGAGCTGGGCATGCACCTCGAGCCCGATGACCGGCTGGAAGTCGGACACGCTCATCCGGCCCCCAGGGGCGGCGACCGCCGGTCGAAGTCGTGCTCGCGCTCGAAGGCCCGCGCGATCCGGAGCACCCGCGCCTCGTCCCAGGGACGCCCGAGGATCTGGAGCCCGATGGGCAGCCCCGCGCGGGTGAATCCGCAGGGCAGGCTCAGCCCCGGCAGCCCGGCCAGGTTGCAGGGCAGCGTGAAGACGTCGTTGAGGTACATCGCCAGCGGGTCGCTCACCTTCTCGCCGATGCGGAAGGCCGGCGTGGGCGAGGTGGGCGCGAGGACTGCGTCCACGCTGCGGAAGGCCTCGACGAAGTCCTGCTTGATGAGGGTCCGGACCTTCTGCGCCTTGAGGTAGTAGGCGTCGTAGTAGCCGGCGGAGAGGGCGTAGGTGCCCAGCATGATCCGCCGCTTCACCTCGAGGCCGAAGCCCTGGTCCCGGGTGCGCCCGTACATGGCCAGGAGGTTCTTCACGTCGCCGGCACGGAGCCCATAGCGAACGCCATCGTAGCGGGCGAGGTTGCTCGACGCCTCGGCGGGAGCGACGAGGTAGTAGGTGGCGAGCGCGTAGCGGGTGTGGGGGAGCGAGACCGGAACCAGCGTCGCCCCGAGGCGCTCCAGGGCGCGGGTCGCGCCCTCCACCGCCGCCCGCACCTCGGCGTCCATGCCGGGCAGCTCGAGGTACTCCCGGGGAAGCCCCAGCCTCATTCCCTTCACCCCGGCCTCGATCTCGGCGAGGTAGTCAGGCGCCTTCAGGGGGGCGGAGGTGGAGTCGCAGGGGTCGGGGACGGCGATGGCCTGGAGGAGCGCCGCGCAGTCGCGCACGTTCCGGGTCATCGGCCCCACCTGATCCAGCGAGCTGGCGAAGGCCACCACCCCGAAGCGCGAGACCCGGCCGTAGGTGGGCTTGAGCCCCACCGTCCCGGTCAGAGCCGCGGGCTGACGGATGGAGCCGCCGGTGTCGGTGCCCAGCGCGCCGTACACCATCCGTGCAGCGACCGCCGCCGCCGAGCCCCCCGAGCTGCCGCCGGGGCTGGTCTCGAGGTTCCAGGGGTTGCGGGTGGGGAAGTACGCCGAGTTCTCGGTGGAGCTCCCCATCGCGAACTCGTCCATGTTGAGCTTGCCGAGGATGGGCGTTCCCGCCGCCCGGAGCAGCTTGACCACCGTTCCGTCGTAGGGCGCGATGAAGCCCTCGAGGATGCGCGAGCCGGCGGTGGTCGGCAGCCCCTCGGTGAGGAAGAGGTCCTTGAGCCCCACCGGCACCCCGTCCAGCGGGCCGGCGCGCCGGCCGTCCTTCCGGCGCCGGTCGGCGGCCTCGGCCTGGACCAGGGCGCCGGCCCGGTCGACGTGGAGGAAGGCCTTCACCTTCCCGTCGAGACGCTCGATGCGGTCGAGCGAGGCGCGCACCGCCTCGACGCTCGAGGCCTCGCCGGAGCCGAGCTTCTCCCCCAGCGCGAGCATGGACAGTTCGGTCAGCTCCATCGCGCCCACGAGCTCACTCGATGATCTTCGGCACCGCGAAGCTGGTGCCCACCTTCCCGGGCGCGTTGCCCAGCGCCTTCTCCGGTGGGAACGACGGGCGAACCTCGTCCGAGCGCCAGGGGGGCACCTCGCCCGCGGCGTGCGAGGTGGGCTCCACCTTCGAGGTGTCCACCCGCGACAGCTCGGCCACCGCGTCCAGGATGGCGCTGAGCTGGGTCCGCATCAGCGCCTCCTCCTCGGCGGACAGCGAGAGCCGGGCCAGGCCGGCGACGTGCCGTACCTCTTCCAGGGTGAGCGACATGGTCAGTCGTTCTTGAAGATGTTGAGGAGCGCGCCGACCACGGCGTGCCGGTCCTCGGGGTGCCGGAGCTGCCTCTGGAACTGCTCCATGTCCTCGGCGTCGATCCACACGCCCTTGCAGTTGAAGCAGGTGTCGACCTCGACCGGGCCGCGCTTCAGCGTGTGCAGGTCGAAGCCACACTTCGGGCACTTCATGTGGTGCAGGGTGCGGAGCGCCTCCTTCTGCTGCTCGGCCAGCATCTGCGCCTGCTGAAAGGCCAGCTTCCGCTTCTTCTCGACGTCCTCGCGGGCGAAGTACTCGTCCTCTTCCTTGGAAGGCTTGTCCAGCATGGTGTGCCCCTTCTGCACCGATCAGCGGAGCTCGTTCAAGGCCTCCTGAGCCCGCGCCGCCTCGGCGCCCTCCGGAGCAGCATCCAGGTAACGCCGGTAGGCGTCGAACGCCTCGTCGTTCTGGCCCGCCTTCCGGTAGGCCTCCCCCAGCCAGAACTCGGCCACCGAGTACCGGGGGTTGGCCTGCAGCGCGCGCCGGAGCGCCGCCACCGCCGAGCGGCCATCCCCCAGCTCGAGGAACGCGCGGCCCTGGCCGACGTAGGCCTCGGCCCGGGTGGGCTCGAGGGCGATGGCCCGGTCGTAGGCGTCCAGGGCCGCCCGGGCGCGAGAATGCTCCCGCTCGCGGTCGCCCAGGGACAGCCAGTCGTCGAAGGTCCGCGGGCGTCCCTCGGGGGTCGTGGAGGGTCGAGCGCGGCCGTTCCCCGCCAGGCGGACCGGGGAGGTGGGGGGTGGCTGCCCGGGCCCGGGGGAGCCCCGCGGTGCCTCGGGGGGAGCGCTTCCCCCCGTTCCCCCGTCGGCAGGCGAGGCCGTCCCGGCGTCGGAACGGGCGGCCATCCCGGCCACCAGCTCCTCCTTGGCCTTCCGCTCGCGCTCCCGGACCTCGGCATCGTCGGCGGCGCGGGCCTTCTGCGCCGCCTCGAGCCGGGCGCGCTCGGCCTCCTGCCGCAGCTTCTCCTCCTGGGCCGGGACCCAGATCTGGAAGTACGCGATGCCCGCGATGCCGGCCACGGCCACGATCAGGAACGTCGCCACCCAGGGCAGCTTGCTCTCGCTCCTCGGCGGGTCCCACGACTCGGCGTCGTCCGCGAGCGCCGGATCCACTCCCAGCCCGGCGCGCCGGGTGAACTGGGGCCGCTCTGCCTCCTCGGGCGGAGCCTCGGGCTCGACGGTGTCCTCGGGCATCGGGGCGTCGTCGGGCGAGGGCTCCGTCGCCGCACGGATGTCCTCGAGAGAGAAGGCAGAGGGGGGCCCGGTGCGCGGCGTGTCGGCGGCGTGGGCGGCAGGGATGGGCTGGGTGTCGATGGGCGAGTCGAGGCGGATGGGCGTGGGGGTGGGCCGCGCCGCATCCGGAGGAGCGCCGGGCTGGGCGGCCCCCAGCTCCTGCGCCAGCATCGAGGGAGCCTCCTCGGGCGGCTCGGTCCGGCGCAGCCGCTCCTCCAGCTCGTGGACCCGGTCCACGTCGTCGAGAAGAAGGAAGAACGGCTGCAGCTCGGCGATGTCCCCCAGACGCTTCCAGGTGTCGCCGTGGAGGCTGATCTCGTCGTCACGGCCGAACTTCCGCTCGACGATCCACTTCTGCATCGAGGTCAGCTCGCGGAAGGCGATGACCCGACCGCTCGGGCTCCGGACGCGCCAGGGGGGCTTCTCGACCACCGGGGGAGGCACGGCGGTCGACTCGCCGCCCGCGCCCACCGGCTCGGTCATGAGGAAGACCTTCTTCCGCACCCGGAAGACGTGACCGCAGGTGGTACAGCGCACGGTGGTCCCCGCCTCGGAGACCCGCGCGTCGTCGAGCTCGTAGAGCGTCTTGCAGCGCTCGCAGCGGACGTCCATGCCCTGGTCCCAATCTGCATCGCACAGGGACGGAAAATTGACCACCCCCGGGCCTGGCTCGACAGTCGACTGCTGCTTCAGGTCGCAACAGGCAGGGCCCCCTCGGGGGGCGAGGGAGCGGTACGTCATGGCGGCCAGGCGGGCCCGTCCGGAGAAGAAGATCCTGTCGAAGCAGGAGGTCTCATCGCGCAAGAAGGCGCTGGCGGTCCGCCGCGTCGAGGGCACGGGGGTGGGTCGCCGCGCACTCCTCGGGGTGGCGCTCCTCGCGCTCTCGTCCCTGGCCCTGGTGGCGCTCCTGACCGATCCGGGGCCCCTGGCGCCCCGGACGGCCCACAACGGGGCTGGGCCGGTCGGGCATGCGCTGGCCGCCCTCCTGGGGGGCCTCCTGGGCCTCGCTGCCCCGGCCATCCCCCTCGCCGGGGTCTACGTCTCGGGCGTCCTCCTGGTGGGCAGGCAGAAGAAGCGTCGCCTCCTCCAGACCCTCGCCGCGGGGGTGCTGCTGGTGACGACCTGCGTCCTGTTCCAGCTGGCGCTGGGGGCTCCTGGCCTGCACCCCCGGAACCCGCCGGGCGGCGCGGTGGGGGTCGAGGTCTCCACCTGGCTGGTGGACCTCTTCGATGTCGTGGGGACGGTCATCGTGGTGTCGGCGGTGGCGTTCGCCGCGATGCTGGTCGCGACCCAGTTCGCGCTCCTGCGGGGCCTGGTGGCGCTGGGGCACCTCCTCGGCGAGCTCGGCGCGCGGGCGCGGGTGGCGCTCCTCGCCCTGTGGGAAGCGCAGCGCAGAGCCGGGGCGGCACGGGCCGAGGCACGCGCCTCGGCGAAGCTCGAGGAGGCGGCGTTCCTGGCCCAGCTCGAGGCCGACGAGGAGGAGCTCAGCCAGGCCGAGGTCGAGGCGATGGAGGCCGAGGAAGTGGCGGAGGAGGCGCTCCGCCTGGCGCGCGAGACCGAGAGCCGGGCGCTGTCGAAGGATGCTCCGGTGGCACCGCCCGGGCCGGGCGAGGACCCGGCCTGGACGCGCGACCTCGCCGCGGTGGCGCCCCCGGTCCGCGACGGGTCCCGGAGGCGGCGCAAGGGCGACCTGCCGGAGATCGTGACCCCGCCTCCACCCCCGGCGGCGACGGCGGCGGCGGTCCTTCCACCCGCAGCGCCGGCCGGAGAGTTGGCGGACGGCCCGGTACCGGACGCGGCGGTCCCCGCGCCCCGGGCCCTCGAGGCGCGCACCCCGCTCATCGTCGAGCCGAAGGCGCCCCCCAAGCCCAGCAAGCACCGGGAGCAGGACCAGTTCGAGTTCGTCGGTGGGCGGACGCAGTTCACCCTCCCACCGCTCGACGTCCTGGACTTCGACCGGCCGGAGCGGAGCGCGCTCGACAAGGAGGCCTTCTTCAGTACCGCGGAGAAGCTCCGGGCGAAGCTGGCCGACTTCGGCATCGTGGGCGAGGTGGTGGAGATCCGCCCCGGCCCGGTGGTCACGATGTACGAGTTCCTTCCCGGCCCCGGCATCAAGGTCTCGAAGATCGCCGCCCTCGCCGACGACCTGGCGATGGCGATGGAGGCGATGCGCGTCCGCATCGTCGCCCCCATCCCCGGCAAGGGGGTGGTGGGCATCGAGGTCCCCAACCGAGACCGGGAGACGGTCTACCTGAAGGAGATCGTCGAGCAGGACGTGTTCCAGCGCTCGACCAGCAAGCTGACCATGGCGCTGGGCAAGGACATCGAGGGGATGCCCTACGTCCTCGATCTGGCCAAGGCGCCGCACGTGCTCGCCGCCGGCACCACCGGGTCCGGCAAGTCGGTCGCGGTGAACTCGATGGTGATGAGCATCCTCCTCAAGGCCACGCCGGAGGAGGTCCGCTTCATCATGGTGGACCCGAAGATGCTCGAGCTGAGCGTCTACGAGGGCATTCCCCATCTGCTCCTGCCGGTGGTGACAGACCCCAAGAAGGCCGCGCTCGCGCTGCGCTGGGCGGTGGAGGAGATGGAGCGCCGCTACCAGGTGCTCTCCGAGGCCGGGGTGCGGAACATCGCCGGCTACAACAAGCTGGTGGAGAGCGCCAAGGGCGACGCGCGGGTGCTGCTGGAGAAGAAGCGCGAGGCGCCCCAGAAGAAGAAGGCGGCGGCCCTCCTGGTGGTGGACGTGGGCGAGGGCGAGTCCGAGGACGACGCGCTGGCCCGGGCGAAGGAGGAGTCGATCGGGGTGCCCTCGCCGCTCGCGGCGCCGGAGGATCCGCGGGCGACGCTGGAGCCCGAGCTCGCCGCGGAGAAGGAGGCCGCCGAGGCCCTGGCGGAGGAGAAGCCGAAGGAGCTGAAGAAGCTCCCCTACCTCGTGGTGATCATCGACGAGCTGGCGGATCTGATGATGGTGGCCAGCCGCGAGGTGGAGACCTACATCGCCCGGCTGGCGCAGATGGCGCGGGCGGCCGGCATCCACCTCCTCGTGGCGACCCAGCGACCGTCGACGGACGTGGTCACCGGCGTCATCAAGGCCAACTTCCCGACCCGCATCAGCTTCATGCTCCGGAGCAAGCCTGACTCGATGACCATCCTCGGGACCGTGGGGGCAGAGTCCCTCCTGGGGATGGGAGACATGCTGCTGATGCCGCCGACCAGCGCCAACCTGGTCCGGGTGCACGGCGCGTTCGTCAGCGAGATCGAGATCAAGCGTGCGGTCGACCATCTCAAGGCGCAGGGGAAGCCGGTCTACGACGAGTCCATCCTCCGACCCCGCGAGGAGGACCTGGGAGACGGCGGCGTCGACGACGAGCTCAGCGACGAGCTCTACGACCAGGCGCTGGCGGTGGTGAGCGAGATGCGCCAGGTCAGCATCTCCATGCTCCAGCGGAAGATGCGCATCGGCTACAACCGCGCCGCGCGGATGATCGAGCGCATGGAGCGCGACGGCGTGGTGGGTCCGGCCGATGGAGCCAAGCCCCGCGACGTCCTGCTCCGCCCGCTGGGCGAGATGCCCGGCGCCGGCGCGGCCTGAGCGTCGATTCGAGTCAGCCCCTCGCGTCAGGAGGGACGCCGAGGACGCCGCGCAGCGCGTCGGACGAGCTCTCAGTCCCGCGAGGCGCCGCCCACCGCGGAGCGAGGCGCGGGCCGGTCCTCGTTGATCGCCCGTACCGATCGGCGACCATGCCCACCGACCCGGCCATCCTCGGCGATGGCAAGTGTGACGCCGGGCTAGCGGTGACCGAGGGCTCCCGTCGCCTGACGCCAGCGGCGAGGGCGCGCTCGTCAGAGCTTGGTGGCCGGCTCGGGTTTGCTGGACGTGTCGCTGGGCCGTTGGGGGACGAGCCCGAGCCGCTTCATGGCCGCGGGAAGGCGCTGCGGGAGGATCTCGCTCACCCGCTTGCCGACCTCCCCCATGATGGCCGGGAGCCGGGAGGCGAGCTTCCGGCCCAGTGCCGTCCGGTAGAAGGCGATGAGGTCCTTGAGCTCCGAGGCGCTGAAGTTCCGCGCGTAGATGTCCGCCGCCCAGGCCGACTGCTCCGAGTAGGGCACGACCTCCTGCATCATCGCATCGAAGCGCCGCGCGAAATCCGCGGGAAGCGTCGTGCCGCTGGCCTTCGCCTGCGCCTCCAGCGAGGGAAGGATCTGAAGCGTCATCTGCTGCATCCCGGCGCGGTACGACGACTCCGGGGTCACCAGCTGGACCAGCTCCAGCGCCAGCGCTTGCTTCGCGGCATCGGGGGTGGACGGATTGGCGGAGAGGAGACCGACCACGACGAGAGTGGGGACCATGGCGAGGAGAGGAGAGCACGACTCGAGCGCGCCCAGCGAGGCGCCCGGCGTCCGCTCAGCCGGACCCGGGGGACTCCCCCCGCATGTAGGTCAGGACGTGGTGGGTGAGGAGCGCGCCGGCCGCGTCCATCACCGACGCCTCGCCGTAGAGGATGCGCCGGCCGGAGCGGAGGATGCGCGCCTCGGAGCGGAGATCCCCCAGCTTCGCCGGGCGCAGGAACGACGAGCTCATCTGCAGCGTGAGCGCCGATGGGTCCTCGCCGGTGACCGTCATCCCGGCGATCCAGAAGGCCACGTCGGCGAGCGTCATCGCGCACCCGCCCTGGAGCACGCCGCCCGGTCGCTCGAAGCCCGCCTGGAAGGGAAGGAGGATGCGGGCCCGCCCCGGGCCCACCTCCTCCACCCGGTAGCCCCACCAGCGCCCGAAGGGACTCTGGTCGATGATCCGCTGGGCGAACTCGACGGTGATGAGAGCCTCTCCGGGCACGGCGGGCGCTCCTACTTCGCAGGGGCGGGGCTGGCCGAGGCCGGGTTCGTCGCCGCGGGGGCGGCCGGCGGCGGCTCCGGTGCATTCCCGCTCCACATGTCCCGGTAAAGCTCCCAGTTCCCGCCGTTCTTCTTCCACAGGACCATCGCCTTCCCCTCCGGGCCCTTCCCCGAGGCGTCCTCCAGCTTCCAGCTGCTGACCTCGAGCGCCAGGTTGCCCATCGGGTGCACCTCGACGGTCTTGAGGGTGATCTTCTTGAACGCGCCGACGAGCCCGGTGAACTGCTTCTGGATCGCCTCCCGGCCCTTCAACGGCGGCGAGCCGGGCGGGAGGATCGCCGCGTCGGTCGCGTAGAGCTTCGCGATTGCGGCGGCATCCCCCTTGGCCACCGCCTCCTCGAACTTCCGATTCCCGGCGTCGATCCCGGCCTTGGCCCCACCATCTCCGGCCCAGGCCAGGGATGGAACGGCGCACAGCACCACCCACAGCACGGCTCGGCGCATCGCATCCCTCCTGGCGTTGAACGACCGGCGGAGAGTCAAGCACGCTTGCAGTGAGCCGGGGGAAGACAGTAGCGGTCCTCCTCGATGCCCAGGCGCCTCCCCCTGTTCGCCACCGCCGCGCGCGGGACCGAGGACCTCCTCGCCGAGGAGCTCGCCGAGCTCGGTGCGTCCCGCGTGCGCGTGGATCGCGGCGGGGTGCGCTTCCTGGCCAACCTGAACGAGGCGCTCCGGATCGCCCTCTGGTCTCGGATCGCGATGCGGCTGCTCTGGCCGCTGGGCGAGAGCGAGGTCCACGGCGCCGAGGGCCTGTACGAGGCGGCACGAGCAGTGCCCTGGGAGGAGCACCTCGACCGGCGCGCGACCTTCTCCGTGGAGGCCACCCTGCGCGACTCCGAGCACGGCCACTCGGGCTTCGTGGCGCTGAAGATCAAGGACGCGCTGGTGGACCGCCTCCGCGAGCGCCGCGGCGGGCGCCCCGACGTGGACACCCGCCGCCCCGACGTCCGGGTGGTGGCTCACCTGGCCGGGGCGCACCTCTCGCTCTCGCTGGACCTGGCCGGTGCGCCGCTCCACCGGCGGGGGTACAGGGTGCGACCCACGGTGGCTCCGGTGAAGGAGACGCTCGCCGCGGCCATCCTCCGGGCCGTGGGCTACGAGGGGGAGGAGCCGCTGGTGGACCCGCTGTGCGGCTCGGGCACCTTCCTCGTCGAGTCCGGGCTCGTCGCCGCGCGCCGCGCGCCGGCCCTGCGCCGTACCCTCGGCATCGAGCGGTGGCCCTCGCTGGGAGCCGAGGCACGGGCGGCGCTGGACCGGCTCCGGGAGGAGGCCCGGGCGAACGAGCGGCAGCCGCCCTTCCCCATCCGGGGTTTCGACCGCGACCCCGACGCGGTCGCTGCCGCCCGGGCCAACGTCCGGGCCGCTGGCCTCGAGCGAGCAGTCTCCCTCGCGGAGGCGGACGCCACCCGGCCCCTCCCCATCGGCGACCTCGACCACGGGCTCCTGGTGACCAACCCGCCCTACGGCGACCGGCTCGCGCAGGGCGGCCAGAAGGGGATGAAGACCTTCTACTTCCACCTCGGGGAGCGGCTCGGCGCCCTGCCGGGCTTCCGGCTGGCAGTGCTGTCCGGCAACCCGGCGTTCGAGGCAGCGTTCCACCACCGGCCGGTGCGGCGGCGTGCGCTCTGGAACGGCCCCATCGCCTGCACCCTGCTCGAGTACCCCGCCCGCGCGGCGCCAGGGCCGGGGCGGCAGCGGCGGACCTCAGACCCGGGGCTCGCCGCGCCGGAGCAGCCTCCCGATGTTGCCCCGGTGGGTCCAGAGCATGGCGAGGAAGAGCACCGAGGCCAGCGCGGCGAACGGCGGCGGGGTCCCGGGCACGAGCCAGGCGACGGTGACCGCGACGACGCCGGCGAGCAGTGAGCCCAGCGAGCTGATGCGCAGCGCGAGGAGGACGAGGCCGTAGGTGACCGCCCCGGCCAGGGCCGCACGCGGGGCGAGCACCGCGAGCACCCCCAGGGCGGTCGCCACGCCCTTCCCACCCCGGAACCCGAGCCAGGGAGGGGCCACGTGCCCGGCGAACGCGGCCAGCCCCACCCCGGCGGCCACCACGGGCTCCGGCTCGAGGGCGCGGGCGAGCAGCACCGGGAGCGCGCCCTTGAGCGCATCGAGGGCCAGCACCAGGACGCCCAGCCCCTTCCCCGCCACCCGGGCCACGTTGGTCGCGCCGATGTTGCCGCTGCCCTGGGAGCGCACGTCCACGCCCCGGGTCGCCCGCACGACCAGGAGCCCGAAGGGAATGCTCCCCGCGAGGTATCCCAGCACCACCAGGCCGAGGGCGATCATCGCCAGCCGAAGCGCGTCTGGACGATGACGAAGGCGTAGTTGGCGACCAGCGCGGCGACGACGGCCGCGCGGCCGGCGCGAGCCTCCCGGTCCGACAGCCGGGGCACCGGCAGGGGCAGCCGGAAGGCCCACTGCACGAGCCCCAGCACCGCCGCCCCGGCCATCAGGCACCCGGCCAGGGCGCCCAGCGGGTTCGACTGGAAGGCGAAGCCGAGACGCAGGTGCGCCAGCCCCTCCGCCGCTCGGGTCAGCCCGCATCCGGGGCAGGGCCAGCCGGTGTGCTCGCGGAGGACGCACCGCCAGAAGGGCAGGCGCGCCACGGGGACGAACCGCGCGACCAGCAGACCCAGCACCCCGGCCAGGCCGAGCCCGTGGAGGAGGGTGAAGCGCCGTTCGCGCGGGGTCCAGTGAAGCGTCACGGAGGTCTCAGAGCGTTCGGGTGCCGCTGGCCGTGCTGTTGACGATGCTCATGATGCTGGCCAGCGCGAGCCCGTAGAAGAGGCCGCAGCAGCAGAGCACCACGACGAAGGGGACGAGGACGATGCCAGCGGCCTTCCCCATCGACGTCTGCTGCAGGCTGGCCACGCCGAAGATGGCGAGCACCAGGCTGTAGATGAAGGTCAGGCACCCGAAGCAGGGCACGATGCTCAGGAGATTCGGACCGGCGGAGTAGCAGAGCGCGCGAACGGTCGCCCCGTAGCCGTTCTGAGCCGCCCCGAAGAGCATCGCCACCAGGTGCACGATGGCCGACACGGCCAGGACCACGAGCGGGTAGATCAGGAGGCTCAGGACGAGCCACCCCATCCCGGCGACGCCGGAGAACGCGCGCATCGCGTTCTCCATCTGGCCGGCGTCTCCGAGGTTGTGCGGCAGGGTGGAGCTCAGGATGCCCAGCCCCACGAACGGAGCGGCGAAGACGATGGTCACCGCGTGGATGATCCAGGCGTAGTAGAGCGCCTCGGTCCACGGGACGTCGGGTCGGACGGTGGGGAAGAAGAGCTGGGGGGTGAAGAGGCTCTGCTTCCAGGTCTCGAAGAAGCCCTTGAGGAAGCCGATCTCCTTCCGGCGCTCCCAGGGCGTGAGGTCGCGGTGTCCGGGCGCATGGCCGCCCCCGGGGGGTGGCTCACCGGTGAAGCGCCCGCCGCCGGGGCCACCGCCCGCCGCGCCTGGACCGGACGGCCCCGGACCCCAGCCAGGAGAGGCGGCCCGCGGTGGCTCGGGGACGTCCACCTGCTGCCCGCAGTTGGGACAGAACTGGATCCCGCTCCGGTCGGTGGTGAAGACGGTGGAACACCGCGGGCAGCGCGCTTCCATCGGACCCTCCCTGGCGAGGGCGAAAGCCTAGGCGCAGCCGCGGCGCGCTGCCACAACGGATGCCGCGGCGGAGCGGGCCGCCGCGGCAATCGCGATCGAGTTCCCCGGCCGGTGGCTCAGGGATTCAGCGCCGGGAAGGTGGCGCCTTCCGGCAAGTAGCAGATCCCGATCTGCCGGGTGTCCGGGTCGACGTTCGCCGGGTCACAACTCCCGTCGGGGTTCGGCGACAGGCAGTAGGGGGGAGGGCCGAAGATGAAGAACTCTCCGATGTCCGCGCGGCAGGTGATGGGGAAGTTCGGGTTGTAGCCGCTGCCGGTGGCGATGCCCGCGTCGGGATTGGCGAACGGGCTGCAGGGCGTGTTGTCTCCTTCGCGGCAGGTGGGCGCGACCT
>DATJVY010000042.1:0-2847 GCA_035501615.1 Myxococcaceae bacterium
GCGTTCGCCGAGCCGCCTTCGCGGAAGCGCGCGCTCTCCGGGCGCCCCCTGCTTCCGCGGGTCGAGTTCCTGAGAACCCTGGGCGCACCGCAGCGGCCGCTCCTCACCGAGTACTACTGGCTGGAGATGCTCCAGTCCATCGGCGCGGCGCTGACCGAGCAGGAGTACCGGGACGTCTACGACTACGCGAACCTGGTCACCGACCTCGACCCGCTGCTCTACACCGCCTACTACTTCGCGGGGCTCACCATCTCCTTCAACCGCGGCCGCGAGACCTGGGTCAACACCGACGAGTCGACGGCGATCCTGGAGAAGGGCCTGAAGGCCTTTCCCCAGGACATGCCGCTGAAGCTCTACCTCGCCTACAACCTGGCCTACTTCAAGCACGACTACCGCCGCGCCGGCCTCCTGCTGAAGGAGGTCGCCGCCGATCCCCGCTCGCCCAGCTACGCGGGAGCGCTCGCCACCAGGCTGCTCGCCCAGTCCGGCGACATTGATGCCGGGCTCGCGCTGGCGAAGACGCTGGAGGAGAGCGCGCCGGACGAGGAGACGCGGGCCGCCTTCGCCCTCCGGGTGAAGCAGATCCAGCTGGAGCGTGTCCTGCAGCAGCTCGACGCGGCGATCGCGGCCTACAAGGCGCGGGTGGGCAAGCTCCCGTCGAGCGTCGCCGAGCTCCTGATCTCCGGGGACCTCACCCAGCTCCCGGTCGATCCGCTGGGGGGACGCTTCTACATCGACCGGGAAGGCCGTGCCCGCTCCGACGCCGAGAAGAACCGGCTGGAGCTCAACATCGACTACTGGAACAAGGGATGACCTCGACGGAACCTCTGATCCGGCTCGAGTCGGTGTCCAAGGAGTACCGGCTCGGCTTCTGGCTCCACCGGCGTGTCCACGCCCTCCGCGACCTGACGATGGACGTCCGCCGCGGGGAGGTGTTCGGCCTCCTCGGCCCCAACGGGGCCGGCAAGTCCACCACCATCAAGATCCTGATGAACCTGGTCCGCGCCACCCGCGGGACCGCGACCCTCTTCGGGCAAGCCCCCAGCAACCGCGAGATGCGCAGGCGGCTGGGCTTCGTCCCCGAGAACCCCGCGCCCTACGAGTACCTCACCGGCCGCGAGTTCCTCTCCCTCGCGGCGTCGCTGGCCGAGGTGCCGCGGAGGGAGATTCGCTCCCGCGTGGACGAGGTGCTGGCGGCGGTGAACATGGAGCGGGCCGGCAACCTCCGCATCCGCCGCTACTCCAAGGGGATGATCCAGCGCATCGCCATCGGGCAGGCGCTGGTCCACCGCCCCGAGCTGCTCGTCCTCGACGAGCCCACCAGCGGTCTCGACCCGCTGGGGCGCAAGCTGGTTCGCGACCTCATCCTCTCCGAGCGCCGGAGGGGGACGACCATCCTCTTCTCCTCGCACATCATCTCGGACGTCGAGGCGGTCTGCGAGCGGGTGGCGGTCCTGGTGGGCGGCAAGCTGGTCCGGTCGGGCGGCGTGGCCGAGCTCCTGACCAACCAGGTCCCCGTCGCGGAGGTGGTGGTGGAGGGTCTCACCGCCGAGGTGGTTCGTTCGCTCGGCACCGCGGTGCAGCAGGTCGAGGCGCTCGACGGCCGGCTCCGGGTGAGGGTGGCGGACGATCAGGTCGACCAGTTCATCGGGGCGGTGATGGCGCGCGGCGGGCGCATTCGCCAGCTGCAGCCGGAGCGGTTCTCGCTCGAGGACATGTTCCTCTCCGCCCTCCAGGAGGCGGGGCCGCGCGGAACCGTGGGTGGGGAGATCTCGGAATGAACGCCTTTCTCGCCACCGCCTGGAACGGCTTCCGCGAGGCGCGACGCAACCGGGTGACGGTGGTGGTGGGGGTCTTCGCCCTCATCACCCTGGCGCTCGCCACCCTGGTCACGCAGGTGACGGTGGTCACCTTCCGCCGGGTGATGGTCGATACCGGGCTCGGGCTGATGAGCCTCATCCTGGTCTTCCTCTCCATCTTCCTTTCCAGCGGCCTGCTGGCCCGGGAGATCGAGCGCCGGACCATCTTCCTGGTGGTCACCAAGCCGATCTCCCGCTCGATGTTCCTCTGGGCCCGCTATGCGGGGAACCTCCTCACCCTGCTCGTCCTCCAGGTGGTGATGACCGCCATCTTCGCCGCGGAGATGGCGCTCTACCGCTTCCCGCTCGGACCGGCGGTCTGGGCCTCGCTGGGGATGCTGGCGGTCGAGCTCTTCGTCGTGACCGCCATCGGCTTCCTCTGCTCCAGCTTCCTCGGGCAGACCGTCTCGGCGGTGGTGACGGTGGGGCTCTACTTCGCGGGCCACCTCTCCGGCGACCTCTACCGCTTCGCGACCAAGGCCGGCGGCTTCATGAGCACCCTCGGCCACGCCGTCTACTTCGCCCTCCCCAACCTCGATCGGCTCAACTACCGGCCGCTCGCGACCTACGACGTCGTCCCCGGCTGGGACATCGCGCTGAAGAGCGCCGGCTACGGGCTGGCGTACGGCATCGGCCTCCTGGTGGTGGCGAGCGTCATCTTCGAGCGCCGCGACTTCAAGTAGGCCGCTCGCTTCCGGCCACCGGGGGCCGGAGCGCCTCCTCCTCCAGCGAGTCGCCGAGCCCGTGCTTGGCGAGGCGGTAGCGGAAGCTGCGGAAGGTGAGCCCGAGCAGCTCGGCAGCCCGGGTCTTCACCCCGTTGGATCGGCGGAGCGCAGCGAGCAGGAACCGGCGCTCGGCGTCGTCGAGGTGCTTCTCCAGCGAGAAGCCCCCCTGGAGCTCGACCACGTCGGTCTCGGCCGGGGGAACCGGGGCCTCTCCCCGCAGCGTCGCCGGCAGGGTGTCCGGCCCGAGCTCGGCCGAGTCCGCC
>DATJVY010000043.1:0-13623 GCA_035501615.1 Myxococcaceae bacterium
GGGGACCGCGGCTTGCGCCTCGGCCTCGGCACCAGCTCGCCCCCGCAGTTCGGGCAGATGCCCTTCATCGCCTCGGTGCACGCGACGCAGAAGGTGCACTCGAAGGTGCAGATCCGCGCCGGGCCCTCCGCGCTCAGCGCCGCGCCGCAGCGCTCGCACACCGCCCGCATCTCGAGCGCCATCGTGCGCCCCCTTCAGTTCCGGTCGAGGACCTTCAGCGCCGCGGCGATCTCGTCCTGGCCGCACCCGTGCGGCATCTTCTTCTTCCGGGCCTTCTGGAGCGCCGCCACCGCCTCCGGTCGCCCCAGCTCTCCGAGCCTCCGCGCCGCCACGATGCGCGTCGCGCAGTCCGAGCCGTCCAGCCACGCCCCGTACACCGCCACCAGGTCCAGCGTCTCGGTCCGGTGCTGCCGCTCGAGGTAACGCAGCGCACCCCAGGCGGCCTCCGTCGTCCCGGACTCGGCGATCGACCGGAGCACCGCGGCGGAGCGCCCGGCGTCCAGCCCGTCCAGGAAGTCCTTGCGCGGACCCTCGCCGCCCTCTCGCGAGAGGTCCTCCGCCACGCCCGCGAGCGTCCGGCGGTCGAGCACCGAGCTCGCCCCTCGTGCCGCGAGCAGCACCTTGAGCTCGTCCGCGTGGTCCCGCACCGCGTGGAGCGCCGCCGCTCGAAGTCCCGCCAGCTCGCTCGGCGGCGTTCCCTTCTTCTCCAGCCGGTCCAGCGCCCCCAGGGCCTCGCGCGCCTTGCCCGCATCGAGCAGCGCCGCCGCCTCGTCCATCGCGCTCCGGCCGCCCTGCAGCACGAGGAACCCCACGAGCGCCACCAGCCCGAGGAGCCCGAGGCCTGCCACCCATCGCCAGCGCCGGACCCGCAGCGCGGAGAGGGTGTCCGAGGCCCTCACGGGCGGAGGAACCGGCGTCATCGCTCCGGTGGGCACCTCGAGCAGCGGTCCCTCGGGTGCCGGCGAATCATCCGACGTCGGCCGCCGGGCGAAGATGACCTCCGAGACGCTGGAGATCGCGCGGGGGAGCATCGGAAGCATCCGCCCCGTCGCCTTCGGGGGAGCCTCCAGCGCCCGCACCAGGTCCTCCGCCGTCTGGAAGCGCGTCCGTGGCTCCTTGGCCAGGCAGCGCATCACGATGGCGGCGAGGTCCGGGTCGTCGGCGACCGCGGGGGCGAGCTCGACCAGCGGGGTGGGCGGCGTCCCGATGTGTTGCACCAGGTAGTCGCGCGCGTTCGGGCCGTTGAAGGGTAGGGCACCGGAGAGCATCCGGTAGGCCAGCACTCCCAGGGAGTAGATGTCGCTCCGCGCATCCAGCGGATGCCCCATCGCCTGCTCGGGCGAGAGGTACTCCGGCGTGCCGAGCACCACCCCCACCGCGCTGAGCCCCTTCGCGTCGGGGTCGGGCTGGAGCAGCTTGGCGATGCCGAAATCCAGGAGCCGCGCCTGCTCCCCCCGCGGCCCCGGGGTGAGCACCACGTTCTCCGGCTTCAGGTCGCGGTGGATGATGCCCTTGTCGTGGATCGCCGCCAGCCCCTCGGCGAGCTGGAGCATCACCCGGCGCCCCCGCTCGGGGGTGAGCGGTCCGTTGCCCAGGTGCTGGAGCAGCGTCTCGCCCTCGGCGAACTCCATCACCAGGCAGGTCGAGTCGTGGGAGGTGCCGAAGTCGATGACCCGGACCACCGCCGGATGCTCCACGCTGGAGAGGAGGCGCGCCTCGCGGCGGAACCGCTCGCTCATCCCGGGCTGCTGACCCACCTCGCGGCGCAGGACCTTGAGCGCGACCCGCCGGCCCAGGCTCACCTGCTCGGCCAGGTACACCTCGCCCATGCCGCCACCGCCCAGGTGGCCCAGCACGCGGAAGCGTTCGCCCAGGACGAGTGAGTTCGGCTCGAGCACGGAACCAGCACGGAACGTTACCAGCCAGCCGGTCACTCCTTCACTGTCGTTCGCGCGCCTACCCAGCGGCCGATCGTCCCGAAACGCCCCTTTTTTGGGGTGCCTCGGGCCGGGTGGTACCGTCGCCGACTGCACCTTTCATGGCTTCCGAGGACACGTCCGGAGGCACGGCTCCGCCCGCTGCAGCGGGGCGTGCGGCCGGCCCCGAGCTGCGACTGCTGGACCGGCGCGCCTTCGTCGGGTTCCCGCCGCTCGAGCTACGTCCCGGGATCAGCATCGTCGACTTCGGGCTGCAGATCCCCGACGTCAGCTTCCCCTTCGACGTCGGGGCGGGCCCCCAGAAGTACCAGCGGCGCAAGCTCCACTTCGGCTTTCTCGAGGTGGCGATCGACGCCGAGCTGATCCGCCGGAGCGTCCAGGAAGCCACCGCCTCGACGCTCGAGCTCTCGGACGTCGCGGTCAACTTCCGGCAGGGCTGGCTCGAGGGCGAGGCGTGGCTGAAGGGGCCCTCGCCGGCGGGGACCACCTTCAAGGTCGCCTTCGACGCCGACGGGGAGAGGCTCGCGGTCTACCTCTACGACGTCCGGATGTACGGATACTCCCCCGTCCCGGCGGCCACCGTTCCGCTGGTGCTGTCCCGGGCGGTGCAGGGAGCCGCCGCGCTGCCCGACGTCGAGCTGCGCGGTGCCAACGGCTTCTCGGCACGGGTGCTGCCCCAGCTGGTGACGCTCGCCGCGGTGTCACGCGGCTTCCGCATGCCGTCGCTCGACGGAGCCCGCCTCGCCGGCGTGGAGGTCTCCCCGGTCGGGCTCCGGCTCCGGTTCGCCGCCGGTGCGCTCCCTCCCCCCGCGCTGCTCGACGAGGAGCTGCTCCTCACGCTCGAGGGTGCGCGGGCGTTCGCCGAGGCCGAGGCCCTGGTCGCCGCAGGGAAGCTCTCCGAGGCCCGGGATGCCTATCTGCGCGGCGCCGGCGCCGAGGAGGCCCATCCCTTCGCGCTCGAGCGCCTCCTGGGGCTGCTGATCGCCGATCCGGCGTCGCACGAGTACGCGCTCGACGTCGTGGAGACGCTCGCCCGCCGCCGCCACGGAAGCGCCGCCCCGCTCTGGGCAGAGGCCATCGTCCGCGAGCGCCGTGGCGAGCCCGCCCGGAGCGCCGAGCGCTGGCTGGCCCTGGTGGAGCTGGCCCGGAAGCGCGGCGACGAGGCGTCCGCGTTCAATGCTGCCCAGGCCGCCGCCCGCGTCGCCGAGGGGCAGGCCCCGCAGATGGCGGTCAAGGCACTGCACGCGGTCCTCGGTATCCGGCCCGACCATCTGCCGGCGCTCCGCGCGCTGGCCCGCGCCGCCGACCAGGCCCACGACCGTGCCGGTGCGCTCCGTGCCTACCGGCGGCTGTCGGCGCTGGCCCGCGACCCGCTCGAGTCCGCCGAGGCGCACGTGCATCTGGCCCGGCTCTCCGCCCTGAGCGAGGACGACGTCGCCGGAGCCCGGCTGCACTGCGAGGCAGCCCTCAAGCTCGCGCCCGACCTGCCTCCGGCGCTGGAGCTCCTCGGAGAGCTGTGCGCCCGGGCCGGTGAGCCGCTTCGCGCGCTGCGGGCCTTCGATCGGCTACGCGACGTGGCGCTCGGCCGTCACGACCTGGGGCTGGTCGGCCGGGCGAACCTCCATGCCGGCGAGGTCTGGGAGACCGGGCTCCGCCAGCTCGACAACGCGCTTCTCCGCTACCGCGAGGCGGTGTCCCTCCTCCCCGGAGACGTCGTCGCGCTCGTCGCCCAGGCCCGTGCCGCCGAGGGGCTGGGGCGGACTGCCGAGGCTGTCACCGGATACCAGCAGGCGGTGGAGCTCGCCGGACCCTCGCCGACCGACGCCGCCGTTCGCCGGGCGACGCACTCGGCGCACCACGCGCTGGCCGGGCTGGCCACCTCGAGGTTCGGCGATCAGGTCCAGGCCCGGGAGCACTGGGAGGCCGCGCTCGCGCTCGTTCCGGACGATGCCAAGGCGCTCGAGGCGCTCGTTCCGGCCTGGCGCGCCGCGGGCGATCCGGCGGCGCTCGCCCGCGCCCTGGAGCGTGCCGCGCCCAGCGTTCCCGACCCCGTCCGCCGCGCAGCGTTCCTCGCCGAGGCCGGCGAGCTGCAACGCACCCGCCTCGCGGCGCCGGAGAAGGCCGAGCCGCTCCTCACCCGCGCCATCGACGCCGATCCCCGGAACCGCGCCGCGCTGGAGGGGCTGGTCGCCCTCGGCGAGGCACGGCGCGATGGTCCGCTCCTCGTCCGCTGCCTGTCCACCCTCGCCGAGCTGGCCCGGGACGGCGCCGACCGGGCGCGCTTCCTCCGCCGCCTGGCGGTGGCGGCGAAGGATCTGGCCTCGGACCTCGAAGTCGCCGCCCGCGCGCTGTCCGACGTCCTCAAGATCGAGCCCGACGACCTCCTGGCCTGGGGCGAGCTCTGCGCGCTCCAGCGCCGCCGCGCCGACATGCCCGGGCTGGCCTCCGCGCTCGCCGCGCGCGCCCGGGTGGCCGAGACCCAGGGCGATCCGCGGCTCGCCGCCGCCTGCCTCCGCGAGCTGGCCCAGGTCGAGGAGGCCCGGCTCGGTCGGTTCGGCGAGGCCCTGGTGGCCCTGGAGAAGGCCGCCCGGCTCGACCCGCGCCCCGGGGTGCTGCTCGAGCTGGCGGACCTCTCGCTGCGTTGCGAGCGCCCCGAGCACGCCCGCCGTGCGCTGGAGGACGTGCTGGTCACGCTGCCCCGGACCGGCTCGCCGGAGAAGCTCGCCGAGGTCCGGGCCAAGCTCGGCCAGGCCTGCGAGATGACCGGCGACCTGGCCGCCGCCGCCGCGCACTACGCCGAGGCGCTGCCCTACCGCCGAGGGGACGACGCGCTCGCCGCGCGCCTCGAGGGCCTGTACGAGAAGCTCGGCCGCAGCAAGGAGCTGGCCGAGGTGTGGGCGCTCCGGGCCCGCCAGCTGCTCGCCGAGGGTCGCACCGAGGCCGCCGCACCGCTCCTGTTCAAGGGGGCGCGGGCGCTGCTCGACTCGGGGCAGCGCGATGCCGCGCACCGCCAGCTCTACGCGGCGCTCGAGGTCGCGCCTCGCGGGCTCCTGGCCGGGCAGATCCTCGAGGCGCTGGCGGAGCTCGAGCTCTCCGCCGGGAACCGCCCCGAGGCCGCGACCCTCCTCGCCCGCCAGGCCGCGCTGGTGGCCGATCCGCTCGCCGCCGCTCGCCTCTTCCTCCGCGCCGCCGAGCTCGCCCGGGGGGAACCCCGCGAGGGCGGGCTGCTCGAGGACGCACTCCGGCTCGACCCCGCCCTGGCGGCGGCCCGCATCCGGCGGGCCGAGCTGCTGCTCGCCCGGGAGCCGCGCCGCGCGCTCGAGGACCTCGAGGTGGCGCTCTCGCTGGCGAGGGCCGATCCGGCGGTGGTGCCCCCGGCCGAGCGCAGGCGCCTGGAACGGCTGGCCGCCGAGGGAGCGGTTCGCACCGGAGACCCCGAGGCCGCGCGCCGCCACCTCGCCGCCTACGCCGACGCGGTCCCGGACGACGTCGACGCGCTCCTCCAGCTCGCCGCGCTGCACCGGAGCGCCGGAGCGGTGGAGGCGCTCGCCGCGCTCCTCTCCGGCCTCTGGCCCCGCCTCTCCGGCGAGCAGGCCCGGGCGGCGTGCAAGGAGCTGGTGGAGCTCTCGCTCGAGCTGCACCGGCCGAGCGAGGCGCTGGACGCGCTGCGCCGCCTGGTGGAGCTCTCTCCCGAGGACGCCTGGGCACTCGAGACGCTGGTCTCGCTCCTGCCGCCCGCCGTCCCCGGAACCGACGTCGAGGCGCTGGCGCTCCGTACCCGGCTGGTGGAGCTGACCTCGGGGGCGGCCCGCGCGCACCACCGCGTCGAGCGAGCCCGGCTGCTCCGTGCCCGCGGGGACCGTACCGCCGCCCGCGAGGAGCTGGCCCGCGCGGCCGGTGAATCGAACGAGCCCGCGCTGCTCTGGCGGGAGGTCGCGCTGCTCGCGCAGGCATCGGACGACGTGCCCGGCGAGGTGGAGGCCTGGCAGCGGGCCGTGGAGGGCGATGCGACGGTCGCCGCCGAGGCGGCACCGCGCCTCCTCGCGCTGGGCCGGGCGCTCCAGGAGAGCCGCCCGGATCTGGCCGAGGCCGCGCTCCGCGAGGCGAGCCAGCGCGGAGGACCGGCCGAGGCCGTGGAGGCCTGGCGCGCCCTGTCACGCCTGGAGCGGCGGCGGGGGCGGATGGACGAGGCGTCTCAGGCGCTGCTCCGCGCCGCGGAGGTCGCCCCCGAGGCGCTCCGCGCCGAGGTCCTGCTCGAGCGGGCCGAGCTGGCCGAGGAGCGGGGCGACTCCGCCGGGGCCGCGGACAGCTACCGCCGGGTGCTCCAGCTCTCGCCCCGCCATCCCCGCGCGCTGCCCAGGCTCCGGGCTCTGCTCGAGCACACCGCCGACTGGCCCAGCGTGGCCGAGCTGCTCGAGCTCGAGGCGGAGCGGGCCCCGCGCGAGCGCGCAGCGGCGCTCTTCGCCGAGCTGGGGACCCTGCTCGAGGAGCGTCTGGGCCGCGCCGAGGCGGCCGAGGCGGCGCTCCGGCGCGCGGTGCAGATCGACCCCGACGAGCCGAAGGCCCTCGATCGCCTGATCTCGCTCCAGCTCCGCCGCGGCGCCTGGGCGGAGGCCTCGCCCTTCCTCCACCGGGCCGGCGCGCTCCTCCCTGCCGACCGCGCCGCGGCGCTGCTTCGCCAGGCTGCCCAGCTCGCGGCGACCGCGCACGATGGCGCGGCGGCGCTCGCGCTCCGGCGCCAGGCCCACGCCGTGGTCCCCGCCACCGGGGACGAGCTCGCCGAGCTGGCCCTCTCGCTTTACGCCGGTGGCTCGCGCGCCGAGGCGCTGCCGCTCCTCACCGCAGTCGTGGCCAATCTGGACCAGGGACTGCGTCCCACCCGCGAGGTGGACGTGCTGCTGGCGCAGGCCGACCTCCTGGTGGAGGCGGGCGACCCCGGCCAGGCCGAGGCGATGCTGCGACGTCTCGCCGAACGCCCCGACGCCCCCTCGGCCGCCATCGACCGACTGGCCGAGCTCCGCGGCCGGACCGACCCGCGCGAGGCGATCGAGCTGCTGGCGAGCCACCAGCTCCGCCAGCCGCCGTCGGAGACGGTGGGCCGCGCGCTCCTCTCGCTCGCCGAGCGCGCCCGCTCCGAGCTGGCCGATCCCGACCTCGCCGACCGGCTGCTCCTGGGTGCCGCGACTGCGCTGCCCGAGCCCCTCCCCGCTCACCAGGCCCGCGCGGCGCTGCACCGGGAGACGGGCCGGACCGCGGCGCTGCTCGAGGCGCTGCAGGCCACTGCCGACCAGGGCTTCCGGCGCGGCGACGTGGGGCTCGCCTCGGGAGCGCTGGAGGAGCTCGCCGACGTCGCGACCCGCGCCGATCGGCCCGAGGATGCGCTCGAGGCCCTGGCGCGCCTCCGTACCGCGCTCGAGTCGGCGGGCCGGCCCGCCGATGCCGCGGCGGTCGAGCGCCGCCGGGCCAACATCTTCCTCGACGTCCGGGGAGACGCCACCGCCGCGTCCGCGGCCCTCGCCCGCGCCTTCGAGCTGGCCCCCGGCGTGGAGACCGCACGCCAGCTCGCCGATCTCGCCTCGCGCCGGGGAGACACCCGCTCCCGCGCGGGCTGGCTGCAGCGCACCGTCCCGCTCCTTCCCACCGCCGAGGAGCGGGCCACCTCCCTGGTCCAGGTCGCCGAGCTGCAGGCCGGCCCGCTGGGCGACGAGGGCCAGGCGGAGTCGCTCGTCCGGGACGCGCTCGCCGAGGTGCCCGGCCATCCCGGCGCCGAGGCTCTCCTCGTCCAGCTCCTCGAGCGCTCGGGCCGCGGGGCGGACCTCGCGGCCTACTACGTGTCCGCCGCCCGCAGCCGGACCGAGGGTGCCGCCCGCGCACAGCTCCTCCGCCGGGCCGCCGGGCTGTACCGGGGCCTGGGCAAGCAGGAGCAAGCGCTGGACGCGCTCTCCGCCGCGCACGGCTTCGCGCCGGGCGACGCTTCGATCACCGCCGAGCTGGCCGACCTGCTCGTCGCCCGGGGCCAGGACGCGGACGCGGCGCCCTTCGATGCCCTGCTCCTGGCGACGGACCCCTTCCATCCGGCGTACGCGCGCCACGCCGCGCGCCTCGAGGCGACGGGAGACTCGGTGGCCCTCGGCCGGCTCGAGGCGGCCCGGGCGGAGCGCCAGGTCGGACCGGAGGCCGCGCGCGGCTGGCTCCGGGCAGCTGCCGCGCTGCGTGCCGGCGGGCGCGAGGAGGACGCGCGCGCCGCGGAGGACCGCGCGTTCGATCAGGCACCGGAGCTGGACGTCGCCTTCGCCGCGCGGCGGTCGCGGGTGGAGGGCGACGTGCGCGCCCTGGCCGAGCTGCTGGGCCAGCGGGCCCGGGCCGTTCCCACCGAGGCGCCGGCGCTGCTCGCCGAGCGCGCGGAGCTGCTCACCCGCTCGGGCGAGGCGCTGCTCGCGGCCGAGGCCTGGGACGAGCTGCTCCGCCTGCGTCCCGACGACGTGAAGGCGCTGCTCGCCCGCGGCGACCTCGCCGCCGCGTCGGGCGGACCCTCCGCCGCACAGCCGTACGATCGGCGCGCCCTCGAGCTCGCCCCGGATCTGCCCACCGCGCAGCGCACCCGGCTCCAGCTCCGCCTGGGCAATGCCGCGCTGACCGCGGGCGCGCTGCACGACGCCGCCGATGCGCTCGAGGCGGTGGTGGCCGCCGACCCGGAAGGCGAGCGCGGGCGCGAGGCCCTCTCGCTCCTGGCCGAGGTGCACGGACGCCGGCAGGACGCCCCGGGACTGTTCCGGACCTCGGTGCGACTCGCGCGCACCGCCCGGCCCGAGGAGGCCGAGGCGCTCTACCGGCGCGCCGCGGCGCTGGTGGAGGATCCGGCAGGCGCGCTGGAGGCGCTGCTCCCCCTGGCGGAGCTGCGTCCCGCGGATGCGCCGGTGGTCGACCGGGCGCTGGCCGGACTGCGTGCGGTCTCCCGGCAAGGCGAGCTGCTCGCCCTCCTCGAGCGGGCCGCCGAGGCCTCCGGTGGGCCCCGGGCCGCGGATCTCCTGGTGCAGGCGGCGCAGCTGGCGAGCGACGTGTTCCACGACGAGGCCCGCGCGCAGCTGCTGATCGAGCGCGCGCACCAGGCCGACCCGGGCAACCTCGCCGCGCTCCACGCCCTCGCGAAGAGCTACCGCGCCCGCGGTCTCGGCGACGCCCTCCTCCCCGTCCTCCGGGCGCTCGTCGCCAGCGCGCCGCCGGGGGAGGACTCGGCCCAGCTGAAGCTCGAGCTGGCGCGGCTGCTCCTCCAGCGAGGCGAGGCCGACGAGACCCGCGCGCTTCTCGAGCCCCTCGCCGCCGGCGGCCGCTCCGGTCCCGGGTACGCCGAGGCGCTGGAGCTGCTGGTGCCGCTGCTCCAGGGGGCGGACGACGCGCTCGCCCGCTCCACCGTGCTGGCGGCCCGTGCCGAGATGGCCCAGGGTCCTGACCGGGCCCGGCTGCTCTACGAGGCGGCCCGCGCCGCGCAGCAGGCAGGTGACGAGGCCCGGGCCGCACGCCTGGCGCGGGCGTCGGTGGCCACCGAGGCGAGCCAGGAGGCCCTCCTCCTCCTCGCCAGCTTGATGCGGGACGCGAGCGAGCTGGCCAAGGCCGCCGCGTCTCTCACCCAGGCCGCCCAGCTCGCCTCGCCGGAGGAGCGGCCGCGGCTCCTGCTCGAGGCCGCCGATGCCTGGGAGGGCGCCGGAGATCCGGCCGAGGCGCAGGAGCTGCTCGAGCGGGTGGCGCGCCTCCACGCCGAGACGCTCGGTCCCGGCGCGTGGGCCGCGCGCTTCCTCCGTCTCGGGGCCCATGCCCAGGCCGTGGAGCATGGCTACGAGCCGCTGGTCGCGCAGGGCGCGTTCTCGCAGGCCCTGGAGATCGCCGAGGCGCTCGAGGACGCGCCACGCATCCGGCAGAGCCTGTGGGGACTGGCCCAGACGCCGTCCGGGGCCGAGGCGCTGCGCCGCCTCTGCAAGCTGCTCCTCCGCGAGGGGAGCGGAGCCGAGCGCCAGGCCTGCGCCGAGCTGGCGGAGTCGCGCCGGGCGATGGACCTGGCGATCGCGCTCCACCGCGCCATCGTCCACTCGCCGGCGGGCGAGGCCTCGGACGAGGAGCGGCTCCGCGCCTTCCAGCGGCTCCAGGTCCTGGGCGAGGTGGACACCTCGCTGTTCGAGGCGCTCGAGCACCTGGACGGAAGCTCCTCGCCGGCGCTGGTCGAGGCGCTGCTCCAGCACGCCCGGACCCGCCGCGGCCCCGATCGGGAGCGCGCGCTGCGGCTGCTCGCCACGCGGATCCCCTCGCGCGCCGCCGAGCTGTGGCAGGCCCTGTTCGAGCAGGCACGGGACGACAACCGGCTGGAGGACGCGGCGTCGGCGCTCGCCGCCTGGGTCGATGCCACGCCCGACCCCGTCCAGCGCTCCGGGCTCCGGGTGCAGGCCGGTGACCTCGCCCTCGCCATCGGCTGGACGGATGCCGCGCGGGCTGCCTGGACCCAGGCCGCGGCCGAGGACCCGACGTCGGTGCAGGCGGCCAGCAAGCTCCTGGCGCTCACCCCTGCCGACGAGTCCCCGGCGGAGTTCGCCGAGCTGGCCGAGCGGTTGAGCTCGCTCCTGGGGCCCGAGGCCCTCGCCGGGCGGCAGGACGACCTCGTCCGGGCCTACGTCGGGCTGGGTCGCTCCGCGGACGCGCTGGGAGTGCTCGCGCAGCTCCCTCCCACCGAGGATCGGATCCGGCTCCGCGCCGAGCTCGCCGAGTCGCTGGGGCGCGCGCAGGAGGCGCTCGCGCTTCGCGAGCAGCTGCTTCACACGCCGGAGGAGCGCGAGGCGCTCGCCCTCGGCGCGCTGCGGGCGCAGCGCCACGCCGACGTGGTGCGCATCCTCGCCCCGGCGGGCTCGCTGGAGTCGCTGTCGCCCGAGGCGCGGCGTGAGTTCGCGACCGCCCTGGCCGGGACCGACGTCGGCTCCGCGCAGGCGGTGCAGCTCTGGTCGCTGATCCTCGGAGAGCACCCGGTGGATGCCGAGGGATGGAGGCTCCATGCCGAGGCGCTCCGGCGCTCGGGCCGGGCCGAGGCGGCGCATCGCTCCACGGCCTTCGGGAGCCTCTTCGCCGGCGAGGAGAGCGCGTCCACCCCGGTTCCGGTGCAGCCCATCGCCCGGGGACCGGTGCGGAGCTCGGTGACGCTGCCCGCGGGCGTGCTCCCGGTCACCGCCGACGAGATGCCCAACCTGCGCGCGGTGCTGGACGAGGCGCTGGCCGCGCTCGGTGCACCCGAGGTGCAGGTGTGGCTCGACCCCTCGGGCGCCTCGGAGGCATGGATGGCCAGCGCGCACGATCTGGTGCTCGGGGCCGGCTCGCTCTCGGTCTTCGGCCCGGTGGAGATCACCTTCCTCGTCGCGCTCGCCCTCGCTCTGGGCGACCAGGGGCAGGGCCTGCCCCGGCCGGGGGACGTGGCGGGGCTGCCCGAGGCCGCCGCGGAGGCCTTCGCCTCGGTTCCCTCGCCGCCGGCGGCGGCCCGGGTGGTGCTGTGGCTGGACCCCTCGGCGCGCGGCGCCGATCTCGACACCGTGGATCCGGCCGCCGTGTTGACCGGGAGCGCGGCCCTCGCCGCCGTGGTCCAGCGCGCGCTGCAGCTCGTGTAAGGTCGGCGCCGACCGTGGTCCGCCCTGCGTCGCTCCTCCCCCTCGCCCTGCTCGGTGCATCGCTGCTCGCCTGCAAGAGCGAGGTGCCCGTTCCCGGGAGGGAGCGCATCGGCACCTACCTCCTCCAGTCGGTGGGCAACCCGCTGCAGAACGACTGCTCGACCTTCATCCTCGACACCGGCCAGGACGGGGGTCAGGACGCCGGACTCGACGGCGGATACATCAACGGCACCTTCGTCGACGCGGGGGTCATCCTCTCGGTCACCTACAACCAGACCACCGCGCCGGACGGCGGCACCTGCTGCGGTGCCGACGGCGGCCTCATCGAGCCGTACGATGCCGGCTACCTCACATTCGTCGAGGGCTCGGGCTCGGAGTACGGCGTCATCGTCGGTCAGGTCATCGACGTCTCCGCCATCGCCCCGCGGGTGTTCGCCCAGTGCGGCTGCTCGGGGCTGAACCCCCCGGACATCCAGGTGGAGGAGCGGAACCTCATCGCGCTCCTCAGCCCTTCCCAGGCGCAGGCGCTCGGCTCGACGACCACCTGTGCCCCGCCCGACCTGCTGCTCGACGGAGGAATTCCCCCGGCGGACGGGGGCATTCTCCCGCCGCGTGACAGCAACGGCATCTGGAACGTCCAGCTGGTCTGCGGCGTGACCGAGGAACAGGTCCAGGTGCTGAACCACGCCGACGGCGGCTGCATCTCCGCCTGCCAGTCCTGCACCATCCGCTTCTTCATCCAGGGCAGGACGCTGAACCAATGACCGGCCGTCGTGCGGTGGTGCTGCTCTCGGGCGGCCTGGACTCGGCGACCGTCCTGGCCATGGCCCGGAGCGAGGGCTTCGTCTGCAGCTGCCTCCTCGTCGACTACGGGCAGCGCCACCGGGTGGAGCTCGAGCGAGCGCGGGTGGTGGCGAGGGCGCAGGGAGTGGAGGACGTGCGCGTCGTCTCCGTGGACCTCCGTGCCATCGGGGGCTCGGCGCTGACCGCCGACGTCGCCGTCCCCAAGGACCGCCCCGAGGCCGCGCGCGGTACCGGCATCCCCGTCACCTACGTGCCGGCGCGGAACACGCTGTTCCTCGCGCTGGCGCTGGGGCTGGCCGAGACGCTGGGAGCGACGGACCTGTTCATCGGGGTGAACGCGGTGGACTACTCGGGGTACCCCGACTGCCGCCCCGAGTTCATCCGGGCCTTCGAGGCGCTGGCGAACCTGGCCACCCGCGCGGGGGTGGAGGGGGTGCGGTTCCGGATCCACGCGCCGCTGTCGGGGATGCGCAAGGCGGAGATCATCCAGGCCGGCGCGCGGCTCGGCGTGGACTACGCGCTGACCCACAGCTGCTACGACCCCGATCCGTCGGGCCGCGCCTGCGGGCGCTGCGACAGCTGCCTCATCCGCCGCGACGGCTTCCGATCGGCCGGGGTGCCGGACCCGACCCGGTACGCGTCGTCGTGAGCCGCGCGCTGCTCCTCGCCGTCGCCGGGCTGGCCCTGGGCCGGGACGCGGGGACCTCGGTGGAGCTGGTCCAGGCGGCGCCACGCGTTCCCGGACTGGTGGTCGAGCTGCGCTACGCGACCGACGACAACTTCCTCCGCAGGGCGGTGTACCCCGAGGGCGCGCGGTGTCTCCTGCTCCCGGCGGTGGCGGAGCGCCTCGCGGCCGCGGCGCGGACGCTGGAGCGGGAGGGGTTCCACCTCAAGGCCTGGGACTGCTACCGCCCGCTGCACGTGCAGTGGGCGATGTGGAAGCTCGTTCCCCGGCGGGGCTACGTGGCGGATCCGCACACCGGCAGCAACCACAACCGGGGCGCGGCGGTGGACGTCACCCTGGTGACGCTCGACGGAGATCCGGTGGAGATGCCCACGCCCTTCGACACCTTCGGGCCCGCCGCCCACCACGGGAGCGGCGCCGGGACGCCGGAGGCGCGGGCCCACCGCGAGACTCTGCGCCAGGCGATGGTGCAGGCCGGCTTCCGGGCCAACCGGATGGAGTGGTGGCACTACGACGCGCCCGAGGGTCGCGGGGCTCCGCTGCTGGACGAGCCGCTCGG
>DATJVY010000044.1:0-9716 GCA_035501615.1 Myxococcaceae bacterium
CCTCAGCGACTCCGACCCCTTCAGCGTGTCGGGGAGACAGGATTCGAACCTGCGACCCCTTGGTCCCGAACCAAGTGCTCTACCAGGCTGAGCCACTCCCCGAGGCCGACACCCCTCTCGTCGAGGGACGCCTTGCGTAACCGATGGAGACCCCGAGGGTCAACCGGACGCCGAGGTCCGGCTTGACCGCGCAAGGACAACCCCCCACATCCGGGGTGACCCATGGACCTCACCGCCAAACCCGCGGCACGGCTGGAGTTACAGGTCGGTGTGCTTCTTGCGATCGATCCGCGCAGCGAGAGCACCATGTCCGAGAAGCCGAC
This sequence comes from Myxococcaceae bacterium, assembly GCA_035501615.1. Taxonomy (GTDB): domain Bacteria; phylum Myxococcota; class Myxococcia; order Myxococcales; family Myxococcaceae; genus RPRB01. The sequence continues at coordinate 324 of DATJVY010000044.1, forward strand.
CATCCTGATCGCCGACGACGAGCCCGGAGTCGTGGCCGCCTTGGCCCGCGAGGCCCGCCGCGCCGGTCTGTCCTACATCACCGACACCACGTCCCAGCAGGTCCTCGAGCTGGCGGTGCGCCATCAGCCGGCGGTCATCATCCTCGACCTGAAGCAGCACGTGGACGGCCGCGACCTGCTCGCCGCCCTGAAGCGCGACCCTCGCACGCGGAACATCAAGGTCCTCGTCCTCTCCGCCATCGAGGACCAGTTCACCCGCCACGTCTGCCTCGAGCTCGGGGCGGACGACTACGACGTGAAGCCGTTCGACCCCTCCTTCATGTCGAAGGTGGCCCGGCTGGCGGGTGCCGGAGAGCGTCACTAGGCCCCCCCGGCCTCCCCCGGCCCCCCGTTGAGGTAGCGTCTTGGGTGTGAGCCCGGACATTCACAGTCCGCAGGACCTGGCTGGACGCGTCTCGAAGCTCACCTCCATCCTCGACGTGGCCAAGGCCATGGCCGCGGCGCGGGACCTCGAGCTCCTCCTTCCGCTCATCATCTACGAGGCGGCGAAGGTGGTGGACGCCGACCGCTGCACCCTCTTCATCCTCGACCGCGAAAGGGGCGAGCTGTGGAGCAAGGTGGCCCAGGGCGCGGCGCACGAGATCCGGGTCAAGCTCGGCCGCGGCATCGCCGGATCGGTGGCCGAGACCGGCCAGGTCATCAACATCACCGACGCCTACGCGGACGCGCGGTTCAACCGCGACGTGGACGCCGCCACCGGCTACCGCACCCGCACCATCCTCTGCGTGCCGATGCGCGACGCCCAGGGCGAGGTCACGGGCGTGCTCCAGGCGCTCAACAAGCACGCGGGGGTCTTCACCGACGAGGACGCCGAGCTGCTCCTCGCGCTCGGGGGCCAGGCTGCAGGCGCAATCGAGAACGCGCTCCTCCACGACGAGATCAATCGCCTCTTCGAGGGCTTCGTGTCGGCCTCCGTGGTGGCCATCGAGTCCCGCGATCCGACCACCGCCGGACACTCGGGACGCGTGGCCTCGCTCACCGTGGGCCTGGCCGCGGCGCTGGAGCACGAGAGCGCCGGCCCCTACGCGCGGGTCCGCTTCGGCGTCCAGGACGTCCAGGAGATGCGCTACGCGTCGCTCCTCCACGACTTCGGCAAGGTCGGGGTGCGGGAGCACGTCCTGGTGAAGGCAGAGAAGCTCTACCCCCAGGAGCTGGACGTGCTGCGGGCCCGCTTCGCCCTGGCCCGGAAGGACCGCGCGCTGCGGAGCGTCGAGCGCTGCCTCGAGGCCTCGCGACAGGGGAAGCTGAGCGCCGCGGTGGACCGCGAGGAGACCGAGCGGCTCGAGTCCGACCTGCGCGAGCTGGACGAGACGCTGGAGTTCGTCCTCGCCTGCAACCGGCCCACCATCCTCCCCTCGGGCGGCTTCGAGCGGCTGTCCGACCTGGGCCGCCAGAAGTTCCGGGACGAGCGCGAGAACGAGGTCTCGCTCCTGCTTCCCCGCGAGGTCGAGCGGCTGAGCATTCCCCGCGGCTCGCTCTCCGCCGAGGAGCGGCTGGAGATCGAGAGCCACGTCAGCCACACCTTCCGCTTCCTCTCCCAGATCCCCTGGACCCGGGCGCTGAAGCGGGTGCCGGACATCGCCTACGCCCACCACGAGCGGCTCAACGGCACCGGGTATCCGCGGAGGATTCCCGCCGACACCATCCCGGTGCAGTCCAAGATGATGGCCATCTCTGACGTGTACGACGCGCTCACCGCCGCTGACCGGCCGTACAAGAAGGCCGTGCCCCACCCGGCCGCGCTCGACATCCTCCACCAGGAGGCCAAGAACGGGATGCTCGACACCGAGCTCCTCCGCGTCTTCGTCGAGGCCGAGGTCCCACGCCGCGCGCTGCGTCCGCCCGGACTCTGACGCCGGAACACCGGCGTGACCCACCGGGGCCCGGGAGGACGCTAGGCTCCCCCGGCTCATGTCCCCCGTGCCACACAGAGGCGCGTTCGCCGGCCGTGTCCTTCCGCTCCTCTTCCTCGCCGCCTGCGCCGGGGCGAACGCTGCCAGTCCGTCCGGCGGTTCGAAGGGCCCCGATGCCATCGCCCCTGGCGCCGCCGGGGCCGCCGCCGGCATCCGCCCCGAGGCCGTCTCCGCGCACATCCGCTTCCTCGCCGACGACCTGCTCGAGGGCCGCGCCGCCGGCGAGCGCGGCTTCGACATCGCTGCCGCCTACGTCGCGAGCCAGCTCCAGGGGATGGGGCTCGAGCCCGCCGGCGACGACGGGGGCTGGTTCCAGGCCTTCACCCTGCGGGGCGGGCGGACGCGGGCCGCGCGCCTCGAGGTGCGCGCTCCGGGGGGGGAGGCGATCGCGCTCGTCCGCGACCGGGACTTCCTCGCCCGCCCGACGCTCGCGGAGGGGCTGGCCGACGTCACCGGGCCGGTCGTCTACGTGGGACACGGCATCGTGGCCCCGGAGTACACGTGGGACGACCTCGCCGGCCTGGACCTCCGCGGCAAGGTGGTGATGGTCCTCTCCGGTGCGCCGCTCGGCACCACGCGCGACTTCTTTCCCCCCATCCCGAGCGCGGTCTACGGCTCGCCCCGCACCAAGCTGGAGCGGCTGCTGGCCCGCGGCGTGGTCGGAGTGCTCTGGGTCCAGACGCCGGTGCGCGAGCGGGTCAACCCCTTCGCCAACCAGGTCTCGCACGCCTCGCAGGGGGCGATGGCGCTGGTGGAGAACGGCCTCGTTCCCGCGCGCGAGTCCGTGGCCCAGGCGGTGCTGTCCATGCCGGGGGCCGATGCCCTGCTCGCTGCCGCCGGACGTCCGGAGCGGGTGTCGACGCTGTTCGCCGCCGCCGAGCGCCGCGAGCACGGGCCGTTCGCGCTCGGGACCGAGGTGCACCTCCGCGTCGAGGCCGAGCTCCGCACGGTGCACACCGCCAACGTCGTGGGCCTGTGGCGGGCTGCGCCCGGCTCGCCGGTGGGAGAGCGGGTGGTGTTCACCGCGCACCTCGACCACCTGGGAATCGGCAAGCCCGAGAACGGCGACGCCATCTACAACGGCGCCTCGGACAACGCCGCGGGCGTGGCCAACGTGCTCGAGGTCGCCCGCGCATTCACCCGGCTCCCGCAGCGGCCCCGGCGGGGGGTGCTCTTCGCGCTGGTCAGCGCCGAGGAGGAGGGCCTCCTCGGCTCGGAGTGGTTCGTGGCCCACCCGCCGGTCCGGCGCGAGGCGCTGGTCGCGGACGTGAACGCCGACTCGGGGCTGCCGGTCTTCCTCCCCCGCGAGGTGGGGGCGCTCGGCGCCGACGAGAGCACGCTCGGGGACGATGCGCGGCGCGCGGCGGCGGCGCTGGGCCTGTCGCTGGGCGGCGACCCCGATCCGCAGCAGGCCTTCCCGGTGCGGAGCGACCAGTACAGCTTCCTCCGGGCCGGAATCCCCGGGACCGCCACCCGGGTGGGCATGGGTGGCGCGACCGAGAAGGAGCGCGCCGAGGCGGTGGCCTACCGGCAGGCGCACTACCACCGCGCCGCGGACCACTGGGAACCGGGTCGGGACTACGGGCCGGCCGCCCTGCTGGCCCGCTTCCAGTTCCTCCTCGGCCTCTCGGCGGCCGAGCGCCCCGACCGCCCCAGGCTCCTGCCGGACAGCTTCTTCCTGCCCCGGCCGGGCAGCTGACTGCAAACAGGGGATGGCTGCAGGCGCGGTCCGTGCTTGTCTCCGCCCCTTCATGCGCCATCCGTCCCTGCTCGTCTGTCTGGGCTGTCTCTCCCTGGCCTGCGCCACCTCCGCGCCGCGGTCCACCCCCGCCGATACGCAGGGTTTCGCCGAGGGCGCGCGCTCGGCCGCGGCGTCGATCCGGCCCGAGGCCATCGCCAGCCACATTCGCTTCCTCGCCGACGACCTGCTGGCCGGCCGTGACCCGGGGATGCCCGGCTACGACGTCGCCGCGCGCTACGTGGCCAGCGAGCTTCAGGCCCTCGGCATCCAGCCGGCGGGCGAGGGCGGCAGCTACTTCCAGAAGGTTCCCCTGGTCCGCGGGACGCCGGTCGGCGGGGCGCTCGAGGTGACCGGCGGCCCCGGCCCGCACACGGTGCTGGTCCGTGGCGAGAACCTCGTGATCCACACCGACCTCGACCAGGGGCTCACCGACGTGAGCGGGGATCTGGTCTTCGCCGGCTACGGTCTCAGCGTCCCCGAGTACCACTACGACGACTTCGCGGGCGTCGACGTTCGAGGGAAGATCGCCATCGTCTTCGTCGGCGCCCCCCGCTCGAGCCGCGCCGACTTCTTCCCCTCCCTCGCCTCGGCGGTGCACGGGCAGAGCGAGCGCGTCGCGCGGGAGCTGATGCGCCGCGGTGCCCGGGCGGTGATCGGCGTCTGGCCGCCGGCGAAGGAGGCCCTCACCCCCTTCAAGCGCCTGACCCGCCACTACGCCTTCGATGCGATGCGACTGGCGGATTCGCCGGCGCTCCTCCCCCGCGCCGGGATCAGCAGCGCGGCGTTCCAGGCGCTCCTCGTGCAGGCCGGACGGACCGAGACCGTGGCCAGCCTGGTGGAGGCCGCGGCGCAGGGGAGGCCACGCAGCTTCGAGCTCGGGCTCCGCGCCCGGCTGCGCACCGAGAGCAAGCTGCGGAAGGTCGTCTCCGAGAACGTGATCGGGCTGCTCCCCGGAGATCCGGCGTCCCCCACCGGCAAGGAGATGGTGGTCTACGGCGCGCACCTGGACCACATGGGGATCGGCCAGCCGGTCGACGGGGACAGCATCTACAACGGGGCCTCGGACGACGCCGCCGGGGTGGCGAGCATCCTCGAGACCGCGCGGGCGTTCACCCGCCTCGGGAATCCCCCGCGGCGGGGCGTCCTCTTCCTCTTCGTCACCTCCGAGGAACGCGGCCTCCTCGGCTCGGAATGGTTCGCCCGCCATCCCACCGTCCCGCTGGGCGACATCGTGGCGGACATCGACGTCGACGGGGCCTACCCGGTGCATCCTCTGAAGGACGTGGTGGCGCTCGGGGTCGACGAGAGCTCGCTCGCTGCGGACGCCGCCCGCGCCGCCGGGGCCCTCGGGCTGCAGCTCTCTCCGGACCCCGAGCCCGAGGAGGGCTACTTCGTCCGGTCCGACAACTTCAACTTCGTCCGGAAGGGCATCCCGGCGGCCCAGACGTTCAACGGGGTGGCCGGCCTCACGCCGGAGCAGGTCGCCGCCGAGCGCGAGTTCTGGCGCAAGCGCTACCACGAGCCCCAGGACGGCTACGAGCCCGGGCGGGACTGGGAGCCCTTCGCGCAGCTGACGCGCTTCAACTTCCTCCTCGGAATTTCGATCGCCGAGGGGTCCGCGCGGCCGGCCTGGAACGCGAACAGCTGGTTCCGCCGCTTCCCCGAGCCGAGACGCGAGGGCGAGCCCGACTGAGCAGCGCTCTCTAGCGGAGCGCGTCGGGCACGGGGTGGAGCAGCGGGCGGCCCGGCCGAACCTCGGTCCGGATGCCATCCACGAGCACCGGCTGTCCATTCACCACGACCGTCTCGATTCCCTCGGGGAAGCGCTTCGGCTGCGCGTAGCTCGCGACGTCCCGCACCTTCGTGGGGTCGAAGACCACGATGTCGGCCATCATCCCCGGGCGCAGAAGCCCACGGTCCGAGAGCCCGAGGCGGCGCGCCGCTCCCGAGGTGACCTTCCGCACCGCTTCTTCCACGGAGAACAGCTTCTCGTCGCGGGCATACGTTCCGAGCAGCCGCGCCATCGAGCCGAAGGCGCGGGGGTGGGTGGCCTCGGAGCCGAGCGGACCATCGGGGGCATCGGCGCTCGCGTCGACGCCGATGCTCACCCAGGGCGTTCGGAGCGCTGCCCGGAGGTCGAACTCGCTGGCCAGGAAGCGCAGCACCTGGGTGCTTCCGCCGTCGAGCAGGACCAGATCGACCAGCGCCCCCGCCGGGGTGGTGGCCCGCTCCTTCGCGACGTCGGCCAGGCTCTTCCCCTCGTACCGCTTCGCGTCGGCCGAGAGCGCGAGGAGGATGACCACCCGCTCCGGCTCCGAGGGGTCCTTCCAGCTCGCGGCGATCTCCCGCTCGACACGCGAGCGCTGCTCCTCGTCCCTGAGCCGGGCGAGCATCGCCGTCACCCCGCCGGCCTGCGCCCAGTCCGGGACGTCGGCGTGGAGCATGTTGGCGCCCGCCAGGTAGGGGTAGACGTTGGCGGTGACGTCGAGCCCCTCGGCTCGCGCGGCGGCGATGCGCTGGAGCACCTCCGGCATCCGGCCCCAGTTCTGCTTGCCGGCGACCTTGAGGTGCCACACCTCGACCGGGAGGCCGGCCTGGCGTCCGATCTCGATCGCCTCGTCGAGCGCCTGGAGCACCTGGTCGCCCTCGTCGCGGAGATGGGTGGCGTAGAAGCCGCCGAACTTGGCCGCCGAGCGTGCGAGGAGCACCAGCTCGTCGGTGGTCTGGAAGCGCGAGGGCGGATACCAGAGCGCGGCCGCGACTCCGAACGCGCCCTGCCGCATCGCCTTCTGGACCTCGATCTGCATGCGGAGCAGCTGATCCGGCGTGGGAGCCTCGGATCCCTGCCCCATCACCACCGCCCGGACCTGGCCGGTGGAGACCAGCGTCCCGAGATTGATCGCCGGGCGCGCCGCACGAAGCCGCTTCCAGTATCCGTCGAGGTCCTTCCAGTCGATCTTGATCTCGTGCAGCGACAGCCAGCCCATGACGCCGCCGAGGATCTCGTCGCGAACCGGGGCCACGGTACCCAGCTCGCCGGTGAGCTCGGTGGTGATGCCCTGGCGAATCTTCGACTCCGCCCGCGCGTCGACCAGGAGCGAGAGCTCGCTCTGCCCGAGCAGGTCGATGAAGCCCGGCGCGACCACGTGGTCGTGGGCGTCGATGCGGAGCTTGGACGGCACGTCGCGGAGGTCGCCCATCCGGACGATGCGATCGCCCTGGATGCCCACGTCCGCGCGGAACCACGGGCTCCCCGAGCCATCCACCACCCGGCCGTGCTCGATGACCAGATCCAGCTTCTGGGGCGCGGTGGCGGCCAGCAGTGCAGCCAGCTGCAGGGCGAGCATGGACCACGGATTGTCGCATGCCGGCCCGTCGCCGTGTGAGAGGTGCGGGTGTGCGATGCGCACGCTCCTCGGCGTCCTCCTGCTGATGCTCGGTGCAGACGCCGGTTCACTCCTCGGTCCGGGAAGGGCGACGGCGTACACCGAGGCACGGCGCTCCTTCGCGCGCGCGTTCGGCTCGGGCGCGTTCGACGAGGCGCGCCAGGCGCTCGTTCGGCAGCGGGCCGCTGCGCCGGGACGGGTCGACCTCGGATACGACCTCGCCTGCGTCGAGGCCCGCGCCGGACGCATCGATGCCGCGTTCGGGGCGCTCGGCGCACTGGTAAACGCCGGCCTCGCGATCGATCCGTCGGCGGACGCCGACCTGAACGGGCTCCACGGCGACCCTCGCTGGGCGGCGCTGCTGGCGCGGTTCTCGCGCGGCCGCGCTTCCCCGTCCGCCGGACGGGCCGGCCCTCCGGTTCCGGCCGAGCTGGCTCCGGTCGAGGATCTGGCCGTCGATCGGCGAGGGGGTACCGCGTTCGTCTCCAGCGTGCGGACCGGCGAGGTGTGGCGCCGGGTGGACGGCAGCTGGCGCCGGTGGGCGCACCCCGCGCCGGCCGGACAGGGCGCCCTGGCGCTCGGACTCGATGCCGGGCGGCGCGTCCTCCACGTCGGGGTGGGCGCGATTGCCCAGGCCGCGGGCTTCCGGAAGGCCGACGAGGGCCAGTCTGCCCTGGTGACGCTCGGTCTCGAGGACGGAAGGGAGCTCGCGCGCCACGTGCCGCCCGAACCGGGGCCGCACCTCCTCTCCGACCTCACCGTCGGGCCCGACGGGACGGTGCTGGTCTCGGATGCGCTCGCCGGAACCGTGTACCGCCTCGCGCCGGGCCAGGGTGCGCTCCAGCCTCTCTTCCCGCCGCACACCTTCCTGAGCCCGCAGACTCCGGCGCTCGGCGACGACGGGCGGTCGCTCTACCTGCCGGACCACGCGCTCGGCCTGTTCGTCGTGCCCCTCGCCGGCGGGACGCCGGAGCCGGTGTCCGGCCCGGAGGACCTCGTGACCGGGGGGATCGACGGCCTCGCTCCCGCTCCCGGCGGCCTGGTGGCGGTGCAGAACGGCATCGTGGAGAACCGGATCGTCCGGCTCTGGCTGAGCCCGGACGGCCGGCGGATCACCCGCTGGGAGGTTCTCTCCCGCGGGCCCGGGCTGGGCGAGCCGACGCACGTCGTCCGGACCGCCGAGGGAGTCGTGGCGCTGGTGGACAGCGGCTGGAACCGCTTCGGCGACGACGGTGCGCCGAGGCCCGGAGCGCCGCGGGCTGATCCGCGCCTGGTGGCGCTGGACCTTCGTTGAGGGGGCTGGCTCAATGGCGCCGATGCCCCGCTCCAGCCCGTTGACCGAGCTGCGCCGGATCTGCCTCGGCCTGCCCGAAACGACGGAGACGCTCACCTGGGGCGAGCCTCACTTCCGGGTGCGGGGGAAGATCTTCACCGGGCTCGGCGACCACGCCGGCATCTCCAACATCGCCTTCAAGCTCGAGCGCGAGCACGCCGACGCCGTGATCCAGGACCCGCGCTTCTACCGGGCGCCCTACGTCGGCGCGCACGGCTGGGTGAGCATGCGCGTCGAGGGCATTCGCGACTGGGGCGAGGTACGTGCCCTCGTCCTCGAGAGCTACCGCCTCATCGCCCCGAGGCGACTCTGGGCGCTGGTGCAAGGTGGCGCTCCGCCTCGACCCGCGCGCCGGGCGGCCGCTCCCCGCCGGGGACGCCGGAAGCGCCCCGCTCCTGCACGGCGCTGATCTCGGCAGGTTCGCTGCCAAGCTCCCCGACCCTCGCGGGGCGGCAACGATCCGCTCGAATCCCGGGAGACCCTCGGCGTCATCCGCTCCGCGATCGACGGTTTCCCCTCGGCCCAGCGCGCGGTGATCGTGGCCGGGTGCGAGGTGCGCCAGGCCTGCACGACGCTTCGCGTGTCGGAGGTGAATCAGCGGGTGCTGCTGCACCGCGCCCGCTCCCGGTGTGGGCCGCCCTGGTCGAGTACCTCTCGGGAGAGGAGGCGTGAGGGGCCCCGCGGGGGGCGAGGGGTCAGGCGATCTCGTGCAGCCGCATGCTGTTGATCTTCCCCGGCTGCCCCACCGGCGCGCCGTAGACGATCACCACGCGGTCGCCACGATGGGCGAGGCCGCGGCTGAGCAGCTCCTCCTCCACGCGGCGGACCATCTCCTCGGTGCGGTCCACCGGCTCGAGCACCCGGGGCACCACCCCCCAGAGGAGCGACAGCTTCCGCCGGACCTCCTGGTTCGGGGAGAAGGCGACGATGGGCACCGCCGGGCGGTAGTGGCTGAGGAGG
>DATJVY010000045.1:0-19968 GCA_035501615.1 Myxococcaceae bacterium
GTCGACGCCCGGCTCCTGGGCGAGGAGGTCGAGGCCGCGCCGGAGTGACACCACCTGGGCGGTGAAGGCGGCGGGGTCGGCGTCGATGTTCCGCTGCCTGTACCAGCCGGGCTGGCTCCACAGCGCGTCGACGAGCAGCGAAACGACTCCGAGCCGTGCGAGCTCGACGGCCTCGTCGAGGAACTCGGTGCGGTTGGTGGTCGGCGGATCTCCGAGCCAGTGCACCCAGAGGATGGCCGGGCCGCGTTTCGCCTCGGCCGGCGGGCGCACGAGCGTGGCCCGGACCGGGGGGGCGTCGGGGGCCCCGGCGTAGGTCATCTCCACCACGGTGGTGCCGGCGCGGTCGGTGGTGGACTGGACCTGCGTGGCGAGGGGGGTGCCCGGGTCGGGGAAGCGACGGTCGTAGGTGGCCGAGGCGTCGGAGGTGGAACGGGGAGCCGTCCGAGCGCCGGCGCAGGCGAGGGCGAGGAGGAGGAGAGGCGCGACGGCGAGCGAGCGAGGCATGTGGTGGCGACTCTCCCGGGGCGTCGCGGATGCCGCAACGGGGGCTGCAGCGGAAAAGGACTGGCGAGCAGCGGTCAGGCTGGGCTGTGCTGCCTGCCTCCGGAGCCGCCATGGCCAAGCGACGTGGGAAGCCGAAGGTCGACGAGGCGTACGAGTTCGAGGTTTATCCGCCAGGCACGGTGGCACTCGATCGGGTGGACCTGTCGGTCCGGGTGAAAGGGGACGAGCAGTACGAGCAGGAGCTGAAGCGGCGGCAGCGCGAGGTCTTCGGGCTTCAAGTGCGGATGTTCCAGGGAGGCTACCGGGCGATGTTCGTGTTCGAGGGCTGGGATGCGGCGGGGAAGGGGGGCTGCATCAAGCGGCTGACGGCGGAGCTGGATCCCCGGGGCTACAAGGTTTGGCCGATCGGGCCGCCCGACGAGGAGAGTCGGCGGCACCACTATCTCTGGCGCTTCTGGAACCGGCTCCCGGGGCGGGGCGAGGTCGCGGTGTTCGACCGGAGCTGGTACGGGCGGGTGCTGGTGGAGCGGGTGGAAGGCTACGCGAAGAAGTCGGAGTGGAAGCGAGCCTACGACGAGATCAACGCGTTCGAGCGGACGCTCACCTCGGACGGCGTGCAGATGACGAAGTTCTTCCTGCACATCGACCAGAAGACGCAGCTGGAGCGGTTCAAGGCGCGAGAGACCGATCGCTTCAAGAACTACAAGATCGGCCCGGACGACTGGCACAACCGGCGGCGTTGGAAGGAGTACGAGCTCGCGGTGGGGGAGATGCTGGACCGGACGCACCGGCCGGACGCACCCTGGGTGCTGATCGCGGCGAACGACAAGCACCACGCGCGGCTGGAGGTGCTGCGGGTCTGCGCGGACGTGATGGCGACGGCGCTCGAGCGAGGGCGCTGAGAGACGCGCGCGCGGCGCGGACGCGGATCGGGACGGATCGGGTCTCCTTCTGGCGGACGGGGACCGCTCCCGTGCGCGGAGTCTCCGGGGTATTCCTCGCTTTCGTGCAGATCAGCGGGGGTCGACCCCAGGCGGGCCGTGCAGGTGCTCTCGGGTGCGGGCTCGGCGACGCGGACGAGCGCAGGGAGTCGCGCAGGCCGTCCGGAAGGAGCGAGGACGCCGGCCCCTCGAGCCCTCTTCGTCCCACCGAGAGCCAGACGCCGCTCCTGCCTTCCTCAGCGCGGCGCCTCGAGCTTCACCGGTCCGAACTGCTTCAACGAGTCCTCGACCACCTTCCGGTCTCCGACGACCACCAGCGTCATCTTCGAGGGGTCGAGGTACTTCCGGGTGATCCGAGTGACGTCGACGGGAGTGACCGCCTCGACGCGGCGGACGAAGTCCCGCAGCCAGTCCGGCGAGAGCCCGTAGAGCGCAACGAAACGGAGCTGAGCGACGATGCCGGAGCGGCTGCTGTTCCGGAGGACGAAGGTGCCGGCGACGTACTTCTGGATCCCGGTGAGCTCCTCGGAGGTGGGCGGCTCGGTGCGGAGGCGCTCCACCTCGTTCACCACCTCGCGGAGAGCGGCGGCGGTGTCCTTGGTGGTGACGTCGGCCTGCTCGACCCAGGTGCCGACGCCGGGGTGGAACCCGAGGATGCTCCGCGGCGAGTAGGTGTACCCCTTCTTCTCCCGGATGTTCGAGGTGATGCGGCTGCCGAAGCTGCCACCCAGCAGGGCATCGGTGACCACCAGGGGGACGTAGTCCGGCGAGGTGGGCGGGACGACCGGGAGCCCGAAGCGGACCGTGGACTGAACTGCCCCCGGTCGGTCGAGGAGGAACACCCGGCGGCCGCCGCGCGCCGTGGCCTTGGGTCGGGGACCGGCCTTGGCCTTGGCCCAGCCGCCGAAGGCCTCCTCGATGGCGCTGCGGACCGCGGCCGGATCGAAGCGCCCCACGACGTAGAGGTGGGCCCGATCGGCGCCTGCGTATCGAGTCCAGAGCTGCCGTGCCTGCTCGAGGGTGAACTTTTCCACCTCGGCGGCGACGGGCAGCAGCTTCCCGTAGGGGTGCTTGCCGTAGATGGCGCGCGCGAAGGCGTCCTCGGCCAGCGGCTGGGGCTGGCTCCGGAGGATGGCCACGTTCCGGAGCAGGTCGCCCTTGAGCCGGGCGAGCTCGGAGGAAGGGAACGCCGCGTTGCGCGCGACGTCGGCCACGAGGCGGATCGCCTCGGAGGTCGAGTCCCCGAGGCACTCGATGTCCAGGGAGGTCTCGTCCTCCGTCACGCGGACGTCGAGCGCCCCGCCCAGGCGCGCACCGGCCTCGGCCAGCTCGGTGGCGCTGCGGCTCTTCGTCCCCTGGAGCAGGAGCTTTCCGGTGAGGTCGGCGAGGCCGGTCTGGCCGGGCGGCTCGTCGACGTTCCCCACGCGGACGACGAGGGAGACGTTGGACTTGGGGATGGCGCCGTAGGGCACCAGCGTGACCTCCAGCCCATCCTCGAGCTTGAACCGGGTGGTGGCCGGAAGCTCGAGGGGCGGGGTCGGCCCCGGGGGGGGCGGGCTCTCCGGAGCGGCGGTGGCTGCACCGGAGAGGAGCAGGAGTCCGAGGAGGCCGCGCGTCACTTGGCACCTCCCGGCCGCAGCGCGACGACGGTCCGGTTGGTGGGGCGGAGCCATTCCTGGGCGGTGCGCTGGATGAGCTCGGGGGTGACGGCCAGGATGCTGGGCTCGATCCGGTTCACCTCGCTCGCATCGCCGTCGAACAGCGCGTGCGCGGCGAGCAGGTCCGCCCGGCCGAAACCGTAGAGCCGCTCGAGCATGCCGTAGTACGCGCTCCGGGCCTTCACCCGCGCGCGCTCGAGGGTCGCGGCGTCCACCGGGGCGTGGCGCAGCGGCTCGATGGCGGTGTCGATGGCGGAGACGATCTCCTTCGGGGAGTGATCGGCGTCGTGGAACAGGTAGGCCATCCAGAGCATGGGCCCCTGGTAGTTGAACTGGTTGCCGAGGAGGTTCGCCCCTCCCTCGACCTCGCCGGTCAGCCCGCGCTTCTGCACCAGCTCCTGGTAGAGGCGACTGTCGGGACCCTCGACCAGGATCTGCTGGAGCAGGGCCATGGCCCAGTACTCGGGCGAGCCGCGGGGAGGCATGTGGTAGGCGACCGCGAGCGCCGGGCGATTGGCGAGCTTGTCGTCCACCGTCTTCCACTGCTCCTCGGTCTGCGGTGGCTCGGTGAGATCGGGGATGGCCGGGATGTCTGCCCGCGGGATTCCCTCGAAGTACTTCGTCACCCACGTCTTGACCTGCTCAGGATCGAAGCTGCCACTCACGACGAGCGCGGCGTTGTTGGGTGCGTAGTAGGTGCGGAAGAACTGCTGCACGTCCTGGAGCGTGGCCGCGTCCAGGTCCGCGAGGTCGCCGTAGAAGTTGTGGGCGTTGTACCAGTTGTGGTTCGCGAGCTGGGGCACGGTCAACCAGGGCCAGCCGCCGTAGGGGCGGTTGATGACGTTGACGCGGACCTCGCTCTTCACCACCCCCTGCTGGTTGGTGAGGTTGTCCTGCGTGACCTTGAGGCCACGCATCCGGTCCGCCTCGGCCCAGAGCATCGTCTCCAGCACGTTGGAGGGGACGACCTCGAAGTAGTTGGTGAAGTCGAAGCGGGTGGAGCCGTTGAGGATGCCGCCGTTGCGCTGCACCAGCAGGACCATCCCCAGCTTTCCGAGGTTCTCGCTCCCCTGGAACATCATGTGCTCGAAGAGGTGCGCGAAGCCGGTGCGGTTGCGCGGCTCGATGCGAAACCCGATGTGGTAGTAGACCGCGACCGTCACGATGGGCGCGGTGGTGTCTCGGGAGAGCACGACCCGGAGCCCGTTCGGCAGCGTGTACGACTCCACCGGGACCTCGAGCTCCGGGCGGGCGTCCGCCGGGGCGAAGCGCGCCGGAGCGGAGGCGGTCGCGGCCGGAGCGGCGGGCGAGGGCGGGGCAGGGCGAGCAGCCTCCGCCTGCGGGGGTGGCGGGCCGTGGGCGCAGGCCAAGGCCAGGACGAGGACGAGGAAGGAGAGGTTCCGCATGGCGGAGGCTCGTTAGCCCTCCCGCCTGCGGCCGGACAAGGCTTCTTCCGTGGACGGAGGCACCATCTGCTAGACGACGGAGCCGTGGCGCGAGCGCTCAACGCCGCCGCGCTCCTCGTGGTCGCCTCGGTGCTGTTCGCCGGCCTGGGGAGCCCGGCGGGCGGCACCCATCCGGACGAGGGGCTCTACCTCCAGGCGGCGCGGGAGATGTGGGCCCGGGGCGACTGGCTCACGCCCACGGTGGATGGCGTCCCGGACTTCACCAAGCCCCCGCTGCTCTACTGGGCGATGGCCTGCAGCTTCTCGCTGTTCGGGACGACGCTCTGGGCGGCGCGCCTCCCGGTGGCGCTGGCGGCGCTGGGCCTCGCCTGGCTCACCGGGCGGATGGCCCGCCGGATGGTGGGCCCGGAGGCCGAGGCGGTCGCGGTGCTGCTCGTGGGCACCTGTCTCGGGGTGCTCCGCTACGCCCGGGTCGACCTGATGGACGTGCCGCTGGCGCTCGCGATCGCGGCCGGGGCTTGGGGGTTGTGGCGGATGGCGGACGGCGGCCCGTCTCGTCTCGGGTGGGGGGTGGGCGTGGCTGCGGGCGCTGCGGCGCTCCTCAAGGGGCCGGTGGGTCCGTTGCTCCTGGTGCTGCCCGCGGCGGTGTACCTCGAGCGGCGAGGGCTCCTCCGTTCGCGGTGGCGCTGGCTGCTCGGGGTGGCGGCGGTGGGGCTGGTGGTGGCGGCGCCCTGGTACGTCGCGATGGCGGCGCGGCACGGAGGGCCGTTCCTCGGGCGATTCTTCGGGACGGAGAACGTGGGGAAGTTCCGGTTCCCCTGGACGGTGGAGGGCGAGCTCCTCCTGCTGCTGGGCCTTCCGGTGCTGCTGCTTCCCTGGACTCCGCTGGTCCGGGTGCGCGGACCGGGCGCGGCGCTCGCCTGGCCCTGGGTGCTGGGGCTGCTGCTGATCTTCAGCCTGCCGGGGCTCAAGCATCCTCACTACGTCGTGCCGGCGCTCGCGCCCCTGGCGGTCCTCGCGACCGGACCGCGCCCGGCGCTGGCGCGGTGGGGGAGCGCGTGCGTGCTGCTCGGCCTCGCCCTCGTGGCCGCGCTGGCGCTTCGCTTCTCGCTCGTCGTTCCGGTGCGGCTCGCCCTGGCCGGGGCGGCGCTGCTGCTCGTCGTGGCGGGGGCAGCGGTGGCGCGGGGCGCCGTGGCCGCGGGGGCGGTGGGCCTGGCGGGGGCGGCGGTGCTCCTCTTCGCCATCGTGCTACCGGGAGCCCTGCCTCCACCCGTGCCCGCCTGGGTCGGGGAGCGCGCCGGTGGGCGGCCGCTGTTCACCGCCACGCAGAATCCGGGGCTGTACTCGTTCCTCACCGGGCAGCCGGTTCACCGCGCGTCGGGGACGTCACCACTGCTCCAGGCGCTCGAGTCGGGGGAGGCGCTGCTGGTGACCCGGGAGGAGCGCAGTCTCCTCCCGCCGGAGGTGGCCCGGCGCCTCGTGCCGCTGGCGAGCTGGCCCAGGCTCCGCGGGCGTCTGACGGTGCACGAGGTGGTGGCGGCCTGGGTCCGGGCCGATCCGTCCGCGCTGTTCGAGCCGATGACGCTGGAGGTGCTGGCGACCCCTCCTCCGGTTTGACGCCGGCGGGAGGCGATCGGTAGTGTCCGGCGCCCTTCGCAGCAAGCAGGGAAGACACCGCCATGCCCAAGGATTTTCTCTTCACCTCGGAGTCGGTCACCGAGGGTCACCCGGACAAGGTGGCCGATCAGATCAGCGACGGCGTCCTCGACGCGATCATCGCCGGAGACCCGCGCGGCCGGGTGGCGGTGGAGACGCTGGTCAAGACCGGTCTGGCCATCGTCGCCGGCGAGGTCACGACCAGCACCTACGTCGACATCCCGAGCATCGTCCGGAGCACCATCGTCCGCATCGGCTACACCCACAGTGACATGGGTTACGACGGCCATACGTGTGGAGTGATGGTGGCCATCGAGGGTCAGAGCCAGGACATCGCCCGGGGCGTGGACAACGACAAGGAGCAGGGCGCGGGCGACCAGGGAATGATGTTCGGGTACGCTTGCAACGAGACCCCGGAGCTGATGCCGGCGCCGATCCACTACGCGCACGCGCTCACCCGGCGGCTGGCCGAGGTGCGCCGCAAGTCGATCGACTGGCTCCGTCCGGACGGGAAGAGCCAGGTCACCGTCCAGTACGAGAACGGCAAGCCGGTGCGCATCGACACGGTGGTGGTCTCCACCCAGCACGCCGATCAGGTCTCCAACAAGAAGATCCACGAGGCGGTGCGCGAGGAGGTCATCCTCAAGGCGCTGCCCCGGAAGCTGCTGGATCGGAAGACCCGGTACTTCATCAACCCCACCGGGCGCTTCGTCATCGGCGGGCCGATGGGCGACTCCGGCGTCACCGGCCGGAAGATCATCGTCGACACCTACGGCGGCATGGGACGGCACGGGGGCGGCGCGTTCAGCGGGAAGGACCCGAGCAAGGTGGATCGCTCGGCGGCCTACATGGGCCGCTACATCGCCAAGAACGTGGTCGCCGCGGGGCTCGCCGAGCGGTGCGAGGTCCAGGTGAGCTACGCGATCGGCGTGGCCGACCCGGTGTCGGTGATGGTGGAGACCTTCGGGACGGCCAAGGTGGCCGAGGAGCGCATCGCCGAGGCGATCCGCCGCACCTTCGGCCTGAAGCCTCGGGAGATCATCGATCACCTCGACCTGCTCCGGCCCATCTACCAGAAGACAGCGGCCTACGGTCACTTCGGCCGGGCGGAGAAGGAATTCACCTGGGAGCGCACCGACCGGAAGGACGCGCTCCGGGAAGCGGTGGGCGCTCGCGCGCTGCGCGCCGTCGGCGGCTGAGCAGCGCGCTCCGGACCGGACGCGGCGAGGTTGCCCGGGGCGGGACGTTGGATCCAAGGTCCGGCCCCGTGCGACCCGACATCGTCCCCGGAGCGGTGTTTCCCGATTACGAGCTGACCGACCACCGGGGGATGCGGCGCAAGCTCTCCGAGCTGCAGGGCGCAGACCCCCTGGTCCTGGTGCTGAGCCGGGGCGCCTTCTGCCCCAAGGATCGCCGGCAGCACGAGGGGCTGGTGCAGCTCCACCGCGAGATGGAGGTCGGCTACTGCCGGATGGTGACCATCAGCACCGACGCGCTGCTGGAGCTGAACGAGTTCCGGAGCGGGGTGGGCGCCCACTGGACGTTCCTCGGCGACGCCGGCCGGAAGGTGCAGAAGGACCTCGACATCGCCGAGTACACCGACCCGACGCACAACCCGATGGTGCCGCACACGCTGGTGCTCGAGCCAGGGCTCAAGGTCTTCAAGGTCTACAACGGCTACTGGTTCTTCGGCCGGCCTACGGTCGAGGAGCTGCGGCAGGACCTCCGCGCGGTGCTCCAGCGGTGCCGGCCCGACTGGGACCTGTCCGACCCGGCGTTGCGACGGTCGTGGGCCGCGGGGGACAAGGCGCGCTTCTATCCCTACGGCAAGAAGCTCTCCGACGTGCTGGCGGAGCAGGACCCGGCGTAGGCCCCGGCATGTCCGTCCTCCAGCGCGTCATCCTCGAGGCGGTCCGCCGGCGGGCGGAGGCGACGGAGCTGGTAGACCGGTGAAGGACGGTCACGGAGCACGAAGCGGAGCCCTCGAGCTCACCGCCGAGCAAGCGCGTCGCTTCCTGGTGCGCCGTCACTTCCTCGCCCCTCCGCGGTCCCTTCCCGCGCGGGCCGAGTCGGTGCTCCGCGTCGTCCGCGAGCTGGGCTCGGTGCAGTTCGACCCGCTGGAGGTGACCGGCGCTCGCAACGACGACCTGGTCCTCGCCGCGCGGATCCGCAACTACCGCCGCGGCTGGATGGAACGATGGCTCTACGGGCCGCCCGCGGAGCGGAAGCTGTTCGAGGCCTACAACAAGTCGCTCAACATCCTCCCGGTGGAGGAGCTGCCGGTGCACCGCGTGGACTGGGAGCACTGGGAGCGGCGCGAGGGGGCCTACCAGGGTCTCCTCCGGCGTCACGGCGACGTGGCCGCGGGCATCCTCGAGCGCCTCGGTCGGGAGGGACCGCTCCCCGGGAGCGCCTTCGTCGAGCGGAACGGCAAGCGCCTCCACTGGGGCTGGGGCCAGCTCAGCGTCGCGCGGGCAGTGCTCTATGCCCTCTTCCGGACCGGGCGGATCGGCATCGTCCGGCGCCTGGGGAACGTCAAGGTCTACGACCGGCTCGATCGGCTCTTCCCCGCGGCGCTGCTCGCGACACGGCTGCCCGAGGAGGAGGTCCGCCGTCACCAGCTGCTGAGCCGCTTCCGCGGGGTGGGGCTGCTCGGGCTCCGCGCCGGGGCGGAGATCTGGTCGGGCACGGTCAGTGCGGCCTCGCGGGCGCGGCTGACCGAGGGAATGGTGGCCGATGGGACGCTGCGGCGGGTGCGGGTGGCGGGCGTGCGCGACGAGCGGTTCATGCTCGCCTCGGACGCGCGCTTCCTCCGGGGCGGTCCGCTTCGCCGGCGGGAGGTGGCGCTGCTCGCTCCGCTCGATCCCCTGGTCTGGGACCGCGAGCTGCTGCGTCAGCTGTTCGACTTCGACTACGTGTGGGAGGTCTACGTGCCGGCGAAGGCGCGGAAGCACGGGTACTACGTGCTGCCGCTCCTCTGGGGCGACCGGCTCGTCGGCCGCATCGAGCCCCGCATCGACCGCAAGACCGGCGTGCTCCGTGTCCCGGCGCCGCGCCTCGAGCACCGCATGCCGCGCACCGAGCGGCTGGACCTCGAGGCGGCGCTCGATCGCGCGCTGGAGGCGCACCGCCGGCTCGCGGGGGCCAGGCGGATCGAGCCCGGTCGCTGACGCCCCGGGCTCCCCCGAGGAGCGGGACGGAATGGGCGTGCGCCTCGCCGAGTCTCCTCCGCGAGCACCATCGCCGTGCTCGCACCTGAGAGGAGAACACCATGAGAACCGTCCTGCCCGCGGCGCTGTGCGCTCTGGCGCTCGCCACCTCCGCCGTCGCCGATCCACGCCCCTCCCCCGAGGAGCACGGCTCCGCCGCCACCCCCTCCACGGCCGAGCCGCAGGCCGAGCCGGGGACGTCGGCTCCCTCGCAGCCCGGCCCGGCGACGCGCGAGGATCTGGAGCGGCGGATCCTCGCGCTCGAGGCCGCCCTGGCCCGGATGCACGAGCAGGATCTCGAGCGCGAGCTGGTCCTCAGCCCGGGTTACGGCGTCTGGGTGCAGTGACGGCCTGACCGGTCCTGGGACGGCCGGTCCCAGGATCGACGCTCGTGGCCTCGGTCGCGGGCCTCCGGCAATGGCACGCTTCTGGCTCTCGTACCTCGCCTCGTGAGAGACCCGAGCCAGGAGCTTCGCTCGGCGGCGCGGCTGTTCGTCCGCTCGCCGGGGTTCGTCGCGGCGGTGGTGATCCCGATGGCGCTCGCCCTGGGCGCGAACACCGCGCTCTTCAGCGTCGTACGCAGCGTCCT
Organism: Myxococcaceae bacterium; assembly: GCA_035501615.1. Classification (GTDB taxonomy): domain Bacteria; phylum Myxococcota; class Myxococcia; order Myxococcales; family Myxococcaceae; genus RPRB01. The sequence goes on from DATJVY010000045.1 coordinate 9,964, forward strand.
CCTCCGCCCGCTTCCGTACGAGCAGCCAGAGCGCCTGTTTCGCATCTACCGCGCCTCCGCCGAGGACCCCACCCGCGGAGGCCCGCTCTCGGCGCTGAACTACACCGAGGACCTCGCCGCCGCGCCGTCGGTCGCGAACCGGGGCGCCTGGGCGACCTCCAGCGAGACCCTGGGAGGGGACCGTGCGGAGCACCTGCGCGTGGGCTGGGCCACCGCGTCGCTGCTTCCGGTCCTCGGCGTCCGTCCCGCCCTCGGCCGCTGGTTCACCGGCGAGGAGGAACGGCACGGCGAGCACCGGCGCATCGTCCTCTCTCACGCGCTCTGGATCCGGCGCTTCGGGGGAGACCCTGCCGCCCTCGGCCGGGACCTCCAGCTCGACGGAGAGCCGTACGTGGTGGTGGGCGTCCTTCCCGCCGGCGTCGAGCTGCCCGAGCAGTGCGATGCCTGGGTCCCCCTCGCCTTCGAGCCAGCGCAGCTCCAGCCGCAGGCGCGCAACTGGCACTTCCTCCGCGTGGTGTCGCGGCTTCCGTCGGGAACGACGGTGGAGAGCGCCCGCCGGGAGCTCGCCGCCGCCGCCCGTCGGGCCATCACCGATCACCCGGAGGCGTACTCCTCCTTCTCCTTCGTGTTCACCGCGGTGGAGATGCACGCCGATCTCGTCCGCGCCGTTCGCCCGACCCTGGTCCTGCTCCTCGGCGCCGTGGCGCTGGTCCTGGCCATCGCCTGCTTCAACGTGGGGAACCTCATGCTCGCCCGAGCCACGGCACGGCGGCGGGAGCTGGCCATCCGCTCGGCCCTGGGCGCGGGCCGCGGAGCGCTGGTGCGTCAGCTCCTGGTGGAGAGCCTCGCGCTCTCGGTGGCCGCGGGGCTGCTCGGCGTGGTTCTCGCCCTGGCGACCACCTCGGCCCTGGTGTCCCTCGCTCCGGGGACGCTTCCCCGGGCGGAGTCGATCCACCTCGACGGTGGGGTGCTCGCCTTCGCCCTGGGTCTCTCGCTGATCAGCGGCTTCCTCTTCGGCCTCGTACCGGCGCTCTCCGCGTCGGAGCTGGACCTGGAGGGAACGCTCCGGGGCGCGAGCGCGATGCGCCCCAGGGCCCGGAGGCTCCGCCGCGTGCTGGTCATGGCCGACGTCGGGCTCGCCCTGGTGCTCCTCTGCGCGGGCTCGCTCCTCCTCCGCAGCTTCGTGAGAACCCTCGGTGTCGATCCGGGGTTCCAGCCGGAAGGCGTCCTCACGCTCCAGGTGGTGGTCCCCACTCCCGCCGGGACGCCGGAGCTGGACTCCCACGCCCGGTATCGCTCCTACGTCGAGCGCGCCCTGGAGGCGCTGAGGAGCGTCCCGGGCGTCAAGTCGGTCGGCGCCATCAGCAGCCTCCCGCTTTCCCTGTCGGCTTCGGATCGCCTCTTCGAGGTGGAGGGGGCGCCGCCCGCTGCCGAGGCGCGCTCCGAGCAAACCCGGTTCGTCACTCCCGGCTTCCTCGAGACGCTCCGTATCCCCCTCCTCGAGGGTCGGCGGATCGAGGCCACCGACACGGCTGCGGCCCCCGAGGTCGTGGTGGTGAACGAGTCGTTCGCCCGGACCGTCTTCCGGCACGGTGACGTGCTCGGCCGGCGGATCCGGCTCACGTCGCCCCGGACGGGGTGGGCCACGGTGGTGGGGGTGGTGGGCGACGTGCGCGAGTTCGGGCTCGATCAGCGGCTCGAGCCGATCATGTACTTCCCCGAGGCTCAGCTCCCGACGGAGGGAATGAGCTACGTCGTCCGGTCGGCCGCGCCCTACGCGGAGGCGAGCCGCGATGCGCTGGCCGCGCTCCAGGCGGTGGACGCCCAGGTGCCGGTGTTCGGTGTCCAGCCCTACCAGTCGCTCCTGTCGGCCTCGGTGGCCGGGCGCCGCTTCTCGCTCGTGCTGGTCGCGACCTTCGCCCTTCTCGCCCTGGTGCTCGCCGCGATCGGGCTGTACGGGGTCGTCGCCCACTCGGTCCGGCAGCGGACGCGCGAGATCGGGGTCCGGATGGCGATCGGCGCGGACCCGAGGAGGATCGCCGGCCTGGTCGCGGGTGAGAGCGCACGGATGGTGGGGGTCGGCCTCGGCGTGGGCCTGCTGGTGGCGCTGGCGACGGCCCGTCTTCTTGCCGGCTACCTGTACGGCGTCGGGCCCGCGGATCCACTCGCCCTCGCGGCGGCGGCGCTGGTGCTCGCCGGGGCTGCGGTGCTCGCCACGGCCGTCCCGGTCCGGCGCGCGACCCGGGTCGATCCGGTGGTCGCGCTCGCCGACGAGTAGCGGCGCTCAGCGTTCGAGGTGGGAGGTGAGCCAGCCGAGGACGCCCTCCCAGCCTCGGGCATGGCCCTCGCAGCCGGCGGCGTCGGCGCCGAAGCCCCACTGCCGCACCGTCAGCCGGGATGCAGATGGGCCGAGGAGCTCGACCTCCCAGCGCACGGTGGTGGTGCCTCCGCGATCCCAGTCGTAGGTCCAGGAATGGACAAGGAGCCACGGCGGATTCACCTCCAGCACCGTCCCCCGGACGATGAACTTCCGGTCGTCGGCAGTGGTCCCCTCGCTCCGCCATTCTCCGCCGGGGCGGAGGTCCATGCTCCAGTGCTCGATGCGGTAGGTCTCCGCCGAGCCCCACCACTGCGCGACCTCGGGCGTGCTCACGGCAGCGAACACACGCTCGGGGGGCGCGTCGATGTCCACGGTTGCGACCAGGCTGCCGGCGGTGACGTCCGCGACGGCCCGTGCGGCCCCCCGGCGGCTCAGGGGCGCTCCAGATGGGCCTTCAGCTGGTCGAGGTTGCGGAGCCAGAAGGCCCGGTAGCCCTCGATCCACCCGGCCACCCGCTGCAGCGGCATGGGCTCGAGCGCGTAGTGCCGCTCCTTGCCGCGGCGCTGCTCGCGGACCAGGTGCGCCATCCGGAGGACGCGCAGGTGCTTCGAGATGGCAGGCCGGCTCTGGGAGAACTCGGCGGCGAGGGCATGCACCGGCGCGGATCCTCCCCGGAGCCGGTCGAGCAGCGCCCGGCGGGTGGGGTCGGCGATGGCGCGAAACACGTCCTGGTGGGCGGCGATCCGGCTCATGTGATTCGTAACCGAGAAATCACTCTACCGCCCCCAGGGTCGTCCTTCCAGGCCGCAAGGGGTTGACGTGGGACGCTCGTTCTAGTGACCAATTTGTCACTCGAAAGAAGCTTCATGACCGACGTCCCCGAGTTCTGTGCTGGGGTTCGGGGCCGCAATCGGTCGGATGCTGGACCCGCGCGTGCTGATGCACCGCGTGGCCTCCCTGGCGCTGGTCGGGTTCAGCGCGCGGACGCTCCGGACGGCCGGGCCGTGCGGGCCGCGAAGGTGACCCGCTAGGCGCTCGTGGTCCGCTCGAGCTCCTCGAACCACGAGGCGTAGAGCTCGACGCCTCGCTGGGCCTGCGTCCACTCGAAGTACTCGTTCGGAGCGTGGTAGCCGTGCTCGGGGAGGCTCAGGCCCATCAGGAGCACCGGCGCCCGGAGCGCCCCGGCCATCACCGACACCGGGGGGATGGAGCCACCGCCGCGGGTCAGCACCAGCTCCTTCCCCAGCACCCGGTCGACCGCGCGGGCCATCGCCCTGCACTCCGGCGCGTCGACCGAGGTGACGAACGCCGGCGCCGCCCCGAGCGGGACCACCTCCACCAGCGGGTCGAGCCCCGCGACGAAGGAACGGATGGCCTCGAGCACCCGTGCCGGCTCCTGGCCCGGGACGAGGCGCAGGCTCACCTTGGCCTCGGCCCAGGCGGGGACGATGCTCTTCACGCCCGGGCCCTGGTAGCCGCCGGAGATGCCGTGGACCTCGAAGGTGGGCTCGGTCCAGAGGCGGCGGAGGAGCTCCCGCGGCTCGGTCGCGAGCAGGCGTCGGAACCCGTAGATGCTCCGGAATCGGTCCACGTCGAAGCCGCTCCGGACGTAGAGGTCCATCTCCGCGTCGCTCACCGGAAGGATGCCGTCCCGGATGGCGGGCACGAGGATGCGGCCGGTGCTGGCGTCGAAGCAGGCCGCGAGCACCCGCGTCAGGCCGGCGATGGGATTCGGGGCACCGCCCCCGACGACGCCCGAGTGCGCGTCCACGTCCGCGGTGCGGAGCCTGAGCAGGAGGGCCTGGAAGCCCCGGAGGCCCACGTCCATCGACGGTCGATCGGCCGAGACCCAGAGCGTGTCCGAGACGAGCACCGCCCGGACGTCCCCGAGCGCGGCGCGCTCCTGCGCCATCAGCTCGGCGAAGTGAGGGCTGCCCACCTCCTCCTCGAACTCCCAGAGGAGCTGGTAGCCCAGGGAGGAGCCGCGGTGGGCGGCGTGCGCCACGGCAAGGAGGCAGGTCAGCGCCGGGCCCTTGTCGTCGGTGGTGCCCCGCCCGAGGTAGCGGTCGCCGTCGACGCGCATCCGGAACGGCTCGGCCTTCCACTCCGGCTCGTCGGCCGGCTGGACGTCGAGGTGGTTGTAGACCAGGACCGAGGGACGGAGTGGATCGCCGAAGCGACCGTGCACGTACGGCTTGCCGCCGGCGCGGAAGAGGGTGGGGATGCCGCCGAGGTGGCGGATGAGCCCCAGCGCCGCCTCGGCGCAGGCCTCGATCTCCGGGGTGCGTCCCGGATCCATGCTGACGGTGCGCAGCTCCACCAGCGTCCGCAGCTGGTCCTCGAAGAAGAGCCGGTGGCCGTCGGCCCAGGCCCGTGCGTCGTGGTTCAAGGGTGAATCGCCTCCACCAGCGCGGCGGTGAGTGCCCGGCCCAGGGTCCCCGCCGGGTCGAGGTCGGGGTCGTAGATGGTGAGCTCGACCCCGAGCGCGCGGGGTGAGGCCAGGAGTGGACGGATCAGTGCCACCAGCGCCTCGTACGACAGTCCGCCGGGTGCACGCGAGTCCACCGCGGGCATGATGTCGTCGTTCAGCACGTCGGCGTCCACGTGGACCCAGAAGCCCGGAAGGGGGTCCAGCCGCTCCAGCACGCGAGCGGCGGTCTCCGCCGGGCCGGCCCGCTCGATGTCGGCGAGATCGAGCGCGGCGATGCCCGAGGCGCGGAACGCCGGGTCCTCCTCGCGCAGCCCGAGGTGGACGACCGAGGCCGAGTCGACGAGCGGCCCGTCCGCCGCCAGCGCCGAGAGCAGCGGCGGACCCACGCCCACCGCGAGCGCGAGGTCCATCCCCGCGGCGCCCGAGGTCTGCGACCGCTCGGGGGTGTTGAAGTCCGAGTGCCCGTCGATGAAGACCAGGCCCAGCCGCTCCACCTGTCGCCGGGCGCCGAGGAGGTTGCCGAGGAGGATGCTGCAGTCTCCCCCAACGACGACCGCCAGCTCCTCGCGCTGGATGATCCTCTCGACGGTGTCGGCCAGCGTGCGGGAGTACCGGAGAATGGCCTCCCCGTTGCGGATGCCGCAGGGGTGAATGGCAGTCCCGTAGGCGGGCGCCTCCACCCGGCCCGCGTCCCGGGCGCCGAGTCGCGCGCGGAATCCGTTCCACCGGAGCACGTCGGGCATGCGCCGGGTTCCGGGCTCTCGCCCCGGCGCGGGGGGAGCGAGGCCGAGGTTGGAGGGAGCGTCGAGGACCGCTCGTGGCTTCGCCATGGGCCGTCTCCTAACCGTCTAAGTGCAATTGTCAGGTTCGACCATCGATCGGGCGATTCACACCTGTCAAGTCATGGTCAGAGGTTAGACTGTCGGAATGCTCCTTCCGGGCACTCACCGCTTCAAGCTCGCCGGCGGGCACCCCGTGCTGGACTTCCTGAACACCGCGGGGGGCCACCGGCTGACCGCGCCCCGGGAGGACCTGGCCACCCCCGAGGACCTGGTCTCCTGGGGCCTGCAGTCCGGATGGCTGGACCAGGAGCGCGCGCCGCCGATGCTGGTGGAGATCCACCTCCGCCCGGCCGAGGCGCGTGCAGCCCTGGGACGAGTGCGTGCCTTCCGGGAGGCTCTTTTCCGAGTCTTCCTCGCCGCTTCCGAGGACACCCAGCCTGCTCCCGAGCCGCTCGAGGCGTTCGAGCGCGAGGTGCGCCGCGCGTGGTCCGAGCGCCGGCTGGTGCGGACGGCGGGCCGCTACCGCTGGGTCCTGCCCGAGTCCGCGCGCCTCGATGCGTTCATCCCGGGACTGGCCCTCGCCGCGTCGGAGCTGCTCACCGGGCCGGAACGGGGCCGGGTCCGGGTCTGCGAGGCCACTGCCCTGGACGGTTGTGGCTGGCTCTTCCTCGACACCAGCAAGAACGGAACTCGCCGCTGGTGCGAGATGAAGACCTGTGGAAACCGGTACAAGGCGCGCCGCCACTACGCCCGGGTCCGTGCAGCCCGGGGCAACGCCACCGAGTAGTCACCGTTGTCGAGGGACGGTCCGTGCCCGAGGGGAGCCCCTTGCTCCCGTCCCGGCTCGGGCGTACACGCTCCCGGCCCCCGGGCGCTCCGGCGACCCGCCGATTCCTCGAGAGGTCCAACCCCACATGGCCGTCCCTGCGAAGAAGCTCGCGTCCCTGAAGAAGCCGTCCGCCCACGTCCCCGCCGACGTGAAGAACCTCGCGCTGGCCGAGAAGGGCCGCGGGCGCATCGAGTGGAGCGGTCGCTCCATGCCGGTGGTGCACCAGATCCGCGAGCGGTTCGCCCGCCAGAAGCCGCTGAAGGGGATGCGGATGGCGGCGTGCCTCCACGTCACCGCCGAGACGGCCAACCTCGCCATCGCACTGAAGGCCGGCGGAGCGGACCTGGTCCTCTGCGCCAGCAATCCCCTCTCCACCCAGGACGACGTCGCCGCCGCGCTGGTGGTGGACCACGGGATCAGCGTCTTCGCCATCAAGGGCGAGGACAACAAGACCTACTACCGGCACATCCATGCCGCGATCGAGCACCGGCCGCACCTGACGATGGACGACGGGGCGGACGTGGTCGGCGTGCTCCACAGCGAGCGGAAGGATCTCCTGGCCGAGGTGGTCGGCGGGACCGAGGAGACCACCACCGGGGTCATCCGGCTCCGCGCGATGGCCCGCGAGGGCGTGCTGGGCTACCCCATCGTGGCGGTGAACGACGCGCTGACCAAGCACATGTTCGACAACCGCTACGGTACCGGTCAGTCGACCATCGACGGGATGATCCGGGCGACGAACCGCCTGGTCGCGGGGAGCATCTTCGTGGTCGCCGGCTACGGCTGGTGCGGCCGCGGGCTGGCGAGCCGGGCCAAGGGCCTGGGCGCGGACGTGGTGGTCACCGAGATCGATCCCCACAAGGCGCTGGAAGCGGTGATGGACGGCTTCCGGGTGATGCCGATGAAGGACGCGGCGAGGATCGGCGATTTCTTCTGCACCGTCACCGGCAACGTGAACGTCATCCGCCGCGAGCACTTCGAGTCGATGAAGGACGGGGCGATCGTCGCCAACAGCGGGCACTTCAACGTCGAGCTGGATCTGGAGACGCTGGGGAAGATCGCCCGCGACCGGAGCACCATCCGCGAGTTCGTGGAGCAGTACTCGCTGAAGAACGGGAACCGGGTCATCGTCCTGGGCGAGGGCCGGCTGGTGAACCTGGCCGCGGCCGAGGGTCACCCCTCGAGCGTGATGGACATGTCCTTCGCCAACCAGGCGCTGTGTAGCGAGTGGATGGTGAAGAACCACCGCACGCTGGAGAAGCGCGTCTACACGGTACCGGAGAAGATCGACAAGGAGATCGCCCGGCTCAAGCTCAAGGCCATGGGCGTGAAGATCGACGTCCTCACCGACGAGCAGGAGACGTACCTCAACAGCTGGAACCAGGGGACCTGAGCCCCGGGCTCAGCGAAGCGAGAGAAGCCGGGCCAGCTCCGCCAGCTGGCCGAGCAAGGCGCGCAGGGCCTCCGCGTCGGTGAGGAGGCCGGGAGTCTCGAGCGTCACCGTGTGCCCCCGGACGTGCACCCCGCCGCGCAGCAGCAGCGGGAGGAGCGCGCGGCGGCCATGCTCGTCCAGCCAGCGCCCGACCGTGTCCGGCGTCCGGGCCGAGGCGCGGAGCGTGCCGTGCGGCGCCCGGAGGGTGAGGCCCTCGGGTACCACTCCCTCGAAGCGGGCCGAGATCCGGGTCCGCCACGGCCCCAGACCGAGCAGGATCCGGCGTGCGGTCAGCTCCAGCCGGAGGAGCCGGTACGTCCCGCGGATGCTCGGCGAGCCCGGATCGAAGCCGAGCATGAATGCCCGGGCGAGGGCGTCCCAGGCACGCGCGAGGCGCCGGGCCTCCCATCTCGAGCGCCAGGAGAGCAGCCCCGCCACCGCGGCGAGCCACAGCGCGACGACCCAGAGGAGCACGCCGGCGCTCTAGCACCGAAGGGTGGCCCGGGCCTTCAGAGCTTGCCCAGCCACAGGGCGAGCTCGAGGAGCGTCGTGCGCAGTGCCTCGAACCGGCGCTCCCCGAGGCGCTCGGTCCACTCCCGCTCGATGGTTCTCACCTCCGCGCGGATGATGGCGATCACCTTCCGCCCTCGCTCGGTGACGCGGACCACCCGGGCCCGCGCCGTCGCGGCGTCGTGGCGTTCGAGGTAGTCGCGCCGCTCGAGCCCCGCGAGCACGTAGTTCATCGCCTGGCGGGTCATCCCGCACTGGCGGGCGAGCTCGATCGGGCGCCGGGCGTCGGGGCCGGGAAAGAGGAACACTCCCAGCTCGGTCGAGGTGACGTCGTGGCCGTGCCCCGCGAGCGCGGCCTGGATGCGGGTCATGATCGCCTCGTGCGGCAGCCGCAGCAGCGCCCCGATGAGGGCCGTGGGCGGGCCATCGGGGCGCTGTCGGGCCCTGTTCCGGAACATGTTTGACACCTTCCGTAAAAACCCTGTACGTTGTCCAGTCTAGTACAAAGTCTTTACAAAGGGGAACCCCATGGAGCCTGGTGCCGCAGCCGAGGTGATCCGCATCGGACAGCTCGAGATCCACTACCTGCAGGACGCCGGAGGCGGCCTGGAGATGGGGAGCTTCGTGCTCGTCGTCCCACCCGGGTCGAACGTCCCTCCCCCGCACAGTCACCCCGGCGCCGAGGAGCTCATCTACGTGCTGGAGGGAACCCTGCGGTACACCGTCGGCGGCGTCACCCGCGACCTGAGGGTGGGCGAGTCGATGGGGACGCCGCGAGGCGTCGTGCACGGGTTCAGCAACCCCCACTCGGCGGTCGCCCGGGCGCTGATCGTCAACACGCCGGACATCGGGGCGGGCTACTTCCGCGAGGTCGCGGCCCTCGCCGGCGCCGGGGGCCCCCCCGACCGGTCCAGGCTGATCGAGACCATGCGACGCTACGGCCTCGTCCCGGTGGCGCCCGGGCAGTAGGACCGTCAGCGCCCGCGGGCCCTGGCGATCCACGGCTCCAGAACGACTGCGCCCACAGCCGCGCCATCACGGAGTACGGGATCGCTCCGGGGAGCCAGCCGACGGCCATCATCTCCGGGCCGGACGGGAACCTGTGGTTCGTGGAGTTGGCCGACCGGGCGGTGGGGCGGATCACCCCTGCCGGCGTCGTGTCCGAGTTCCCCCTGCCCACCGCACCCGGGGCGCTCGGCGAGCCCGCCAGCGGCGGCACCACCTCCGGTCCCGACGGGAACGTCTGGTTCACGATTCCGGGCTCGGACAAGATCGGCATGATCTCGCCGTAGACGCGTCGGGGGCCGTCCAGGTCGCCTCTACGGTACGAGCTTCAGGTAGTTCTCGTACCGGGTCTGGATCTCCGAGACGTAGCGGACCGGCTCGGTGCCGCGCACGTACCCGTGGCGCGCGCCCCCGTAGTACGCCGGCTGCTGGAGGAGGAGCATCGCCCGCTCGACGTTCTTGAACCACTTGTCGGGGTCGAGCGACCGCGCCCGGGCCAGCTGCCGCGCGTCGGCCAGGTGTCCCCACCCGGCGTTGTAGGCCGCCAGCGCGAAACGCATCCGCTGCTGCACCGGAAGCGTGGTCTCGAGCCGGTCGGCGAGCCGGGCCAGGTGCTTGATGCCGGCGTGCGCGCACTCCTCGGGATTGTCGAGCCGCTGGAAACCCATCTCCCGCGCCGTCCGCGGCAGCACCTGG
>DATJVY010000046.1:0-45704 GCA_035501615.1 Myxococcaceae bacterium
CTCAGAACAGGTCGTAGTCGGGGTAGGCCGCGAGCTGGCCGTGGGCGGTCCAGAAGAGCTGATCGAGATCGTTGGCGTAGCTCGCCTGCGTGCTGCGCGAGTTGACGAGGATCACCCAGTTCCAGCCGATCGCCGCGCGGATGATCTCCGTCTCCGTCCCCGGCAGGCTGCCGATGTGCCACCAGTTGTTCGCCGAGTTCACCGCCCAGCCGCAGGCGTAGTTCGCGTTGGCGGACGAGGGCGTGGTCATGGTGGAGATCGACTGCGCGCTCAGAATGTCGGGCTTCGAGGGAAACCCGTCGACGTGCACGAGCAGCACGGCGAGGTCGCGGGCCGTCGCGATCCAGCCTCCGTTCGCGTCCATCCGGTGCAGGTTGAACGCGTAGGGATCTTCCCCGCTCTGCCCGAAGTACTGCACCTCGCCCGGCAGCCGGTCGGCCAGCGTGTTGCCACCGATGGTCATGTCGGTGATGCCGAGCGGCTGGAGCACGAGGGTCTTCACCGCCGTCTCGTAATCGAGGCCGGTGACCTGCTCGATGACCCGCCCCAGCACGAAGAAGCCGAAGTTCGAATACGCGTACGCCGTGCCCGGCACGTTGCCGAGCGGCCGGTTGTCGAGCGTCCACGAGATGAGCTGTGCCGCGGTCATCGACGGGTTGCTGAACATCGGATCGCTCGCGTCGTTCGGCCATCCGCCGCTCGTGTGGTGCAGCAGCTCATCGACGGTGATCTCCGTGATGTGTGGCCCGTAGGGCTGCGTTCCGTAGGTCGTGCCGAGGATCCCGGCAGCGCCGAAGACCGTGTCGGAGAGCTGCAGCTTGCCCTGCTCGACCAGCTCGAAGATGGCGATCGACGTGATGGTCTTCGAGACGCTCGCCAGCCGGAACAGGCTCGCCTGGCTGACCGGCTGCGTCTCGTCCTGCTTTCCGTACGTCTTGAGGTAGACGAGCTTCTCGGCGTGCGTCACGGCGATCGATGCGCCCGGCACGCCGTATTTCGTCATGAACGCGGTCACGGCGTCGTCGAACGCGGCGATGTCGGTCGTCACCACGACCGTGTAGGGCTGCGTGCTCCCATCCTCGGCCGTGACGGTGAATGTCACGGGCAGCGAGTAGTTCTCCGCCGATGCGCCCGAGGTCTGGGCCCGGCCGCTCACCGAGGCACTGGCCTTGGGCGAGATCGTGAAGGACGGGCTCAGCGCGCTGACGTCGGTCCCCGGGGGCAGGAACGCCTGGATCGACGTGCCGGAGATGGTCGCGACCGAGTCGACCGGGATGGGGTTGTTCGCCTCGAGGAAGGAGAACGAAAGGACTGCCTTCGCCGACGATCTTGCCGGCCCGGAGGCGCTGCTCCCGCACGCGAGAGCGCACACGGCGACCAGCGCACACCACGAGGCTCGCCTGATGACAGGCACGATCCACATTCTGGCTCCCGGATCGCACGCTGGAAAGCGGGGCGTCCATGCCCAGCGTGGAGCGAGTCCCCGGAGGCGACTCCCGTACCGCGAGTCATTGGTGTCGTTCGTGTGTGGCGAGCTCGAGCGCGCGCTCGACGGCATCTGCAGGGCTGCGTGCGCGCAGGATCTCCGTCACGGAGACGCCCCGCCTCGTCAGCTCCCAGGTGTCGATCCCGACCACCGGCTTTCCGGTCTTCAGGGCGAACGCGATCTCCGACAGCGTTCCGAACTCGCCGCCGATCGCGATGACCACGTCCGCCGCGCGGACCACGAGCACGTTCCGCGCCTCGCCGAGCCCGGTCGGGATCGCGACGTCCACCCACGCGTTCGCCTCACCGCGGTCGAGGCCCGGAAGGATCCCGATCGTGGTTCCCCCTGCCGACTTCGCGCCCCGGCAGGCGGCCTCCATCACGCCTCCCAGCCCGCCACACACCACCACCGCGCCGCGGCCGGCGAGCAGTCGCCCGACCTCCTCGGCGACCCTCACCGTCGCCGCGTTCGCGGCTCCTGCCCCGACGACCGCGACGTGGATCGCCCCATCCATGGCCCCATGATGCCCGAGCCGCGAGCGAGCGCGCGCCGCGCCGCACGGGACCCCACGCCCCGAACTAGGCGGCCATGCCCGGCTGGGCAGGCCGCTCGAGCAGCCCGTGCTCCATCCGGTGCCGGTACTCCTCTGCCGGGCGGACGAACTCCGGGTCGCCCGCGTGCAACCGGGCAGCCTCCTTCGGTCCGCGGGGCCGGATCACCGCCTTCGGCTTGAACTTCCGGAAGGCGAATGCCTGCTGGACGACGATGTTCTGCGGCCACGCGACGTCCAGCCCGTAGCTCTCCGGCTTGCGGTCGGGCAGATAAGCCGTTCCCAGCAGCCAGTCCCAGAACGCGAACTTGGTGGCGAAGTTGACGTCGTGGACCTCACGGGCGTGGTGCCAGCGATGCATGTACGGCCCGTTGATCACGTACTTCAGCTTCCCCATGTCCCAGTCGATGTTGGAGTGGATCCACATCCCCCAGCAGGCGTCGATGACGGACTTGATGGCCGCCACCTCCGGGGACATGAACAGCACGATGGGCGCCAGCTCCGCCGTCCCGGTGATCAGGTTCTCGAGCACGTGACCGCGCGAGCCCCCCACCCAGTCCACCGCCGGTGTCGAGTGGTGGGCCTCGTGGAGGCGCCACAGGTACGGGTTCACGTGCATCGAGCGATGGAACAGGTAGATGAACAGGTCGTGGGTGAAGAGGGACACCGCGATCTGCAGCGCGAGCGGCCACTCGCGGATCCCCCGCGTCTGGCTCCATCCGGTGAGGTGGTCGATGCCGGGGATGACGAACCGCGCCGCCAGGTACCCCATGAGCACCGAGAAGACCGTGCTGAACCAGAGCAGGTCGGTCCAGAACTCGCGCCGCAGGAAGGGCTGCTGCTCGTACGGGAACCGGCGCTCCAGGGCGATCATCAGGAACGCCCAGAGAACGATGAGGAGGGTAGGGACCAAACTGCCTGGAGTTATCAGCGTGAGACGCGCTGCGCAGCAAATTTCGCACCCCCGGGAGGGCAAAGTGTGCGTCGACTTGACGCGAGGCTTCTTGCCGGTGAAAGGGGTGTCGTCTCGCTTCGATGATCGTCCCTTATCTCCTACTGGCAGCGATTGCCGGCGCGGTGGCCGTGGCGGCCTGGGTCCGTACCCCGGACTACGACCGCCCGCGGATCTACCCGCGCGAGCCAGAGCGCTGGGGAGGGATCACCGGCAAGCCGGCGTCGCTCCGGCACGGGCTGGGGACGCTCCTCTTCTGGGCGGTCGTCGCGCTCGGGCTCGGGGTGGGCGGGGCGGTGGTGTCGCTCCTCGCTCCGGGTCGTGCCTGGCTCGCGCCGGCGGTGGGAGCCCTCCTCGGAGCGGCCCTCGCGCTCAGGGTCGCGCGCCGCATGCTGCGGGTGGGCCCCGGAGCGATGCGGATGCTGCCACGGCGCCGGAGCACACCGGTGGGACGCGTCCCCCGGGTGCTCTTCATCTGTGGCTCTCCCAACCAGACGGGCCAGATGCTGCAGATCGCCAAGGCGCTCCCCGAGGTCGAGGCCTGGTTCACGCCGTACTACTCGGACTGGCCTCACCACGTGGTGCTGACCAAGATCGGCTGGCTCGAGCCGGCGATCAACGGGCACAAGCGCCGCGGCATCTGCGCGGACGAGCTGAACGCTCGCGGGCTACGCATCGACCTCGGTGCCGAGCGGAACGCCTACGACCTCTGGGTCTGTCCCAACGACGCCATCATCCCCGTCGCGCTCGCCCGCACCCCCTGGGTCCTCGTCCAGGAGGGCATCATGGAGCAGCCCAACTGGCGGACCTGGCTGTGGCGCCACACCCGCCTCATGCCCCGGCCTCTGGCCACCACGGCGACCTTCGGCCTCACCAAGCGCTACGACCGCTTCTGCATCGCCAGCGAGGGGTACCGGAAGCAGTTCCTCGCCGAGCACATCGCGCCGGAGAAGCTGGTGGTGACCGGCATCCCCAACTTCGATGACTTCGCCCGGTTCCGGGACAACGACTTCCCCCACCACGGCTACGTCCTGGTCTGCACCAGTGACGGCCGCGAGACGATGATGAAGGTGGACCGGCCGGCCTTGCTGAAGCGTTCGGTGGAGCTCGCCGCCGGGCGGCAGCTGATCTTCAAGCTCCACCCCAACGAGAACGTGGAGCGGGCGACCCGCGAGATCCTCGCCGTCGCACCCACGGCGCTGGTCTTCGCCGGCGGCAACGCCGAGGAGATGGTGGCCAACTGCGACGTGCTGATCACCGAGCACAGCTCGCTCACCTTCTGCGGTCTCGCCCTGGGCAAGGAAGTTCACACCAACCTCCCCCTGGAACAGGTGGAGGCGCTGCTCCCGGTACAGAACCGGCGCGCTGCCGACGAGATCGCCGACGTGATACGGGGAGTCCTTCGCGCCCGGGGCCGAGCGCCGCAGATCGGGGCCGGCGCTCAGCGCAAGGCGTCCTAGACGGAGACGGAGAGACGATGGGCATCGAGGATTTCAAGAACGGCACCGGACAGCGGCTGTACGCCCGGGCGAAGCAGATTCTCCCCGGCGGAGCGCAGCTGCTCGGCAAGCGGGCCGAGATGTACCTGCCGGACCTCTGGCCGTCCTACTACGCGCGCGCCTCGGGCTGCGAGGTGTGGGATCTGGACGGGCACCGCTTCCTCGACTTCACGATGGTGGGCATCGGCGCGCAGACGCTCGGCTACGCCGACCCGGACGTGGAGAAGGCGGTCATCGACGCGGTCAAGTCCGCCCCGATGTGCACGCTCAACCCGCCGGAGGACGTAGCCCTGGCCGAGCTGCTCCTCGACCTTCACCCCTGGGCGGACATGGTGAGCTACGCCCGGACCGGCGGCGAGGTGATGGCCAAGGCGGTGCGCATCGCGCGGGCCGCCACCGGTCGGGACGAGATCGCCTTCTGCGGCTACCACGGCTGGCACGACTGGTACATCTCGGTGAACCTCGGCAGCGGCGCCGACGGGCTGCAGGGCCATCTGCTCCCCGGCCTCGAGCCGAACGGCGTTCCGCGCGGGCTCGCCGGCACCACCCACCCCTTCGCCTACGGCAACCTGGACGCCCTCCGGACGATCGTCGAGCAGCGCGGCAACAAGCTCGCGGCCATCGTCATGGAGCCGGTGCGCGGCGCGGGCCGGATCCCCGGCTTCCTCGAAGGTGCTCGGGAGATCGCCACCAAGAATGGCTCGGTGCTCCTCTTCGACGAGATCACCTCCGGCTTCCGGATGAACACCGGCGGCGCTCACCTGGCCTATGGCATCGAGCCGGACCTCGCGACCTACGCCAAGGCGCTCTCCAACGGCTTCGCCATGGCGGCCATCGTGGGCCGCAAGTCGGTGATGGAGGCGGTGCAGAAGACCTTCATCTCCAGCGCCTACTTCACCGAGCGGGTCGGCCCGGCGGCGGCGCTGGCCACCACCGCGAAGCACCGGCGCATCGACGCCGGGAAGACGCTCACCGAGATCGGCACCCGCGTCCAGGAGGGCTGGAAGAAGATCGCCGAGCGCACCGGTGTTCCGATCAGCGTGACCGGCATCCCGGCGCTGGCCAGCTTCGGCTTCCAGGACGGCGAGGCCCCGGCGTACATGACGCTCTTCATCCAGGAGATGCTGGGCCGCGGCTTTCTCGCCTCGGACCGCTTCTATCCGACGGTGCGCCACGAGGAGCAGCACGTCCGGGCCTACCTCGAGGCCGTCGAGGCGGCCTTCGGCAAGGTGGCCGACGCCCGGAAGAAGGGCGACGTGCGCTCGCGGTTGCTCGGGCCGGTGAAGCACACCGGCTTCGCCCGGCTCGCGTAGCAGGCGGGAATCAGCCCTTCGGCGGCGCCTTGCGCTCGTGCTCGGGGATCCGGGTGCGCGAGGCGTCCACCGTCTTCAGCTCGCCCAGGTGGTGGCGGTACCAGTTCACCCCGGCGAACTTCTGGTTCAGGGCGAACACCTCGGGGTGCGCGTCGAGGTAGTCGAGGATGGCCTGGAGCCCGAAGGGCGGCTTCCCCTCGACGTACAGCGCGTCGTACACCCGGCGTATCAGCTCGTAGTCCTCGGCGTAGTCGATGGTCAGCCGGTGGGTCATCGAGAGGTCGCGATCCCAGGCCACGTTCTTCAGCTTGAAGCGCTCGGGGCGCTCCCAGATGAACGGCGTGGTGTGCTCCCGCTCCATCGGCTTCGTGGCCTCGCGCCAGGCGGTCTCCAGCACCTCGCGCTTCATGACCTCCACGTCGTACCCGTCTGGCCAGGTGCTCGGATGGAGGTTGGAGACGTAGTCGTACGTGGGGTCCTCGAGGAAGGTGCCGAGGATCCGATCCACCAGTGCGGGGTCGAGGAGGGGCTGGTCCGAGGGGATCTTGGAGACCGCGTCGCAGTCGGTGGTGCGGACCGCGGCGATGTGCCGGTCGAGCAGGTCGGTGGGATGGCCCCGCACGCACTCGACCCCGGCCTGGCGCGCCAGCTCGGCCACTGGATCGTCCGAGGTGGCGGTGGTGGTCGCCACGACGATCTTCGCCGGGGTGCGCGCGGCCTGGAGCCGCTCCAGCATCCGGACGAGCAGGGGCTTGCCGGCAAGCGGCATGAGCACCTTCCCGGGCAGCCGGGTGGAGCCGGTGCGCGCCTGGACCACGACCAGAACCTTCACGTGCAACCTCCCTGAACGACGGAGGGGAGGACTTCTAGCGCACCGACCCAGGGTGCGCCCCACAAACGGCTGTCCCCGGGATCAGCCCTCCTGTCCTCGAGCGAAAGCCCCGGCACGACGTGAGCTCGCTCGAGTCCGCGGCGAACCGGCCCCCTGGCGGGCAGGGTGGCGGCACCAAGGCACACGCCACAGCTTCGCCCCGCAGCGTCCCGTGGAGGGAACTTGGCGTCGAGTCGGAGCCGGCGGGGGCGGTGGGGCACCGGGGCTCTGGTGCTCGCGCTCGCCTGCGGCGGCGGGCGCGGCCTCGGCCCGGTGGACGCGGGGATCGCCGACGGCGGTGGTCTCCTTCCGGATGCGGGGGCGGTCGACGGGGGGCTCGACGCAGGTCCCGCGCCAGATGGCGGAACGCGCATCGAGGTGCCTCCGGCGGGGCGCCTCTACCACGGCGTGTTTCCGGCGGGCAGCACCCAGCCCGATGCCGACATCTCGATGCAGGCCGCCGACGCCTACGTCGGCGCGGTGGGCCGTCCGCTGGCCTACGTCTACTTCAGCAACGAGTGGTACGTGACCAAGCATTTCCCTGAGGTGACCGCCGGGGCGGTTCGCGCGCGCGGGGCGGTTCCCTTCATCCGGCTGCACATGCGGAGCCAGCAGAAGCAGCTGGTGGCCGACCCGGTGTACACCCTGGACAACATCAACGCCGGCGAGTTCGACGCCGACCTGCGCGCCTGGGCGGACGGAGCGAAGGCGTTCGGAACGGCGCTGGTGGTGCAGTACGGCACCGAGGTGAACGGCGACTGGAATCCCTGGAGCGCCGAGTACAACGGCGGGCTGGGCGCCGGTCCGGCGAAGTTCCGGCAGGCGTTTCGCCACATCGTCGAGGTGATGCGCGCCGAGGGGGCGAGCAACATCACCTGGGCGCTGCACCTCAACGGGGAGAACTGGCCGGGGGACGACCCGCGCAACAACGCCGGCGCGTACTACCCCGGCGACGACGTGGTCGACTGGATCGGGTTCTCGCTCTACCAGAACTACTACCTCGGCGATCCGCGCTGCCGGGACATCGACGCGCTGCTCAAGGCGCGGGAGGCGGAGCTGGGGGCGGCGGCGACGACCAAGCCGCTCTTCTTCTTCGAGCTGGGCACGTCGGTGAACTCGACCCAGTGCAATCCGGGCGCGTGGGTGCAGCAGACGCTCCAGGACCTGCTCGGTGGGCGCTGGCCGGAGATCCACGGCTTCGCCTGGTGGGACGAGACCACCTCCGACGGCTCCGTCGAGATGCGCGTCCCCGGGGACCCGTTGCTACAGACCCCGTTCCACGACGTGCTGAACGGACCGCTCGCGCCCGATCTGGTGGACCGGCCGATCGTCCATTGACGAGAGGGACCTAGAGGACGCCCCAGCCGCCGGGGTCCTCGTAGGTGATGCGGATGTCCGCCTCCGGCGAGGTCGGCCGGGGAACCTCACGGCGAACGCTGGGCGCGGTCTGGGAGACGCTCGGCGGGCGGGGGGCGCGGGGCTCGGCCGTGCTCGCCGCGAATCCGCGGATCGCCGCCCGCGCCGGGCTCTCATCCTCCACGTGACCGTTCGCGGTCCGCGGCGGCGTGACCGGGACGTCGCGCGCCCGGAGCGCCCGCGTCCGCAGCGTCGGCAACTCGGCGTCGCTCATCCGGCGATCCGGGGCGGGCAGGGGAACCGGCTCTGCCACCGGAATCGAGATGCCCGGAGGCGCCCGGAACGACGGCCCCAGCAGCGCGCGGTCGACCTTGCGGCGATCGCCCCCGCTCCGCCGCTCGAACGCGCGGTGGAGCGGATTCTCCGGCAGCGGCTCGATCATCCGCTTGGCGTGGCCGAGCACCTCGTCCACGTGCGCCATCAGCGGCTCTACCGAGGGCCCGTACAGCTTCCGGATGGCCTTCCCCATCGCCTCGAGACGGCCGGCGTCCTCGCCGATCATCGGCGCCACCAGCGCCTGCGCCTTCGCGAACACCGCCCGGAAGCGCTCGAGCTCGTCGTAGAAGTCCTGAAGCCTGGCCCTGTCGAGGTCGTCCACCGACTGCTCCTCCCGTACATCGCCCGCCAGCAGACTACCGGTCTGTAGCGACACCCCAAGTTTTTTGCGGCACTTGCCCGCACCCGGAGACGCGACTACCGAGTGAAGACGGTTTTCCCTGCGACCCACGTCTCCCGGACGCGGGTCAGGGCCTGCGCGTCCGAGCGCGGGTCGCCGTCCACGAGCACCAGGTCCGCCGGAGCCCCCGCCGCGAGCGCTCCTCGCGTGCCGTCCTTCATCCGGTGCGCCGGAGCCGAGGTGAGGCTCGCGAGGATCGCCCGCCAGTCGAGCCCAGCGCCGGCCATCCGACCCACCTCCTCGTCGGCGTCCTTCTCCGGGATGTAGCCCACGTCCGTCCCGAACAGGACCTCTCCGCCCGACGCGGCGAAGGCCCGCAGCTGGTCCGCGCCGGCGCGGATGAAATCCTCGCGCACGCTCGCCGGCAGCCCGGCGCGGTCCATCTCGACGCGCCACAGGCTCAGGGTCGGTGCCAGGCCCATGTGCCGGGACCGCATCCGTGCGAGCAGCTCGGGCGTCCAGGGGCCGGCGTCGGGCGCGGTGTGCCCGAGCACGTCCACCCCTCCCACGATGGATTCCTCGATCCCCTGCGCCGACTGCGGATGGGCGAACACCACCAGGCCGTGGCGGTGGGCCTCGGCGGTGGCGGCCTTCACCACGTCGAGCGACATCAGGCCGGTCTTCCCGTCCCCCAGCCAGGTCCCCACGAAGAGCTTCACCCCCCGGGCGCCGAGCGCGACGTCCTTCCGCACGATCGCCGCCGCCTCGGCCGCGGTCCTCGGCTGGGCGAGCTGCGCCGCCAGCTCCTCTCCCAGCGCCTTCCGGACGTAGATCGGGACCTGGTTCACCGGGAACATCGAGATGCCGGTGGTCAGGATCCGCGGGCAGTCGAGCCTCGGCGCGCGCTCGCGCAGGGCGACCGTGTTCTCGGGGTACGAGCTCAGGTCGACGACCGTGGTGAATCCGTGCGAGGTGAGCATGTCCCGGCATGCCTGGCTCAGCGCCTCCGCGGGCCGGTGCTCCGCGCCGGCGAAGCGCTCCTCGGTGAAGTGCACGTGGACGTTCCAGAAGCCGGGGAGCACCGTCCCGCCCCGGCCGTCCACCCGCCGAGCCCCGTCCGGGACCTTCACCGACGCCGACGGGCCGAGCGCCGCGACCCGTCCGTCCCGGATGACCAACGTCGCGTCCTCGATCGCCGCGGCCTTCGCGGACGGAATCACCCGCGCGTGCTCGACGGCCAGGCTCTCTCCGGCGCGTGCCCCGGCACCGAGGAGGACCAGCGCGGCGATCAGCGGCCGCGCTCCGTCAGGCCAGGGGGGGCTCGCTGCGCGGCGGCTCGTTCCTCTCGTCTCTCGACCCGGCATGGGGAGCAGGCGCCTCCTGCGAGGGGGTCCCGGTCAGCGCGGCACCGACGATCCACCGGATCACGTGCTGGAACGCCTCGCCGTTGTAGGTACGCACCAGCCGGTCGAGCATTTCGGATGAGACGAGGTCGCGCAGCAGATGGCCGGCCACGAACTCCGGGGTGAAGCGCCGCCGAAGCGCGCGCAGGTATCCGCGCCACGCCACCGGCTCGCTCGCCTCGCCGCGGACCACCCGTGCCACCGCCCCCGCGGCGAGCATGCCGGACCGCATCGCCTGGCTGATGCCCTCGCCCGTCCCGAGGTGCGTGAGCCGCGCCGCCTCCCCGAGCAGCAGAGCGCCCGGCCGCGTGACGTGGGCGATCCACGTGGTGTGGACGATGGGGTGCCCCCGGAGCCCGCCGACCTGCCGGGCGGTGGAGAGCAGCTCCCGGTAGTGCCGGTCCAGGAACCCCTGGAAGACCGCCCGGAGGTCGTGCGACACCTTCCGCCCGTACTCGTCCTGCGCGTCGATGCAGATTCCGATGTTCACCCGCGCCGCCGTCTCCGGGAACAGCCAGCCGTAGAGCGGCGAGAGCTCCCGGTCGAACACCATGTCCAGCCGGCCGGGCTCGAAGTCTGGGCCCTCCCACCAGCCCATCAGCGTGTCGATGGACCGTCGATCCCGGTCGTCCCGGCTGAAGAGGCTCTGCGCTCCATCGGCGAACAGCACCCAGCGCGCGCGGCTCTCCTCGCCCTCGAGCCCGCGCACGCCCACCACCCGGCCGCCCTCCTCGATCGCCTCGATGGCCCGCCAGTGGTCACGGAAGCGCACCCCGAGCGCGCGCGCCCGCTCCACGAGGAGGGCGTCGAAGTCCCGGCGAAGGAGGATCAACGCCGCCGAGTTCGCCGGCACGCGCAGCTCCTCGCCCGCCGGTGTCACCAGGCGCACGGTGAGCACCGGATTGGCGCGCCGGCGAAGCTCCGGCCCGATGCCCAGCGCTTCGGCCGCGTGGAGCGCCGCCGGTGACAGTCCGCTCCCGCACGTCTTGTCGCGGGGGAAGCGGTTCCGGTCGAGCAGCAGCACGTCTCGAATTCCCAGCTGGCCGAGCTGCACCGCCGCCGCCGCGCCCGCGGGGCCTGCCCCCACGATGAGGATCTCGGTCTCCATCGGACCCACCTCCGGCTAGGTAGCGAGATGTGGTCGCGGTCTCAACGTCCGAACGGCGCCCCGCACGCTTTGCGCCCGGTCGCCGTCGTCTATGCTGCGGGGACATCGTGCCGCAGACCGCCGAGCGCCCCGCCGCACCGCCTCGCCGACCCAGATTCGTCGGCGAGCTGGACACGCTCATCCGTGCCCGGTACCCGCTGGTCTACCTCGTCTCCTCCGAGGAATCGCGGGTCGACGAGCTGCTCCGCGGCATCGCCAGCGCCCACGGCAAGTCGCTCATCGGCTGGTCCGCCGTCCGCGGGCTGCACCGGCTGGACGAGACCCGGGGAGTCGTTCTTCCGGACCGGACCGAGGATCCGTACGCCGCGCTCCAGGCGCTGCGGGGCCTCCAGGAGCCGGCGCTGGTCGTCCTCAAGGACCTCCACGCCTGGCTGGACGACCGCCGCCTGGTCCGATCGATCCGCGAGCTCGGGCAGGCGCTGAAGAGCAGCTACACCACGCTCCTCATCCTCGCCCCGGTGCTCCAGCTCCCGGTCGAGCTGGAGAAGGAGATCGCGGTCCTCGACGTCCCGCTCCCCACCTTCGCCGAGCTGGCGGACCTCCTCCGGGACATCGTCGGCGTGCTCCGGAAGGCCGGCCGCGTCACGGTGGACCTCAAGCGCGAGGAGGGCGAGCAGCTGGTCAAGGCCGCCCTGGGGCTGACGCTGCAGGAGGCGGAGAACGCCTTCGCCAAGGCCATCGCCGACGACGACCGGCTCGACGCGTCCGACATCCAGCGGGTGATGGACGAGAAGCGCCAGGTCATCCGCAAGAGCGGGCTCCTCGAGTACTACCCGGTGGACCACGCGCTCGCGGCCGTGGGCGGGCTGCAGAACCTGAAGGACTGGCTGCACCGGCGCGCGCGCGCCTTCTCCGCCGAGGCCCACGCCTTCGGGCTGCCCGACCCGCGGGGCCTCCTCCTCCTCGGGGTGCAGGGGTGCGGGAAGAGCCTGACCGCCAAGGCCATCGCGTCGCAGTGGGCGCTCCCCCTGCTCCGGCTGGACATGGGGCGGGTCTTCAGCGGCCTGGTGGGTTCGAGCGAGGAGAACCTGCGCCGGGCCATCCGCGTCGCCGAGAGCGCGGCACCGGCCGTCCTCTGGCTCGACGAGATCGACAAGGCGCTCTCCGGGTCGGCATCCTCCAACGTCAGCGACGGCGGGACGACGGCGCGCGTTCTGGGCACCTTCCTCACCTGGCTGCAGGAGAAGACCGCGCCGGTCTTCGTGGTTGCCACCGCGAACCGCGTCGAGGGGCTTCCCCCCGAGCTGCTCCGCAAGGGCCGGTTCGACGAGATCTTCTTCATCGACCTGCCCGACGCCGCCGAGCGGCAGGAGATCCTCCGCATCCACCTGCTCCGTCGCGGCCGCCACCCCGAGGCGTTCGACCTCGCCGGTCTCGCCGGCCACGCCGAGCAGTTCAGCGGTGCCGAGCTCGAGCAGGCCGTGGTCGAGGGTCTCCACAGCGCCTTCAACGCCCGCACCCAGCTGGCGGACGCGCACCTGGTGCAGGCCGTCTCGGAGACGGTCCCCCTCGCGGTCACGCTGCGCGAGGAGATCTCCCGCATCCGCGAGTGGGCGCGCGATCGCACCCGCCCAGCCTCGCGGGTCACCCGGTGAGGTTCCTGACCCGCTTCCAGCGGCTCGAGCGCTCGCGTGCGGCGCAAGCCCAGGCTCGCTCCGCCACCGGCGAGCGCTTCGAGGCGCTCGAGCCCGCCGCGCCCCTGCCCGACGCGCAGCCGGGGTCGCTGGACCGCTTCGCCCCCCCGGCGGAGGCACCGCCCCAGCTGGCCGAGCCGTCCGACGCGCAGCCCTTCGTGCGCTGCCCGGCGTGCGGCGTCGATTCGGCGCTGGGGACGCGGCGGTGTCAGTGCGGGCGAGCGCTGGATACGCTGGAGGTCGTCGCCTTCAACACCGAGCTCTGGGACCGCCACCGGGCCGAGCGCGCGGAGGAGGAGGAGCGGACGCGCCACACCCGCGAGGCCGGCATCGAGGAGGCGCGCCGGCTGCATGACCAGCGTCAGGCGCTCGGCGAGTCGATCGCCCGCGAGGTCGCCGCCCGCGAGCGGGGCTTCGCCGTCGGCGTCCCGGCCCGGTTCGGCGGCGCACTGGCGGCGCTGGGCGTGCTCGCCGCGGTCCTCCTTCCCCACGGGCCGGCGGGGCGCTTCCTCCTCGCGGCGATCGGCGGGGCGCTGGCGGTGTGGGGATTCGTCGCCCGGAGCCGGTCGCGCGCGCCGGGTCCCCGGCCCGACGATCAACCCTAGCGTCCACCACTGAGCAGGGTGGTCCGGGGGCCGCTTGCCGCCGGTGCGCCGGGGACAACAGCCTCGCCCGCGCCATGCTCCGGTTCCTGACGCGGCGGTCGGCGAGGTCCGAGGAAGTCGAGGGCACCACCTGTCAGTGGTGTCGCAACCTCATCCGGGCGGTCACCAGCGAGGAGCTGTTCCTCGCCGGCGCGGTGCTGGATCCGCTGGCTGGGTGGTTCTGCTCCAGCCGCTGCGCGCGGCAGTACGCGCTCCGCTTCCGGGTGCAGCCCGGGCGCCGGCCGACCGGTGGCCCCCGGCACGCCCGGTAGCCCACGAGGACCGTCACTGGTGGACGGGGAGCCCTGCCTCCGCGGGGTCGAAGGCGATCCCGCCGAAGGTCACCTGGGTCAGCGTGCTCACCTGGATCTGATCCGGCCCGGGGCCGCTGCCGGCGTCCGGGGTGAACACCAGGAGGTTTCCGCTGGGCGAGGTCCCGGTCCCCGCCGAGAGCACCCAGAGGTCGAACTTCTTGTCGAAGGCCATTCCCCCGGGGCAGGCGAGGTCCACGAAGGCGAGCTGGCTCCCGACCGTGGGGCTCACCTGCTGGACGAAGTTCCCCGCGCAGCTGCTCACCCAGACGTTGGGCGGGTTGTTCGCATCGACCACCACCCCGTAGGCGTCGACCACCGCCGCCCCCGTCTCGGCCGTGCCGCCGCCCGCCGGAAAGCGGAAGACGTGTCCATTCGGGCCGTTCACCCTCTGGGTCACCCAGAGCTTCCCGGTGCTGTTGCCGTCGAAGCTGATGCCCCAGGGGCAGGTGACGGTGATGATCTGCGCCGGCGTCGGGTTCGCGGCGCTCCGCGAGAAGGTGGACACCGAGTTCCCCGCGCAGCTGGCGACCGCGACGGTGTCGCCGTTGACGGCGATGCCGGTCGCGTCAGCGAGGGAGACCGTCCTCGCCGGTGAGGGCGAGGCGAGGGCCAGCGTGTCCGGCGTGTACATCCGCACGCCGTCGGAGAAGGTGGCCCAGAGGTTCCCCGAGGCGTCGAAGGCGATGGCCCGCGCGCCGGCGGCCGGGAAGCCGGTCTGGGTGTCGTGGTCCACCAGGAGCTCGCTCTCGGCGTAGCCGCGGATCGCGCCGTTGCCGGGGAGCCAGAGCCGGCCGAGGCCGCCCCGCAGGGTGAAGCGCACCAGCACGCTGGACTCCAGGTTCGGCTTCACCGGAACGGAGATCGACGGCAGGAACGTGCCTCCGTCGAACGAGGCGGTGCCGTCCCAGGTCCCGTCCACCACCGTCCCCGGAACCAGGATTCCCGCATCGGCCGTCACCACGTACGTCCCGGCGTCGATGATGCCGCTGCGGAGGAGCGTGGGCGCATTGGCGACGAAGGTGGCCTTCGTCCCGGCGGAGGGATCCAAGATGTCGACCCAGGCGGTGGCCTCACCTGGGTCGATGCTCAGGGCGATCCGCCCGTGGGTGGACGGGGTGACCGTCACCGCCGCGGTGCCCACCTGCGTCGACCCGCCGAC
This sequence comes from Myxococcaceae bacterium, assembly GCA_035501615.1. Lineage (GTDB taxonomy): Bacteria > Myxococcota > Myxococcia > Myxococcales > Myxococcaceae > RPRB01. The sequence continues at coordinate 15,026 of DATJVY010000046.1, forward strand.
GGTGGCGGTGGCCTTCACCAGGGCGTTGCCCCCCGACGTGCCGAGCCCGGAGGGGGTGAAGCTCACGGTGATCCCGGTGCTCGACCCGAGCGCGCCGGCGCCCTGGCCGCTGAGCAGCTCCCAGCTCACGCTGCCGGTGAGATTGCCGTTCTGTGGCAAGGCCTGGAGCGTGATCGGATCCGCGCCGGTCTCCACGCTCACCGTCGCGGGCACGATGGCCAGGCTGGGTCCGCCGGGCTGGAGGGGCCCCTCGTCGCTGCAGGCGAGCGCGAGGGCGAGGGGGGCGAGGGACACCGCGAGCGGGATGCGCATGCTCTCTCTCGTTCGAGGAAGGCAGACGACACCCCCTTTCGGCATCGTCGTCAACGTTTGGGAACGGGTGAGCTGCCACCCACACGCAGCCGGCCAGCGAACGCCGGCGCGAGCACCGAGAGCATCCCGGCGATGGCGCGAGGCCACCCGTAGGTCCGGGCGACCCGAGCGCGTCCGGCGCGGCCCAGCGCGGCCCCGAGCTCGGGGGCGTCGAGCAGCCGGGTGATGGCGCTCGCGAGCGCCGCGGGTGACGCTGGTGGCACCAGCAGGCCGGTGACCCCGTCCTGCACCAGCTCGGGAACGGCGCCCACGCCGGTGGCGACCACCGGGCGCCCCCGGGCCAGCGGCTCGGCGGCGGCGAGGCAGAAGGCCTCCTCCCACCGGGAGGGCACGACGCAGACGTCGGCCGCGGCGACGCACTCCGCGGCATCCGCGCGGGCACCGGCGAGGTGGACGCGCTCGCCGGTCGCGAGCCGGCCCCGCAGCGCCTCCAGCCGGGCCCGCTCGGGACCGTCGCCGAACAACCAGAGCTCGACGTCGGGGGGAAGCGCGTCGGCGGCCTCGAGCAGATCGGCGAAGCCCTTCTCCGGGGTCAGGCGGCCCGCGGCGGCGACCCACCGGCGCCCGGGGGCGAGCCCGAGGCGGGAGCGCGTCTCGGAGGGAGCGGAGCGGTCGGGGATCGACACCGGGTTCGGCACGGTGTGGATCCGCGCCGGCGGGACCCGTCCGGCTTCGCGCTGCCGCGCGGCGACGTAGGCGCTGACCGCGACCACGGCGTCGGCCGCCACCCAGGGAACGCGGGTGGCGATCTGCCGGGCCATCCGCCGGAGCCCGCGGGGCAGTTGGCGCCCGCCCGAGCTGTGATCGTGCACCACCACGCGGCGCACGCCGGCGGCGTGCAGGACGGCATGGGCCAGCGAGACCACCGGACGGTCGACGAGCCACACCGCGCGCACGCGCTCCCGGTGGAGCCGCTCCGCCGCGCGGAGGACCGATCGCGCCGAGGCCAGCGAGAAATCGGCCTGGATGGGCTCCGCCGCGCTCCCGGCCAGGGCCTCGGGCCGGACGTCGAGCACCGGATAGGCCACGAGGGTGCGCACCCCGTCGCGGGCGAGCGCGTCCGCGACCCGGGCGAACATCCGGCCGATGAAGGTCCACGCGTAGCCGGTGCTGGACGGGAAGTTGGCGACGCAGAGCAGGGTGTCCACGCGCGGGCAAGGTACGGAGCGCCGACCGCGCGGGCACGGTCCGCCGGCGGACAGCCGGGAACCCGGGGCGGGTTGCCGCACGGCGCGGGCGACCTACCTTGGCTCGGCGTGACGGGCGTGCTCACGGTCTGGTCGAGGGAGGTGTCCAGACGTCATGGACGGAAGCGGGGCTGGGTCCGGCACCGGGCGAGCACCTGGCTCCACCGGCTGGGCGCGTACGCCGACTTCGAGTCCCTCGACGCCTCGCGCGTCCTGCGCCTGGTGTTCGTCTGCGCCGGAAACGTCTGCCGGAGCCGCTACGCCGAGGCACGGGCGCGGGCCCTGCGCGTCGAGGCCGGCTCGTTCGGGCTGACCGCGGACGGCCGCTCTCCCCCGGACGACGCGGCGGTCCGCGCGGCGCGGCGGCGCGGACTCGAGCTGCTCCCCCGGGCCTCCCGGCGGGCGACGGATCTGCGGCCGACCGCGGGCGACCTGCTGGTGGCGATGGAGCCCCACCAGGCGCGGGCGCTCCGGCGCGCCCACCCGCGGGCGCAGGTCACGCTGCTCGGGCTGTGGTGCCGGTCTCCCCGGCCGGTCCTCGCCGACCCGTACGGCCTGTCCGACCCCTACTTCGACACCTGCTTCGCCTGCATCGACGAGGGGGTGACGGCGCTGGTCGAGTGGCTGGAGCAGCGGCGTGCCGGAGCGTGACCGCGGGAGCGTCCCGGTCCTCGTTCCCCAGGCCGGCGCGCTCGGAACCATCGGCGTCATCCGCTCCCTCGGGCGGGCGGGCTACCCGGTCCACGCCTGCGCCGAGACGGAGGATGCGCTCGGCCTGCGCTCGCGCCAGGCGCGGAGCACCCGGGTGTACCCGGCGCCCGCATCGGCAGCCTTCCTCCCCTGGGTGCGGGACACGGTGGCCGCGCTCGGCATCCGGGCCATCGTCCCCTCCGAGAGCTTCCTCCTCGGGCTCCGGCCGGCGCTGGAGGAGTTCCGGCCGCTCCTCCCCTTCTTCGACCCGGCGGCGTTCGAGATCGCCTTCAGCAAGGCCGATCTGGTCTGCGCGCTCGAGGGCGACGCACGGCTTCCGCCGAGCCTGGTGGTCCACTCCACCGTCCCACCGGCGGAGCGGCTCGCCGCGCTCGGCCGTCCCCTGTGGCTGAAGGCCGACGCGGTGCACGGTCGGGCCGGAGCTCCGGGCCGGGTGCTTCGCGTGGCGGGACCCGCCGAGGCGGAGGACGAGCTGAGGCGCTGGCTCCCGCAGTACCGGAAGGTGCTGGTCCAGGGCCACGTCCCCGGAGAGGGCATCGGCGCCTTCTTCCTGATGGTGAATGGCCACCCCCGCGCTCGCTTCGCCCACCGCCGCCTCCACGAGGTGCCGCACACCGGAGGCGTCTCCTCCCTCCGCGAGAGCGTCCGCCTCCCCGACGTGGAGGCCCACGCGCTCTCGGTCCTCCGCCGCATCGGCTGGAACGGCGTGGCGATGCTGGAGTACCGCCGTGATCCGGCGACGGAAGACTTCCGCCTCCTGGAGCTGAACGCGCGCTTCTGGGGGTCGCTCCACCTCGCGCTCGCCGCCGGCGTGGACTTTCCCCGGCTGCTCCTCGACGCGTGGCTCGGCCTGCGCGAGCCCGAGCCGAGCTGGAGGCCGGGCGTCCGCTGCCGGCAGACCATCCCCGGCGAGCTGATGCACGTCCGGAGCGTCCTGCGAGATGGTGCACTCTCCGGACGGGAGAAGGCGCGTACGCTCCTGCGGTTCGCGGCGCTCTCCCTGGACCCGCGCATCCACTCCGACCTCTGGTTCCCGGGCGACCGGCGGCTCGCCCTCCTCGAGGCTTCGCGCTGGCTCCGCCGCACGGCGGCCACCGTGGCGCGGCGGGCGCGCCCCCGCCTCAAGCGCTCGCTCTACGCCGGGGCCCGCGCAGCGGGGCTGTTCCGCCTCTCGCGCCTGTTGACCCGGGACGCGCTGCGCATCGTCTGCTGGCACGGGACCTCGCTCGGAGACGAGCATCGCGTCTTCCCTGGGCTCTTCCTCTCCCCGGACGTGCTCGAGCGCCGGCTGCTCGCGCTGCACCGCCACCCGGTGCTCCCGCTCGAGGAGGCGCTGGACCGGCTCCAGGGCGGGACGCTGCCGCCGGCGGCGGTGGTGCTCACCCTGGACGACGGTTTCGCGGGCACGCTCCGGCATGCGTGGCCGGCGCTGCGGCGGCACGGCTTCCCGGCCACGCTCTACGTCACGACCTACCACGTCCGGAGCGGCACGCCGGTGTTCCGGCTCCTCGTCCAGTGGGCCTTCGAGGAGAGCCGCGAGCCGGTGCTCGACCTCGGGCAGCTGGGGGTGGGGATGGTGGGCGCCGTCCGGATGACCCGCGGCCCTGACCGGACCGAGGCGATGTGGCGCCTCGTCCGGCACGCCGAGGAGCGGCTCTCCGAGCCCGAGCGCCAGGCCCTGGCAGACCGGTTGGGACGGGCCCTCGGCGTGGACCTCGCGCCGGTTCGGGCGGGCCGCTGGCTCTCGCTGGCGAGCCCCGACGAGCTGCGCGCCGCCGCTGGCGAGGGCCTGGACCTCCAGCTCCACACCCACCGGCACCGCTTCCCGGTCTCTCGCGCGCTGGCCCTCGGCGAGCTGCGCGACAACCGGGAGGTCCTCGAGCCCCTGACCGGCCGCGCCCTCCACCACTTCTGCTACCCGAGCGGCTACGTCCGTCCCGCCCACCTCCCCTGGCTCGAGGAGGCAGGGGTGGAGAGTGCGACGACCTGCGAGCCGGGGATGAACCGCCGGGGGGACTCGCTCCTCGGCCTACGCCGGTTCCTCGACAGCTCGGGGACCTCGCAGCTGGAGTTCGAGGCCGAGCTCTCCGGCTTCTCCGAGCTGCTCCGGCGAGGCCGCGCGCTGGTGCAGCGCCTGTCGGGTCGGCGGGCCCCCACCGAGGTCCCGGTCCCGCCGGGCTCGGAGGTGCTGTCCCTGCCCGCGCCCGTCGCTCAGCCCGTGGCGACGGCCCGGGCCGGCGCCGGCTCCTGAGCCCCGGACCGGATGCGCCCGAGGAGGAGCGTGGACAGCCCTCCCACCGCGAGGCAGGCCAGCCACAGCGCCCGCGCCCCGGCGGCCTCGAACAGGGTCAGCCCCGCCCATGGCCCGAGGGTGAACCCGACGCCGAAGGTCATGGAATAGAAGCCCATGTACTCGCCGCGGCGCGTGGGCGGAGCGAGCTCGGAGACGTAGGCCGCGGTGGAGGGGAAGAGGATCATCTCCCCGAAGGTCCAGACCACCACCGTGGCCACGATGCCCCAATAGCTGCTCAGGAAGGCCAGCGCCCCGAAGCCCACCGTGCACAGGGCCGAGCCCACCGCCAGCGCCCGGGCCGGGCTCCAGTGCGCGGTCGCGGTGTTGAGCCGCACCTCGAGGAACACGATGAGCAGGGTGTTGATGGTGAAGAGCAGGCCGAAGTTCCGCGTCGACATGCCCAGCTCCTCGACCATCCACACCGGCATCGCGCCCTCGTGCTGGAAGAAGACCAGGAGCACCGGGAGCAGACAGAGGATGACGTAGCGCAGCCGCCGGTCGCCGATGGCTCCGAGCGAGGGTGCCTCCCCGGTGTGCGCCTCGGACGAGTGGACCCGCAGCGGGAAGAGGAGCAGCACCAGCGCCGCGGCGACCGAGGTGGCCCCGTCGACCCAGAAGAGCATCTGGAACGAGTGCGCGGCGAGGAAGCCCCCCAGCGCCGGGCCAACGCTCATCCCGAGGTTGATGGCCAGCCGGTTGAGGGCGAACGCCTGCCGCCGGAGCTCCGGCGGGGCGAGGTCGCCCACCAGCGCGAGCGTGGCCGGTCGCATCGCCTCGGACACGGCCGAGAGCACCACCATGCCCGCGAGGACCTGGGGCATCGTCGTGAGGAGGGGCAACGCCCAGAACCCCAGTCCCCCGAGGAAGAGCGAGAGGGTGAGGACGCGCTGGGAGCCCACCCGGTCGGCGAGCCGGCCGGCGAAGGGCGAGGTGAGGAGCGAGACGATGCCGTACGCGGCCAGGGCCATCCCGGCCTGACCGGCCGAGAAGCCCAGGTTCTTCGTGAAGTGGAGGGCGAGGAAGGGGATGACCATGGTCCCCGCCCGGTTGACCAGGGTGGCGAGGGCGAGGAGCCAGCTGTCGCGGGGGAGACCCGCCAGGCCCGACCAGGGGTTGAGCGCGCGCCAGGTCATGGAGGCACCGGGAGGGAGCGGGGGTAACGTCGGCCGGGCGCGATGTCGAGCACCGCTCGCTGTGTTCCCCGGCCGGGGTCCGTCGTGTCTCGCCCCGCCCCGGAGCTGGCGGTCGTGCTGCTCGCGGCGGCCGCGGCCTGCCATGCCCCGGCGCCGCCACCGCCGCCTCCGACCCGGCCCCCGGCGCCGCTCGCCCCGGCGCAGGTCCGGGCGGCCTTCCCGGACAGCGTGGCCGACCCGGCGGGCTGGGCGAAGGACCTCCTCGCCGCCTTCGCGGACGCGGGCATCGTCGCCGATGCGACGCGGGTCTGCGGGGTGGTCGCCGTGCTCCAGCAGGAATCGGGCTTCCAGGCCGACCCCCCGGTCGCCAACCTCGGCCGTCTGGTGCGGACGCGGCTCGACGAGGAGGCCGAGAAGTACGGGCCGCTCGGCCCGGCGGCGATGGAGCGGATCCTCCGTCAGCGCGCCCCGGGGGACCGCCGCACCTTCGAGGAGCGGATCCGGCGGCTGCGCACCGAGCGCGAGCTGGACCTCCTCTTCCGCGACATGCTCGAGGCGGAGCGCCGGGAGCACCCGGCGGTGGTCGCCACCGCCAACATGCTCGACACGCTGTTCCGCGGACGCCGCCTCGAGGACCTGAATCCGGTCACCACTGCCGGCTCGATGCAGGTGAGCGTCCGCTGGGCGGTGGAGTACGCCCGGAGCCGGGGCTGGCCCGACCAGGTGGAGGTGGTCCGGGACGCGCTCTACACGCGGCCGGGCGGGCTGCGGTACGGGGTGCCGCGCCTCTGGGGATATCCGCTCACCGACCCGGACGTGCTCTACCGCTTCGCCGACTACAACGCCGGCCAGTACGCCTCGCGGAACGCCGCCGTCCAGCGGGTGCTGGCGCAGCTCACCGGGCTCCCGCTCGCCACGGACGGGGACCTGCTGGTCTATGGGCCCGACGGCCAGCCGACCGGCGGCGACAGCGAGACCCTGCGCGCCTTCCGTGCCTTCCGGACCCGGTTCGTCCCCGCCCTGCCCGAGACGCGGCTCCGGGACGATCTGGAGAAGGGTAAGGAGCTCGCCTTCGAGGAGACGCCCACTTACCTCGCGCTCCGCCGCGTCTACCGGGAACAGACCGGGCGCCCGCTCCCGGCCGCCGCCGTCCCGGAGCTGGAGCTGAAGAGCCCGAAGCTGCGGCGGGGGTACAGCACTCTGGCCTACGCGCGGAACGTGCTCCGCCACCACCGGGACTGCCTGCAGCGGCTCCGGGGGGAGCCGGCCGAGCCGCGCGTTCCGGAGTAGGCGGGTCCCCGGGCGCGCCGACACCGCCCGGGCACCGGGAGTTCACCTGGCCGTGCACGGGACGTCGAGCACCTCGGGTACTCCCATCCCCCTCGATGGCCGCTGCGACGGAAGACTGGTCGAGGCCGGCGTTCGAGCCGGGCGGCGGGGACGCCACGCTCTTCTACCTGGCGTTCGGCGAGCTCGTTCCGGTCCGTCTCCCGCCCACGCCGGCGGGCCTCTCGCTCACCGTGCACCCCCAGGGGGATTCCCGGCTCTGGGTCGAGCCGCTGGTCGCGGCGGCCCGAGACGACGCGGAGGGCCCCCCGGGCCTGGCCGCGATCGTCCGGAGCGCTCCCGACTTCGCCGTGCTGCGGGGGCACCGCGTCGACCCGCCGGACCTGGTGCACCTGAGAGACGCCGAGTCGGTCCTCGCCGCGCTCCTGGAGGCCGGCGCGGTCGCGGTGCTCGACGTCGAGGCGCGGCGCTGGTGGACGCCGGACGGGTTCCGGAGCGAGGTCCTCGCGGCGCTCCGCCCCGCGGTGCGGGCTCACGTCTCGGTGCGCGCCCGGATGGGCGTGGTGGAAGCGCGCGGGCTGCGCAAGGTCGGCCGGCCGGACCTGCGCCTCCACCGCGTTCCGCCCGACGCCGAGGGACGGGCCGCGGCGCTCTGCTGGAGCCTGGCCGAGCGGCTGGTCCGCGGCGCCCGGCCTGGCCCCGGGCTCTCCGCCGGCGTGCTGCGGCTCCGCCCCTGCGGCGAGCCCGGCCACCCCGCCCTCGAGGGGGACTGGCCCGAGCCTCCGCTGCCCCGGGCCCGGACGGCCTGAGCGCCTGGGTCAGACCGGCGTCAGCGTGCCGCCGACGACGTCGAAGGCCACCATGCTGACCTTCGTCTGGAGCGGGCGATGGAGAGCGGCTCCACGCTCGACGCGGCGCGGTGTAGACTCGGGAGTTCCATGTCCAGCGAGAGCGCCCCGCAGGCGTTCCGACCGGTGCCGCGCACCGGCGTCATCTTCGTCACCACCGAGGCCCAGAGGCGCGGCTTCGATCCCGCCGACCCCGAGTGGTGCAACCTCGGGCAGGGCCAGCCCGAGACCGGCGAGCTGCCCGGTGCGCCGCCCCGCATCCAGACCGTCGGCGTGGATCCGGCCGATCAGGAGTACGCGCCGGTGGCCGGGCTGTGGGAGCTGCGCGAGGCCATCGCCGGCCACTACAACCGGACCTACCGGCGGGGGTTGCCCTCGCAGTACTCGGCGGAGAACGTCAGCGTCTCGGGCGGCGGGCGTGCCTCCCTCACCCGTGCCGCGGCGAGCCTGGGCCTCATCAACCTCGGCCACTTCCTCCCCGACTACACCGCCTACGAGGAGCTGCTCGACGTCTTCAAGGCCTTCACCGCCATCCCCATCCTCCTCGACCCCGAGCGGGGCTACGCCTTCCCGCCCGATGCCCTGAAGAAGGAGATCCTCGGCCTCGGGCTCTCGGCGGTCCTGCTCTCCAACCCCTCCAACCCCACGGGGAAGGTGGTGCAGGGCGCGGAGATGGAGTCCTGGGTCGAGCTCGCGCGGGCGCTGGACTGCGCGCTCCTCATCGACGAATTCTACGCTCATTACGTCTGGACCGGCGATCCGCGGGCGCCTGCGCCGGTGAGCGCGGCTGCGCACGTGCACGACGTCAACAAGGACCCGGTCATCCTCTTCGACGGCCTGACCAAGAACTGGCGCTACCCGGGCTGGAGGGTGACCTGGACCCTCGGGCCACGAACGGTCATCGACGCGCTCGCCAGCGCCGGCTCGTTCCTCGACGGAGGCGGGAGCAAGCCGCTGCAGCGGGCGGCGCTTCCGCTCTTCGAGCCCTCGGTGGTCCAGCGCGAGCTGCAGGCCATCCACGCAGCCTTCCGGCCGAAGCGGGCGCGGCTCCTCCGGGGCCTCGAGGCGCTGGGCATCCGGGTGGACCGCGAACCGGAGGGAACCTTCTACGTCTGGGGAGACCTCGGCGGCCTGCCCGCGCCACTCAACGACGGGATGGGCCTCTTCCGGGCGGCGCTGGAGCAGCGGGTCATCACCGTTCCCGGCGAGTTCTTCGACATCAATCCCGGAAAGCGCCGGCGGGGGCGCGCCTCCCGATTCCGGGGCCACGCCCGCTTCTCGTTCGGACCGTCCATGGACGTGGTGGAGCGCGCGCTGGAGCGGCTCGGGCACGTGGTCCGGGCGCGCGCCGCGTAGGAGCTGGCGGCGCGGGCGTTGACAGGGGCTTCCCGACGGTGGGATGCCACGGGACATGCGCGAGAACGAGATGCCGGTAACGGTGTCGGTCACGCGTGCCGACGGGTCGGTGGAGCAGGTGCAGGTGGGCACCGCCGTGCGCCGCGGGGACGGCTTCAGCGTGAGGCTGGTTGAGCTCACCATCGGTGGGGAGGGAGCCGCGCGCGCCCCGGGTCGGCGTCCCCCTCCGTCCGCTCCGGGCGAGCCGCCCTCGGTCTTCCCGCCCTACGGTCGCAGCCGCGGGATGCCCATCCACGGCGCGAGCGCACAGGACCTCGAGTTCTACGCCACCGGTGCTCGGCGGACGCTGGCCGATCCCGGCAAGGCCCGCTTCCACGACAAGGAGCGGGCGCTGCTGGCGGCCATCGAGGGAGAGCAGGCCCGGCAGGCCGCCGCGGGCGGAGCCGAGGAGGAGCCACCCTCGCCCGAAGAAGAGCAGTTCTGACCGTCACCTCCGGGGCATCTCCATGTTCGATCTCGCGCCGTTCTTCCGGCTCGACGGCTGGATCAGCCTGCTGACCCTCACCGCCCTCGAGGTGGTGCTGGGAATCGACAACCTGGTCTTCCTCTCCATCATGACCGGCAAGCTGCCCCAGGCGCGCCAGCCGTTCGCCCGGAGGCTGGGGCTCGGACTGGCGCTGGTGATGCGGGTGCTGCTCCTCCTGGCGATGTCCTGGCTGGTGACCCTGCAGACCACGCTCTTCACCGTTCTCGGCGAGCCGATCAGCGGCCGCGACCTGATCCTCATCGGCGGGGGCCTCTTCCTGGTGGGGAAGGCCACGCACGAGATCTTCGACCGGATGGAGGTCGACCACTCGCAACAACTCCGGCCGGTGCGGGTGTCGTTCGGCGCGGTGGTGATCCAGATCGTCCTGCTCGATCTGGTGTTCTCCATCGACTCGGTCATCACCGCGGTGGGGATGGCCCGGGCGCTGTCGATCATGGTGGCGGCGGTGGTGATCGCCGTCATGGTGATGCTCGCCTTCGCCGCCCCGATCAGCGCCTTCGTCGAGCGCCACCCGAGCGTGAAGATCCTCGCCCTGGCGTTCCTGATCCTGATCGGCGTGGTGCTGGTCGCGGACGGGATGGGACAGCACATCCCGAAGGGCTACGTGTACTTCGCGATGGCCTTCTCGCTGGGGGTCGAGCTGCTCAACATCCGGCTCCGCTCGCGGCAGGCGCCGGTCAAGCTCCACGGCCCGCTGGAGGCCGATCAGTAGGGGACGAAGGTCGCCCGCTTCCGGTCGACCCACTTCCGGACGCTGGGCCGCGCCCACACGGCGTCGACGAATCGCTGCACCTTGTCCCCCAGCGGATGGCCGCTCTTGCCCAGCCGCTGGAGCATCAGCGTCAGATCCGCGTCCGCGATGCAGAAGCCACCGAACAGCGACGTGGCGCCGGGGGCGAGGAGCGCCTCGGTCGCGGCGAGCAGCTTGGCGGCGGCACCCCGGGCCTTCTCCGAGAGGCGCTCGGTCGCGGGCTCGTAGAAGATGGTGTTCGTCGAGCGCTCCTCGCGGATGGGCATCAGATCGCTCCGCACCCAGGCCATCACCTGGCGGGCCCTCGCCCGGTGCCGCACGTCTGCGGGGAGGAGCCGCGGGGCGCCGGGGAACGCGTCGTCCAGGTACTCGGCGATGGCGCTCGACTCGGAGAGGAAGAAGTCCCCGTGCCGGAGCATCGGGACCCGCGCGGTCAGCGAGCGCCGGGCGTAGTCGGGGGCCCGGTTCTCGAATCGGTGCATCGCGACCTCCTCCACGTCGTAGGGAAGCTTCTTCTCCTCCAGCGCCACGAAGGACGAGAAGGCGTAGGGACTGATCCAGAACGCATCCACCCAGAGGGTCAGGTCGGCGGGCATAGGTACCGACCGTCGCACGCCGGCGGGCCCGCTGACCATCACAGTCAGGCGGCGAGCGGCGGCGCGCGCTGTTCGGGCGGCGCCGGATCGGCTTCCGCGGTCGGGACCTCGACATCCGGTGAGAGCAGCTCGTAAACCACATCGAGCGCCTTCGCTCCGCCCAGGCCTCACCACCCTGCCGCGGTCCGGATGGGCTGGACGACGCCGCGAGACCTCGCAGGAGTTCAGCGCGCGTGGTCCGTCCCGGCGTGAACCCGGAGGATCCGGAGCTCGAGCGTGTCCCGCGGGCGCTCCACCAGCACCGCGTCCCCCGCCCGGCGCCCGAGCAGCGCCGCGCCGAGGGGGGAGTCCACCCGCACCCAGCCGCGCGCCGCGTCCGCCTCGTCCCCGCCGACCAGCCGGAGCTCCCTCCGCCCGCCGTCCGCGTCCTCCACCTCGAGGAACGCCCCGAGCACCGCCCGCCCGTCCGCGCCGGCCTCCGGAGGGGCCAGCACCGCGCGCTCGAGCAGCGCGTCCAGGGCCCGGCGGCGGTCCTCGGCCCCGGGCGCCGTCGAGCCCTCCAGGGACGCCCGCTCCTGCACCAGCCTGGCGTGGCCGTCCGCGGTCAGCGGGCGTGGCCCCGTCGGCCCGCGCGGTCCGGGCGGCGGCGGGGGCGGCGCATCGTCCTCGCGGGTAAAAGCCTTGCTCATATCAACCGTGGGGAACGGTGCGCATCCTCCAGGCGTCGAGTCAACGAGGGTAGACTTCGCCTCCGAGCTCTCCCATGTCGCTGGACCCCATCGCGCTGGCCGTCCCTGTCTTCTTCCTCCTCATCGGGCTGGAGCTCCTCATCGCTCGCGCCCGGCGCCAGCGGGTCTACCGCTTCACCGACAGCTTCGCCGACCTCGGCTGCGGGGTGGCCCAGCGGGTGGTGCTTCTCCTGTTCGAGGCCGGGCTCCTCGCGGTGTACCAGGTGCTCTACGTGCACGGCCGGCTGTGGACCTTCGCCGAGGACAGTCTCTGGCCGTGGGTCATCGCCGCCATCGGCGTCGACCTCGGCTACTACTGGTGGCACCGGCTCTCCCACGAGGTGAACGTGCTCTGGGCGGTGCACGTCGTGCACCACCAGAGCGAGGACTACAACCTGGCGGTGGCGCTCCGGCAGGCGGTGCTCTCGCCGATCACGGTGATGCCCTTCTACCTGCCGCTGGCGGTGCTCGGGGTTCCGCTCTTTCACTTCTTCATCGTCAATGCGCTGAGCACCCTCTACCAGTTCTGGATCCATACCGAGCTCGTCGGCCGGATGGGGTTCTTCGAGAAGCTGATCAACACCCCGTCGCTCCACCGGGTGCACCACGCGGTCAATCCGCAGTACCTGGACAAGAACTACGCGGCGACCTTCATCTGCTGGGACCAGATGTTCGGCACCCTCAAGCGCGAGGACGAGCTGCCGGTCTACGGGGTCAGCCATCCCCTCCGGAGCTTCGACCCCGTCTGGGCGCAGGTGCAGCCGCTCTGGGCGCTGGTGGAGGCGGTGCGCCGTGCTCCGTCGGCCCGCGAGGCGGTCCGGTTCCTCTTCGCCTCCCCGGCCTGGCATCCGGCGTGGCTCGGCCCGCTCGAGCCGCGGCGTGGAGTCGATCCCGAGGCGCTGCCCAAGTACGACGTCCGGCCCGGACGCGGGCGGACCTGGTACGTCGGCGTGCAGCTCACCCTGATCATCGTCGTCGCCTTCGCGCTGCTCACCTGGCACAAGGTCCTGTCGTTCACCGCGCTCGCTCCAGCCGTCGCCTGGGTGCTGGTGTCGCTGGTCGCCGGCGCGGCGCTGCTCGAGGGCCGCCGGTGGGCGGTGGGTCTGGAGATGGCGAGGGTGGGGCTGCTCGTCGGCGCTGTGGCCGTGGTGCTCCTGGTCCCGTCGATCGGGCCGGTGCTGCTGGCCAGCCGCTGAGTCGCTTTCGCTCGTCGACATCGCAACGAGCGACGCTTGACTCGCGGAGAGCGCTCCGGAACGCTCCCTCGGCTCGCTGGAGATCGCATCGTGGCAACGGGAGGTGCGGCATGAGGACCAGGCGACAGTTCCTCGTGGATCTCGCGGGCGGCGCGGCGGTGGTCGGCTCCGGCGGGCTGTTCCCGTCGCTGGCCCGCGCCTCGGATCCATCGTCCGGCGGAGCGAGCATCCCCGCGGGACCGTCTGACCTTCCCGCCGGAACCCTGGAGGTGTCGTTCCTCGAGACGCTTCCCGGGAAGCGGCCGCTCATCAAGCGGTCCTACCGGCCTCCGAACTACGAGAGCCCGCTCGAGGTCTTCGATCAGCTCGTCACTCCCAACGATGCCTTCTTCGTCCGCTACCACCTCGCCCGGATTCCCGAGGTGCCGGCCGACGGATGGAAGCTCGAGGTCGGCGGCGACGCGGCGGAGAAGCCGTTCAGTCTCGATCTCGCCGGCCTCCAGAAGGGGTTCGAGCAGGTCGAGCTCGCTGCGGTCTGCCAGTGCTCGGGAAACCGCCGCGGGCTGTCCGATCCGCACGTCGCCGGCGTGGAGTGGGGCATCGGAGCCATGGGAAACGCCCGCTGGAAGGGCGTGCGCCTCAGGGACGTGCTGGCGAGGGCGGGGGTGAAGAAGGAGGCGCTGGAGGTCGCGTTCGACGGCGCCGACCAGGGCGTGCTCGAGGCCACGCCCGACTTCGTGAAGAGCCTCCCGGTCTGGAAGGCGCTCGACGAGAACACCCTCGTCGCCTGGCAGATGAACGGCGAGCCGCTCCCCCACTGGAACGGCGCCCCGGTCCGGCTGGTGGTGCCCGGATGGACCGGCACCTACTGGATGAAGCACCTCACCTCGATCCAGGTCCTCTCGCAGCCGCTCAAGACCTTCTGGATGAGCACCGCCTACCGCATCCCCAAGGGCAAGTTCCCGGTGGTGGACCGCTTCCTGTCGCAGGAGAGCGAGGCCAGTACCCCCATCACCGAGATGGTGGTGAGCTCGCTTCTCACCGCTCCGCGGATGGGGCAGCGGTTCCGCCCCGGTCAGGCGGTGGAGGTGAAGGGCATCGCCTGGGACAACGGGAGCGGCATCCGGACGGTCGAGGTCTCCGCCGACGGTGGCCGGAGCTGGCAGGCGGCGACGCTGGACCAGGACCTCGGTCGCTTCTCGTTCCGCGGCTTCCGTTACGGCTTCAAGGCCGGCGCGAAGGGGGAGGTCACCGTCCTCGCCCGGGCCACGAGCCGGATGGGTACCACCCAGCCGTCGGAGCTGATCTTCAACCCCGCCGGCTACCACAACAACGTCGTCTCCCGGGTCGCGATCCGGATCGCATAGGGAGCCCGCCGATGACCGCGCTCGTCGCTCTGGTTCTCCTCGCCTCCCCGCCGGCACCTCCCGACGAGAATCGCGTCCAGCTCAAGGAGGGGCCGTCGCGCGATCTCGTCGTCGGCCGGTGCGCCGCCTGCCACAGCCAGGACTACATCCCGATGAACTCGCCGTTCCTCGACCGCAAGGGCTGGGAGGCCGAGGTCAGCAAGATGGTGAAGGCCTACGGTGCCCCGATGGAGCCCGGCGAGATGGAGCAGATCGTCGACTACCTCGCCACCAACTACGGGAGGAAGTAGCGACCCTCAGCGCTGGGGCTCGAGAAACGCTCGGAGTGTGGCGGTCACGGCTTCGGGCGCGTCGATCGGCGACATGTGTCCGGCGCGCGGGATGCGCACCAGCCGGGCTCCGGCGATCCCCGCGGCGATCTCCTCCGAGCGAGCGGGAACCGTGGCCACGTCCTCCTCGCCCACCACCACCAGCGTCGGGCAGCGGATGTGGCCCAGCAGCGCGACCGCGCTCTCGCGCTGGAGCACGCCCTCGACGGCCCGGGGCATCGCACGGCGATCCAGCGACATCAGATGCTCGCGCCACACGCGCAGGTCCCCCGCCCGCGCCGGATCGGCGAGGACGCTGGCCCCGTGCATGATGGCCATCACTGGCCCGACCACGGGTCGCACGCCGATCCAGCGCGCCACCCACTCCAGCCGTCGGTAGCGCGGCAGGCTCTTCGCCGGCTCGGGGCCCGCCGCGGTGTCGACCAGGGTCAGGGAGCGCACCAGCTCCGGGCGCCGCGCTGCGAGGCGGAGGCCGACGAATCCACCCATCGACATCCCGACGAAGTGCACCGGCGCGATCCCGAGCGCGCCGATGAGCGCCGCCGCGTCCTCGGCGAGCGTGTCCATGTCCATGCCCTGGAGCGGCTTTTCGCTCTCGCCCTGCCCTCGGTGGTCGTACGCGATGCAGCGGAAGCGGGCTCGCAGCGCGGGCACCTGCGCGTCCCACATCCGGCGCGAATAGAGCAGGCCGTGCGAGAACACCACCGCTACACCGCTTCCACCCGAGTCATCGACCGCGAGCTCGACGCCGTTGCACCGGATGCGGGTCGTCATGGGGGTACGCTAGTCCCTCCTCCCGCAGCCGCGTCCGATGAATAGCGCGGCCGACCGGGGCGTCTCGCCAGCTGGCAAGGAAGGACGGAAACCGACGATGCGCAGGATCCTCTCGATGGCAGGCGTGGTGCTCGCCTCGGGCTGCGTGGTCCACGAGTACCGCGAGCCCCCGCCGCCGCCCGTGGCGTACCGGTCGCCGCCCCCGCCACCTCCCCCTCCGCTCGTGCAGCCCGACGTCGACGTGGCGAGCGTCGTCATCGAGCCGCCCGTCGATCAGCCTCCCGCGGTCGCCATCCCCTACGCGCCTCCCCCGATGCGCTGGGATCCTCCACCCCCGCAGCCCTACGCCGAGGCGGTCTGGGTCGGCGGTCACTGGAGCTGGTGGAACGGCGAGTGGGTCTGGGCGCGCGGCCACTGGAGCCGTCCGCCGAACCCCGGCTACGTCTACTGCGAGCCGTACTACGAGTACCGCGGGCCCAACGTCGTCTTCGTCGCCGGCTTCTGGCGCCCCGTCGCGCGGGTCTTCGTCCCGCCCCCGCCGACGGTCTACGTCCCGGTGGCCGAGGTGCGGGTCGTGCACGTCGGGTACGCCCGGCCCGTCGGCCCTCAGGGCGTCTTCGTCCCGGCGCCTCCCGGCTCGCAGCCCGGGGTCATCGTCCCCGCGCCGATCGGCACGCCTCCCGCGGTGGTCCTGAGCGCGCCACCGGTCGTCCGCCCGGGCATGGTGATCCGTCCTGCGCCGCGAGGCGGCGTCGTCGAGGTCGTCGCCCCGGCGGGCGTGACGCGCGAGGGCCGGCCGGTGGCTGCCGAGGCGCCGGTGGTCTCGCGTGACGCCGCGGCCGTGCATCCGGTGGTGGTCGCTCCGCCTCCCCCGGTCCGAGGCACGCCGGTCAACGCCGGCTACGATCGCGGACACGGCGGGGCCGTCCCGTACGGACCGGACGCGAACGCACCGGTCATCCGCCGTCCCGATCCCAACGGGTCCGGGGTCACCGTGCAGCCCCGCCCGCCTCCGACCCCCATCGTGGGGCAGCCCTCCAGCGTGAACCCTGCGGGTGGCCCGCCGCTGGTCCAGCCCGAGCTCAAGCCGGAGGCGATGGGTGGGCAGCGCGGAAATCCGAATCCGCGGCCCGGAGCGAACGCGCCAGGCGACGAGCCCATCCTCCGCCCCGTTCCACGGACCGAGTCGACGCCGAACGGCCCGGTGGTCCAGAACGAGGGCGTCTCTCGCCCCGCGGCCAGCAACGCGCCTCCGCGGGCCCAGGCGGCAGCGCCGCGTCCGAAGGCCCATCCGGCGAAGGTCCCGCCCGGAGAGAAGAAGAAGCAGCACGACGAGCCCCGCGAGCGCTGAGCGGAGCGCACACGGCCGAGGCGGGAAGTCGCTAGACTCCCGCCGCTGCCCGTGCCCCGCGTTCGCCCCGCCTCCATCGTCCTCGCCCCCTCTCCGCTCCGCGAGCGTCTCCAGGCCCTGCTCGCCGAGCTCGAGGCGCTGCGGGACGAGGTGGCCCAGCTCGAGCTGGAGTGCGAGACGCTCCGCGCCGAGCTGTCGGCGTTCGAGGTCCGCCACCGTGCCGAGCTCGCCGCCGAGCAGCGCTGGCTCCAGCGGATCGCCTCGGTCGTCCGCCAGCTGGAACGCTGGGTGGAGATGCTCCAGGAGGCCGAGCCCCGGGAGCGCGCCGCCCGCGCCCGGCGAGTCGATCGCCACCGCACCCGGGAGCTGCACCAGGAGGGCAGGGTGGACGAGGCCGGCGAGGACGAGTCGGCCCCCGAGCCGCCCCCGACGGCGGATCTGAAGTCGCTCTACCGCCGGCTCGCGCGCCGCTTCCACCCCGACCTCGCGCGTACCGAGGAGGAGCAGGTCCGGCACGCGGCGCTGATGGCGCGGATCAACGCGCTCTACCGGGCAGGGGACCGCGAGGGGCTGGAGGCGCTGGCCGATCAGGCCCTGGGGACGGAGCTTCCCGAGCCCGCGGTGTCGCTCGAGGAGGAGGTCCGGCTGCTGGAGGAGCGCCGCGCCCGCTTCGCCTCGGCCCGGGACGGGCTCCGGCTCGACCTCCGCGATCTCGAGACCTGCGCCACCGCCGAGCTCCGGCGCCGGGCGCGCGCCGCGGACGAGGCGGGGCGAAGTCTCTTCGACGAGCTCCGTGCGGAGCTGGCCTCGCGCTGCGAGGATGCGCTGGGCGACGTCGCGGACGCCGCGGGGGCGCTGGAGGATGCGGTGAGACGAGCAAACCGTCGGTCGCTGACCACCGAGGGAAACCGATCGCTGGGCCGGGCGTTCGACCCGCTCGGACGGCAGAAGCTGGTCCGGCTGTCGCTGGAGGCGCTGCAGAGCGCCCGCGCCGCGCCCGAGTCACGCCAGGCGGCGGAGCGGATCGCCGAGCTCGCCCGGTCCTCGCCGGCGGCGGCCCGCCTGGTGCTCTTCGCCTACGCCAGCGAGCTGGTGCCGCATCCGCTCGACGGCCTGCGCAGCTACGAGGACCTGGCGCTCCGGCTGGAGCACCTCGGCGGGACCGACGGAAGCTCGTCGACCCTGGAGCGCGCGCTGGTCGAGGCCGCCGAGTGGGTCGAGTTCGGCATCCGGCGCGCGGGCGAGCGGCTCGTCCAGTCCGGCCTTCGCTTCCGGACCGCCGCGCTCCGCGACGCCGTGCCGCTGGCGCTGCGGAAGCACCCGTTCCGCGTCGAGTTCCGGCGGGTGCTGGGCACGCTCGGCGAGCGCACCGGCTGCCCCGGATGCGAGGAGGAGGTCTTCGCCGTCCCGCTCTACCGGCTCCGCGGGCTGGACGACCTGCATGCCAGCGCCTGTCCCCGCTGCGGGCACCTCGTGCGGAGCTACTTCCTGCCTCGAGGCCAGGACGTGCAGTCGGTGCTGAACACCGCGTTCCTCGACCTGGAGCTGCTCTCCGAGTGGAGCTTCCGGATGGGCGCGGCGACGGTCTCGGTCCAGCTGCTTCCCGTCCAGGTGGAGCGAATGACGGTGGGGCAGCTCAAGCGCCGCTTCTGGGCGGACGTGCTCGAGCGCCACGCCATCCCGGTGCCTCTGAGCGCGGTGAAGCTGCTGCAGATGCGACGGCCGGTCCAGGAGCCGAGGCGGCTCGTCGACCTCGACCGGAAGGAGTTCGTCGTCGCCTTCGGGGAGAAGGCGCGCGTCTCCGTGCCCGACGCGCTGGAGACGGTGCGCCACCGGATCCGCACCCGCTTCCAGCCGGACGAGGGCGTGGTCCGAGGCTGAGCCCGCTTCCTCAGGCGTCCCCCTGGTGCGGGGGACCGGGGCTCCATCCGCGGCGCTGTCCGCCGCACGATGACCGTCCGTTCCGTCACCAGCTTCCGCGGTCCCGCCGCTCCGCCTTCCGGCGCCCGGTCCTCTTCTTGGACTCGAGCCGCCGCTCCTTCGCGGCACGGGAGGGCCGCGAAGGACGCCGCGGGCGCTGAACCCGGGCGAGGCCTCCGAGCACGGCACGGAGCCGTTCGAGCGCCGCGCCGCGGTTCCGCAGCTGGCTCCGCCGCTCGGTCGCGGTGACCGTCACCCCGGTGGGCAGGTGCACCAGACGGATGGCGGAGGAGGTCTTGTTCCGGTGCTGCCCACCCGGTCCGCTGCCGACGAACGCGGTGACCTCGCAGCTCGCGAGGAGCGCCTCGTCCCCGAGCGCGAGCGCGGCCCGTGCAGCCTGGCGACGGCGTTCCACCTCGGTGGGGTCCATGACGGCGCTCAACATAGCCAGGACCCGTGCTTGCCCGTCTGCCCGGGAGGCGGAGACCACGGCGGTGACACCGCGACGGGGGGTGCAGGACCGCTGTCCTCCTGTTAGCACCGCACCTCCCCACCCATGCACCGGATCCACCTCGAGGGGGCCCGCACCCACAACCTGGCGGGGGTCAGCGTCGAGCTCGTCGCCGGCCAGCTCACCGCCGTCACCGGCGTCTCGGGCAGCGGGAAGAGCAGCCTCGCGGTCGACACCCTCTACGCCGAGGGGCAGCGCCGGTTCGTCGAGAGCTTCAGTCCCTACGCCCGCCAGTTCCTCGAGCGCCTCGAGCGACCTCCCATGGACCGGCTCGAGCCGGTGGCCGCCGGCATCGCCGTCGACCGGCGCACCAGCGTCAAGAGCTCGCGCTCCACCGTGGCCACCCTGGCCGACCTCGAGGCCTACTTCTCGGCGCTCTTCACCCGGGAGGCGCTGCCGCTCTGCCCCGACCACGCCGTGGAGGCGGTGCGCCGGGACCCGGCGACGGCGGCCGGCGCGCTCGTCGAGGCGCACGGCGGCGCGGCCACCGTCCTGACCTTCCCGGTCCGCATCCCCGACACCGAGACCTTCCTCGGCGTCCGGGCCCGTCTGCTCAAGGACGGCTTCCGCCGGCTGCTCGTCGGCGGCGAGGTTCGCCCGCTCGAGGAGCTCCGCCCGGCCGAGACGATGGGCGCCGCCGGCCAGGCGGACGTGGTGGTGGACCGGATCACCCTCTCCGCCGCCACCCGGGGGCGGCTGGCCGCCTCGCTCGAGCAGGCCTGGGCCGAGGCCCAGGGCGAGGCGCACCTCTGGGTCTCCGGGCAGCGGCGCGGCGTCCGCCAGGGCCTCGTGTGCCCGGTCTGCGCCCGCGGGTTCGAGCCGGCCCGTCCTGGCCTCTTCAGCTACCAGTCGCCGGTGGGTGCCTGCCCGGCGTGCCGCGGGTTCGGACGCACCCTCGGCATCGACTGGGCGAAGGTCATCCCCGACGAGTCGCTGAGCATCGCCGGCGGGGCGCTCCGTCCCTGGAACGGACGGTCGAGCGATTGGGAGCGCGGCCAGCTGATCCGCTTCGCGAAGTCCCAGCGCATCCCGCTCGACGTTCCCTGGTGCGCGCTGCGCCCCGAGCAACGCGAGGCAGTGCTCCAGGGCGAGGGCACCTACCGCGGCGGCCGGTACCCGGGACTGCGCGCGTGGTTCCGGTGGATGGAGTCCCGCACCTACAAGATGCACGTGCGCGTGCTGCTCAGCCGGTACCGGGCGTACACGCTCTGCGCCAGCTGCGACGGCGCACGCCTCAACCCGGACGCGCTCCGCCACCGCGTCGGCGGGCTCGACCTCGCCGCCTGGCACCGGCTGGAAGTCGCGGAAGCTCACCGCCGCCTCGAGCAGCTCACCACCCGCACCGGTCAGGGTGAGCTCGCCCGCCGCGAGCTGGTGAGCCGGCTGGGCTGGCTGGTCCGGGTGGGACTCGGCTACCTCGGCCTTGACCGGCAGAGTCGCACCCTCTCCGGCGGCGAGGCGCAGCGCGTCTCGCTCACCGCGGCGCTCGGGACTGGCCTGACCGGCGCCCTCTTCGTCCTTGACGAGCCGTCGGTCGGCCTGCACCCCACCGACCTCCTTCCGCTCACCACCGCCCTCGGCGAGCTCGCGCGTCGCGGCAACGCGGTGCTGGTCCTGGAGCACGACTCGTCCCTCGTGCGGTCGAGCGACCGCGTCCTCGAGCTCGGCCCCGGCGCCGGACCCGAGGGTGGCCGGCTGTGCTTCGACGGGACTCCGTCCGCGCTCGCCCGGCGCTCCGACCTGCCCACCGGCCGCGTCCTGGGCGGCGCACGCACGCGCAGGCGAGAGGCGCGAGTGCCGAGGGGATGGATCGACGTGCGTGGCGCCACCGCCAACAACCTCGCCGACGTCGACGTCCGCCTGCCCCTGGGTGTGCTGGCTGCGGTGTGCGGGCCGAGCGGCTCGGGGAAGAGCACCCTGGCCGAGGAGGTCGTCCACCGGACGCTGGCGCGCGCCGTCGGGCAGACCGACGTCGAGCCGGCGGGCCCGGTTCGATCCGTCGTGTCGGGACTGCCCCTCGGCCGGGTGGTGCTGGTCGACCAGGCTCCGCTGGGGCGCACGTCGCGCGGCAACGCCGCCACCTACACCAAGGCCTGGGACGCATTCCGGAAGCGCTTCGCGGCCGAGCCGGACGCGGTCCTCCGCGGCTTCGGGCCGGCACACTTCTCCTTCAACGTCGACGGCGGTCGCTGCGAGGCCTGCTCGGGCGAGGGGAGCGAGACGGTGGAGATGCAGTTCCTCGCCGACGTGGCGCTGATCTGCCCCGCCTGCCGCGGCCGCCGCTTCAAGCCCGAGGTGCTCGAGGTCCGGCTCCAGGGCCACTCGGTGTCCGAGGTCCTCGGGATGACCGTGGACCAGGCACTGCGCGCCTTCGGCGACGACCGCGCCATCGACGCGGCGCTCGTGCCGCTCCGGCGCCTCGGCCTGGGCTACCTCCCCATCGGCCAGCCCCTGTCGACGCTCTCCGGCGGCGAGGCGCAGCGGGTGAAGCTGGCCCGGGCGCTCGGGGGGGCGCAGGAGGGGGTGCTCTACGTGCTCGACGAGCCCAGCGCCGGGCTCCACGGCGAGGACGTGGCGCGGGTGCTCGAGGCGCTGCACGGGCTGGTCGACGCCGGGGCGAGCGTCCTCGTGGTCGACCACGACCTCGACGTCCTCACCGCCGCGGACTGGCTGGTCGAGCTCGGCCCCGGAGGAGGGCGCGAGGGCGGCCGGGTGGTGGCCGAGGGACGGCCGGAGGACGTGGCCCGTGGCGCGTCCCGGACGGCGGACGCGCTCCGCGCCGAGCGCTCGACGCCCGTGGCCCGGCCGCCGGCCGCCCCGGGCGACGGCAGCGGCTGGCTCGAGGTGGAGCATGCCCGGGAGCACAACCTCGCCGACGTGAGCTGCCGCATCCCGCTCGGCACCCTGGTGGTGCTCACCGGACCGAGCGGCTCCGGCAAGTCGACCCTGGCCTTCGACGTCGTGTTCGCCGAGGCGCAGCGGCGGTTCACCGAGACGCTCAGCCCCTACGCGCGCCAGTTCCTGCCCACCTTGCCCCGCCCCGACGTGGAGCTGATCCGTGGCCTCCCCCCGGCGGTGGCGCTCGAGCAGCGGACGGCGCGCGCCGGCGCCACCAGCACCGTCGCCACCGTCACCGAGGTCGCGCACTACCTCCGGCTCCTCTTCGCCAAGCTCGGCACGCCGCACTGCCCGAACGACGACACCGCCATCGCTCCCCGCTCGCCCGAACAGCTGCTGGCCGAGGCCCGGTCGATGCGCGGACCGATCGAGCTCCTCGCTCCGGTGGTTCGCGCGCGCAAGGGCACCTACCTCGACGTCTTCACCGCCGCCGCCCGGGCGGGCGTGAAGGAGGCCCTCTGCGACGGGGAGCGGGTCTCGACCGATGCTCCGCCGAAGCTCGCCCGCAGCCGGGAGCACACCATCGACCTCGTCGTCTGGTCCGGACCGGCGGCGGAGCTTCCGGCCGAGCCGTTCTGGCAGGCGCTCCGCTGGGGGAATGGCGCGGTGAAGGTGCTGCGCGGCGGCAACGGCAAGGAGCGCCTGTTCTCCTCCGAGCGGAGCTGCCCGCGCTGTGGCACCGCCGTTCCCGAGCTCGACCCGCGGTGGTTCTCGTTCAACACCGCGCAGGGCCGGTGCGAGGACTGCGAGGGCACCGGTCTGGAGGGCGGCGGCATCGAGGGCGGGTCCACCGAGCCCTGCCCCACCTGCGCGGGAACGCGGCTCCAGCCCATCCCCCGCGCGGCACGCCTCTTCGACCGCCGCTACGCCGAGATGGTCCAGCAGCCGGTGGTGCGCGCGCTCGAGGAGGTTCGTGGCTGGTCGCTCTCCGGAGACGCGGCGCGCATCGGCGGGGCGGCACTGGGCGAGCTGGTGCGGCGGCTGGAGTTCCTCGAGCGGGTGGGCCTCGGCTACCTCTCGCTCGACCGGGCGGCGGCGACGCTCAGCGGCGGAGAGATGCAGCGGCTCCGCCTCTCGGCCCAGGCCGGGGCCGGGCTCACGGGTGCGCTGTACGTGCTCGACGAGCCCACCATCGGCCTCCACCCCCGCGACACCGGCCGGCTGCTCGCCAACCTCCGCGCGCTGGTGGACACCGGAAGCACGGTGCTGGTGGTCGAGCACGACCTCGACACGCTGCGCGCCGCCGACCACCTGGTGGACCTCGGACCGGGCGGCGGACGGCTCGGGGGCCGCATCGTGGCCGCCGGTCCGCCGTCGGAGGTGCTCGAGAGCGAGGCCTCACCGACCGGGCGGGCACTCCGGCTGCCGGTGCGCGGGCTCCGGCCGGTGCGTCCGCCCTCACCGGACTGGCTCCGCCTCGAGGGAGCGCGGTGCCACAACCTGCGCGGGGTCGACCTCGCACTTCCGCTCGGGCGGATGACGGTGGTGGCCGGGGTCTCCGGCTCGGGCAAGAGCACCCTGGTGCGGCGGGTGCTGTTCCCCGCCGTGCGCGAGGCGCTCGGGCGCACCACGCTCCCGCCGGGCCCGTTCCGGCGGCTCGGCGGCCTCGGTGCGCTCCGCCGCGTCCTGGCGGTGGACCAGTCGCCCATCGGGCGCACTCCGCGCAGCGTCCCGGCGACGTTCCTCGGCATCTGGGACGAGCTCCGGCGGGTGTTCGCCGGCACGCCGGAGGCCCGGGCGCGAGGCTTCGGCCCGACCCGGTTCTCCTTCAACTCGGCGGCCGGCGGTCGCTGCGCCACCTGCGCCGGCCAGGGGAGCATCAGCCACGAGATGTCGTTCCTCCCCGACGTCACCACCCCCTGCGAGGCGTGTGGCGGGGCGCGCTTCGAGCCGGCGACGCTCGAGGTGCGCTGGCGCGGGCTCAACGTCGGCGAGACGCTCCGGCTCACCGTGGACGAGGCCCTGGAGGCCTTCGCCGCGCTCCCCCGGGTGGCGGGTCCGCTGCGCTGCCTCTCCGAGCTCGGAGTGGGATACCTCCAGCTGGGCCAGGGCAGCCACACCCTCTCCGGCGGCGAGGCCCAGCGGCTCAAGCTCGCGGCCGAGCTCACCGCGACCGCCCGGCACGAGCCCACCCTCTACGTGCTGGACGAGCCCACCACCGGGCTGCACCTCGCGGACGTGGCGAAGCTGCTCCGGGTGCTGGACCAGCTCGTCGCCCGGGGGGACACGCTGGTCGTCATCGAGCACCACCCGGTGGTCATCGCCGCGGCCGACCACGTCGTGGAGCTCGGTCCGGAGGGGGGCGACGCCGGAGGCCGCATCGTCGCCCAGGGCACGCCGAGGGACGTCGCGCGGACGAGGACCGCCACCGCCTCGGTGCTGCGGGAGATCCTGGGAGACGAGCCTCGCCCGGGGCCCGAGCTGAAGCGATCCTCAGCCGCGACGCAGCCGTCCCCCTGACCCGGGAGGACGGGAGGCCGGGGCGCTGCCCCTAGTGCTTCGTCTTCTTGGTCGACGTCTTCTTCGAGGTCGACTTGGAGGACGTGGTGGCCGGCTTCTTCGCCGCGGTCTTCGGCTCTTCCTTCACCGGCTCGACCTTCCGCTCGGCGAGCAGCGCCTTCTCGCGCTCCAGATCGCGGATCTTGTTCTCCAGGGTGGCCTGGGTCTTCGCCAGGTCCTTCACCTTGGTCTCCAGCGCCGCGGACCGCTCGCTCTCCTTCTTGAGCGCGGCCTCGGCCTCGTCCTTGGCCCCCTTGAACGTGCAGGAGCTCCAGCCGCCCACCACGATCGCGGCCAGGAGGAGGATCCAGGGGAGCTTGGAAGGTCGAGAGCGGCGCCACTCCGCCTCGAACTCGGCAGTCGTCGACACGGGAGTTCCACCTTAGCAGGCCCGCCCCCCCGTGCTAGTTCCTCCGGCCCCATGGCCACCCTGGCCCACACGGTGTTGACGGCGGGTCCACGCACCCCCGAGCGCTGGGTGCTGTTCCTCCACGGGCTCCTCGGGCGCGGGGGAAACTGGCGCTCCTTCGGCAGGAGGTGGGTGGACACGCACCCGAGCTGGGGAGCGGCGCTGGTCGACCTCCGGCTCCATGGCGACTCTCGCGTCGGCTTCGCTCCGCCGCACACCGTGCGCGCGGCCGCCGGAGACGTTCTCGCGCTGGTGGACGGGCTTGCCGGCCCGGTGGAGGCGCTGGTCGGGCACTCGCTGGGGGGCAAGGTGGTCCTTGCCACGCAGCGCGCGAGCGGGCAGCGGTTCCCGCGCGCGGTGGTGCTCGATGCCTCGCCCTCGGCTCGCCCGGACGGGCTCGGCTCGGAGCAGAGCCGCGACGTGCTCGACCTCCTCGGCCGCCTCCCCCGGGAGTACGCCACCCGCACCGCGTTCCTCGGCGCCGTGGAGGCGGGCGGCCAGCCCCGGGCCATCGCCCAGTGGCTCGCGATGGCGCTCGAGCCGGCGGGTCCAGGATTTCTGCTCTCGCTGGATTTACCGGGGCTGGAGTCGCTCCTCCGGAGCGTGCTCTCCGAGGACGACTGGGACGTGGTGACCTCGGTCCCCGCGGACCACCGGCTGGGCTTCGTCGTGGGCGGGCGCTCGGCGGTGGTGGAGCCGGCGGCCCGGGCCCGCCTCGCGGCGCTCGCGCCCCGGGTCACGCTGGAGGAGATCCCCGGCGCGGGCCACTGGCTCCACGTCGACGCTCCCGACGCGACGTTCGCCGCGGTGGAGCGCGTGCTCGTAGAACCGACCGTGCCACGGCCGCAGTGACTCAGCGTGGGGCCCACCCGAAGAAGAGGTGGCAGAGGCTAGTCGCGGCGACGTAGCCGGCCAGGTCCGCGGCGAGGCAGGCAACCAGCGTGTGGCGCAGCACCTTGACCTGCACGCTCCCGAAGTAGACCGCCAGCACGTAGAAGGTCGTCTCGGTGCCGGCGTTCAGGAGGCACACCAGGTAGCCGACGAACGAGTCCGGACCATGGGTCTTCATGGTCTCGCTCATCACGCCCAGCGCGCCGGTGCCGGAGAGCGGCTTGATCAGCGCCATCGGGAGCGCCTCGGCGGGGAACCCCAGCCTGGAGGTCACTGGCGAGAGCAGGCCGATCAGCGTGTCCATCGCCCCCGAGGCGCGGAACATCGCGATGCCCACCAGGATGGCGACCAGGAAGGGGATGATGACGACGGCGATCTGGAACCCCTCCTTCGCCGCCGCCACGAACACCTCGTAGACCTTCACCCGCCTCGCGAGGCCGAAGAGGAGGATGGCCAGCATCAGGGCGGGCAGCAGCCACTCGCTCATGAAGGTCCGTACCAGCTCGAAGCCGGTGTGCTCGGGACGGAGGAGGATGCCGCCCCGCACCGCCGCGACGAGGAACAGCGCGAGGAGCGCGAGCGCGAAGGCTCGCCGGCCGGGGGTGGCCGGAGCGTGGGCCTCGGCCAGCTTCTCCGCGCTCGCCAGCGCCGCCGCGTCCGGCGCCTTCGGCGGCGCGGCCGGGGCGGGCAGCGGCTCGGCGGAGTAGCGCTCGGGGCGGAAGCGGGCTCGGTTCTCGAGCAGCTTCGCGACCAGCACCGCGGTCACCGCGGCCGAGAACGTGGAAAGGAAGGAGGGGAGGACGATGCCGGCCGGGTCCTTCGAGCCCAGCGCGGCACGCACCGCCACCACCCCGAGGGGGAGGATCGCCACGCCCGCGGCGTTGATCGCCAGGAACAGCGCCATCGAGTTCGTCGCCACCCCGGGGCGGGGGTTGAGCGTGTTCAGCTCGGCCATCGCCTTCAGCCCGAACGGAGTGGCGGCGTTCCCGAGGCCGAGCATGTTCGCGGCGAGGTTGAGGATCATCGACCCCATCGCGGGGTGATCCTCCGGCACCTCGGGGAAGAGGCGACGCATCAGCGGTCGGAGCGCGCGGGCGATGGAGCGCATCAGCCCGCCCTCGCGGACGATCCCCATCATTCCCAGCCAGAGCGCCATCTGGCCGACGAGCCCGATGGCGAGATCGACGGACGCCTTCGCCGCGCTGAGCGAGGCGTCGGTCACGCGGGGCATGGTGCCGCGGAAGGCCGCCGTGAGGACGGAGCCCACGATGAGGACGAAGAAGATGCCGTTGAGCACTGGGTGGCGCGCACCCTAGCAGCGCCCCCGGACGCCCGAACGCGGCGGAGGGTGCGGAGAATGCAGCCAGCCGCCCCGTTCCGGTCGTCCGGCGGTTGCAAGCGCGGTTTGCCGGTCCCGAGGGGGGAGAGTTACAGTCTGCGCCGCCGTTTCCCCCACGGGAGACTGCAATGGCACGAGAGCCTGGCCCAGGAGAGGTGTGTCGCCCGGCGTCCGTCGGAGGACGCACGGCCAGCGCCACGCCAGACGACGGGGTGGGGGGGCCGGTCCCCAGGCTGCCGCGTGGTGCCACGCTCGGGCGGTACGTCGTCCTGGACTGTCTCGGCAGCGGCGGGATGGGCGTCGTCTACCGGGCACACGACTTCGCGCTCGATCGGAGGGTGTCGCTCAAGCTGCTCCGCTCCAGCGGGAAGGACCCGGAGGCTCGGCGCGAGCGGCTGGTCGCCGAGGCCCAGGCGCTCGCCCGGGTGTCGCATCCCAACGTGCTCGCGGTGCACGACGTCGGCACCTGGGAAGACGAGGTCTACCTCGCGCTGGAGCACGTCGAGGGCGAGACGCTCCTCAGCTGGCTCGAGCGCGCTCCGCGGACCCCCACCGAGATCCGGGCGATGTTCCTGCAGGCTGCGCGCGGGCTGCAGGCCATCCACGACGCCGGTCTGGTGCATCGCGACGTGAAGCCCGAGAACCTCCTGGTGGGCCGCGACGGGCGGCTACGGGTGGCGGACCTGGGGCTGGCCATCACCGCCGGGAGCGACGCGGCCGCGCCTGCGCGCGAGACGCTTCGACCGGGCACCCCGGGTTACATGCCCCTCGAGCAGCACCGCGGCGAGCCGCTCGACGCGCGGGCCGACCAGTTCAGCCTCGCGGTCGCGCTGCACGAGGCCCTTCTGGGCCGCCGCCCCTACGGAAGCCGCGGCGCTTCGCGGGAGGCGCTGGAGCAGAGGCTGGCGCTCGGGCCCGCCGCCGAGGTTCCGCGCTCGCCGGCCATTCCGCCCCGGCTCCGCCGTGCGCTGGCCGCATCCCTCAGCCCCGATCGCACCCACCGGCCTGCGTCGCTCGCGCCGCTGATCGACGCGCTGGACGCTCCCGGGCTCCAGCTCACCGGAACGTTCGGCGGCTCCATCGCCGTCGCCGCCTCCCTCGCGCTGCTGGTGGCGGCCATCGCGCGCGGCGGCCCCGCGCCGGTGGCGAGTGCGGAGGCCGCGACGTGGATGCCGCCCGCGTACGAGTTCCAGGCCGAGGGCCTCGAGCCGGCGGACGCGCTGGGGCGGACCATCGCGACGGTGGCGGCGCCGGGCACCGGGTCTGCCGTGCAGGCCTCGCTCGCCCTCGCCCCGGGTGCCTCCGCGCGTGCCCCCGATCTCGGCGTGACGTCCGCCTCGTGGGCGCTCGGCCCCGATGTGCTCACCATCGGACATCGCCCTGCGGCCGTACCCCCGGCACTGGACCCGGCGCGGACACCGGGGCTGGACCTCCAGCGGCTCGCCGAGCTGCGGAGCTTCCTCGAGGCGCTCTACCGCGCGATGTCCGAGCCACGGGAACCCGGCAGCCAGGCCCCGCTCCTCGCACTCGCGGCGCCGTCGGCGTCCGGGGGCCCCGTCGCCGCTCCGGCGGCCGCCGGCAGCCCCTCGGCGACGTCGCCGCAGCAGATCGCCTCGGCGCTGGCGAGCACCAGCTCCGGGCCGGACTGGGTGGACCCGGCAGGGGCGAACATCGCCGCGCTGGAGCGCCGGCTGGACCAGCAGATCAAGATGCAGCGCAGCGCTCCGGAGATCGCCGAGACGCAGTTCGCGCTGGCGCAGGCCATCTGGGACTCGGGCGATGCCACCCAGTCCCAGACCCGCGCCCTCGCGCTGGCCCGGGAGAGCAAGGCCGCCCTGGATGCGGTGACCGACGGCGACACGGCGGTGGTCCAGCTGCGGCAGGCGGTGGACAACTGGATCTCGACGCGGACGCGTCCTCTGGACAACCCGCACACGTCCCCGCTCATCGAGCGGCACGTGGTCGACATGATGGGGTCGGTGGGCGACAGTCTCTGACGTGTCTCGCTCCAATGCCACGCGCTCCGAGACCGATGGCCGGCCGTCGTCGCGTCCCGCTCGCATCGCCCAGCTGGTGGTCGCGCTCACCTGCGATCGTCCCCTCGAGCCCGCGCGCGCGATCGAGCTGGCGGGGGTCTCGGAGATCTGGCTCGGCCGCGCGCCGCCCGAGGCTCCCCCCGGCGTTCTCCGGCTGAGCTTCCCCGACGAGCGGATGTCCGCGCTCCACGCGCGGCTCCGGCGGGTGCTCGGCCGCTGGGTGGTCGAGGACGCGGGGAGCAAGAACGGAGTGCGGGTGCAGGGAACGGCGCAGCTCCGGGCCGTGCTCAACCCGGGCGACTCCATCGAGTGCGGTCAGACCTTCCTGGTCTTCGACGAGCACGACCGCGGGGAGCCATCGCCGCCGGCGCTGCCTCCGGGGGCTGCCGAGCTCGGCTGCCAGAGCTTCCATCCCGATCTGCTCGCCGCGTGGTCCGCGCTGGCCCGGGTGGCGCCGACGCGGGTGCCGGTCATGCTCCAGGGTGAGACCGGGACCGGGAAGGAGCTGGCGGCGCGTGCGCTTCACGTCTGGTCGGGGCGCGCCGGCCCGTTCGTGGCCGTGAACTGCGGCGCTCTCCCCGAGCAGCTGGCGGAGAGCGAGCTGTTCGGCGTGCGGCGGGGCGCCTTCACCGGCGCGGTGGAGGATCGCCCCGGGCTGGTCCGTGCCTCCAGCGGAGGGACGCTGCTCCTCGACGAGGTGGGGGAGCTGCCCGCCGGATTGCAAGTCAAGCTGCTCCGCGTGCTCCAGGAGAACGAGGTCCAGCCGGTCGGAGCCGCCCAGCCGGTTCGGGTCGACCTCCGTGTGGTGACCGCCACCCACCGCGACCTCGCCTCGCTGGTGGAGGAGGGGACGTTCCGCAGCGACCTCTTCGCGCGCCTCACCGGCTTCGAGGTGGAGCTGCCGCCGCTCCGGGACCGTCGTTCCGACCTCGGCCTGCTCGTGCCGACGCTCCTGAGACGCGCCGGAGCACCGGCCGGGATCCGCTTTTCCCGCGAGGCCGCCCGGGCGCTCTTTCGCTGGACCTGGCCGCACAACGTCCGCGAGCTGGAGAAGGCGCTCGCCCTGGGGGTCGCGCTCGCCGCCGACGGGCGGATCGAGCTCGCCCATCTGCCGGAGCCGGTCCGCAGCGCTCCCGAGCTCCGGCCGGATCCGATGGCCGGACGTACGGCGCGCCCGCTCAGCGAGGCGGACGTCACGCGCAGGACGGAGCTCATCGAGCTGCTCCGCGCGCACCACGGCAACGTCAGCGCCGTGGCGCGACAGATGGGCGTCGCCCGGATGCAGGTGCAGCGCTGGTGCCGCCGCTTCCATCTGGACCCGGCGAGCTTCCGCGCGGCCTAGCCGCCGGG
>DATJVY010000047.1:0-25302 GCA_035501615.1 Myxococcaceae bacterium
GGGTTCGACTGGTCCGCACAGCCCGAGCGGGCGCTCGCGCTGACGCAGAGCGAGCAGAGGCACTGGGGAGTGTCGGTGAGCGGATCGAAGTCCTCCCCCGAGGCTCCCTGGCTCTCCGTGGGGTGGAAGAGCCCGAGGGCATGACCCACCTCGTGGGCCACGGTCTCCCCCACCTGGTCGGGACCGCACGAGAGGCTGAAGCTGCTCCCGCAGCTGCTGGAGCTGCTCAGGTCCCCGCTGGAGACCAGCGCCCCTCCCGCGGTCGTACCGTTGAACGTGGACACACCGGGGATCGAGCCGTCGTACCCGATCAGGCGGGTCCCGGCCGGGGCGTTCGGCTCGGTGATCTGATCGACGAAGAAGAGGCTGACCACGTTGCCGGGGCGAGCCAGCGTCAGCAATTGCCGGTATTCGCTACACGGCTCCGCCGCGAGGCCGGTGCTGACCGAAACCGTCGCCCAGCGGGTTCGTGCCCAGTCCGGCACGTCGTAGTAGGTGACGTTCTGCAGGCAGATCCCGGCCCGGGCGAAGTCCGCTTCCACGCGCTGGAGCATCCGCTGGAAGTTGGGGTCGGTCGGAGCATTTGCGGCGGTGAAGCTGGTGCTCACGAGGTAGATGGCGAGGTCGAGCCCTCCACTCGTGGGAATGGCTCCCGAGCGGGTGAGCACGGTGATGTCGTAGTGGTTCGCGGTGGAGCCCGAGCCGGGGTCCCCGCACTGGAGCGCCTGGCACTCGTGCAGCAGATCGCTCACGGTGAGGCTCCACGTCCCCGGGGTCAGCCCCTTGGCCGCCTCGAGCAGCCCAGCGGTCCCGTTGGGGAAGGTCACCGCGGCGGTGACCGGCGAGATGGGAGACCAGGTCAGCGTCCGGTCCGACGGCGGCTGAGAGAACGAGGACGGGTAGTCGAAGACCGTCCCGTTGGGAGAGGCGATGGGCGTCGGCACCGGCGAGTTCGGGAGCAGGTCGCCGTAGACGCTCACCTGGGAGACGTTGGTCGATTGCCCCTGGGACACCACGGTGAATCCGCTCGTCCCGGAGGGAAGCTGGAACTGCACCTTGTCGCCGACCTGGTGCATGCCGAGTGAGAGGGTCTGCGCGGGGTCGAAGGTGCTCTGGACGATCGGCTGGAAGCAGCCGCCGGGATCGGTGACGTTGATCGTTCCCCCGCTGGTCACGCTGGGCCCGGCGGAACAGCTGGTGGCCATGGCCGGAGTCGCCGCGGGCGCGAGGCAAACCCTCCCCGCGCTCCCGGCATTTCCGCAGACGAGGCCAGTGGGGCAGCCGCCCCCGGACGCGCACGAGGGGGCGCAGTACTCGCCGGTGGAGAGCTGCACGCAGGAGCTCCCCGAGGCGCAACCGGTCCCTCCCGAGCAGGTCGAGGTGCAGACGCCGCCCGGGAAGTCGGCGTTGTCCACGCAGGTGAGCCCGCTCCCGCAGCTGGGGGTGCACGAGGCGGAGCCGAGATCCGGGGTGCTGCCGGTGCACCCGGCACCGAGCGCGGCGAGCACCAGGAGAAGAGGCGTCGTTGAGGTGCGCACGCTGGAGCCGGAGCGTAGCAGGTCGATCGGCGTCCGGTGCTCAGGGAGCACGCCGCGCAGTCGCTCCGCGTGGGGCGCCCCAGGGCTGTGCGGGGGTCCAGGACACATGTCCGTCGATTCCCCACCCCACCCGGAGGACCTGGCCACCACTCCACTCCATCCACAGCACTGCGCCGTCGGGCTCGGCCGCCTCGTCGAGGCAGGCGACGCGCGTCTGCTTGCCCCCCGGATGGTGCACCGTCGCGGCGAATCTCTCGTGCGAGTGTCCGCAGAGCAGCCACCCAGGCTGCAGCTCGTCCACCAGCGAGCGGGTGAGCGGGTTTCCCATCCAGGGGCGGACGGGCTTGCCCGGGGTGCGAGCAAAGAGGCCTCGGGGCCACTCGTGGGTGAGGAGCAGCTCGACCCCGGCCTCACGCCGCAGTCGGTCCACCTCGGGCCGCCGGAAGTAGCCCGCCTGCTTCCGGGTGGCGGCGGTGGTCGGAGCCTCGAGCGGTGTCTCCAGCCACTTGGGCGCGTAGATGCCCGAGAGCCAGGCCACCCGGACGCCGGCGATGGTGGCCGCCCCGACCCGGCCGAGGTAGTGCACCCCGGGGGCCACCTCTCCCCCGCCGGAAAGGAGGTGGAGGCTCTCGAAGTCCTCGTTGTTGCCCCCGATGAAATAGAACGGCCGCGGCATCCGCGATTCGCCCCGGGCGAAGGCGGCGAACTCGGCGGGCATGGTCCGCTTGGCGGCCTTGCGCCGGTGATCGTCGGCAGTGGCGAACGCCTCGACGTCCCCGACGGCAAGCACCGCGTCCGCGGCGCGCCCGAGGGTCTGCTCGAGCGTGTCCAGCCAGGTCCGAACCCGGTGGAACCGCCCGTGGATGTCGCCCACCCCCACGATGAGAGCAGTGTCGCTCATGTCCCGTGCCCTCGGCTCGGGCCCGGTGTTAACAAGGTTGGCTGCGCATGTCCGAGCCCGATGTCATCTCCATCCGGGGCGCCTCCGAGCACAACCTCAAGGCGGTCTCGCTCGACGTCCCCAAGAAGAGACTGGTCGTCTTCAGCGGGGTGAGCGGGAGCGGGAAGAGCTCGCTCGCCTTCGACACTCTCTACGCCGAGGGACAGCGCCGGTACGTGGAGAGCCTGTCGGCCTATGCCCGGCAGTTCCTCGGGCAGATGGAAAAGCCGAAGTACGAGACGCTCCGGGGCCTCTCGCCGACGATCTCGATCGAGCAGAAGGCGGCGAGCAACAACCCTCGCTCGACGGTGGGGACGGTGACCGAGGTTCACGACTATCTCCGCGTGCTCTACGCCTCGATCGGGGTGCAGCACTGCTGGAAGTGCGGCCGGCGGGTCGGACGGCAGTCGGCCCAGCAGATCGTCGAGGAGATCCTCCGGATGCCTGCCGGCTCGAAGGTGATGATCCTCGCCCCGCTGGTCCAGGAGCGGAAGGGCGAGCACCGGGAGCTGCTGGCGGACGCGCAGAAGCGCGGCTTCGCGCGGGCCCGTGTCGACGGACGGGTGCGAGGGCTCGAGGAGCCGCTCACCCTGGACAAGAAGACGAAGCACAGCATCGAGGTCGTGGTGGACCGGCTGGTCCTCAAGCCCGATCTCCGCTCCCGGCTCACCGACTCGGTGGAGACGGGTCTTCGCGAGGGCAAGGGGGTCCTGCTCCTGACCGACGAGAGCGGGGGCAACCCGCGGGTGATGAGCGAGCTGAATGCCTGCCACCACTGCGGGCTCTCGTTCGGCGAGCTGACGCCGGCGCACTTCAGCTTCAACAACCCGTTGGGCATGTGCCCCGACTGCAACGGGCTGGGGACGAAGCCGGAGATGGACCCGGAGCTCATCGTTCCCGACCCATCACGCACCATCCGGGAGGGTGCGGTGGAGCCGTGGAGCAGCGGGATGGTGCGGGGCGAGGGCTGGACTGCAGAGTTCGTCGAGCAGCTGGCGAAGGCGTTCGACATCGACCTCGATGTCCCCTGGTCCAAGCTGAGCAAGCGCGAGCGGGACGTGGTGCTCTACGGCACCGGAGGCAAGGAGTTCACCGTCAAGTGGGGCGCGGGGGGTCGATGGACCATGGAGTGGGAGGGGATGGTGAACAAGCTCCTCCGCTCGTTCCGGACGACCCACAGCGAGGCGATGCGGAAGTACTACGCGCGCTTCTTCTCCCCCCAGCCCTGCCCCACCTGCCACGGGGAGCGGCTGAAGCCGGAGGTGCGTGCGGTCAAGGTGCACGGGAAGAGCATCGTCGAGCTCTCGCGGCTGACGATCGCCGAGGCCCGGGACTTCCTGGCCACGATGCCCCTGACCACCGCGGAGGAGCCGGTGGCGCGCGAGCTGCTCAAGGAGATCCAGAGCCGGCTCGGCTTCCTGCTCGACGTGGGGCTGGGGTACCTGACGCTCGACCGGAGCGCGGCGACGCTCTCGGGTGGCGAGAGCCAGCGGATCCGACTCGCCTCGCAGATGGGCAGCGAGCTGACGGGGGTGGTCTACATCCTCGACGAGCCAAGCATCGGGCTGCACCAGCGGGACAACGGGAAGCTGCTCGCGACGCTGAAGCGACTGCGCGACCTGGGGAACTCGGTCATCGTGGTCGAGCACGACCAGGAGACGATGGAGGCCGCGGACTGGATCGTCGACTTCGGCCCTGGCGCCGGTGAGCTCGGCGGTCGCATCGTCGCGCAGGGGAGGCCGGCCGAGGTGAAGGAGAACCCATCGAGCCTGACCGGGGCGTACCTGAGCGGGCGGGAGATGATCGAGGTACCCCGCCGCCGCCGGGAGGCGGGGAAGGCGCGCCTGGTGGTGGAGGGCGCGAAGGAGAACAACCTCCAGAACGTCACGGTGGAGTTCCCGCTGGGCCTCGTGGTGGCGGTGACCGGCGTCAGCGGCGCCGGGAAGTCGACGCTCGTGAACGAGATCCTCTACCCCGCGCTGTCGCAGCGGCTGCACGAGGCGCGGGTGGTTCCAGGACGGCACCGGGCCGTGAAGGGGGTCGAGCACCTGGACAAGGTCATCGACATCGACCAGAGGCCCATCGGGCGCACGCCACGCAGCAATCCGGCGACCTACACGAAGGTCTTCGATTCCATCCGCGAGGTGTTCGCGCTCACCCAGGAGGCGCGGGCGTTCGGCTACGACGCGGGGCGGTTCAGCTTCAACGTCAAGGGCGGCCGCTGCGAGACCTGCGAGGGCGACGGGGTGAAGCTGGTGGAGATGCATTTCCTCCCCGACGTGTACGTGCCGTGCGAGGTGTGCGGGGGGAAGCGTTTCAACGATGCGACGCTCCGGGTCCGGTACAAGGGGAAGAACATCGCCGAGGTGCTCGAGATGAGCATTCACGAGGCGAAGGAGCATTTCGCGGTCCACCGAGACATCGTCCGGGTGCTGCAGACGCTCGAGGACGTGGGGCTGGGGTACCTGAGGCTGGGCCAGAGCTCGCCGACGCTCTCGGGTGGAGAGGCGCAGCGGATCAAGCTCAGCCGCGAGCTGGCCCGGGTGGCCACGGGGAGGACGCTCTACATCCTGGACGAGCCCACCACCGGCCTGCACTTCGACGACATCCGCAAGCTGCTGCGCGTGCTGGAGCGACTGGTGGAAGCGGGGAACACGGTCGTGGTGATCGAGCACAACCTCGATGTCATCAAGAGCGCGGACTGGATCGTCGACCTGGGGCCGGAGGGTGGCGCGGGCGGCGGACGGGTTCTGGCCGCAGGGACGCCCGAGCAGGTGGCGGCGGTGGAGGCGAGCCACACCGGCCGATACCTCCAGGCTGTGCTGGAGCGTGGGCGAGCGGCTCAGGCTGGGAAGGCGGTTCCCGCCGCCGCGCAGGCGGCAGCGGCGCAGTGACCGGGTCGGTGTTGCGAGCGCGCCCGCGCGCACCGCTGCAGGCGGTCATCTACGACCTGGACGGCCTGCTCATCGACTCGGAGCCCTGCTGGATGGAGGCCGAGCTCGAGGTGCTGGGGGGCCTCGGGTTGCCGCTCACGGCCGAGCGGTGCCGGGAGACGACGGGGCTGCGGATGGACGAGGCGGTGGCGTACTGGGCGGCGCGGTATCCGTGGACGGGCGCCACGCTGGAGGAGGTGGTGCGGCGCATCCTCCGTCGCGTGCTGGCGCTGCTCGCCGAGCGGGCGCCGCTGAAGCCCGGTGTGTGGGAGAGCCTGGCGGTGGTGCGCCTGGCGGGGATGCGCGTGGCAGTGGCGTCGTCGTCGCCGCTCGGGCTGATCGAGGGTGCTCTGGAGAGGGTCGGGTTGCGGGGGGAATTCGAGCAGGTGGTGTCGGCGGAGGGTGAGCGTTTCGGCAAGCCCCATCCGGCGGTCTATGTCACGGCGGCAGCGCGGCTCGGGGTGGCGCCGGAGGCGTGTGTGGCGCTCGAGGATTCGGTGAACGGGGTGTATGCGGCGACTGGGGCGGGGATGCGGTGCATTGCGGTGCCTGAGCGCTGGCCGGTGGACCCTCGTTTCTCCGCGGCGGATGCGGTCATCCGGTCGCTGCGGGAGCTCGATGCCGAGCTCCTGGGCCGCGTAGCCGCCAGCCGCTAAGGTGCCAGACACCTTCGATCACCTTCGATCAAGACGGTCGCCGGGAGCCGGGCGCCCAGGCGGGATCTCGCTCGTCAACGTCTCGGCGAACTCGGCCACGACCCCGTGCCTGGCTCTCGTCATCGCATTCGTTTGCGTCCATGAGGGCGCTCGGGATGCTCTCGGGCGCCAAGTCGGCGCATCTCCACGGTTCCTCGTGCCGAGAAGTACTCGGGGGATGCCGCCCCAATTGGAAATCGAAGGATGATTTCAGCCGGCGATGCTCGCGTCGGCGGCGACCGTGGCCGGCCAGAAGAATGGCCGAGCCGCTCCTTCGGGGAAGTCGGCCTGGACGTCGCCCTTGCGCCAAGCAGCTGAGGCGCTGAGGTAGGCGTTCGCAAACGAACGATAGCGTTGCAGATATCCGATGCTGAGCGCCGGCAGCGTCGCGTGGCACCAGGGAGCGGGCCTTCGCTCTGGGCGCTGAGGGCGGTGCTGCGGCAGCTGCCGAAGGACTCCCGCGACACCGAGGACATGGCGGAACTGCCTTCGAGCCTGTTCCTCGATCACGCGCACGGCTTCTCTCAGGAATCTCCGCACGGCTCTGCGACGGTCGAGTCCACTGATCGGAAGCGGGGTCAGTTGAAGCTGCTCCTCCTCTGCCCAGCGGGGATCGGTTCGACGTCCGCGGTTCGAAGGCAGTGCGTTGCGGCAGCGTCGAGTCCAGTTGAACCACCGCACCCGCCGAGGCCGACCGTCGAGCATGAGCGGAAGCGAGCTCAGACCTGGCCACTCTGAACAGCGCCGCACCAGTCCCTCCTTCGGCCCGTGGGCGAGCACGTACTGGACCTTCTGAAGAAGAGCGGTGTCGTCCAGGATGGGTTGCGCCGAGTAGCGACGCTCCCAGAATGCACCCCGCCAGTGGATGAGCGTTCCGATCTTCTTCGATACGTTCGTGAGCAGGAACTGCATGAACCGCGGCAGGTTGTTCCCGGGTGCTCGGACGACGAGGTGCATGTGGTTCGAGGCGAAGTTGAAGCAGAAGAGCTCCACACTGTTGAGACGTGCGGCTCGGGCCAGTACGCCTTCCAGGACCTCGCGGGTCTCATCCGACGGACGGAGAAACAAACGTCCCTGAAGACAACGAACGGTCACGAGATAGATGAATGCTGCGTCGAACATGCGAAGCGGTCTCGGCACGGAATCCCCCTCCGTGCATCGCCGAGCACGAATCGAGCCAACGAGGGCAACGAGGGTGCCAGACACCTTCGGGGGTTCAGGCGGCCGACACGTCTTCCGCCCCGTGCGTCATCCGGTGAAGCAACGGTCCGAGGGCGTACAGCACGACCCCCGCCGCCGCGCTCCCCAGCGCGATGCCGAGAAACACCGTCGCGTCCCCGTGCCCCTCCGCCAACGCCCCGATGCTCCCCGCCAGCTTGTTCCCCGCAGCGTTCGAGAGGAACCACACCCCCATCAGCGCCGACCCATACCTCGGCGGCGCCAGCTTCGACACCATCGACAGCCCGACCGGCGACGTGGCCAGCTCCCCCACCGTCTGGAAGAAGTAAGCACCCACAATCCACCCCATCCCCGCCTTCCCCGCCACCTCCGCCCGCCGCGCGGCAACGAACAGCAAGAGAAAGCTCACCGCGAGCGCCACCAGCCCGATCGCCATCTTCCGGCCCGTCGACGGCTCCTTCCCCGCCCGCCCCAACCGCGGCCAGAGCGCCGCGAACACCGGGGCCAGCAGGAAGATGAACCCCGAGTTCACCGACTGGAACCACGTCGTCGGAATCTCGTGGCCCCACAGCAGCCGGTCCGTCGACCGATCGGTGAACAGATTCATCAGCCCGCCACCCTGCTCGTAGCCCGCCCAGAAGACCGAGACGAAAAAGGTCAGCACGAAGATCACCACCACGCGCTCAAGTTCCTCGCGGGTGAGCGCGCGGCTCGCCACGGAAGCCCCCGCTGCCCTCCCCTCCGTCCGCGGAGCAGCACCGACCTCGGGCCCGAGCAGCCGACCCCGCAGGAGCAGAAACACCCCCACTCCCACCGCCATCCCCAGCCCGGCGCTCGTGAAGCCGAGAGACCAGTCCACCTTCTCGGCCAGCGTCCCGCACAGGAACGGGCCCACCGCCGCACCGAGGTTGATGCCGACATAGAAGATGGTGAAGCCACTGTCGCGGCGAGGATCGCCTGGCCGGTACAGCTGGCCGACCATGGTCGAGATGTTCGCCTTGAAGAGCCCGTTCCCGACGATGAGCAGCGCGCCCCCTCCGTACAGGAGAGGCTCCTGCTTCAGCGCACAGAGGAACTGCCCCAGCATCATCAGCGTCCCCCCGATGACCACCGCCCGGCGCTGCCCGAGCAGCCGGTCCGCCGCCCATCCCCCCGCCACCGTGCTCAGGTAGCAGAGGCCCGTGTACCAGCCGTAGAGGGTGAGGGCGCGCCCTTCGTTCCAGCCTAGCCCGTGTACCCGGTCGACCAGGTACAGGACGAGGAAGGCCCGCATCCCGTAGTACTGCACGCGCTCCCAGGCCTCGGTCGCGAAGAGGAGGAACAACCCGCGCGGATGCCCGAGCAGGGTCCGCCCCGGAGGACCCGCCGCCGTCACCTGTCCTCCCACCCCTCTCCGCCGCGCTGGAACTCCTCGCGCGGGACGGTTATTCGAGCCGCAGAAGGAGTCACGCCGGCATGCCTTTCACGCCCTCTCCCACGGAGCTCGAGTCGGCGATCCGCACGCTGAAGAAGGACCTCAACGCGGTCATCCTCGCCCACTACTACCAGGAGAGCGACATCCAGGACGTCGCCGACTTCATCGGCGACAGCCTGGCCCTGGCGCAGGAAGCCGCCCGCACCGAAGCCCGGGTCATCGTCTTCTGCGGCGTGCACTTCATGGCCGAGACCGCGAAGATCCTCAATCCCACCCGCCAGGTTCTTCTCCCCGACCTCGCAGCAGGCTGCAGCCTCGCGGACCGGACTCCCCCCGCCGCCTTCGCCGCCTTCAAGGCGCGCCACCCCGGCGCCTTCGTCGTCACCTACGTCAACAGCTCGGCGGAGGTGAAGGCGATGAGCGACGTGATCTGCACGTCCTCCAACGCCGTGAAGATGGTGGAGAAGGCACCCAAGGATAGGCCGATCATCTTCGCGCCGGACCAGCACCTCGGCCGCTGGGTACAGCGGCAGACTGGACGGGAGCTCGTCCTCTGGCCGGGCAGCTGCATCGTCCACGAGATCTTCAGCGAGAAGCTCCTCGTGCAGCTCAAGCTCCAGCACCCCGACGCCGAGGTGGTCGCCCATCCCGAGTGTCAGGAGCGGGTGCTCCAGCACGCCGACTACATCGGCTCGACCAAGGGAATCCTCGAGCGCGTGCTGAAGAGCCCACGGCGGGAGTTCATCGTGGTCACCGAACCCGGAATCATCCACCAGATGCAGACCCGGGCACCGGAGAAGACCTTCATCCCCTCTCCCCCCGACAACGGGTGCAGCTGCAACGAGTGCCCCTACATGAAGATGAACACCCTCGAGAAGCTCTGGCGCTGCATGGCCGAGCGTACCCCCGAGCTGGTGATGCCCGAGACGCTCCGTCAATCCGCGTACCGCCCCCTGAAGCGGATGCTGGACTGGTCCTGAAGGGGAGCGCAGACCGAACCTTTGCTCCTGGTCACGGGCGGCTGGTAAACCGTTTTCTCGATCGTGGGAACACGCTTCTTCTCCATCTCCGCCCACCGGCTGGTCTCTCCCCCCCAGGTCCTCCCTGCGGATGCACTGGTCGAGCCCGAGCTCCCGGCGAGCGCGGGGCTCATGGACCGCGCGCTGGCCGGGGTCGAGTTCCGCGACCAGCGGGTCCGGGATCGCCTCGCCCAGATGTTCGCCTCCGAGGCCCAGGAGCGGATGGGCGCGCCGGGTCCGCAGTTCTCCCCCTCGCTGGTGTTCGCGCGGCCACCCCAGGATCTCCCCGCCGTTCTCCGGATGGCGGACCAGCTCGAGTCGCTCGCCGCGGCCGAGGAGGGTGAGCGGGCGCTGGTGTGGAAATGCCAGCGCTGCTCCACGCGCTACGCGGTGCCGCTCGGCCTGGTCCGGGACGTGAGCATCCGCTGCGAGCGCTGCGGCGAGCCGGTCTCTCTCCGGCGAGAGCGCAGCACCGGAGAGGAGGCGCTGGTCGACCCGATGCAGGGTTCGGTGAACGTCACCCGGCGCCGGCTGGCAGCGTTCCTCCGCGAGTCGATGGCCAGCGGCTGGCCGGTGCTGGTCTCGCAGCAAGCGGGGACGTGACCGCGCCGCTCCCCAGGGTGGCCGGCGCGGCGTTCACCCTGGCCCTGGTCGCCGGCGTCGCCCCGCTGTGGTGCGCACGCCAGCTTCCGATGGTGGACCTGCCGCAGCACCTCCACCTCATCTCCGTGCTCCACCGGCTGGACGACCCCACCACGCTCTACCCCCGGGTCTTCGCCGCACGCGCCGAGCTCACCCCCTACCTCGGCTACTACTACGTGGTGAGCAGTCTCTCCTGGCTGGTTCCGCTCGAGCTTGCGAACCGGCTCTTCCTGAGCGCGATGGTGCTGGGTCTCCCGCTCGCGATGGCCTTCCTCCTGCGCTCGCTCGGACGCCCGCGCTGGCCGGCGGTGCTCGCCGTGCCCTTCGCCTACGGGGACAGCTTCGGCTGGGGTTTCGTGAACTCCAGCGCCTCGTTCGTTCTCGCCCTCCTCTCGGCGGGGCTGTTCGTTCGTGCGCTGTCGGACGCCGGGAGCCGTCTCCGCTGGGCAATCGCGCAGGCGGTGGTCCTGCTGGCCGTGGTGCTGATGCACGTGCAGGGCTTCCTCTTCCTCGCCCTCGCCCTGCCCCTTCTCCTGCTCACCACCCGCGTGCCCGAGGACGGAGCCCGGCGCCCCCTGCGTCCGCGTCTTCCGGCAGTGCTCTCGACGCTTCCGGCGGTCGTCCTCTTCGTGGTGTGGGGCGCAGGCCGCCTCCTTGCACCGGCCGAGGTCGAGGTCGGGGCGCCCTGGAAGGCATGGGGACCTCTCCTCTCCGCCCCGAATCTCTCCTTCAAACCGTTCCGCCAGAACCTCGACGAGTTTCCCGAGGTGCTGGCCAACCTGCTCCGTGATGGTGGAGACCGCTGGGGCCTCCGGGCGGCCACCGTCATCGCGGTGGTTGCACTGGTGCTCTCGGTCGCGGGTCGGCGCTCCGCCTCCCGGGAGGGACGGCTGGAGCGCTGGCGCCTTCCGGGCCTCGCGTTTCTCGCCGGGCTCCTCTTCCTCGTGCTGCCCTTCGACATCCGCGGCGCCGTCTACTATCTGAACACGCGCTACGCCCATCTCGCCGCGCCGCTCGCCCTCGCGGCGGTGCCTCCGCTCGCAGCACGGATCCGACCGGCGCTGCTCGCCGCCGGTGCGCTGGCCGCGGTGGTGCTGGCCATCCCCCTTGGCACCGCATTCCATGCCTTCGATCTCGAGGCCGCTCCCCTCCTGCGCTTCGCCGAGGAGACCCCTCCCGAACCGCGGATCATGGGCCTCGTGTTCGACCCCGGCTCTCGCGTGGTGCGCCACCCGGTGTTCCTCCACGCCGCGGCGGTCCCGGCGCGCCTCCGAGGCGGCATCACCAACTTCAGCTTCGCCCGGACACCTCATTCGCCGATCCGCTACCGGGCGGCCCCACCGCCCACCTTTCCGAGCGAGTGGCGACCCGATGGATTCCGGTGGGACACCATGGGGCCGGCGTACAGCCACTTCCTCGTCCGCGGTGTCGACCCGCGGGCGGTGTTCGGGCAGCGACTCGGGGCCGAGGTGATCCGGATCGACGCAACCGGTGGTATGGCCTGGCTGGAGAACCGGAGCCGATGACCGTCGAGGAGCTGGCGCTGGCGCTGCGCGGTGGAGAGGCCGCCCCCGAGGGCGTGCTGGGCGAGGACTGGGAGATCGCCCGCGGAATGCTCGAGCGCGACGGAGAGGACCCGGGGGCGCTTCCGGCCGAGCTGGCGCTGGCGGTCATCGAGGCCGCCGTGGCGGTGCGACGCCCCGGACCCGTCGAACTGCTCGCGGGCTCGCAGGACCGTGAGGTGGCGAAGGCCGCACGGCGTGCGCTCTACCGCCTCCGCTCCGCCGGCGTCGCCATGACCGAGCGTGCACGGTCGGCGCAGGCCCCGACCCCGGTGCCTGCACCCGTGGCCGAGGCGCTCGGAGGGTTCGCAAGCCTCCCGGATGGAACGGGGCAGAGAGCCGTCCTCCTGGGCCGGCCAGTGCGCGGTGGGGTTGAGGTGGTCGAGGCGCTGGTCTCGGACGAGCTGGGGCTCCTGTCGCTCAGCCGGGCCGAGATGAGCCGGAGCGCCTGGCGCAAGCTCGCGCGCAGCCCCGAGATGGAGCGGCTCCTCCCCCTCACTCCCGAGGAGGGCCGGGCGCTCCTGGCCGAGGCGGTCCGGTGCAACCTGGCGACCCGGACCGGCTTCCCGCCCGACAGCGACGTCGCGCTCCGCCACCTCGGCATCGAGGCTGCTCGGTCGGAGCTACCCCCCCTGCCTCCGCCCGAGGAGGCTGACGCGGCCCTGGCCCTCGAGAGCGGGGGTCTCCATCGCGAGCCGGAGCTCGCTGCCTGGCTGCCTCCGGAGGCCGAGCTGAAGCGGTTCGCGCTCCGCGTCGATGAGCTGCGCACCAGCCCGCTGGCGCTGAGCGCGGAGCAGCAGGCCGATGCGCTCCGCGACCGGATCCGGAGTCAGGCCGAGGAGTTCTTCGATGCCAGTCGCCGCCGCCTCTACGCGCGCAGGCTCTGGGCCGTGGCGCCTGCACTCGCCCGCCGTGGGGAGGAGAGAGCTGCCGGCGTTGCCCGAGCGACGGCGCGCCGCCTCTTCGACGGCAAGGGCGTCCTTCCGCCCTTCGCCGAGCAGCTCTTCGTCAAGGTGCTAGCGCTGATGACCCGGCCTCCCGGGGCTCGGGGCCCGGGTCCAGGTGCCGCGGGAGCTCGCGAGGAGGGCGCGGGCACTGCCGACGTTCCCGGGACAACGCCGGGCGAGCGCCGGAGCCCCGGCGGCCTGATCCTTCCCTGACCACCGGTCTCAGAACGTTGCGTGGACCTGAAGGGCGGCCGAGCCCGGCCCCGTTGCCTGGTCCAGGGTCGCGTCGAACGCCCCGTACGGGCGGTAGATCTTCCCGATCTCGGGGTCGACCCCGAGGTACTGCACCGAACTGAGGACCAGAGTGAAAGTGCCGGGCTGCCAGAGCGTGCCGGTCGACGACTCGTAGACCTCGACCATCGTGTCGCCCCGGAGGCTGCGACTCCCCGAGGTGAAGGTCCCGGAGGCTGGTTCGGAGAAGAAGACGATTTCCCCGACGAGCGTGATGCCTGCGGGGCCAGCGTCGA
This sequence comes from Myxococcaceae bacterium, assembly GCA_035501615.1. GTDB lineage: Bacteria > Myxococcota > Myxococcia > Myxococcales > Myxococcaceae > RPRB01. Next base: position 13,397 of record DATJVY010000047.1, read on the forward strand.
CGGTCCCCGTGGAGAGGTTGTAGGTGATCTCGATCACCCCCGCTTGCTCTTCGGTGGCGTAGGCGCCGGCCACCGTGCAGGTGTGAGTCTCGTTCCGCGCACCGGAGAAGTGCAGGTCCCGTTGTCCTTTACCTCGGGTGTCGTGCCCGAGCTGGAGCCACAGCCGGCGAGTGCAAGCCCGAGCCATGCCACCAACACGGACGTGACAACCGCTGCTCGCCTCATCGTGGCCTCCTGACCGTCGGCCCCGTGGAAGACAGGAGGACCGCACGCGCCGCAGCCTCCCGACCGGACACGAGGGTCCGGGAGCCCCATGAACACGGGGGGGGTCACGAGCGCCCCAGGCCAGTCCCAGACGGCCGCCGCTTCGGACGTTCGCGATCGATGGCGATCGACCGTGCCAGACACCTTCGGTTCCTTCGGTTCCCCCCATCCGGCTCACTGGATGTCACGTTCCATGGGTAGCCCCGTTCCCGACGACATGATGATCGCCGACGCTGGGACGCGGCCCCTGAGCTCGCGCGAGCAGGAGGTGCTCTCCCTCCTCGCCCACGGACACACCTACGCGAGCATCGCGGTCGCTCTGGACATCAGCTTCCGCACGGTCCAGGGCCATGTGAAGGGCATCTACCGGAAGCTCGAGGTGGCCTCGAAGGCGGAAGCTGCCGTGCTGGCCGTGCGCGCGGGCCTCGTCGGCTAGCTATCCGAGACGAGCGCAGAGCAGCAGGTCCAGGTTCTCGCTCTCCCATTCCTGGGCGCGGTGAAAGTCGTGGAACCGCCGCTCGTGTTCGGTGAACTCCGGCGGATGCACGCAGCGCCGCCCATCGTTGCCGCGCCGCGCGCGGTAGACGTGGTGGAGCATCTCGTGAAAGACGATCCACTCGACGAAATAGTGCGGAACCCTCGGCTGATCGAGCGCCGGGTGGATCCGGATGACCCGTGCGTCCGGCGAGTAGCTCCCCATCTTGATGCTCTTCCGCGGGCGACGACTCCGGGGCGCGGGGCCAAAGGTGATCGTGGCGGCGATCCGGCCCGCGAAGTACCGCCGGTTGAGCACGGCAAAGATCGCGGAGAGGTCGTGATGGCGTCCCACCGGCTCGATCCGCAGCCGCCGTCGGAGCTGGGCCGGAGACACCCGGCGAATGAAGGCCTTGTTCCGCTCGATGAACCGGTCGAGCACCGCGGAGCTCCGAGCGTCTGCAGAGCGGACGTACTCCGCGAGCGCGCTCACCACGTCCTCTGGCGCCGCGAGAAACATGTGGTGGACCCGGAGCCGCCATCCCCGCCGGAAGCGCTCGAACGTCACCATGGTGTGCGTGTTGTCGTGGACCTCGACCAGCACCTCGGCCCGGAGGCGGACCCGCAGGCGGCGCTCCAGGATCCGCTTCCACGTCCGGAGCAAGCGCTGCGGCTCGGGCAGATGCGACCGAGCGACGACCCGCCTCGCCGAGGCGTAACTCCTCTTCTTGACGATGCTTTTTGGCTTCCCCAGCCGTCCCATCGCGGCCCGATTGTACGTGGCGGCCCCTCGCCACTGCCACACCCACGAAGGGCGAACTGCGACGATCCGGGAGCGGAATGCCTGCGATTCCCGTCGCTTGCAAGAGAGACGCTCCTTCGATCCGGGGACGGCGCAGACTACCGCCGCTCATGCGGCACCCGTTCCTCGAAGGGCTTCGCCCCACGCTGCACATCGCCCACCGGGGCGGCGCCCTGCTCGCCCCCGAGAACACCCTCGTCGCCTTCCTCGCGGCGGTGGAGCGCTGGCGCACGGACATGCTCGAGCTGGACGTGCACGCCACGCGCGACGGCGAGCTGGTCGTCTCGCACGACCCGACGGTGCAGCGATGCACCGATGGCCACGGGCGCATTGCCGATCACACCTTGGCCGAGCTCCGGCGCCTCGATGCCGGCTACCACTTCTCCCCCGACGGCGGACGCAGCCACCCCTTCCGCGGCGAGGGAGTGCGCATCCCGACGTTCCGGGAAGTCCTCCATGCATTTCCCGGCCTCCGGATGAACGTCGAGGTGAAGGCCGAAGCTCCGGGCATCGAGTTGGCCCTGGCGACCTTGCTCCGCGCGGAGCGGGCCGAGCGCCGGGTCTGTCTCGGCAGCGAGCTCGACCCGCTGGCCGAGCGGCTGCTGTACGCCGCGCCGGAGGTCTGCGCCTTCTACCCTCGGGATGCACTCACGGAGCTGGTCCTGGCCATCAAGTCCGGGGCCGAGCCGCCCGACGACCCGAGGTTTCAGGTGCTGGACATGCCGCTCGACTACGGAGAGGTACGGCTCGTGGACGCCCCATTCCTCGAGGCCACGACCCGGCTCGGCCGCTGGGTGAACGTCTGGACCGTCGACGACGTCGAGACGATGCGCTCGCTGGTGCAGATCGGCGTCGGAGGCATCATGACCGATCGACCGGACCTGCTCCGCGAGGTCCTGGGCTAGACCCTCACTCTCCCATGGAGCCCAAGAACCCTTCCGAGAGCATCGCGGTGATGACTCAGATGATCCTTCCGTCGGACGCCAATCCGCTGAACGCGGCGTTCGGAGGCCGGGTGCTGGAGTGGATCGACGTTTGCGGCGGCATCGCCGCCGGGCGGCACTGCAGGCACGCGGTCGTGACCGCGAGCATGGATGACCTGCACTTCCACGCATCGATCCGTGTGGGGTGGGTCGTGACGTTGCGGGCGAGGGTGCTCGCGGCGTTTCACAGCTCGATGGAGGTGGGCGTCCGGGTGACCGCCGAGAACCCGCTCACCGGTGAACACCACCTCACGACCACCGCCCTCATCACCTTCGTCGCTCTGAACGCAGACGGAAGCCGCGCGCCGGTTCCACCACTCGCGCTGGACACCGAGGCCGAACGCGCCGCGCTTCAGGCAGCCCATGCGCGGAGGCGAGAGCGCCTGGATCGGAAGGTCAGGGTGTCCGAGTGGCAGCGCCTGCTCGAGCCCTGACGAGGTCAGGTCGAGAACGAGGTGCCGCAGCCGCAGGTCGACTTCGCGTTCGGGTTCTCGAACTTGAAGCCGGCGGCGGCGGTGCCCACGACGTAATCCACCTCGGTGCCGGCGAGATACTGCTGGCTGAGCGCGTCGGTGACCAGGCGGATGCCGTCCTGCTCCCCGACGACGTCACCGGGCGATACGTCCTTGACGAGGTTCAGGTCGTAGCCGAAGCCGCTGCACCCAGCGGGCACGACCCGGACCGAGAGGTAATACCCCTCGAAGCCCTGCTGCTTCTGAACCGACTTCACCTGCTCGACCGCCCGGGCGGTGAGCTTGAGGGGAAAGGCGGGGGTCGCGGCGGGGGTGGGGGCCGTCGGGGTGGCAGTGGAAGTGTCCATGCCCCCTGTATATCCACGGTCGGAGGGGGATTCCATGGACCGGTCACTCCGGAACCGAAGAACCGAAGGTGTCTGGCACCTTCGGGTCCCTCGGGTCCGCCGTCGGCCCGTTGGGCCCGGGGACGCTCGGCAGGGCCTCCTCAGCGCGTTCCGAGGACCCGGCCTCCGTCGACGGCCACGACCTGTCCGGTGATGAAGTCGGGGCCGGTGACCAGGAACCGTACCGCCTCCGCGACGTCGTCGGGCGTCCCGAGGCGCTGCAACGGGATGCGCGACCTGAGCTGCTCCAGCTCCCCTTCATCGAGCGACACCGGCGGAAGCACCGTGCCCGGCGCGACGCCGTTCACACGCACGTGCGGTGCCAGCTCGAGCGCAAGCACCTGGGTGAGCATGTGAAGCGCCGCCTTCGTCATGCAGTACGCGGCGTAGGAGCGCCAGGGGACCAGCCCCCCGCCGATGTCGAGGACGTTCACCACCACGCCTTTCCGCCTCTCCACCATCCCTCGGGCCACGGCGCGGGTGAGCAGGAACGGCGCACGGGCGTTGAGCCGCCACTCGGCGTCGAGCATCGCCCCGTCGGTGTCCAGGAAGGCCCGCCGCGTGAACCGGGCCGCGCTGTTCACCAGCACATCGATCGGTCCCAGCGCTCTCTCCACCGCGGGAACGAGCGCGGCAAGCTGTCCGTCGTCGGTGAGGTCGGCCCGGAACGCTTCGGCCCGCCGACCGGCCTTCCGCAGCTCGGCCACCACGGCATGCGCGGCGTCGGCCGACCCGTGGTGGTGCACCGCGAGAGCGGCTCCCTCGGCGGCAAGCGTCTGCACGACGGCCCGCCCGAGTCGAATCCCGCCCCCGGTCACGAGTGCCACCTGTCCGTCGAGCTTCATCTGGTCACGCCTCCTGGCCGCCACCCCGGCGTCTGTTATACGCAGTCGAGCGCCGATGCCCACGTTCCGCCAGCTACTCGAGGAGGCCCGAACCGTGGTCCCCGAGGTGGGGCCCGAGGGGGTCGCCGCCCGCCTCGGTGGCCCGGACGCCCCGGTCCTGCTCGACGTGCGCGAGCCGGACGAGACCGCCGAGGGGCATCTTCCAGGGGCGCTCCTGATTCCTCGCGGCGGCCTCGAGCTCGCCATCGAGCGGATGGTGGAGCACGAACGGGAGATCGTCGTCTACTGCGCGAGCGGCGTCCGGTCGCTGCTCGCCGGGCGCACGCTCCGGGAGCTCGGTTACACGCGCGTCGCCTCGCTCGCGGGCGGCTTCGGTCGCTGGAGCGACCTCGGGCTGCCCCGGGTTCGTCCCACCCAGCTCCGGGTGGACCAGAAGGCGAGATACCGGCGCCACCTGTCGCTGCCCGAGGTGGGCGAGGCTGGCCAGGCGCGGCTGCTCGCCTCGCGCGTGCTCGTCCTGGGAGCCGGCGGGCTGGGGTCGCCGGCGGCGCTCTACCTCGCCGCGGCGGGGGTCGGCACCCTGGGCATCGTCGATTCCGACGTGGTGGAGGTGAGCAACCTCCAGCGGCAGGTGCTCCACCGGACTGCAGACGCTGGTCGTCCCAAGACCGACAGTGCCCGGGACGCGCTGACGGCACTCAACCCGGAGCTCCGGGTCGTCACCTTCGCCGAGCGCCTGAGCGCGGCCAACGTGCTGCGCATCCTCGACGGCTTCGAGGTGGTCGTGGACGGGGGAGACAATTTCCCCACCCGGTACCTCCTCAACGATGCGTGCGTGCGCCAGAGCATCCCGCTGGTGCACGGAAGCGTCTACCGCTTCGAGGGACAGGCAACGACGCTGCTTCCCGGCGCTGGACCGTGCTACCGCTGCCTGTATCCCGTTCCGCCTCCGCCCGAGCTCGCGCCCTCTTGCGCCGAGGCCGGCGTTCTCGGGGTTCTTCCCGGACTCATCGGGCTCGTGCAGGCCAGCGAGGTGCTGAAGCTGCTGCTCGGCATCGGCACGCCGCTCGTCGGCCGGTTGCTCACCTTCGACGCCCTGAGCACCCGATTCTCCGAGCTGTCGCTCCGGCGGGACCCGGCCTGTCCGACCTGCCGGCCCGGAGCGGTCATTTCCCTCTCCGACGAGACACCGGGGTGCGAGGTACCCGATGCCCGTGCGTGAGGTGACCGCGCGCGAGCTGGCGCAGGCGCTGGCCGGCCCCGAGGCGACGCGCCCGGTCGTTCTCGACGTCCGGACGTCCGACGAACTACGGGTCGCCTCGCTCGCGGGTGCCATGCACGTGCCGATGAACGAGCTGCCCGCTCGGCTCGACGAGGTGCGCGCGCTCGCGGAGAGGCCCGTGGTCGTCCTGTGCCACACCGGCGTCCGGAGCTACCGGGCGGCCGCGTTCCTCGACTCGGTTGGCATCCCCGCCGCCTCCCTGCGGGGAGGGATCGAGGCGTGGGCAGTGGACGTCGACCCACGCGTGCCAAGGTACTGACCGCCGTGGCGCGACCCGCCCGCGGCCACGGAGGCCCCCGCAGGCCGGCCGAGGGCGCCCGCCCCTCCGGACCCCACGCCCCAGGGCGGGACCCGAAGGTGTCTGGCACCTTCCGGGGCCACCGTCGGGCGCCCGAGGCCCCCCACCCGACCGAGACCGACGCCCCCCAGCGGGGATCGAAGGTGTCTGGCACCTTCGGGGATCTGCGCCCGGAGCGGCCGGTCCGGGAAGACCTGGTGACCCACGCCGCGCTCGAGGCCTACGGCGCGGTGCGGCACGAGGGCTGGCTCGCCGACCGCGCCCTCGACCACGTTCTCCGAACCAAGCGGCACCTCTACTCGAACGAGCGGCGCGCCGTGGCCGAGCGCGTCTACGCCCTCCTCCGCCGCCAGAGGACCGTGGACGCACTCCTCGGGCGGGCAGGCGCCCGCATCGAACAGCGGCCCACCACCGAACAGGACCTCCTCCGCCTCGCCGCCTCCCGGGTCCTCCACGGCGAGTCACCGGAACGGGTCGGGCAGACGAGCAGCCTGCGCCCGGAGGAGGCGCGGGTCCTCGACGCCCTGCCCGCCGCTGCCCGGACCCTCGTCGCGCTTCCTCGCCCGGAGCGATTCGCCCTCCAGGCCTCCCTGCCCGACTGGCTCGCCGAGCGCTTCCTCCGCCAGTTCGGCGATCGCGCCGAGGCCGAGGCGGAAGCCATGAACACGCGGGCACCGCTCACGGCCCGCGTGAACCTGCTCCGGACCACCCGCGCGGCCCTGCGGGAGCGCCTTCGCACCGAGGGTGTCGACGCCCACGACACGCCCCTCTCCCCGGTGGGCCTCCTCCTCGACACCCGCCTCAACGCCTTCGCGCTGCCCAGCTTCCGCGAGGGCCTCTTCGAGCTGCAGGACGAGGGAAGCCAGCTCCTCGGCCTGCTCGTCGATGCTCCTCCCACGCGCGTGGTGGACGCCTGCGCCGGTGCCGGCGGCAAGACCCTCCAGCTGGCGGCCCAGATGCACAACCGCGGTGAGCTGTTCGCGCTCGACATCGACGCCCGCCGCCTCGACGAGCTGAAGCGGCGCGCCCGGCGTGCCGGCGCACACAACGTTCGGATCCGCACCCTCCCTGCCCTCGGCCCCGAGCTCGGCCCCGCGCTCGAGGACCTCGCCGGGCGCGCCGACCGGGTCCTCGTCGACGCACCGTGCTCCGGCACCGGCACGTTCCGACGCAAGCCCGACGCCCGCTACCGCCTCACCGAGGCGATGCTCGCCCAGCACGTCGAGCGCCAGCGCGCGTTGCTCGAGCGCTTCGCGCCGCTCGTACGCCCCAGGGGCCGACTGATCTACGGCACCTGCAGCGTTCTCGAGGAGGAGAACGAGGCGGTCGTGGCGTGGTTCCTCTCCCGCCACCCGGGCTTTCGCGTCCTTCCCCCGGCCGACCGGCTGGGCCCCGAGCTCGGAGCACGGGTGACGACCGGCGACTTCCTCCGTCTCTCCCCCGTCCTCCACGGCACCGACGGATTCTTCGGCGCCATCCTGCTTCGCGACGCCTGAGCCCTCGACTCTGCTAGAGGAAGGGACGCATGAGCGAAGCGGTCCGCTACCGCGTCTCGATGTCCCGGCCTCACTCGCACCTCTTCGAGGTGGAGGCCCAGTTCCCCGCCGCCGACGCGCTCGACCTGGTCCTCCCGGTCTGGACCCCGGGCAGCTACCTGGTTCGCGAGTTCGCCCGGCACATCCAGGAGCTCTCGGCCTCGGACGACCGTGGGCAGCGCGTCGCCGCCGAGCGCATCGACAAGCGCACCTGGCGCCTTCGCCCACACGGCCGGCCCGTCCGCGTTCGCTACTGCGTCTACGCCAACGAGCTCACCGTTCGCACCAGCCACCTCGATGGGACCCATGGCTTCTTCAACGGCGCGACGCTCTTCCTCTACGCCGAGGCACTGCGGGACGCACCGCACCATCTTGCCGTCGACGCGCCTCCCGGATGGAGCGTCTTCACCGCGCTCGAGCGCACCGACGGCGGCTGGCAGGCCCCGAGCTACGACGTCCTGGTGGACAGCCCGGTCGAGATCGGCCCCCACCGCCCCATCCGCTTCGAGGCCGGCGGTGTCCCCCACGAGGTCGTCGTGTGGGGAGGATCGGTGGACGCGAGCAAGCTCGCCGCCGACCTCGCCGCGGTGTGCGATGCCGAGGCCGCGCTCTGGGGCGGGCTCCCCATGCCCCGCTACCTCTTCCTCCTCTACCTGGTCGACAAGGGGCGCGGGGGACTCGAGCACGCGGCCTCCACCGCGCTCGTCTACCCCCGGTCGCAGATCGCCACGCCCAAGGGCTGGGAGGACTTTCTCACGCTGGCCTCGCACGAGTACTTCCACCTCTGGAACGTGAAGCGGCTGAAGCCGCGCGCGTTCGTCCCCTTCGACTACTCGGGAGAGGCATACACCCGGCTGCTCTGGGCCTTCGAGGGCATCACCTCGTACTACGACAACCTGCTCGTGCGCAGGGCGGGCCGGATGACGCCGGCGCGCTACCTGGTCCGGCTCGGCGAGGCCTTCTCGGCCCTGGCGGCCACCCCCGGGCGGCGGGTGCAGACCCTCGAGGAGGCGTCCCTCACCGCCTGGGTCAAGTACTACCGCCAGGACGAGCACACGCCCAACAGCGCCATCTCCTACTACCTCAAGGGCGAGCTGGTGGCGCTGTGTCTGGACCTGGAGATCCGGCGCCGTACCCGCGATGCGCGGAGCCTCGACGACGTGCTGCGCCTCCTCTGGAGCCGGTACGGCGATGGGCGCGGCGTGCCCGAGGACGGCGTGGAGGCCGCGGCATCCGAGGTGGCCGGCGCGGACCTGCGCGCCTTCTTCGACCGCGCCCTGCGCAGCACCGACGAGCTGGACACCTCGGTGCTCGAGCACGTGGGGCTGCGGGCACGCACCCGCATTCGCGAGTCGGTGGCCGACAAGGGCGGGACGCCGCCCCGGCTCAAGGAAGGGGACACCCGCGCACGCGGCTGGATAGGCATCGTGGCCCGGGGCAGCACCATCGGCAGCGTCCTCGAGGGTTCTCCTGCGCAGGCGGCGGGCCTCTACCCCGAGGACGAGGTCATCGCCGTCGACAGGATGAAGGGCGACGCCGCGGCGCTGGTCTCGCGCGCCGACGAGCGGAGCCCGGGTGAGGCGCTCCGGGTCTCGGTGTTCCGCCGTGAGCTCCTCGTCGAGGTGCCGGTCACGCTCGAGCGACGCCCGGAGGACGCCGTCTGGCTCGCCCCGGTCGAGTCCCCCACCGAGGCGCAACGTGCCGCGTTCGAGCGCTGGGCGGGCGCCCCGTTCGACGGGACGAGCTGATCGAAGGTGATCGAAGGTGCCTGGCACCTCGGGGACGGCCCTCGTCGAACTGACGGGCGACGGATGCAACCCCGGGTGAGGGACGCCCGGCACCCCTGGTCGGAGCAAATGCCTCCGCCCACCGCCACTTCCGTCCTGTCGGTCCGCGCGTGTAGCGTTCCCGCCCGACCCGATGTCCGACCTCGAGCGGTTCCTCGCCCAGCCCATCGGCCAGCTCCGGGAGCGGTTCCTCACCCGCGGCAGGCCAGTTCCCGATGGCCTCCTCGAGGCCCTCGAGCACGATGAGCGACGAGCGGCCCGCGAGCTCGCCCGGCTCATCCGTGCCCGGAGGGAGAAGAACCGGTCCGAGGGCCAGCGCCTCCGGAACCTCCTCCGCTACGAGGTCGAGCTCTGGGATGCCGGGCACCTCCACGTCGCCGGCGTCGACGAGGCAGGAATGGCTCCGCTCGCCGGTCCGGTCGTCGCCGCCGCCGTCGTCCTCCCCCGCCACTACAAGCTCCGAGGGATAGACGACAGCAAGGTGCTCGACGCCGAGACCCGCGAGCGGATGGCAGTCGAACTCAAGCGGGACGCCGTCGCCTGGGCGGTCGGCGTCGCCGAGGTCGAGGAGATCGACCGGCTCAACATCTACCACGCTGGTCTCCTCGCGCTCCGTCGAGCGCTGCTCGCGCTCTCCCCCGCGCCCAGCTTCGTGCTGGTGGACGCCCGCCGCATCCCCGACTGTCCGGTGCCGCAGCGAGGCATCGTCCACGGCGACGCACTCTCCCTCACCATCGCGGCGGCCTCGATCATCGCCAAGACGACCCGCGATGCGCACATGGCCGAGCTCGACGCCCGATTCCCCGGCTACGGCTTCTCCGCTCACAAGGGATACCCGACACCGCAGCATGAGGCGGCCCTCCGCGCGCTGGGCGCCTGTCCCATCCACCGGAGGAGCTTCGCGCCGGTGCGCGTCGCGCTCGGGCTCGAGCCCATCCAGGAGCTGCTCTTCGAGCCACCGCCGGTTCCGCCCGAACCGTCCGGCCCGTGAGCCACGACGTCGACATCGACCGCTGGCTCTCGGCGGAGGGCTTCGATCTTCCGGAGGGGCGGGCCCGCGCCCGTGAGGCGCTGGAGGCGGCGGGCCTCACCCGGGCCGGCAAGTCGAGGATGAGCGCGGAGAAGGAGGCACGCGCCCGGGCCGTCCTGGACGAGCGTCTCTTCCGGCACTGCGCGACCCCGGCCTGTGTCGCGGCTGCGGCTCGCTCCGGCAAGGCGGCGGTGCGGACGGCGCACCGGAACGCCTGCGCCTCGTGTGGCGGCTCCGACAACCGTCGCGCCGAGGGAGCCCTGGTCGCCGCGTGCGAGCGGGCGGGGATCCGGCGCCTGGCCGTGATCGGTGGCTCGCCCTCGGTCCGTGAGGAGCTCCGTGACGCGCTCTCCCGCCGCCTCGAGCTGCGGCTCGTGGACGGCACCGAGCGGCGGACGCTGGCCCAGGCCCGGCTCGACATGGACTGGGCGGATCTGGTGCTGCTCTGGGGCGGCTCCGAGCTCGACCACCGGGTGAGCACGCTCTACACCGGGGCACCTCCTCCACTCCGGCGCAAGCTGGTCCACACCTCGAAGCGAGGCATCGCGGCGCTGCTCGAGGCCGCGGTCCTGCATCTCTCTCGACATGCCTGAACGCTGGAGACAGGCGATCGCCGTCGGGCTCCTGCTGGGCGCTGCCGGCTGCAAGCCCGCGTGGCCACGCTACGAGGCGCCGGACGGGACCTTCAGCGCCGAGCTGCCGCCGCCGCTTCGAACCGATGCCGAGCGAACCGAGGGCAACCAGCGCCTGCTCTCGGTCGAGTCCCATGGGATGGAGGACCAGGCGTTCCTCGTCCAGCGCCGCCGGCCGACGCCGGGACGCCACGTCGACGCCGAGGGGGTGCTCGATGGCTTCTGCCCCGAGTTCGCCCGCGCGCGGGGGTACACCATCACCGCCGACTCACGAGGCAAGCGCCGCGACGGCCGGGCCGCCCAGACCTGCGCCTTCCAGGCCGAGGGGCTCGAGATCCGGATTCAGGTCGTGGCCGCGGGGCAGTGCATCTACACGCTCATGGCCATGTGGCGCGGTCCGGCGCCGGACGTCGACCGCTTCCTCGACGGCTTCCGTGTGACGAAGGATTGCCAGCCCGAACAGCCGTAGCCTCTTCCTCGGCGGCGTGTTCCCCGAAACGTAAGACGAATCGAAGGTGCGGATCGAAGGTGCCAGACACCTTCGGCGGCAGGGCGCGTCCACGGACTGGTGACAACCTCTTGGAATGACTGGCCTTCTCCCCTATCTCTTCCGCTCGAGGAAGTCCGAAGGTGCCAAACACCCTCCGTGCGAGGACTCTCCGCCGACGATCGAGTGCAGCCCCGAAACCGGGCCGGTCCCGGCCCGCAAGGCGGCCCGCAGGTACCAGACACCTTCGGTGCCCCAACCAGGACACGGGCGAGATCGAGCCGCCCCCCCAACGACTGGGTCGGCCCGATCGAGGCCCCGTGCCCCGGCGCTCGCCCGGAGGCGCTACTCTTCGTTGTTCCGCAGCACGGCGAGGACGTTCAGGTCCTCGAGCGTCGTCGTGTCCCCCGTCGTCTGCCGGCCCGCGGCCACGTCGCGGAGCAGCCGCCGCATGATCTTCCCCGAACGCGTCTTTGGCAGTCCCTCCGCGAACCGGATTTCGTCCGGACGGGCGATGGCTCCGATCTCCTTCGCCACGTGCGCCGACAGCGCCTGCTTGATCGCCGCCGTCGGCTCCACGCCCTTCTTCAGCGTGACGAACGCCACCAGCGCAGTGCCCTTGAGCTCG
>DATJVY010000048.1:0-25171 GCA_035501615.1 Myxococcaceae bacterium
CCGAGGTGGAGCTGGTGGACGACGTGCACGAGGCGTTCGACCGGGTTCACGAGATCGAGCGCACCGAGGGCAGGACCTTCGTCCACCGCTTCGAGGGCCCGAGGACCATCGCCGACAGCCTCGGTGCACCGCACGCCGCGCCCTACAGCTTCGGGCTCTGCCAGCGCTACATCGACGGCGGCGCTGCTCGGACCGCTGCGGGAGCTCCTCGCCGGCGAGCGGGTGGGAATCATCGCCTGCGGCGGGAACATCGACCCCGAGACGTTTCTCGAGGGACCTCGCCGACGCCGTCGCGCGCGCCTCGTGAACGGCGCCGCGCGGCTCGATCAGCGGAGCGCCGACGGATCGATCGGCACCGCGATGCGTGCCTTCGGAAGGACCAGGGCGGAGCCCGCTCCCTCGGGAGCGAGCAGCTGTCCCAGCGCAAACTGCGCCTCTCGCGAGAAGCGCGCCCCGGCGCGACCCGCCTTCACCCGGGCGCTGAGCACCCCGTCGGGGCCGAGTCGCAGCGTGGATGGGTCGAGCGCCTCGCCGGTCCGGTCGCTCAGCCGGAGGTAGACCCGCGTGTCGTCGGTGTCGATCGCGTTCACCCTGTACGCCGCACCCTCCACCGTCACGTAGGCCCAGTCGTTGCCGATCCGCAGCTGGAAGCGGCCATCGTCGGTGGGGACCAGGCCCACGTTGAAGGCCTCGATGATCTTCGGATGGGTGATCCGCTCGCCGTCGTGGAGCCAGTTCAGGTCGCCGTCGAGGACCAGCCCGCTGTCCTCGCGGGTGTGCCAGCGCTTCGGGAGCCCGATCTCCGCCATCACATCCGCCGCATCAGCTCGGTGTAGCCGCGGAAGGCGAGCGCTCCCCAGGTGTTGACCACCACCGCCGCCCCCACCAGCACCTGGACCAGCGGCTTCCGGAACGACCAGCCGGACAGCCCGAGCAGCAGCACGAGGTACGGCGTGTAGTCGAGGCTGAACCGGAACCCGAACTGCACGTACCCGGTGTTCTGGTAGAAGAGCCCCGGCAGCGCGCAGAGCGCCACGGTCAGCCACACCGGCCAGTGGAGCCGTGGCCGCGTCCGCGGAAACACCAGCAGCACCAGCCAGGGCATCGTCACCAGGAGCGACAGCCCCCGCGGGTCGTAGTCCAGCCGGAAGGGAGAGAGGCGCACCCGCGGCAGCATCAGGAAGGCCGCCTCGAGGTTCCGCGCCAGGTACGCCGGGCTGAACAGCCCGTGGGTGTCGATGTCCGCGTTCACGCGGTTGTCGAAGAGGAAACGATGGCCGAAGTCGGCCGGGCTCCCGAAGCGGACCCAGTTGAAGACCATCGCCAGGATCGCCAGCGGCGCCGCGCCGGCGGCGAAGCGGAGCACCGGCCCGATCCAGGCCCGCGGCGCCCGGAGCGCCTCCCGCAGCTGCTCCAGCCTTCCGGTGGGCCCGGGAGTCAGCACCTCGAGCAGGAAGTAGAGCCCGGTGAACACCAGCGGCGTCCGGGTGAGCGTGGCCATCGACCACACCGCCCCGGCCAGCACCGGTCGCGCCCCGCCCGTCGCCGCCCGGATGTACACGCAGGTCAGCACCACCCCCAGGACCTCGGCCAGGAACCAGACCTCGCCCCGGATGGCGCAGGAGAAGAGCAGCGTGCCGAAGCCGAGCACCCCGGCCAGGATCAGCGCCTCCCCGTCGCTGCGGTCCAGCTCGCCCCGCCGGCCGAGCTCCCGGGCCATCCAGTAGAAGAGGGTGATCGCCAGCGCTCCGAGGATGACCCCGAAGCTGGTGTCGTTCAGCTGCCACCCGTTCACCGCGACGAAGGGCAGCATCACCACCGCGGGGAACGCCGGGAAGCTCACGTACCAGCGATCGCCCGGCAGCACCGGACGGGTGCAGCGGGTCTTCACCCCGGCCACCTCGCGCACGCAGGCCCAGTCCTCGAGGTTGGGCAGCGTCTCGGGGTCGAGATCGAGCCGCCCATCGAGGAACGCCTTCGCCTGATAGACGAAGTGGGGCGCCGCGCTCTGACGGAGGAAGCGCGGGCCGCTGAAGCAGGCCAGGGCGAAGAAGCTGCAGAGGAAGACCAGCAGCTCGTTCCGGTAGGCCCGCATCCAGGCCCAGGCCGCCACCTCGGGCGTGGATTGCCGGCGGGCCGGGACGGTCACGGGGTGGTCCCCCGGGTGCGGAGCCGCAGCCAGTCCAGTGCGGCGTAGGCGCTCGCGGTGCGGACTTGCTCGCGGTCGCCCACGAAGCGGTGCGCCCGGACCTTGGTGCCCTCCGGACCGTCGAGCCCGATGATCACCGTCCCCACCGGCTTCTCCGGGGTGCCACCGTCCGGCCCGGCGATGCCCGTGACCGAGAGCGCCCAGGTGCTCCCCGCCGCCGCCCTCGCGCCGCGGGCCATCTCTCGCGCCACCGGCTCGGACACCGCTCCGTTCGCGACGAGCGTGGCGTGGGCCACGCCCGCCCAGCGCTCCTTGAGGTCGTTGGCGTAGGACACCGCGCTCCCCAGGAAGTACGCGCTCGCCCCCGCGACCTCGGTCAGCATGTCCCCGATGCGCCCTCCGGTGCAGCTCTCGGCCAGGGCCACCGTCTCGTGCCGGCCGAGCAGCTGGCGCCCCACCACGCCGGCCATCGTCTCCCGGTCCACCGCGAAGAGATGGTCTCCCAGGAGCGGCCGCGCCGCGGCATCCGCCGCCTCCAGCGCCCGGAGCGCCTCCTCCCGGCTCGCCCCCTCGGCCATCAGCTTCAGGTGGTTCTCCGGGTAGTGCGTCCGGAAGCCGAAGGTCACCCGGGGGTGCTCCGCCTGCAGCGGGCGCACCCGGGTGTCCAGGTGCGACTCGGCGAGGAACACGGTCTTGAGGAGGCGCAGCGCCCGGAAGCCGGTCTCGCGCCGCTCGGCCCGCAGGGCGTCGATCCGGGGCAGCACCGCCGCATCCACCAGCGCCCGGTACTCGCGGGGGACGCCGGGGAGGAAGAAGAGCACCGCCCGCTGGAGCCGCAGGACGAACATCGGCGCGCTGCCCACCGGGTTGAGCACCACCTCGGAGCCCTCGGGCACCTTCACCTGCTTGATGTTGTTCTCGGTCACGGTGAGGCCGCGGCGGGCGAAGCGATCCTGGAGCGCCTCCAGCGCGCCCTCGTGAATCACCAGCGGCACGCTTGCCGCCTCCGCGGCCACCTCGGCGGTGAGGTCGTCGGTGGTGGGGCCGAGCCCGCCCGAGACCAGCACCACGTCCGCCCGGGCGGAGAGCGTCCGCAGCGCCTCGAGGATCTCCTCCCGGACGTCCCCGACGACGGTCGTCCTCGCCACCTGCTCGCCGTGCTCGAGCAGCCGCTCCTGGAACCAGGTGCTGTTGGTGTCGGTGGTGACGCCGGTGAGCAGCTCGTCACCCGTGCAGAGTGCCTCGACGCGCATGGAGAGTCCGGGGACCAGGCCCTTACAGGAAATCCTGCTCGTCCACCTCGTCCTCGTCCTCGAGGACGCCCTCCGCTGGCATCGGCCCGGGCACCTCGCGCCGCTCGGAGAGATGTCGCCCCAGGAGCAGGCCCGACTCGACGAAGCCCAGGAGAAGGTAGGCGCCGAAGTACGCCACCAGCACCACCGAGGGATGGATGCGGGTCGCCACCAGCACTCCGGACAGGCACACCAGCATGAAGATGCTGAGCGTCCGCCGGTTCAGCCGCACGTCCTTGAAGGTGCGGTAGCGGAGGGTGGAGACCATCAGCAGCGAGAGCACCGCCACCACGATGGCGATCGGCACCTGGGCGGCGGTCCCCAGCGGGTCTCCGCCTCGCATCCCGTGGTGGACGATGACCATGGAGACGATCATCCCCGCCGCCAGGGGGATGGGCAGGCCCACGAAGAACCGGCTGCTGCCCTTGTGGTCCGTCGCATGGGCGAGGACGTTGAACCGGGCCAGCCGGAGCGCCCCGCAGGCGGTGTAGAGGAACGACACCAGCAGCCCCACCAGCCCCAGGGGCGCCAGCGCCCACTTGTAGACCAGCATCGCCGGGACCACCCCGAAGGAGACGACGTCGGCCAGGCTGTCCAGCTCCACCCCGAACTGGCTCTGGGTGCGGGTGAGGCGGGCCACCCGCCCGTCGAACCCGTCGAAGAACATGGCGAAGAAGATGGCCAGCGCGGCCTGGTAGAGCTGGGGCGGACTGGCCTCGCCAGCACAGAGCGTGAGGGCGTAGAAGCCGCAGAAGATCGACGTGACGGTGAACAGGTTGGGCAGGACGAACTTGAGCTTGTGCAGCTTCATCGATCTCCGGCCCCTGCGACGGACGGGCCCCTGTCCAGGCCCTGGCCGCCGGGTCGGGGGACTCTAGCACCATGGACCCGGTGCGGGCCCTCGCCTGGGCAGGGCTCCTGGCCCTGGCCGCCGCGGCCTACCTGCTCGCCGTCCGCGCTGTCTACCGGTTGCGGAGCCCCCGTCCGGAGGTCGCCTGGGTTCCGACTCCCGACGGCACCCGGATCGCAGTCCACCGCCGCCGCCCGGAGGTCCGGCGGTTCCTCGAGCCGGTGCTCCTCTGTCACGGCCTCGCCGCCAACCACGTCAACTTCGACTTCGACCCACCCCATTCCCTCGCCCATGCCTTCGCGGCGGCGGGCTTCGAGGTGTTCACGGTGGACTGGCGGGGAGCCGGAGCCTCGCGGGCGCGTCGCTGGTGGGCCCGCTTCCTCTATGACGCCGACGACCTCATCGAGCAGGACGCTCCGGCCCTCCTGGCCCATGCGCTGGGCCAGACCGGCGCCCCGCAGGCGTTCTGGGTGGGACACTCCCTCGGAGCGCTGGTGGGGTACGGCGTGCTCGGCCGGGCCGAGGGTGCGCGCATCGGCGGGATGTGCGCCCTCGGAGCGCCGGTCTTCTTCCGCTACACCGGCTGGGTCGCCCGGCTCTCGCGCCTGGCGCTCTGGCTGGCCTGGCCCCTGGCCTTCCGGCAACGCTGGTTGAGCATCGGGCTCGCGCCCTTCCTCGGCCGGGTGACCCTCCCCCTGACCGAGGTTCTGCTCAACCCGCGGGCCATCGCGCCGCCCGTCTTGCGGAAGATGTACTGCAACCTGGTCTCCTCGATGGGCTACCGGCTGCTCCGCCAGCTCGCCGACTGGAACGCCCACGACGCCTTCCGGAGCCGCGACGGCCGCATCGACTACCGCGCGCGGCTGGGGCAGGTGACCACCCCGGTGCTGGTGCTGGGGGGCAGCCAGGACGCGCTGGCCACCCCCCGTGCGGTGCTCGCGCAGGCCGAGCTGCTCGGCTCCGGCGACAAGACGGTGATGCTCTTCGGGCGCGAGAACGGCGACACGCTCGACTACGGGCACGGAGACCTCCTCTTCGGCGAGCACGCGCCGGTGGAGGTCTACCCGCGCATCCTCCGCTGGGTCTCGGACCGGGCCTCCCGGCTGCCCGAGCCCGCGCCGAGTCCGGTCAGCGCCGCGGGCTGACCGGAGAGACGTTGCGGACGCAGGCCGACGGCACCGGCAGCGGGTCTCCGCTCCAGCCGTCGATCTCCACCGTCACGCCCTGGCTGCACTCGGCCCACACGGCGCCGTCGCGGTTGGAGCGTCCGGTCATGCCCTTCAGCACCGCCGTGCCCCGCTCGGTGACCACGACCGCCGGGCCCCTCGTGCCCTCCACGACGACCCCGCTGGTCGAGATCCGCGCCTCGGTCTCCACGGAGACCCCGGCCACCCCGGCGCCGCCGATGGTCGATCGGGCGAGGGTCACGATGGCGCCCTCGGCGGCGAGGACGCCGATCCCCGAGCAGTCCTGGACGTGGAGTCCGGCGAGCGACGCCTTCCCGGCGCGGACCTGGACGGCGTCGCCCTCGGCCGAATCCGACGCCTGGAGCCCGGCCACCGTCGCGTCCTCGAGCGTGAGCTGGGCATTGCGCGCCACGAGCCCCGAGGCGCGCCCTCCCTGGATCTGGAGCCCCTTGAGGCGAACCTCGGAGCCGAGGAGCTGGACGGCGGCCAGGTCCCCCGCGGCCTCGACGCGCACGTCCTCCAGCACCGCCTTCGTGTTGACCAGCGCCACGCCCGCGCGCGCGGAGCCGACCGAGGTGAGCCCCCGCCCATCGACGCGGGCCTCCCCACCCGTCAGGAGCCCGTACTCCTGCCCGGAGACACGCACGCCGCGGATCTGGAGTGCTCCTCCGCCGACGTAGAGCCCTGGCCCGCGGCCTCCGCGCACCTCGAGCGACTCGGCCAGCGCCGTTCCGCCGACCAGCCACACGCCGGTCACCGCGTCGCGGATCTGCACCCCCGAGAGCAGGAGCGAGGCAGGGCGGGTCGCCTCGACGCCCCGCTGGAACGGCCCCTCGAGGCGCACGTCCCGGAGCTCGGCCCTTCCGCCCTCGAGGACCCGCACTCCGGGGAACCCCGAGACCGAGGCCTGGAGCGACGAATGCGCGGCGACGAGCTCGCCACCCGAGCCGACCTCCAGCGCCGCTCCGCGCTGCCCGCTCAGCCGCACCGAGTCGAGCATGGTCCGGCCGCTCTCCACCACCACGCCCGCCGTCCCGCCCTGGATCTGCAAACCCTCGAGGCGCACCGTCCCCCGCGTCCGGAGACAGGGCGAGGGCGGACGGGAGGTGAGCACCACCGCCCCGGTCCCGATGAGCTCGACGTCCTCGAGGACGAGCCCGCCCGCGTAGACGCCCGTCGCCAGCCGGACGCGTCCCCGGACCGGCGCGTCGGGGAGGGCACGGAAGGGCCGCGCGCGGCTCCCGTCGCCGCCCGGAGCCGCGGAGGCATCCACGAACAGCTCGGCCACCAGGCCTGCATCGGGAGCGGCCTCTTGCCCGACGGGCTCGGCCGCCGAGACGACCGTGGAACAGGCCGCCCAGATCGCGGCCAGGAGGAGCCGACGGAGGCCCCGGGCGATCAGGCGCCGGGTCCCTCGGGCTTGCGAGCGGCGACCGCCTTCGGACGCTTCGGCGGACGGACGACGACCACCGGCTTCGTCCCCTGGTCCCCGACGAGCCGCGCGAAGTCCTTCAGCGGGTCACGTGCCACGTCGTCCTTCCAGTACTCGAAGTGCAGGTGAACGCCGGTGGCGGTCCCGGTCCGGCCGGCCAGCCCCAGCGGCATCCCCTTCACCACCTGCGTTCCCTCGAGCACCAGGGTTCTCGCCAGGTGGCTGTAGCGGGTGATCCGCCCGTTGCCGTGGTCGACCGTCACCTCGTACCCGTACCCCTGCATCCAGCCGGCGCGCACCACGATGCCGGCGCCGGCGGCCATCACCGGCTGGTTGCGCTCGGCGGCCATGTCGATGCCGAGGTGCATCTTGTTACGGTGAGCGATGGGGTGGAACCGGCGGCCGAACCGGCTGGTGACCTTCACGTCGTCGAGCGGCCACTGGAAGCGCGGACCGGGGGGTGGCCCCATCCGCTCGTCGAGCAGGGCGAGCCGCTCCTCGATCGACTCGGCCAGCTCCGGGGGAACCTCGCCGTACGCTTGGCGGTCGCGGTCCAGCGCCGCCCGGAGCGAGCCGCGGACGACCGGCACGTCCTCGGACTCGGTGAACTCCGTGGGCTGGGAGAGGAACCGGTCCACGTCCGCCTCGACGCGATCCCAGGCGACGAGCTCGGACTCGGGAATCGGAGAGCCAGGGGCGGCCTCGCTCCGCCTCCCCTCCGCCTCCAGCACGAAGGCCACCAGCCTCGCCCGGAGGAGGCGCGCGGTCATCGGCTGCTCGGGCGGCGCGTTGACCGGAGCGCGTGCGGCGGCAGGCTCGGGCCTCACCGGCTCGCCGACGGCCGGGACCTGGGCGGCGGTGTCGGAGCCGAGCGCACCCGATGCCCGGACCCCGGCGCAGCCGACGAGGCTCACTGCGGCCAGGGCTGTGACGAAGGCGTGACGGGTCATCGTCGTTGCGCTGCCGGCCGCGACGCCGTGTCAGCCGCGACACCCTGTCCCAGGAGCCCTCCGGGCGTCCAGCAGAAAGGGCTGGGGTGGACCGTCCCCCACAGACGCCTACCTGCTGTCCAGCGTGGCGCGAAGGATGTCCGCGGCCCGCTCGCAGTCGGCGCGGTCCACGTCGAGGTGACACACCAGCCGGAGCGCGCTCGGCCCCACCGCGTTCACGAGGAGCCCGGCGCTGCGCAGCCGCTGGACGAGCCCCGCCGCATCCACCGGAACGTCGGCGTAGACCATGTTGGTCTCGATGCGGTCAGGCTCCACGCCGACCCCCGGGATCTCGGCGAGCCGCCGGGCCAGGACCCGCGCGTTCTCGTGGTCCTCGGCCAGCCGGGCCACGTGGTGCTGAAGCGCGTGGAGACACGCGGCCGCGAGGATGCCGGCCTGCCGCATGCCACCGCCGAGCCGCTTGCGGAGCCGTCGCGCCTCGTGGACGAACCCCTTGCTCCCGGCGAGCACCGAGCCCACCGGGGCGCCGAGCCCCTTGCTGAAGCAGACGGTGGTCGAGTCGGTGAGGCGGGCCCAGGTGCTCACCGGGACCCCGGCGGCCACCTCGGCATTGAACAGGCGCGCGCCGTCGAGGTGCACGTTCAGCCTTGCGGCCCTGGCAGCGGCGACGGCGTCGGCGAACACGCCCGGCTTCCAGACCGTCCCGCCGCCCCGGTTGTGGGTGTTCTCGACGATGAGGAGCCGCGAGCGCGGCAGGTGGTCGTCGTCGCCGCGCGAGGCAGCCCCGATCTGCGCCGGCGTCAGGATGCCGCGCTGGCCGGCGACGGTGCGCGGCTGGACGCCCCACAGCGCGGCGATGGCGCCGTTCTCGTAGTGAAAGGGATGGCTGCGCTCCTCGAGGATGACCTCCTCGCCGAGGCGGCAGTGGACGCCGATGGCGATCTGGTTTCCCTGCGTGCCCGAGGGAACGAAGAGCGCGGCCTCGAGCCCCAGGCGGGCCGCGACGGCGGCCTCCAGAGCGGCGACGGTGGGATCCTCGCCGTAGACGTCGTCGCCGACCTCCGCCTCGGCCATGGCGCGGCGCATGGCGGGGGTCGGGCGGGTGACGGTGTCGGATCGCAGGTCGATGGGAGCGGTGGCCACGGCTCCGGTCCGTACTACAACCGGGGCATGGCTCGCGAGACGGTGCCCGAGCGAAAGGCCCGGGCGTTGAAGGTCCTGCAGCGACTCGACGCGGCCATGCCCGACGCGCACATCGAGCTCGACTACGGGACGCCGCTCCAGCTGGTGACCGCGGTGATCCTCTCTGCACAGTGCACGGACAAGCGGGTGAACATGATCACCCCGGCGCTCTTCGCGCGTTATCCCGACGCACGCGCGCTCGCGGATGCAGACACCCACGAGCTCGAGCAGATGATCCGCAGCTGCGGCTTCTTCCGCTCCAAGGCGAAGTCGCTGAAGGGCATGGCCGGAGCGGTGGCCGAGCGGTACGGGGGCCAGGTGCCCACCCGCCGCGCCGAGCTCGCGGTCATGCCCGGGGTGGGCCCGAAGACCGCCGGCGTGGTGACGGTGAACCTGGGCGGCGAGCCGGCCTTCCCGGTGGACACCCACGTGAAGCGGCTGTCGCGCCGCCTCGGCTTCACGCGGAAGGAGGATCCGAGCCACATCGAGGCGGACCTGCAGGCGCTCGTCCCGACCGCGTGGTGGGGCAAGGGGCACCAGCTGCTGGTCTGGCACGGCCGGCGGACCTGCTTCGCGCGCTCGCCGGCGTGCGATCGCTGCGTGGTACGGGAGCTCTGCCCCCGCATCGGCGTGCCGAAGGCGAAAGAAACCGCCGAGACGGCGGCGCGCCCGCCACCGCGTGCGGCGGTGGTGCCGCCCCGGCCGAGGCGACCCCGGAGCACCCGCAGCCGGCCCGGCCGTCGCGTCGCCGGACGCTAGGCGACAGGCGCGAAGGCGACGCCGTTCGCCGCGCCTCGGAGCCGGCAGGCGACGACTCGGCGGAGATGTGCAGCAGCATGGTCCGTCACCGGGGGAGGACTACTGGCTCCGATGAGCCCGCGACGTGAGACGGCCCGGCCTGGTCGCAACACCACGAGCTCGGCCGGGTCCGCCGAGCAGATGGAGACATTCGACAACCGAGCCGCGCAGCTGCGGAGAGCACTCCTCCTGGGCGTCCTGGTCGCGGCGTGCGGCGCTCGGTCACCGGACCCGGGTGTGGTCCAGGGGCCGGGAGACGGCGGCACCAACCCGAGCGGACCGTCCTTCGAGCGGGCCCCCGGATGGTCCCTGCACCGGCGGATGCGGTCGAGCGATGGTCGCGACGTCCTGTTCGAGGAGCAGCTGGCGACCTTCCTGGTTCTCGTCCCCGGGCCGAGCCGCATCCGGCGCGTCGACGTGGATGGCATCGTTCCCTGGGACGCTCCGGAGGGCCTGTGGATCGAGGACGCCGCGTTGCACCCGTCCGGGGCGGTCACCGCGGTCCTGGCCGATGACCACTTCAACGTCTGGCTCGCCCGGCTCGCACCGGACCTCTCCCTGCTGCAGCTCGCCCAGCTCCAGGATCCGGACATCGTCCACGACCCTTTCCCCGACGGCGGGACGGGGACGCCGGCCCCGACCACGCTGACCGCGAATCCCCTCCCTCGCGACGCCATCCGGGTCGCCGCGGATGGTGAGGAGGCGGTCGTGGTGGTCACCACCGGCTTCGAGTCGGTGCTGCTCTACCACCTTGGCTTCTCCACCCGGTGGGAGACCCCACGCCGTACCCTGGTCGTTCCGGTCAACCTTCACCTCCCCTTCCTGCCCACCGGGGGATCCTTCGACACCTTCGGCGCGATGTGGTCGTCCTTCCGCGCGCTGCTGGACGTCGACCAGGACGGGAACGTCTACGTCGCGTACTGGGCCAACCACCACACGCTCCAGGCACTCTCGGCCTTCACCGGCGAGGAGCTCCACCCGATCGCCACCAATGCGTTCTCCCAGGACTCGGACGTGCTGCTCGAGAAGCTCGACCGCACCGGGACGCACCTCTGGTCCCGGGTCATCGGCACCGAGAACGAGGACGAGCCCTACGCCGTCCGGGCGACCGTGGACGCGGTGGCGGTGGTCGGCCGCTCGCGGCGCTTCCCCGGATTCGACAATACCTTCTGGGACGCCTTCGTCAGCATCAGCGCCGCCGATGGCACGCTCGGGAGCTCACGGGCCCTGCAGCTCGAGGCATCGAGCATCCTCCTCGCCGTCGACGGGCTTCCCGACGGTGGCTGGCTCGCCGGCGGCAGCGAGGGATGGAGCCAGAATCCCGACGGACTGAGCGTGCTCACCTTCGGGACCAAGCTACTCCTCGCCCTCCCCACCCCCGACGCGGACCCGGTCCGGCTCGCGCTCCCCGCGGGTCCGCGGCACAACGAGGTGAGAACGGTCGTCGGCGGCCGGGATCAGGTCTGGTTCGGCGGCCACGAGGATGGCCCGGTGATGCACACCGGCGATGGCGACCTATCGCAGATCCACGCCACCGGGGTGCTCGGGTTCCTGCCGCGCTGACGTTTCAGAGCGCGGTCGGCTCGGCGCGCGAGGCCTCGACACGCTCCTGCTTCCGCCGCCTCGCGCGTCGCCGCATGGCGAGGCGCTGCAGGACCGGGAGGAAATCGACGTAGAGCCGGCCGTCGAGGTGGTCGATCTCGTGCTGCGCCGCCGTGGCCAGCAGGCCCTCGCAGCGGAGGCGCTGCACCTGGCCTTCGACGTCGAGGAACTCCACCGTCACCACCGCCGGCCGCTCGACCTCCTCGGCCTCGCCGGGGATGGACAGGCAGCCCTCGCGGTAGACCGACAGGCCGCCCTCGGTCGCGACGATGCGGGGATTGATCATCGCCACCGGCTGCGTCTCGGGCTGGCGTGGACGGGTGTCGAGCACGAGCACGCGCTGCAGCACGCCGATCTGCGGCGCGGCGAGCCCGACGCCCGGCGCGGCGTACATCGTCTCGAACATGTCGCTGACCAGCGTGCGGATCGACGCGTCGACGGCCTCGACGGGCAGGGCACGGCGGCGGAGGACGGGGTCAGGCCAGAGGCGAATCTCGCGAATCATCGGCGCCTCCGGTCATAGTCGCCGGGTCCGGCGCGCGCAATCGGGCCAGCTCGACCCGGGCGATGTCACTCCCAGGGACCCGGCCTGGCGAGCCTGCCCTCACTCTCCGAGGGATCGTGCGTAGGCGGTCCGCAGCGTGTCGTCGGAGAGCGCCCGGGCGGCCTCGGAGAGCAGGGCCTGCATCCGCTCCGCCCGTGCCTGCACCCGCGGGTCGGGATGGCCCGACCAGCGGAGCGGGTCGTACTCGGCCGAGAGGCGGGCGAAGGCCCGCGTCACCTCGTCGGTGCCCGCGTTCCGGGAGAGCCCTAGCACCGTGAAGTAGTCCGCGTCCTCCACCTGCGCCCACCGGGCCTCGAGCCGGGACGCGGCGACCTCCACCGTCTCCGCCTGCGCCTCCTCGGCCGACGGTGCCCGCAGCTCGACCCACCCCAGCGCCACCGCCACCGCGACCGCCCTCCGGCCCGCGTCGCGGGGAACGCCCACCGAGAGGAGCAGCTGCTGCACGCTGCGCTCCCCGTCGATCGCCTCGAGCAGCCTGCGCTCCCGGTCGGCCAGCCCGAGGGTCCGGGCGTCCACCCGGCGGACCAGCCGGGGCACCGCGCGGAGCGAGGGGACCAGCCGCTCCACCTCCTCGGCCGGCAGACCACGCCGGACACCCTCGGCGGCAAGGGCGGAGAGCGGACGCACCGCGGCCCGCTTCCCCTCGGGGGGCGGGGTGTCGGCGCTCAGCCGGTAGAAGGACACCGGCTCGGAGAACGCCTCCAGCGCCCGGGCCTCGGTCACCCGCTGGAGGAAGGGCACCAGCTCGGCCTCGGTCATCAGCTTCCGCCGCACCAGCTCCACCGTCAGCTCCGGCTCGCCCAGGCGGAGGATGCGCAGCTCGCGCTCGGCGGCGGAGTCCACCAGCCCGTCGCGCAGGGCATGGTCGAGGAGCGACTCCGTGGACACCGTCGTCGCGACGGCGGCGACCGCACCCTCCTCCAGCCACACGACGCGCAGCGCGTCCGCGGCGCGGAGCTCGAGCCGCGCCGTCGCCCGCCCGGACTCGAGCCGGAAGAGCAGCGCCGCGAGGTCCTCGAGCGTCACTCGCCCCGCGTCGGCAACTGCCCAGCGCGCGCGCTCCGTGGCACGGCGGGCATTCTCCGCGGCCTCGGCCTCGGCCTGGGCGCGTGCGGACGCCACGCGTCGCTCCTCCTCGGCCCGCGCACGGCTCGCCGCCTCCTCGCGGACCCGCACCGTCTCGGCACGGGCCTGCTCGACCTCTGTGCGCGCGCGGACCGCCTCCTCGCCCGCGGCGCGCGCCGCCTCCTCGGCCTCGGCCCGCGCCGCCGCCTGCTGGGCCACCCGGATCTCCGCCTCCGCCATCCGCTCCCGCCCCTGCTCCACCTCTTCCCGGAGACGGCGCAGCTCGGTCTTCTCCTCCAGCAGCTCGCGGCGGAGCGCGTCGGCCTGCTCCCGCTCGCCCTGGAGCCAGGCCTCCGCCTGCCGCCGGGCCTCCGCCGAGGCGCGTTCCTCGGCGGCCAGCCGCTGGGCGAGCTCCGCTGCCTCGTGCTCGAGCGCCTGGTTCGATTCGGAGAGCGAGGCGCTCGCGCCGCTTGCCTCGGATGCTGCTGCGCGGAGCTGCTCCAGCTCCGAGAGCGCCGTCTGGAGCTGCTGCCCCAGACGGTCGATCTCCTCGCGGGCGTGCGACTCGAGCGTGAGCCGGGCGCTGACCTCGGCCTCGGCCCGCGCCTCGGCCTCGCGGAGCGTGTTGGCCAGGAGCTCGGCCTCGGCCATGCCGGCGGCCTGCGCCGACTCCATCGCCGCCTGGGCCTCGGCCCCGCGCTGCCGTTCCTCCTCCAGTGCCCGCTGCAGCTCGGCGCTCGCCGACTCCGCCGCCTGCTGGGCCGAGCGGGCGGCCTCGGCCTGGGCGCGCGCCTCCTGGGCGTCGATCCGCGCAGCCATCGCCTCCGCGGACGCCTCGCGCGCCTCCCGGCTCCGCGTCTCGGAGAGCGCCTCGGCCTCCTGCCGCCGCTGCTGCTCCTCCGCCATCGCCTGCTGGGCCGCCCGCGCCTCGTCCTCCCGCGCCCGGGCCTCCGAGGCGATGTCCTCCAGGAGCGCCGAGGCGCTCGAGCCGGGCCGACCGATCGGAGCGAGCCGGTCCTGGGTGGCCGCGCTCCACGCGCCGGCGGCCAGGGCGAGCATCGGCGCCGTGTGCTCGAGGTCGGCGGGCAGGAACGGCGGCGCCTCCTCCGCGGCATGGAGCATCTCGTCGTCGCCCGGGGCCTCGGGCTCGGCGTCCGGCTCCCCCTCGAGGAGCGGACCGGCGTCGAAGGCCTCGAGGTGGTCCGGAGGGGGCGGAGGGAGCGGCTGCTCGGCGACCGGCTCCGGCGGGGTCGCCGCGTGCGGCATTCCCGGCGCCTCCCAGTCCAGGTCGACCGTTTCCGGCTGACCCGCGAGCGGGAGGGAGGGGCTGGTCCCGAAGGTGTCGGTCAGCGGCTCGTCCGCGGTCGCCTCCGGGGCGAGCGCCTCGTCCACCGCGCGGAGCAAGGTCTCGGACCGGAACGGCGTCGGGAGCACCGCGCCCCGATGCCCGTCCACCATCCGCCCGAGGAGGAGGATCGGCAGATGCGACGTCTCAGGCCGCGAGGCGAGCTCGTGGAGCAGCGCGGCGCCTCGGCCGCTCTCGACCCCGGGGGCCAGCAGCACCAGCGACGGCTGCAGGCTGGTGGCCGCGGTCAACGCATCGGCGGTGGAGGTGGCGAGCTCGACGGCGTGACCCGCACGGACCAGCGTCCGGCGCACGAGCGCGATGGTCGCGAGGTCGTCGTGGACCAGGAGGAGCGGGGCCGCCACGGTCTGTCCGGGGGAGGAGCCTACAGCATCGCCCCCGGGTCCACGTCGAGGACGACCCGCACCGACGAGGGCAGCACCTCCAGGTCGCGCTCCAGCTGGTCCAGCACCGGCCCGAGGAGGGCGTGGCGGGGCGCCTTGAGGAGCAGCTGCCAGCGGCTCTTTCCACGGAGCCGCGGGAGCGGGGCGAGCGCCGGACCGAGCAGCCGAACCCCCGAGGCCGGCCCGGGGAGGAGCACGGCCACCCGCTCTCCCAGCCTCCGGGCCACCGCCGCGGTCTTCCCCGCGTCCTCTCCCTCGATGCGCACCGCCACCAGCCGGGAGAAGGGCGGCCAGGCCAGGGCCTCGCGCCAGGCGAGCTCGTTCAGGGCGAAGCCGTCGTAGTCGTGCTCCGGCACCCGCGCGACGGCGTCTGCCTCGGGGTTCCAGGTCTGGATGAGCACTCGCCCCGGCTCCTGCCCCCGACCGGCCCGCCCGGCGACCTGGGTGATCAGCTGGAAGGTCCGCTCGGCGGCCCGGAAGTCGGGCAGGAGCAACCCGGTGTCCGCCGAGACCACGCAGACCAGCGTGACGCCCGGGAAGTCGTGCCCCTTGGCGACCATCTGGGTGCCCACCAGCACGTCCAGCTCTCCGCGGGCGAAGCGGGAGAGGAGGTCGGTCAGCCGCTCGGCCGTGGTCGCGGCGTCGCGGTCGAGCCGCGCCACGCGGGCCCGGGGGAACAGCGCGGCGACCTCGGCCTCGATGCGCTCGGTCCCGGCGCCGACGGGGGTCAGCGGACCGCCGCAGGCGCCGCACCGCTCGGGGAGCGGACGCGACTCGCCGCAGTAGTGGCACTGGAGGTTCCGCGCCCGGAGATGGAAGGTGAGCGAGACGTCGCAGCGGCTGCACGGCACCCCCTTGCCGCAGGCCTCGCAGACCAGCGCCGCCGAGTGGCCGCGGCGGTTGAGGAAGAGGATCGCCTGCTGCCCGCGACCGAGCGCCTCTCCGAGCGCCTCGACCAGCGGGGGGGAGAGGGCCGGCGGCTGCTCGGGTGCCCCGGTCGCTCGCAGACGCACGCGGCGCAGGTCGACCAGCTCCACTCCGGGCATGGGCCGGTCGTCGATCCTCGCGGGGAGCCGGAGCTGGCGGTAGCGGCCGCGGCGCGCGTTCTCCAGCGTCTCGAGCGAGGGCGTGGCCGAGCCCAGCACGACGGTGGCGCCGGCTTGCTTTGCGCGGACGACCGCCAGGTCGCGCGCCTGATAGCGAAGCTTCTCGTCCTGCTTGAAGGACGGGTCGTGCTCCTCGTCCACCACCAGGAGCGCGAGGTCGCGCACCGGAGCGAACACCGCCGAGCGCACGCCGACCGCGAGCCGGACCGCGCCCGCGCGCAGACCTTTCCAGTGCAGGAGCCGCTCGCGATCGCGAAGCCCGCTGTGCAGAACCGCGACCGAGGCTCCGAAGCGGCTCCGGAAACGGCCCACCAGCTGAGGGGTGAGGGCAATCTCCGGGACCAGCACCAGCGCTCCGCCGCCGCGGGCGAGCGCGTGCTCGGCGGCCCGGAGGTACACCTCGGTCTTCCCGCTGCCGGTGACGCCCTGGAGCAGGAAGGGCTGGAAGCCGCCGGCGTCGAGGGCGCCCTCGATCTCGGCGAGCGCCGCCGCCTGGGCGTCGGTCAGCCGTTCCGGGCGGACCTGCCCGAGCCCGTCGGCCACGGTGGGCTCGACCGCGCGCTCCTCCACCCTCACCCAGCCGCGCTCGACCAGCCGCTGCACCGCCGCCCGCGCGCCCGGGACCGCGCGACCCAGCTCGTCCAGCTCGGCTCTCCCTCCGACGGCGAGGAGATACCCGAGCGTCGCCGCCTGGGCCGGGGCCCGGCGCAGCGCCTCGACCGAGGGCGCCCCCACCACCGCCACCGTGCGCGCCACCTCCGGGCTCGGGGCGGGCCCCTCCTCCGGGTCGGCCAGTCCCGGCGGGAGCGCGGCCCGGAGCGCCTCTCCCAGCGGATGGCGGTAGTAGCTCGCGGCGAACTCCACCAGGCCGAGCACGTCGTCGGGGAGGGCGGGCGTCTCCTCCAGCAGCGCCGAGACCGGGCGGAGCGTCTCGCCGCCGTCCGGCGCGCGCCCCGGCCCCAGGTAGAAGCCGAGCGCGCGTCCCCGCCCGAAGGGAACCAGGAGCCGCTGCCCGCGCTGGAGCCGCCCGGCGAGCTCGGGGGGAACGAGGTAGGTGAAGGGCCCCCTCACCGGGCGCCCCACCGCCACCGAGGCGAGCTGCTCGGTCGCCACCGGGGTCGGCTCCGTCAGAAGAGGCGGTCCGGGACGCTCGCCCGCGGATCGCCCGCCAGCGTGGTGAAGCGGACCTGTCGCTCGCCGTTCCGTGACACCTCGACCACACGAGGGAACCAGTCCCCCGCGGGCGAGTTGTAGTCCACGAAGCGGACGTCCCACTGCATGCCGCCCTCGCTCCAGCGGATGCGGGCCGGCAGCCAGCTGTCCTTGAAGACCCAGAACTGGGGATCGCCGTCCTTCTGCCCGCCCACCACGTAGGCCACCTGGCCCCCGAAGCGCGCGAGCCAGGCGTTTCCCAGGTTGACCCCGCGCTTCTTGAGGTGGGCCTCGAGGTCGTCCCGCCCCTCGCCGGCGCTGCGAGCACCGAAGAGCGCGCACAGCTCGCCCAAGCCCGCCCCCAGCGCCGGGACTGCCGGGCCCTCGCTCTTCAGCTGGCCACCGGACTGCACCACCGCCACCTTGCCGGTCTCCGGTCCGCTGGCCTCGATGCGGCAGCGGCCCGGCAGATGGAGGTACACCCGGGCGTCGGACTGGAGCTCACCCTGCCCACCGACCTCGCCGGCCGCGGCGCCGGAGAGCACCAGCGTCCCGTCGACGCGCGCGGTGCTGACCCGCTGCTCCTCCCTGCCCGAGAGCAGGTGGCGGAAGATCGCGCCCGGCGCGGGCACGTAGGCCAGGGCCGTCCGGACGGCGAGCAGGGCCAGCACGGGGAGCGTCAGGCGGAGGCGGCGCACGGGGGCCGAGGACTGTACACGAGATGTCCGTGCGGGCTAGAGCCGGGGTGTGCCCATGCCCACGCTCGCGCTCCTCGCCGGTCTCGTCCTGATCGCCGTCGGCGTGGGCACCTACGTCGCCACCGGTGCGCACGCGCCGACCGCGCTCATCCCCGCCGCGATCGGCGTCCTCATCGCCGCCGCCGGGCTGCTCGCGCGCATCGCACGGCTGCGGATGCACGCGATGCACGTCGCGGTGCTCGTGGCGCTGCTCGGCGGGCTGATCTGCGTCTGGAAGCTCGCCGCGCTGGCGGTGACCGGGCCGTCACGGCCGGTGGCGATGGCCGAGCAAGGAATCACCGCGGTGGTCTGCCTCGCCTTCGTGGTGAGCGCGGTTCGCTCGTTCAGGGAGGCGCGCCGGAGCCGTGCCAGCGCCGGGTAGGAGAGGACAGGTCATGCCGCTCGCCGTTCGCCTGAGGAAGCAAGGAGGTCCGGAGGTGCTCGCCCTGGAAGAGGTCCAGGTGCCGCCCCCCGGCCCGGGCGAGGCCACGGTGAAGCACGCCGCGATCGGCCTGAACTTCATCGACGTGTACCAGCGCGACGGTCACTACCCGCTCCAGCTCCCGAGCGGGCTGGGGCAGGAGGCCGCGGGCGTGGTCACCGCCATCGGGCCAGGGGTCACCACGGTGCGGGTGGGGGAACGGGTGGCCTACGCCGGCGTGCCGCTGGGCGCCTACGCCGAGGTTCGCAACTACCCGGCGGACCGGATGGTGCCCATCCCCGAGGGCGTCTCTGACGAGGCCGCCGCCGCCTCGCTCCTCAAGGGGCTCACCGCCTGGTACCTGGTGCGGAGGACGTTCAAGGTCGAGCGCGGGCAGACCGTGCTGGTGCATGCCGCGGCCGGCGGTGTGGGTCTCATCCTCTGCCAGTGGCTCCGCCACATCGGGGCGACGGTCATCGGCACCGTGGGCAGCGAGGCAAAGGCGCGCCTGGCGCGCGAGGCGGGGTGCCAGCATCCCCTGGTCCTCGACGCCGAGACCCGGAGCCAGCTTCCTGCGAAGGTGAGGGAGCTCACCGGCGGGGCGAAGCTGCCGGTGGTCTACGACTCGATCGGCAAGGACACCTTCGACGCTTCCCTGGAATGCCTCGCACCCTTCGGGCTGATGGTGCTCTTCGGCGCCTCCAGCGGTCCCGTTCCTCCGCTCGACCTGCAGCGGCTCGCGGCGGGCGGCTCGCTCTACGTGACCCGCCCCACCCTGGGGACCTACGTCGCCCGGCGGGAGGACCTTCTCACCGGGGCCAGGGAGCTGTTCGAGCTGGTCGCGCGCGGAAGCCTCAAGATTCACGTCAACCAGCGCTACGCCCTGCGAGACGTCGCGAAGGCCCACATCGATCTCGAGGCCCGGAAGACCACCGGTTCGACGGTGCTGTTGCCCTGAGCGCGTAGCCTGGCGTCCCTTTCGATGACCCGCCTCGCCACCCTCACCGCTCTGCTCCTCGCGCGTCCGCTGCTCGCCTCTCCGGCGCCACTCGATTTCGACAGCGCTCGCGGCGCGCGCGAGGTGGGGATGGGCGGGACGTTCCGCGAGCTGGGAATCGGGGCCAACTCCGCCGACGGCAACCCCGCCGCCGTGGCGCTGTTCCAGTCCTACCAGCTGGAGCTCTCCGGCGGGTACGACTGGAAGGCCAAGGGCTGGTACGGCGCCGGCTGGATCCGGGACAGCACCAACGCCGAGCTCTCCGCGGCCTACAGCCTCCACTACATCTCCAACGACTACGGCGGGACGAACATCGGCCAGTGGGCGAACTCGCTCTCTCTCGCCACGAAGCTCGGGGACCGGGTCGCGTTCGGGCTGGGCGGCCGGTGGCTCATCCAGAGCACGCCGAAGATCAACGCCGCGAGCCTGAACGTCGGCGTGTCGATCATCGTCACCCCGCAGCTGACCCTGGGCTTCGCCGGCTACAACCTCATCGACACCCACCACCCGGAGCTCTCGCGGAGCTTCGAGGTCGGCTTCGGGCTCCTGTTCGGGCCGGTGCGCCTGGCGACCGAGGTGCGGAGCGACATCGGGCACGGTCCCCTCCAGCCGATCTGGAACACGGGCCTGGAGTTCTTCCTCGGTCACACCCTCGCCCTGCGCACCGGCTGGGAGTGGCACGAGCCGGTGCAGCAGAACTTCTTCACCGCCGGGCTGGGGCTGGTGATGGACCAGACCGGACTGGACATCGGCTGGCGGCACGGCCTCGCCGGGGCAGGCGACCTCATCGTGGGGGGCCTGCGCTTCCAGCTCCAGTGAGCAGCTCGGGCGCATCCTCCGGGGGGACGACCGCCAGCGCGTCGAACCACACGGCGAGGTCCTCGGGGAGCGGCGCCACCAGCCGCAGCGGCAACCCGGTACGCGGGTGGGGAAGCGCGAGGACGTGGGCGTGGAGGAGGGAGCGGCCGATGGCGGACTCGCCGATCCGGGCGACGCCCCCGTAGAGCCGATCGCCGGCGATGGGTGCGCCCAAGGCCGCGAGGTGGGCGCGGATCTGGTGGGTGCGACCGGTGCGCGGCCACGCCGCGGCCAGGGCGAGCTCGCCCGTCCCGCCCAGCCTCCGGTAGCGGGTCTCGGCCTCGAGGCCGTCCCTCGCACGGGCCAGCCAGCGTCCGGGGCGGGTGCGGTCCCGCGCCAGGCGGAGGGTGCAGGTCCCGCTCGCCGGCAGGCCCGGCCCGGTGACGGCGAGGTACTGCTTGCGCACGGCGCCGGCGCGGAAGCTCGCGGCAAGCGCGGAGGTCGCGACCCGCGACTTGCCGAAGACCGTCACCCCGCTGGTGTCGCGATCCAGCCGGTGGGCCAGACCGGCCGGACGGCCGAGGTGCGCCGAGGCGGCGTCGAGGAGGCTCGGCGCGCCGCCGGGCGTGGGCTGGGCGGGAAGGCCCGGCGGCTTGGCCACGGCGAGCAGCTCGGCGTCCTCGTGGAGGATCCAGAGCGGGGGCGAAGCCGGGACCGCAGCGAGCGAGGCGCGACCTCCCTCCTCCAGCACCACCAGGACCGGTGTGCCGGCCGGGACCGGGAGCCGTGGCTCGCGCTGCCGCCGGCCGCGCACGTGGACCGCGCCACGGGCCACGAGCGCACGCGCCTCCTCGAGGGAACAGCCGAGTCCGCGGGCAACCTGCGCGTCGAGCGGCCCCGGTGCGTCCGGACGGAAGGCCCGGCGCTTCACCGGGCACGGGCTCCGACGGCACGCTTGACCCCCGAACGACGCTCCTGCCAGCGTCCGCCGCCATGATCTCGCGGGCACGAACGAAGCGGGGACGCCACATCGACGGGTTTCACGGCTCGCTTCCCTCTACACCATCTCCGTAGGGCACTTCCCGCGAACCCATGGCATCGCTCAACGCGCTCCGGGCGGAGGCCGAGGCGTGGCTCGAGGAGCTGGGGCGAGTCCGCGCCGCGGCCGCCCCGGAGGTGGCGGACCTCGCGCAGGTGGACCGGGACCACGCCGAGGTGGTCTCGGCGGAGACGGCGCGGGCGGTCGGCGCTCTGCTCGCGTCCGCCCGGGTCCCCGAGCCGGAGCAGCCGCGGCTCCGGTTGCTGGTGCGCTTCCTCGAGGACGCCACGCTGCAGGCCGCGGCGCGCGAGGCGCGCACCACGCTCGACCGGGCCCGGTGGCGAGTGGAGGCGGAGAGCGGTCTCGACGCCTCGCTCGCCGAGGCCGAGGCCGAGCTGCCCCGCGCGGCGGAGCGGGCGACGAGGCTGAAGCGCGAGTCCGCAGTGGACCGCGGCTGGGAGGCGCTCCTCGCGCAGGTCCAGCGGGTCCAGGCGGAGCTCGCCCGGGCGGCGAGCGCGCTCGGAGCGGGGAGCATCCCCGCGCTCCGGGAGGCGCGGAGAGAGCCGGACTGGCCCGTCCTCGACACCGAGGCCTTCCTCCGCACGACCGAGGATGCGTACCGCGACGTGCTGGGGTGGGCGCTGGGGAGGGTCGCGCCCGGCCTCGCACCGCTGCCCCGCGGCGACGCCACCCTGGCCGACCTCGACCGCGTCCGTAGCCTCCCGGGTTATGCCGGTGCCCTGGCCCAGGCGGGCGGCGCGCTCCGCGACTGGGCGGCGCGGCTCCCGGAGGGCGAGGCGCGCTCCCGGCGCCTCCGCATCCGCACGGTGCCCGCCGCGGCGGCGGGTCTGATCGACATCGAGGTCCCCGACGAGCTGGTGCTCCTCGTCCCCGGCTCCGGGCCCGAGGGAGCCGATGCCCCGGAGCAGCTCTTCCTCACCGGCTGCGCGCTGCACCTCGCCTCGGTGGAGTCGGACGCGCCGGTGGAGCACCGCCGGATGGGGGACCCCACGGTCGTGGCCTCCTCGGGGTGGCTGGTTCGGTCCCTTCTCTGGCACGAGCGCTGGCTGCGTGGAGCGCTCTCCCTCGGGAAGGCCACGGCACGCGAGGTGGCGCGGATGGAGGGGCTCGTCGCGCTCGCCACGCTGCGCGCCGAGGCGGCCCTGGCCCCGCATCTGGCGACGCTCGCCGGCGAGGGGCTCACGCCACGGCGGCTGGGCGAGGCAGCGGACGCGCTGTCGGCAGCGCTTCGCACGCGGGTGGGCCGGGGCCGGGCGCTGGCGATGGCGGCCGCGCTGGACGTCACCCGGCGCACGCTGCGCGCGGCGGCGCTGTCGAGCTGTCTCTGGGCCGAGGCCGATCGCCGCTTCGACGCCGACGAGTTCCGGAACCCGGTCGCCGCGCGCTGGCTGGTGGCGCTGTGGAGCCGGGGAGCACCCGAGCCGCCGGAGCAGATGGCCCCGGCACTCTCGGGAAGCCCGCTGGGGCTGGAGCGTCTGCGGACGGAGCTGGTCTCGGTGCTGGGGGCCTAGCTCAGCGCCGGCCGCGGAGGGCACGGACGATCTTCGACTTCGCCGGGGACGGAGTCCGGGGCACCCGCGCCCCCGCCTGCCGCGCGAGCTGGAGCTCGAGGAGGAGCAGCTCGTCGGCCAGCTCGCTTCCCTCGGGCGCGATGCGCGCCAGCGGGGCATCGGAGCGGACGCCGAGACCCTGCCGCATGCGGACCGCGCGCTCTTCGGCGGGGGTGAGGAGTCGCTCCTGCGTGCGCAGCGCCTCGCTCACGGCTCCACCCTGCTTCTTCGGCGTGCGCTCCATCGTGCGTCCTCGTCCCATGTCCCACCTCTGAACGGCCGTCCAGAGGAGCCGCCATAGACCCGCGGCGTTCCGACAACTTACGGGCCCGGTCGGGGAGATCAACTTTTCGGGCAGGGTCTCCGCGGATGGCCGAAAACCCGAGCCGGACCGGGCCTATCCGGAGCTGTCCTCGTCGGCCTCGGTGTCCACCCCGGCGTCGGCGGCTGCCTTCCGCTGGATGCCGAACCGGTCCAGGGCGTCGGCGATCCCCTCCGGCTTGTCGGCGTCCGGGAGGTGCCCCTCGGGAACCTGGATGGAGACCGGCTTGCCCACGTCGCGGATGCGCTCGTCGAGGAGGACGTGCAGCTGCGCCGGCGCCATGCCCTGGCCGCCGGGAACGGTGAGCGCGCCGTCCAGGTGGGCGCGGAGCACCACCGCGGTGGCCGTGTCCACGACCAGCTCACCGCTGAGCCGCTTCGGCTGGCGCTGATCGAGGAAGTACTGGCGGCGGCTGCTGTCCTCGTCGAGCCCGCCGCGGGCGTAGGCCACCGCCGGTGGGAGCTCGCCCCGCGGCGACCTCGCGGTTGCCGCTGGCTCGGCCAGGCGCAGCGTGTAGCGAACCGCCGGGCGCCCCTCGACCGTCGTGGGCCCATCGAGCGCGAGCTCGAGGCGGCCGTGGAACAATCCGTCCAGCTCCCGGAGGGCGCCGGCGGCCTCGTCCCGCGTGCGCTCCGCCATCCCGCGGTCGCGCAGCCGGAGCCGGTACTTGCCGTACTTGCTGCGGGCGAAGACCTGACCGCGGGCGCGGACGACCTCCAGGCCCTGGTCGCGGCTGTTGTCGATCCGGGCGTGGAAGTCGCCGGCGACTCCGCCGGCCGCCGAGTCGAGAAGCCGCGTCTCGGTGAGCTTCACCCGCTCCTTGCCGGCGCCCCACTCGAACGACACCTCGGCGCTGAAGTGGTGGGGACCGAGACGCTCGGTGACCTCGGCCGGCCCCATGTCCATCACGCGGTGGGCCAGCGTCGGGTCGGAGGCGAGCTTCTGCACGTCGAGGCTCTCCTTGGCGGAGGCGACCACCGGCGGCGGGTCCTCCGGCGAGAAGATGCGTTCCTTCGCTGCGCGATCGACGGGATCGGTGCACGCGGCGAGCAGCACGAGCCCGGCGGTGAGAAGACGGCATGAGCGCAGCACGGGGTCAGGCACCCTACCACGGGGGCTTTCGTCGGCCGCCCGGACGCGGTTAGAAGCCACCTTCCGCCGTGCAGAACCTCCGCGACAAGCTCCTCCGGGCCGGCCTGGTGACGGCCGAGCAAGCAGAGGAGGCCGAGAAGACCACCCAGCCTCCACGGCGGCAGGAGCCGCGACCCGGACGCGCCGGGGCTCCGCCGGCGGACCGGAAGCCCGGCGGTCCGTGGATGGTCGCGCGGATCCAGCCGCCGGCCGCCATCCCCCGGTTGCCGCCACTCGCCGGCAGCAAGGCCTCGCAGCGCCTGGAGGCGAAGCACCAGCTGGAGCGCGACCGGCAGCTCCGGGAGCGGGTGCTCGCCGGGCAGGTGGCGCTCGAGCCCGGGGATCGGACCTTCCACTTCGTCACCCGGAAGAACCGCCTGCGCCGGCTCGAGCTGTCCGACGCGCAGGCCGAGGCGCTGGAGCAGGGCCGCCTCGCGGTGGTCGAGCGCCCCGACCCGGCGCAGATCGAGCACGCCCTCGTCCCGGTGGCGCTCGCCCAGGCGCTGCTGGCGGACTTCCCCAAGGCGGTGCGCTTCCTGAACGCGCCGGGCTCGGAGGTGGGGTTCCTCACCGACGAGGAGGTCCGGGCCCGCGCCGCGGCCGAGGCCGCCGAGACGCCGGAGGAGCGGGCGGCCGCCGAGGCCCCCCAGTCCGCCGAGCAGCGGGCCGAGGAAGCCGCCGGCGACGCCGAGGGGGGCGAGCCCGACGCCGCCGTCCGGGCCGGCGATCCGGGCTGACCCCGACCCCGCCCCGAGAACGGGCGCAGGATCCGGGCTGCGCAGGAGCCTGGGCGGTGGTGAGATCCTGCGCATCATGGACGAGCAGGCGTGGACAGCGGCGCTCGAGAGCACGGGACACGGGAGGATCCCCGGGCTCCTCGGCGCGGCCGAGTGCGACGAGGTCGCCGCGCTCTACGACCGCCCGGAGCGTTTCCGCTCCAGGGTGGTGATGGCGAAGCACGGGTTCGGCCGCGGCGAGTACCAGTACTTCGGCCACCCCTTGCCCGCGCGGGTGGTCGAGCTCCGCACGGCCCTCTACGAGGCGCTGGCGCCGGCCGCGAACCGGTGGGCGGAGGC
>DATJVY010000049.1:0-28684 GCA_035501615.1 Myxococcaceae bacterium
TAGCTGGTCCGACGCGGACGCAGCAAGGCGGAATCCGCCAGTCGCCCGGGAACTGCGACGAACGGCTCGGGAGGAGCTGCGAGCCGCTGGAGAGAGGCCCGACGGCCGGTTACCGTCGATGCATGAATCCTCGTGCACCGATGCC
Source organism: Myxococcaceae bacterium (assembly GCA_035501615.1). Classification (GTDB taxonomy): domain Bacteria; phylum Myxococcota; class Myxococcia; order Myxococcales; family Myxococcaceae; genus RPRB01. The sequence goes on from DATJVY010000049.1 coordinate 146, forward strand.
GTCGGCCGTCGCCCTCGCGGCGCTGCTGGTCGCCTGCGCCGCCCCTGCTCCCACGGTCCGCCCTGCGGTCATGCCCATCGAGGAGGGGTTCGTCGACAACGGCGGCGTGCTCCTCTACTTCAAGACGGTCGGGCACGGTTCGCCGCTGGTGGTGGTGCACGGAGGGCCCGGCGCCTCGCACGACTACCTGCTGCCGAACCTCTACCGGCTGGCCGCGAGCTACCGGCTGGTCTTCGTCGACGAGCGCGGCTCCGGCCGCTCGCCGCGACTGGAGGACCCCACGCAGTACACGGTGGAGAAGATGGCCGACGACGTCGAGGCGGTGCGGAGCGCGCTGGGGCTCGGGAAGATCGCGCTGCTCGGTCATTCGTTCGGCGGCCTGGTGGTGGAGGCCTATGCCTTCAAGTACCAGGCGAACCTCAGCCACCTGATCCTGGCCAGCACGTTCGCCAGTACCCGTGCGCTCAACGCAACCCTGGCGCGCCTGAAGCAGGCGATGCCCGCCGAGAAGCGCGCCCGGGTCGAGGCGCTGGAGAAGGCCGGTCTCTTCGGAAAGGGGGAGATCTGGGAGCGGGGCCGTTACCCGGAGGAGTACGCCAAGCTCGCCTGGGGCGTCGGCTACTTCCCGGCGCTCTACGGTGCCCACCCGGACGCCAACTACGATCCGACCCTCTCCAACACCACGAACTCCTGGGAGCTCTACCGTGCGATGTGGGGATCCCACGGGGAGTTCGTGGTCGACGGCAACCTCACCGAGGTCGAGTGGCTGGATCGACTTCGCGACATCAAGGTGCCGACGCTGATCCTCGTCGGCGATCACGATCAGGCCGACCCGGCGATGTCTCGCGAGATGAACGCCCGGATTGCTGGATCCAGGATGGTCGTGCTCCCGAACTCGGGACACATGACGTTCGTGGACCAGCCGGACCTGTTCGTCCGGACGATCACCGAGTTCGTCCGCTGAGCGGGCGGGACTGCTAGCTTGCGCGCGTGTCCTCGGCGTTCGCCTGGCCCGTCGTGATCGACGGCGGCATCTTCGCGCTGCACGCCCTGCTCCCCGCTCGCCGGGTCGAGGGGTACGTCCGCGACGCCCGCGGCGCTCCGCTGCGCTACCGGCTCAACGGCCTGCTGGTGTTCGCGGTGACCGTGGCGATCTGGGTGGCCCTCTGCCGCGCGGGGTGGCTGGCCTGGGACGCGTTCTACGTCCACCGGTGGGAGATGGCGGCCGGCGCCTGTGCCCTCGGGATGCTCTTCACCCTGGCCGTCGTGCTGCCCGCGCCGCGGGTGCCGGGGTGGAGCCTGGGGAAGGAGCTCTACCTCGGGCGTGAGGAGCAGCCGCAGTGGCTGGGCGGCCGGGTGGACGCGAAGATGTTCCTCTACCTGCTCGGGGCGGTGATGCTCGAGCTGAACCTCCTGTCCTTCGCAGCGCACCACTTCCTGGTCCAGGCCGCGCCGTCGACCGGAGTGGTCCTCCACCTGGTGCTCTTCAGCTTCTTCGTCGTCGAGTACCTCGCCTTCGAGCGCGTCCACCTCTACACCTACGACTTCGTCGCGGAGCGGGTGGGCTTCAAGCTCGGCTGGGGCTGCATCTGCTTCTATCCGTTCTTCTACGCGGTCGGGCTGTGGACGACCGCCGAGCTGCCGGACCCGCGGTGGCCGGCATGGGCGTACGGGGTGATCGCGGCGGTGTTCTTCTGCGGCTGGGTGCTCGCGCGAGGAGCGAATCTCCAGAAGTACTGGTTCAAGCGCGACCCAGCGCGGAAGGCGTTCGGGGTGATGGCGCCCGTGGCGCTCGACGGCCGGGTGCTGGTGAGCGGCTTCTGGGGGCTGTCGCGCCACATCAACTACCTGGGTGAGTTGCTCATGGCGTCGGCGCTCACCCTGAGCCTCGGTCACCCGAAAGTGCTCGGCCCGTGGCTCTACCCGATCTACTACCTGGCGCTCCTGGTGCCGCGGCAGCTCGACGACGATCGTCGCTGCGCGGCGAAGTATGGCCCGCTCTGGAGCACCTACCGCGAGCGGGTGCGGTGGCGGATCGTTCCCTTCGTCTACTGAGGGTGCCCGGTGAGCGACGAGAGCTTCGTGCGCAGGTACGGGAGCTGGGCGGTCGTGGCCGGCGCGTCGGAGGGCCTGGGCGCGGCGTGGGCGGAGGCGCTCGCGGCCCGGGGGCTGAACCTGCTCCTCGTCGCCCGGCGCCCCGAGGTGCTCGAGGCCACGGCGGCCTCGATTCGCGGAAAGCACGGGGTCGAGGTCCGGACCGCTCCCGTGGATCTCGCCGGTGCGCAGGAGCTGGAACGGCTCACCGAGGGCCTGGAGGTGGGCTTCGGGGTGTGGAACGCAGCGCACTCGCCACGAGGGCAGTTTCTCGATCTGACGCTCGAGGACCAGCTCCGGAGCATCGACGTGAACTGCCGGGGCCCGCTGACGATGGCCCACGTTCTCGGCAGGCGGATGGCCGCGCGGGGGCGGGGCGGGCTGGTGCTGATGTCCTCGCTGACCGCGTTCCAGGGCAGCCCGTTCCTCGCCACCTACGGGGCGACCAAGGCCTTCAACCTGGTGCTCGCCGAGGGCCTGTGGTTCGAGCTGCGCTCCCGCGGCGTGGACGTGCTCGCTTGCGCCGCAGGGGCGACGCTCACGCCCGGATTCAAGCGCGCGTCGCCGGAGGGAGAGCCGGGGATGATCGAGCCCGCCCAGGTGGTGGAGGAGGCCCTCGGCCGGCTCGGCCGCGCCGGAGTGATGATCCCCGGCCGCTTCAATCGCTTCGCCTCGTTCCTGATGCGTCGCATCCTCCCGCGCCGGACGGCGATCGGGATCCTCGGGAACCGCACCCGGAACCTGACGCTCCCCCGGGGAGACTGATCATCCCGGCGGGCCGGCGTCGGCCGCGCCTCCGTCCGGCCGCGATGCGCTCCTCCGCCGATAGGTCAGCGTGTAGTCGACGGCATGCGGCAGGTGCCCGCTGGTGATGGTGACCTGGACCCGGAGGGTGTCGCCATCGGGCAGCAGGGTCCACACCACCTTCCGCGAACCGCCGTCGCCGCGGAAGTTCTGGACCAGCGTCTCCCCGACGAAGCGCTGGCTGAGCTGGCTGGTCTCGTCGTGCTTCGTCCGGTGGTCCGCCTCCCGGCCGTCGTCCGGGCTGACGTCGGCGATCTGACAGGATCCCGCGACCGAGACCTTCCCGCCCTCGAAGGCGAGGGTGTAGCGCGAGCAGACCTCGCAGCTCTTCATCAGCCGGTCGTAGGCGATGCCCCGGGCGATGAAGAACATCCCGTCGACCGCGCGCTCCACCGCCGCCGGGACCTGGGCCCGCTCCGCTTCGCCCCCGGCGAAGAGATACTCGCCCGCGTAGCGCCGCGGTAGCTCGTCGGCCGGCGGCCCGTCCGCGGCCCTCGCGTCGGGCGCGAGCAGCGAGCAGAGGACGGCGACCGGAAGCCAGCGACCCGGGCGGGAGGCGTCGCGAGGACGGCCGGGCCAGGGCACGAGCGCGGAGGTCGACGCCATCCGTGCCGCCCAGCCGGGGTGCCGGGAGAGCATGCGGCGGTCCATCCAGGGAATGCTGATCAGCGCGAAGAGGAGCGTGATGGCCACCGGGCCGACGGCCGTCCAGGCCCAGCCTCGGTCCGCGGCGACGCCGAAGAGCCACAGACCCCACCAGAAGGTGACCTCGCCGAAGTAGTTCGGATGGCGGGAGAGGCGCCAGAGCCCGGTGTCCAGTGCCGCCGCCAGGTCGGAACGGGAGTGCAGGAACCGGCGCAGCTGCAGGTCGGCGACCGCCTCGACGGAGATGCCGCCCGCGGTGACGAGGAGCGCGATGGCATCCAGCGCGCCGAGGGGACGGCCCGGGCCCGAGAGAGCCGGCCAGACCGGGAGCAGGCCCAGGAAGACCCACGCCGTCGGGAGCAGGTGGATGCCCACCAGGCTCGCCGGCCAGTAGAGGCGTCCGGTCCGGCTCCGGATCTCCGCGTAGCGGAAGTCCTCGTCTCCGAGCCCTCGCCAGCGGGCCAGCCAGTTCGCCGTGAGCCGGACGCCCCAGGCGGTGACCAGCACGAGCACGAGGACCGCGCGGGGGCCGGGGCCGGAGGGAGCGCAGGCTGCCCAGTAAGCGGCGAGGGGGATCGGCGCGAGGCTCCAGTACGGGTCGTAGACGCTCGAGTTGTCGTGCCGGACGCTGAAGAGGAAGACGACCACCGTGGCGGCGGCGTCGGCGAGCGCGGCGACGAGGAGCGGGCTCCGGCCCCGGAGCGACACTCCGGTCGCGAGCGCGACGGCGAGGGCCATCCCGTACGCGAGGGCCACGGTCCCGAGGGCCCGGCGGTGGCCGGTACGGTGGGCAGAGGAGGGCGCGGGGAGCTCGGACATCGAGGCGGCGATGCGAGCGTAGAGCAGAGGTGTCCCTCAGCGCCCCTGGTAGAGGCCGAGGAGGTTCCCCGCAGGATCGCGGAGGACGGCGTACGCATCGCCCGGGCCGAGCGCCATGCGGGGCGTCACCATCTCGCCGCCGATCCCGGCCGCCTCCTCCAGCGTCCGGTCGATGTCCTCGACCATGACGTAGGGGAGCATCCCGGGCTCGCGCGCCGGGGGCCGCCCGACGACCCAGGAACCGCTGACCGCTCCGGTCGAGTCGTCGAAGGCGCGGGCGCCATCGCCACGCGTCCGGACCTTCCAGCCGAAGAGCTTCACGTAGAACGTCGCGGAGACCTCGACGTCGGTCGCCGGGATCTCGAGATGACAGATCTTCCCCGCCTGCATCGTCGACTCCTCCCGGGCCCGGCGAGACGCTACAACGTCCACGGGAGGCCGCCTCGATGAACTTCGTCCACTACAGCATCCAGGGAGCCGTCGCCGAGGTCCGCCTCGAGCGAGGCAAGGTCAACGCTCTGAACGAGGAGGTGGTGGACGAGCTCGCCGGCTGCCTCCGTGCCCTGACGGCCGACGCGCGGGTGCGGGCGGTCGTCCTCACCGGGACCGGGAAGTTCTTCTCCTTCGGGTTCGACATCCCCGCCTTCATGGGAGCGTCGCGGGAAGCCTTCACCGCCTACCTCGGCAAGTTCACCTCGCTCTACCGCGAGCTGTTCGCCTACCCCAGGCCGGTCGTCGCGGCGATCAACGGTCACGCCGTGGCCGGAGGCTGCATGCTGGCCACCGCCTGCGATGCCCGGGTGATGGTCAGGGACAACGCGCGGATCGGGCTGAACGAGATCGGCTTCGGCTCGTCGCTGTTCGCCGGGAGCCTGGAGCTGCTGCGCTTCTGGGTCGGCAACCGGCGAGCGCAGGAGGTCGTCTACGGCGGTGCGCTGTACGGCGCGGAGCAGGCCTGTGCCCTGGGGCTCGTGGACGCGGTCGTCCCGGACGCGGAGCTCTCCGGCGAGGCCCGCCGCCGGGCCGAGGACCTGAGCGGGAAGTCTTCGGCCGCATTCGGCAGCATCAAGCGGCTCCTCCGTCAGCCGACGCTGGAGGAGATCCAGCGGCGCGAGGAAGCGTCGATCCGGGAGTTCGTGGACATCTGGTACTCGGAGGAGACACGGCGGGGGCTCGACAAGATCAAGATCCGCCCCTGAATCACCCGGACGACCCCCTCGCCTCCACGTAACGCTTCAGGCAGGCGAGCGTCCGGAGCCTCCGGCGTGGACCGCGCAGATCGTAGACGAGGTCCAGCTCGCGCAGCACCTCCGCCCTCGCTGGGCTCGAGCGTGTAGCGGATCCGCGCGTCGACGTCGAGGGTGATCGGGCTGCGGATCATCACCGTGTGCTGCAACCCGATGCGCCTCGGCCGGTCGAACTCGGTCACCTCAAGCGCAGCTGCTCGTCGAGGATCGGAGGAACCTCCTGCCCCATCAGGATCTGCCGGGCGGATCGCCGCGCCAGCGAATCTGCACCCGGTCCCCCACGCCGGCGCCCAGGATGCGGCGCGCATCGCCCCGGTGCACGGCGATCTCCACGAAGCCGTGGCTCCCCACCAGCGCGAGCGCCTCGTTCGCCGGCACGTCTCCGTAGGTGCGGTGACCGCCGACGCTGCGCCCGGCGATCGACGCGGTCCATTCGCCGTGCTCCGGAAGGAGCGCCCCCGGCACGTTGGAGATCAGGTTGCCGAACCGATCCACCGCCTGGATGGCTCCCTGCGCGCCGCCCGGGATCCGCTCCCAGGGCGCGAGATCGAGCTTCACCAGCTGACCCGCGGGGAGGGCGCTCCCCATCGACTCCAGGGTTGCGCCCCGGGCCAGATGCGCCGCCACGGGCGAGAAGATGTCCCGGCCGTGAAAGGTGGCGCTGGGCTCGGCGGTTCGCCAGAAGCGGGGGTCGGAGAGCTCGACCGCCGCCGTCGCCGGGTCGACCTCCAGCGCCCCGGTGAGGAGCCCGTTGTCCGGCCCGACCAGGAACGAGCCGCTCCGGGTCCGGACGGCGACCGCCCGGCGTGCCGTGCCCACCCCGGGGTCCACCACCGCGAGGTGCACCGTGCCTGGCGGAAAGTAAGGCGCGACGGTCAGCAGGCGAAACCGCCCGAACGCGACGTCCTGAGGAGGCACCAGATGGGTGATGTCCACCAGGCGAGCCTCGGGCGCGATGCCCGCGATGACGCCTTTCATCGCGGCGACATAGCCATCCTCGAGGCCGAAGTCGGTCAGCAGCGTGACGATCCGCATCCGGAGGACGCGGAGAGGACCACCGCGCTAGAGATTCGGCAACCCGCCGGTGCCCCAGTTGTAGGTCGGGGTGTTTCCGTAGCTGTTGATGCTCACGCCCGGGAACAGGTTGGCGATCGAGACCAGCAGCTGGTTGTGCGGGGTCAGCGTCGAATCGGGGTATTGCAGCCAGCGCCCCATCTGGAGGAGGCCGTTCGCACCGCCGGCCAGCACCATCGGGATGTTGGACAGGTCGTGCACGTCCCCGTTCTCGTTGGTCCAGTAGATGAGGGTGTGGTCGAGCACCGTCCCGTTGCCCTCGGGAATGGCCGCCAGCGCGTCCATCAGCTTCGCCACCTGCGCCGAGAACCAGCTCTGGTAGATGGCCATCGCCTCGTCGCGGCCGGGGGTGCCGTCGTCGGCGTGGGTGCAGACATGCGGGTCGTACCAGGGATTGCTGACCGGCATGTTGGGCTGGGCCCACGGAGCGCCGCCGTCGACCCCGTCCTCGAAGTACTGGAGGGTGATGACGCGGGTGAGGTCGCAGGCCAGGGACTGGGCGATCATCTGGATCTGCAGGTCGCTCCACTCCTGGACGTGGTCGAACATCCATGACCCGTAGGTGGGCGAGTCGAAGTAGATGCGGTTGTTGGGGTCCTCGTTGTAGAGCCCCACCCAGGTCGCCTGGTCGGGAATGCTGGTGGGCGGAGCGCAGGCGGCCGGCGGCGCCGAAGGCACCCCTCCGTCGAGGATGCCTCCGGTGAGACGAGCCTCGAGGTCACTCACCGCCGAGAGGTGCTGGTCCAGCTTCTGGAGCTCCAGCGGCCCGAGCTTCCGCTTGAGCCTCCCGACGTCGGACACCACGTAGTCCAGCACGCTCTTCTGGCGGAACGCGGAGTCGATGGCGGCCTGGCTCGGGCCGCTCGTCCCGCCGTCGGTGGCAGGCGGCACGAAGCCGGAGAAGACCGTCTTGAAGGTCTCGTAGGGGTTGAGCATGCGCGGCACCGGCACGCCGCCGGCCAGCCACGACATCACCCGGTCGGGGTACTTGCAGCCGCCCACCGACATCTCGAGGCTGCGGAACCGCGTCTGTCCTCCGATCGCGGCCTGGTCCCCGAGGAACTGGTCCAGCGACTCGACGGTGGGCCGGACGTCGGCCATCTGCTTGTTGACGTCGCCGGTCAGGACCGAGGGCGAGGCCTCGTGGCCGAAGTCCCCGTACTTGATCTCCGGCACGCAATCGATGCCGTCGAGGATGATCATCCGGTCCTGGTACTTCTGCAGCGGGGCGAGGATGGAGTTCGCGAAGGTGAGGGTGTAGCTCGAGCCCGAGGCCTGTGGCCTCCAGTACTCGATGGGCCTGCCGAGCGGATTGAAGATCACGACCAGCCGCAGGGGCGAGGCGGCGCTCTGCGCATCGGAGACCGAGCTCGCCAGCAGCCGGTAGAAGGGCAGGCTCAGGGCGCCGACGCCCAGAGCCTTGAGGAAGCTCCGGCGAGCGCGGTCGACGGGTGGGGGTCGGGGATCGATCTCCATCTCGGGTCACTGGCCTCGCATCACGGAACGACTCGCTGGCGGAACAGCTTGCTTCGCACGTACATCACCGCGAGATCCTGGTAGCTGTCGGGCATGGCGGGGGGCGCCTCGGCGAGCAGCTCCTGCTCGGTGGCGTCGCTGGTCTGCGCCGACCCGAAGCGGAAGAGCATCTTCGCGAAGCACTGCTTCACCTCGTTGCTCTGCGCCAGCCGGTTCGCCAGATCGAGCACGCCGTTGAAGTTGCCGTTCGCGTCCTTGGTGTAGGCCAGCTCGCCGGTCGAGTCGATCGGCTGGCCGTTCTCGGTCGTGCGGTATGCCCCCTCGCCGTCGAAGGCCTCGAAGCCGTTGCCGATCGGGTCGATCAGGCTGTGGCATCCGCTGCAGGCGGGGTTGGAGACGTGCGCGTCGAAGAGCTGACGGGTGGTCTTCACCTCGCTGATGATCGGCGGTGTCACGTTCAGCCCGGCCGGCGGGTTGGGCAGCGTCTCGCAGAGCAGGCGCCGGCGGACGAAGACCCCCCGCAGGACGGGCGAGCTGATGGTCGCGTCGCCATGGCGGGACAGCCAGCTCCCGTGGGTCAGGATGCCGGCCCGCGGCGTCCCGGCGAGCGAGACCTTGGTGAGGGCGGTGCCGGTCACGTTGCCGGACAGTCCGTAGAAGGTGTTCAGGTTGGCGTCGACGAACGTGTAGTTCCCCTGGAGCAGCGTCTGCAGGCGCCCGTCGCCGTTGAAGATGACGTCGTCGATGAAGGCCGGCGTCTCGAGCAGGAAGGAAGGACCGACGGTCCTGAAGTTCGGGTAGACGGTTGCGTCCTTGGTGCTCGGGCCGATCTCGAACCACTCGGCGAAGAAGCGCAGCGCCTGGGCGTGCGCCCGCGGGTCCTGGAGCAGGCGCCGGGTCTGGGTCTCCAGCTGGTCCGGGGTGTCGAGGCCCTTGTTGCCGGCGGCGGCGATCAGCGCGTCGTCGGGCGGGGAGGCGAGGATGAAGTAGGAGAGGGCCGAGGCCTTCTCGTAGGGGTTCAGCTCGACCGCCGAGCCGCTCGGGCCGTCGGCCCCCAGCTCCGGCACGTAGAGGAAGCTGCCCGAGCTCAGGACCGCGTAGATCACCATCTGGATGCCGGTGGTGAAGTTGCCGCCGTGGGCCCGCGCCGTCGCGTAGACCGCGGTGAGGCCGGAGACGTCGTCGGACGTCAGCGGCCGGCGGAAGGCCTTCGGCCCGAAGCTGGCGATGAACTGGCTTGCGCACGCGTCTTCCTGCCCCGTGGGATTGCAGGGGAGGAGCGCGGTCAGGTTCTGCACCGCGTTCTGGGCCAGGGCCTGGGCGGCGGTGTCGTACGCGCTGGCGTTGAGGTCGGTGACCGTCTGGGTCGCGCTGTTGCTGAAGCCCGACTGGGTGTCGGAGGCGGGGAAGGTCCGACCGGGGTGCGTCGTATCGCCGAGCAGCGCCGCGACCGTGTTGTCGTACTCGACGTTGTTGAGGAGCCGGACCCGCGTCGAGAGCAGTGCACCGCCACCACTCGAGGCACCCGGCGGGTACACGATCGACCCGCTACACCCGCCCAGCAGAAGACCCGCCGCCCAGACAAACCTTCGCATGCGCGCGGGCAAGGTGCCCGAGCGAGGGGCCGCCGTCTAGGGCCTCATGTCCCCCAAGGTCTCACTGGAACGGCAGATTCGACCCTCGACTGGAAAGCTTCAGGCTCGTCGGACCGGGCACGCGCGCGCGGCAATCCGGTGGCCGACACCGCCGGCGTCAACGACGTCATCTGCCTCGGCGGGATCTTTCCTCCCCCGAACTGATGGCCCCCCGGTCGGCGGAGCGTGCAACCGCTGCGCGCCCGGTACGCCCCTCCCGCACGGACTGCGGTCGGTACCGGGGCCGGTCGCTGTACTCCTCGGGGCGTGCAGCCTCCCCGGGCGGCACGAACCCTGCTGCACGTATCCGGGTGGAGGTGGGCGCCATGAACCGCTTCCGCGACCCTCAGGAGTTCAAGCAGGTCTTCGAGCACGTCTTCGTGCTGATGAACGAGCACCCCGAGGTCGGGCGGCCGCTGCGAGACGCGCATGCGCCCCACCGCTTCGTCTTCCCCGACGTCGGCCTGGAGATGAACGTCACGGCCGCCCCCGACCGCGAGGAGAAGTCGGGGCGGTACCTCCGCTGGGTCTGGGGACCCGCGGAGTGGACGCCGGCCATCACTCTCACGATGTCCAGCGAGACCGCGAACCGGTTCTTCCAGGGGAAGGAGAACGTGCCGCTCGCCCTGGCCCTGGGCCGGGTCAAGGTCTCCGGACCGATCGGCACCATCCTCAGGCTGGCCCCGGTGACGGGAGCCATCCATCCCGCCTACCGCCAGTGGCTGGAGCAGACCGGTAGGACGCACCTGCTGGCGTGACGCCATGCGCACCGCCCTCGCCAACGTCGACGCCGCATGGTTCCGGATGGACGAGCCCGCCAATCCGATGGTGGTGACCGGCGTGCTGATCCTCGGACGACCGGTGACGGTGACCCGCGTCCGCGGCCTCGTGAAGGAGCGTCTGCTGCGCTTCGCGCGCTTTCGCCAGCGGGTGATCCAGAGCCCGGGTCCCCTGGGCGGCCTGGCCTGGGAGGACGACCCGCGCTTCTCGCTCGAGCATCAGGTGGTGATCGAGCGGCTCCCCGCCGCGGCCGGGGACGTCGAGCTCCAGGACTTCATCGGAGCCCTGGCCACCCGACCTTTCCCCGAGGGTCGGCCGCCGTGGCGGATCCACCTCGTCCCGCGCTTCCGGGGTGGCTCGGCGATCATCGTCCGCATCCACCACTGCGTCGCGGACGGTCTGGCCCTGGTGCACGTGCTGCTCTCGCTGGCCGATGGCGCGCCGGACCCGACCGCGGCCCGGCTGCCGGACGAGCTCCGTCCTTCCCGCTGGGAGCTCGTCCGGGCATCGGTGGTCGCTGCGCGCCGGGTGCTTCCCGTGGGTGCCGAGCACCTCGCGGCGCTGGTGCGGCTGCTGCTGCTCTCTCCGGATCCACCGACGCGCTTCAAGGGCCCGCTCGGAATGCAGAAGAGACTGGTCTGGTCGCGCGCGTTCCGGCTCGAGGACTTCAAGCGGCTGGGCCGGGCCAGCGGCGCGACGGTCAACGACGTCCTGATGTCCGCGCTCGCCGGTGCGCTCCGGCGGTACCTCCTCGAGCACGGGTCGACCGCGCGAGCCCTCGACATCCGCGGCGTCGTCCCGGTCAACCTGCGTCAGGCCGGGGATGCCCACCTGCTCGGGAACCGGTTCGGGCTGGTGTTCCTCCAGCTCCCGCTCGGTCCCGGCAGGCCGGAGGCGCGGCTGGAGGAGGTCCGGAAGCGCATGCGTGCCCTGAAGCAGACCCCGGGCGCCGCCGCGACCTTCGAGCTGCTGTGGGTCCTCGGCGTCGCTCCCCGGCTCCTCTTCGACGCGATCATCGACCTGTTCGCGACGAAGGCGACCGCGGTGGTCACCAACGTCATCGGCCCGGAGAAACCGCTGTCCATCCTGGGCGCGCCGCTCCGGCAGGCCATGTTCTGGGTCCCCTGTGCCGGGCACCTCGGCCTGGGGGTGAGCCTCCTCAGCTACTCGGGGCAGCTCTGGGTCGGAGTCCACAGCGATGCCAGCCTGGTGCCGGATCCGGAGCGGATCGTCTCGGCCTTCGAGCACGAGGTCGACGCGCTCGCGGCAGCGACCGGCGTGGGTAGTCGAGCGAGGCGCGAGCGCGGGAAGGCCGTGGCTCGCTGAGCCGCCCCGCGGAGCTGGTCAGCGGTCCGGGGAGGCCCCGGCGGCGAGCGCCGGCCCGGGGACGAGGACTGGCTGGCCGCTGGGCGAGCTCCGGGCCCGCCCCCCGTAGGCCATGGCGTAGAGAACCGGCACCGCCATGCGGCTGATCAGGAGCGAGGCCACCTCGCCGGCGGCGAGAGAGATCGCTAGGCCCTGGAAGATCGGGTCGAAGAGGATCACTCCCGCGCCCACCGCCACCGCCATCGCGGTGAGGAGCATCGGCCGGAAGCGGACCGCTCCGGCCTCCACGACCGCCTCCTCCACCGGCATCCCCAGGCGGATCCGGGCCTCGGCGAAGTCGACCAGGATGATCGAGTTCCGCACCACGATGCCCGCTCCGGCCATGAAGCCGATCATCGAGGTCGCGGTGAAGAAGGCCCCCAGCGCCGCGTGCGCGGGAAGGATCCCCACCAGCGAGAAGGGGATCGCCGCCATGACCACCAGCGGCGTCAGCAGCGAGCGGAACCAGCCCACCAGGAGCCCGTAGATCAGGATCAGCACGACGCCGAACGCGGCGCCGAGGTCGCGGAACACCTCGAGGGTGATCTGCCACTCGCCATCCCACTTGATCGCCGGGCGCGCGTCGCTCGACGGCTGGACCGAGTTGTGGATTCCGACTGGCCCGGGGAGCGCGGCGAGCGCCCTGTTCATCGCGAAGATCGCATACGCCGGGCTCTCGGCGCCCCCGGCGACGTCCCCGGTGACGTAGACCACCGGCAGCAGGTTCTTGTGGTAGATGCTCCGGTCCTCGACGGTGCTCACCACGCGCACCAGCTCGCCCAGCGGCACCATCGCCTGACCGCGCCCGTCGGGAAGGCGGAGCGACAGAAGCTCGGGAGTGCTGCTCCGCTGCGTCCGGGGCACGTCGAGGACGATCTCCACGTCCTCCTGCTCGTTCGGAAGGTGGAGCAGCCCGACGGACTCGCCGCCCACCGCGATCCGCAGCGTCCGGGCGATGCTCTCGGCGGTGATGCCGTGGAGCGCCGCCTTCTCCTTGTCCACCACCAGGACTTCCTTGGGGTGCGGTGACTCCACGTACCAGTCGACGTCCACCACCCCGGGGGTCGAGCCGAAGATGCTCCGGACCTTCTCCGCCAGGCGCTGGCGAGTCCCGGCGTCGGGGCCGTACACCTCGGCGACGAGGGACTGCAGCACCGGCGGACCGGGCGGCACCTCGGCCACCGCCACCCTGGCGCCGTACCGTGCGGCGATCGCGGCCACGGCCGGACGGATGCGCAGCGCGATCGGGTGGCTCTGCGCCGAGCGCTGGTGCTTGGGGAGCAGATTGACCTGGATCTCGGCCACGCTCGAGCCCTGGCGCATGTAGTAGTGGCGGACGAGGCCGTTGAAGCTGTAGGGGGCCGCCGTCCCGACGTAGACCTGGTAGTCGGTGACCTCCTTCTCCGGGCGGATGGCCGCGGCGATCTCCCGAGCCGCCTGCGCCGTCCGCTCCAGCGAGCTCTCCTCGGGCATGTTGAGGACGATCTCCAGCTCGCTCTTGTTGTCGTGGGGAAGCATCTTCACTCGCGTCCAGCCGGCGGGAATGAACGCCATCGCCCCCAGCAGGAGCAGCGCGATCAGCACCAGGAACGACCAGCGCCAGGTCGAGCGGCCCACCAGCCTGGACATCAGCCACCGGTAGAAGCGGGTGGCGCGGTCCGGTGAGGTCTCCGCGTGGTGCGCTCCGTCACCCCGCAGCCGGAGGAGGCGCGCCGCCGCCCAGGGAGTCACCGCGAAGGCGATGAGGAGCGAGAAGATCATCGCCGCCGAGGCGCCGATGGGGATGGGCCGCATGTAGGGCCCCATGAGGCCGCCGACGAACCCCATCGGGACGATGGCCGCGATCACCGTCAGCGTCGCCAGGACGGTGGGGTTGCCGACCTCGGCGACCGCGCGCACGGCGATCTCCCGGAGAGAGCCGCGTTCCCCGCGTTCGAGATCGCGATGGCGGACGATGTTCTCCACCACGACGATCGCGTCGTCCACCAGGATGCCGATGGAGAAGATGAGCGCGAAGAGGGTGATCCGGTTGAGGGTGTAGCCGAGCAGGTGGAAGACCAGGAGGGTCAGCGACAGGGTGGAGGGAATGGCGACGGCCACCACCGCCGACTCGCGCCAGCCGAGCATGAACAGCACCAGGAGCGAGACCGCCACCACCGCGATGGCCATGTGGAAGAGGAGCTCGTTCGCCTTCTCCGCAGCGGAGGCCCCGTAGTTCCGGGTGATCGAGACGCTGACCTCGGAGGGGATGGCCGTTCCCTTCATCCGGTCGACCTGGGCGAGGACCTCCCGGGAAACCTCGATCGCGTTGCTTCCCGGGCGCTTGGCCACCGCGAGCGTGACCGCGGGCTGTTCGGGACCGGCCGCCTGGCCCGCCGTCCCCGTGCCGAAGAGGACGTACTGGTCCGGCTCCTCGGCGCCGTCCTTCACCTCGGCGACGTCGCGGAGGTAGACCGGGTTGCCGGCGTGGACTCCGACGACCGCCGAGGCGACGTCCTCGACGCTGGTGAAGAACGCGCCGGTCTGGACGACGACGTCGCGATCGCCGGTGGTCAGCGCGCCGGCGACCTCCTGGCGATTCGTCGGCCCGAGCGCCCGGACAGGGTCTACGACTCCCAGCCCGCGGGCCGCGAGGGCGGCGGGATCGAGGTGGACCCGGACCTCGCGCCGGTAACCGCCGATGAGCGTGGTCTCGGAGACCTCGGGGACGTGCTTGATCTCTGCGTCGACCTGGGCCGCGACCCGGCGCAGCGTCAGGTGATCGTAGCGCCGGGAGTGGAAGGTGAGCGCCAGGATCGGCACGTCGTCGATCGATCGCGCCTTGACCAGCGCCGGTGACGCGCCGGGAGGGATCCGGTCGGCGTTGTTCTGCAGCTTCTGGTTGAGCTTGACCAGCGAGCGCTCGACGTCCTCGCCCACCCGGAAGCGCACCACGACCAGCGAGCGACCCGGCTGGCTCGTCGAGTACACGTACTCGACCCCGGGGATCTCCCACATCAGCCGCTCCAGCGGCGCGGAGATCCGGCTCTCGACCTCGGCGGCGCTGGCGCCCGGCATCGCCACCAGGAGGTCGACCATCGGCACCTTGATCTGAGGTTCCTCCTCGCGGGGGAGGATGAGGATCGCCACCAGGCCCAGGAGGACCGAGGCGACGATGAGCAGCGGCGTCAGCCGGGAGTCGATGAAGGCGCGGGCGATGGCGCCCGCCAGCCCCTGGCGGCGGGAACGCCTCACCGCGCCTCCGCGACGCGCTGCCCGTCGACGAGCTCCGCCGCTCCGGGCACCGCCACCCTCTCCTCACCGGACAGCCCGGAGACGACCTCGACCCAGCCTTCGCGCTCCCGGCCGGTGCGGACCAGGCGCAGCCGCACCGCTCCGGAATCGACGACGAAGACGGTCTCCAGCTGGCCGTGGCGGGCGAGGGCCCCGGCCGGAACCGCGACCGTGAGGGCGGAGCCGGTGGCGAGCAGCAGGCGGCCGAACCGGCCGGACCGGAGGCCCGGTACCTCGGGGAGATCGAGCTTGACCAGGCGGGTCCGGGTGGCGTCGTCGGCAGCGGGCTGGATCTCGGCGACCCGGCCCTCGAGCTCCTGGTCCAGCCCATCGAGCCGGAGCGGCACGGAGGCACCGACGGCGAGTTGGTCCACTGCCGCCTCCGGCACCCGCGCCTCGAAGCGGAGCACCGAGGGAGCCTCGACGACCAGCAGCGCCTGCCCTGGCATGGCAGTGTCCCCGGCGTTGGCGAGCTTGGCAGTGATCACCCCCGCGAAGGGAGCGCGGAGGACGGTGTGCTCTGCGAGGGTGGTCGCCTCGGCCTCGCGGGCCTCGGCCACGCTCCACTGCGACATGGCCGCGTCGTACGCCGAGCTGGAGATCGCCTGCTGGTCGTTGAGGGTCGTGGCCCGGTCCCGCTCGCGGCGGGCCAGCGCGGCCACCGCGCGGGACTGCTGCAGGCGCGCCTCGATCTCCCGGGCGGAGAGCCTCACCAGGACGTCGCCGGCGCGGACCGAGCTCCCCAGGCCAACGCGGACCTCGGCCACGGTGCCGCTGATCAGCGGGGCGATGGTGGCGCTGCGCACGGCGCGGACGGTGCCCACCACCTCGGTCGTCACCGGCCGTTCCGTGCGGCGGACCTGGACGACCTGGACCGTCGCCGGGCGCGGTGCGGCGGCGACCGTTGCCGGGCGTGGCTCCCCCGAGCAGCCCAGGAGCGCCGCCACCCCCATGCGCCACGCACGACCCATCCCGACACCTCTCCCGGCCCTCACCGGCATCCTCGCTACATCCGGAAGAAGGGTTCGATGTCCGGACCGTCGCCCCCGCGCACGTGGGTGAACTCGTTGGTCCGGGAGGAGTAGCGGTAGTCGGCCCCCCACTCGGCGCCGCGGCGCGCGCACTCCCGCACCGCCTCGACCAGGGCGTCCACCTCCGCCGCGGTGGTGGTGGGATGGATCGACATCCGCACCCAGCCCGGCTTCTCCGAGAGGTCACCCTGGTCGATCTTGTCGGTGATCCGCGAGGAGCGGTTCGGGTCCACGTGCAGCAGGTAGTGTCCGTAGGTCCCCGCGCAGGAGCAGCCCCCGCGCACCTGGACCCCGAAGCGATCGTTCAGGAGGCGGACCAACAGGTTGTAGTGCAGGTCCTCCACGTAGAAGGACACGATCCCCAGTCGCGCCTCGAGATGGTCGGCGAGGATATGCAGCCGGGGAATGGTGCGGAGCCCGCGGAGGAGCACCTGGAGCAGCTCGTGCTCGCGCTCCTGGATCCGCGAGGTCCCCATCGCGTCCTTGAGATGGACCGCCAGCGCCGCCTTGATGGTCTGGAGGAACCCCGGCGTCCCGCCGTCCTCGCGGGCCTCGATGCCGTCCACGAAGCTGTGTCTTTTCCAGGGATTGGTCCAGTTCACCGTTCCACCACCGGGCTGATCGGGTACCCGGTTGTGGTAGAGCCGCGAATCGAACACGAGGATTCCCGGCGAGCCTGGTCCGCCGAGGAACTTGTGCGGCGAGAAGTACACCGCGTCGAGCTTCTCCAGCTCGTCCGGCGGGTGCATGTCGATGTCCACGTAGGGCGCCGAGGCCGCGTAGTCCACGAAGCAGTAGCCGCCGTGCTGGTGCATCAGCCGCGCGAGGGCGTGCACCGGCGGGCGCACCCCGGTGACGTTCGAGCAGGCGGTGAAGGCGCCGATCTTCAGCGGCCGTTCCCGGTAGCGCACGAGGAGCGCCTCGGCCGCAGCCAGGTCCACCAGCCCTCGCTCGTCGGGGGGAATCACCTCGACGTCGGCCACCGTCTCCAGCCAGGAGGTCTGGTTGGAGTGGTGCTCCATGTGGGTGACCAGCACCACCGGGCGGAGCTCGGGCGGGAGCTGGCAGAAGGGAGCGAGCTGCTCCGGCAGGCGGAGCCCGAGCATCCGCTGGAGCTTGTTGACCACCGCGGTCATCCCCGAGCCCTGGGTGATGATGACGTCGTCCGGGCCGGCGCCGACGTGGGCCTTCAGCAGGGCCTGGGCGCGCTGATACGCCCGGGTCATCGCCATCCCGGTGGCGCTCGATTCGGAGTGGGTGTTTCCCACCAGCGGGCCGAACTCCTCGAGGAGGCGCTCCTCGATCGGACGGTAGAGCCGTCCGCTGGCGGTCCAGTCCGCGTAGACGAGAGGCTGCTCGCCATACGGGCCGAGCAGGCGGTGCCTCACTCCAACGATGTTGTCGCGAAACGGTGCGAAGAACTCTTCGAGCACCAGGGCTCCTTGCGCGAGGGGATGCCCGCCCTCGCGGACTCCTCAACATACAGCAAAGAGCGCCAAACCGGACGATCCGGACGGAACGCTCCGCTCCCGGTGAACGAA
The DNA here is from genome assembly GCA_035501615.1 of Myxococcaceae bacterium. GTDB lineage: Bacteria > Myxococcota > Myxococcia > Myxococcales > Myxococcaceae > RPRB01. The sequence goes on from DATJVY010000049.1 coordinate 17,929, forward strand.
CGTCTCGGCCGTCGGGTCGCACGCCGAAGGGTCCGACGCCGAACCGCGTGACGTCACCGCGGTCGAGCCAGCATGGCCGGGTTCGGCGTCGGCGGAGCCACCCGGTGGAGCGTGTTCCGGTCGGTGTGGTGGAACGGCTCGGGGCGCCCTGCCACGAGGAGCACCGTGTCCTGCTCGTAGGTGAGCGAGTCCGTGTTCACGGTGATGGTCGACGTGTACGAGAGCGTCCGGAAGTTCTCGTCCAGGAAGCGCCCGGAGACGATTCCTGCGGTCATGGAACCGAGGGTGGCCTTCACGGTGAAGGTGCGCGCGTCGGGCGCGGCGGTTCCTTGCGCCATCGCCACCTGACCACGCGGGATGGCCAGCGTCTGGAGAATCGTCCGGGTCGCCGGCTCCCAGAGCCAGTACCCGACCTGGTCGTGGAAGGTGAGGAGCTCGTCGTTGTTGATGTGGACGTGGTAGCGCAGGCCATACAGGAGCTGCGGCCCGTTCGTCTGCGGGTCGATGACCTCGAAGACGATCCGTTCCCGGTAGGCCTCGTCCTCGCCCCCGGTCGCGACCGGATGCCGGTCGAGCCCGGCGCCCTCCCAGGTTCCCGCGAGCGGCGCGAGCGGTCCGAGGTTCCGGAGGGTGTCGATGTCGAGGTCCTCGGGCTCGGTGAAGATGTCCCGGCTCTCGGGCCCCGACGGTCTCCCCTTACCGGCGCTCGCGCCCTCGGTCATCGTTTCAGGTTACCCGAGACGGGGCCCGGGTGGTTCTCCTCGTGCACGGCGGTGCCCGACCCTACGCTCGAGGCACCATCGCCCTCAGTACGGCGAGGACGACCTCGACGTCTGCCCTCGCGACCAGGCGGAGCAGGGAGCGAATGGGGGCGAGCATGGGCTAGGCGTGGCGCGCGGCCGCGGCGAGGGAGCGCTCGACCGAACCCGCCGGGGGGCGCTCGAAGGGAACCTTGTTCCGGAAGACCACGGTCGACCAGGTGCCCGCCTCGCGGACGGCGATCAGGCCAGCCAGGGTGCGCGGGACCCCTCGCCAGGAAGTGGCGAAGAGCTCGTCGTGACCGCGGGCGATCGTCTCCCGGCCCCGGGCCCGGAGGCCCATGATGTTGGTGAAGTCGGCGTCGGCCGCGAACGGGCGAGCGAAGGCGGTCCCGTCCTGGGCGTTCCAGCCCGCGACCAGCTGGTCGACCAGGCTCCGGATTGCGTTTGCGGAAGCTCATCGAGGCGCCGAGCGGCATCGCCGCGGTGGAGGAGATGGTCGCGCTCCAGGCACGCATGAATCCGCGCGTCTGGGCGGTGGCCCGGGCGCTGGACGCGGTCCGTGGCCGGGACCCGGAGGTGGAGCGATCCTGGCAGGACCGCCTCGCCAGCCGGCTCCGCGGATGCCAGCAGATCGTTGCCCGTCTGGCCCGCGAGGGAAGCCTCCGGCCCGGCCTCGGCGAGCGGCAGGCCGCCGACCTCCTCTGGAGCCTGACCTCGCTCCGCACCTGGGAGGACCTCGTCCTCGAGCGCCGGTGGACCGCCGAGCAGTACCGGGCGCTGCTGGGCGATGATCCTCGGCGCCCTCACCGTCGCCGGGGAGGGCCGGGCGAGCCGTGGTCCGTCTGCGCCTCCGGCTTCACGCGCCGCCCGCCGCCGGTGACTCAGGGTGATCGTCGTGGCTCGAGCTAGCGGCTCGGCCTGCGGACCGGCTTGACCGCCAGCTGCTTGGCGAGCTGCTCGGCGCGGAACGCGAGCTCGTCGGCGCTGCCGGCCACCTTCTCGGCGGTCTTCTGCAGCTGCCATCCGGCCTTCGCGACCGCGCGATGCAGCCGGGTGCTCGCCTTGAGATTCAGCGCCTTCGCCTTCGCCGCCACCACGTCGATCTTCTTGTTGATGTCCCTGGTCTTCATCGCATTCCTCCAGCCACCATCACGTCGAATGCGTTGCATCGCCTGTGCCCCGGACGTGCGGGGGAAACCAGGCGGGCGACGGACCTTCGAGATGAAACTGCGCGCAAAGTCTGCGTCTCCGTGCCCTGGATCCGCAGGGGCTCCGGATCAGGAGCCGCGACCCATCGTCCGCACCGCCTGCCTCGCGCGGGGCGGAGCGGGCGCTCCCTTGCCGCGGAACCGCCCCACCTCGATGCCGTACTTCCGGACCTTGTAGCCGATGATCCGCTCGGTGGTGCCCAGCAGGCGTGCCGCCCTGGCCCGGTTGCCGCGCGCGCTCTTCAGGACGTCGAGGATCAAGTCCTTCTCGTACTCGCCCACCGCCTCGGAGAGGGACACCTGGACGGTCGTGCCGGACGACTCGGCGGTCTGGAGCGTCGGCGACAGGTGGTGACCGTGGATGACCTGCCCATCGCAGGTCAGCACCGCGCGCTCGATGGTGTTCTCCAGCTCTCGCACGTTGCCCGGCCAGTGGTAGCCCATCAGCATGTCGATCGCCGGGGTGGCGATGCGCCGGATGCGCTTGTTGTGCTCCCGGGCGTACTTCATGAGGAAGTGGTCCGCGAGCAGCATCACGTCGGGCTTCCGGTCCCGCAGCGGAGGCACGAAGATCGAGAAGACGTTGAGGCGGTAGTAGAGGTCCTCGCGGAACTGCCGCTCGGCCATGGCCTTCTCCAGATCGCGGTTGGTGGCCGCGATCAGCCGGACGTCGGCCTTCAGGGTCTCGGTGCCTCCCAGCCGCTCGAACTCACCTTCCTGGAGCACCCGCAGCAGCTTCACCTGCGTGGGAAGGTTGAGCTCCCCCACCTCGTCGAGGAAGAGCGTGCCGCCGTGGGCCAGCTCGAAGCGCCCCCGCTTCCGCGCCTGCGCGCCGGTGAAGGCGCCGCGCTCGTAGCCGAAGAGCTCGGACTCGATCAGCGTCTCGGGAAGCGCGGCACAGCTCACCTTGACGAAGGGCTGCTTCGCCCGCGGCGAGTTGTAGTGGATGGCATGGGCGATCAGCTCCTTGCCGGTCCCCGACTCGCCGCGGATCAGCACGGTGGTGCTGGTCTGCGCCACCTGGGCGATCTGCTCGTAGACCTGCCGCATCGGTCCGCTGGTCCCGATGATGTTGGAGAGGTCGTAGCGCTCCTCCAGCTCCGAGCGGAGGTTCTTGTTCTCCGCCAGCAGCCGGTTGCGCTCGTCCTCGATGGCGCGCTGGGCCCGCAGCACCTGTGACACCATCGCCGCGACCACCGTGAGGAAGTGCGATTCCATCTGGAGGTCGTGGGTCTTGCCGATGGGGAAGTCCACGGCCAGGGCGCCGGCGGGCCTCCGTTCGAGGACGATGGGCACCGCCACGAAGCTGGCCTCGGGAGCGCCGGACGCCCGCCGCTGGAAGGCACGGTCCATGAGCAGCGGCTCGCGCCCGGTGGCGGGAACGATCACCGGCCTGCCGCTGTGGACCACCCGCCCGACGATGCCCTCCCCGGGGCGGTACCGGGCGCGCATCCCCTCGCTGGAGATGCCCAGCGCGGCCTCGACGTGGATCTCCCCCGTGTCCTCGTGGAGGAGGAAGACCGCGCCCCGGACGATGCCCCGGCCCGCCTCGAGCCGCTCCAGCATGCGCTCCAGGCCCGGGCGCAGGTCCTGGGAGCCCCCCAGGGCCGCTCCGATGTCGGAGAGTGCGGCGAGGATGCGCAGATCGTCGCGGGAGTGGTTGGCGCGCCTCGGCATCGGTCTGCCCGTAGCAGGGCCCGGAGCTGGCGGGCAAGGCCCTCCTACGAAAGTGTTCCCCCGCTCCCCGAGACGGACATTTCTGTCCCGGTCGTCCGCTGGCCCGCGGCGATGCGTGTCGCCTGGCAGGGGATCTGCCGAGGGACCGTGCATCGCCTTGGTGACGGAATTGTCGCTTCCATGGACCCTTCGAACATTTCTGTCGATCGGCGATCGCCCCGCCGTCTCCGGCCATCCCGCTGCCGGGCCGGCGCCGATGCCCCCCGCCAAGCCGTCCTGTCGCTCGGGCATCTGACAGGACTGTCGATAATTCGAAGCTGACCGACAGAATTGTCAGTCGACGGGCACAGGCTCTCCGGCGCCCGCGAGTGAAACGCGCCGCGTCACGACTGGCATCCCGCTTGCTGCCCGCCACGCCATCTTGGGCGAGCGAACACGAGGCGGGCGCCGATGACGAGGAAGGACCTGGTCGTCATCGGAAACGGAATGGTGGGACACCGCTTCATCGAGCTGCTGCTCGAGAGCGGCCAGGCAGACCACTGGAACGTCGTCACCTTCTGCGAGGAGCCGAGGCTCGCCTACGACCGGGTGAACCTGACCAGCTTCCTGGGCGGAAAGACGGCCGCGGACCTGTCGCTGGCCAGGGCGGGGCAGTATGCCGAGGCCGGGGTGAGCGTGCACCTCGGCGACCGCGCTGCCTCGATCGACCGGCGAAAGCGGAGGGTGATCTCCGCGGGCGGCCTCGACGTCCCCTACGACGCCCTCGTCCTGGCCACGGGCTCGGCGCCGTTCGTCCCCTCCATCCCAGGTCGCGAGGCGCAGGGGTGCTTCGTCTACCGGACCATCGAGGATCTGGAATCGATCCGCGCCTGGGCCGCGGGGGTGCAGACCGGGGTGGTGATCGGCGGAGGTCTGCTGGGCCTCGAGGCGGCCAACGCCCTCACAAGGATGGGGCTGGAGACCCATGTGGTGGAGTTCGCTCCGCGTCTGATGTCGATGCAGATCGATGACGGCGGGGGCGAGATCCTCCGCGCCAAGATCGAGGCCCTCGGCGTCTCGGTCCACACCGGCAAGAACACCACGCAGATCGTCGCCGAGAACGGCCGGGTGGCGGAGCTTCGCTTCGCCGACGGCGGTGCCCTGGTCGCCGAGATGGTCGTCTTCTCCGCGGGGATCAGCGCCCGAGACGAGCTGGCGCGGGAGTGTGGCCTCGAGGTGGGCGAGCGGGGCGGCGTGGTGATCGACGAGCACTGCCGCACCTCTGATCCGGACATCCTCGCCATCGGCGAGTGCGCGCTGTACCGCGGCCGCACCTACGGCCTGGTGGGGCCGGGCTACCAGATGGCGCGCACCGCCGTCTCCACCCTGGGCGGCGGCGACGACCGGCTGGGCGTCTTCGACATGAGCACCAAGCTCAAGCTCCTGGGCGTGGACGTCGGCAGCTTCGGTGACGCCCACGCCACGCGTCCCGGGAGCCGCGTCATCTCCTTCACCGACTCGGTGGCCGGCATCTACAAGAAGCTGGTGGTGAGCGCGGATCGCCAGCGCCTCCTCGGGGGCGTGCTGGTGGGCGAGGCGTCCGCCTATGGGCACCTCCTGTCCCTCACCCAGAACCAGATCCCGCTGCCGGCGAGCCCCGAGCAGCTCATCCTCCCCCCGTCCCAGGGCGGAGGAGCCGTGCCGGGGGTGGAGGGGCTACCCGAGGCGAGCACCATCTGCACCTGCCAGAACGTGACGAAGGGAACCATCTGCCGCGCCATCCGCGAGCAGGAGCTGGCCTCGGTCTCGGCGATCAAGTCCACCACCAGCGCCGGGACGGGCTGCGGTTCCTGCGTCCCGCTCCTCGGCGAGCTGCTCGCCCGGGAGATGAAGCGGGCGGGGAAAGCGGTCTCCAACCATCTCTGCGAGCACTTCCCGCGCTCGCGCCAGGAGCTCCACCACCTGGTCCGCGTGCACCACATCCACACCTTCGACGCGCTCATCGCCAGGCACGGCAAGGGCACCGGATGCGAGATCTGCAAGCCGGCCGTGGCGTCGATCCTCGCCTCGACCTGGAACGAGCACGTCCTCGACGACCGCCACCTCGGCCTCCAGGACACCAACGACCGCTTCCTGGCCAACATCCAGCGGGACGGGAGCTACTCGGTGGTTCCCCGGGTGCCGGGCGGGGAGATCACCCCCGAGCAGCTGATCGCGCTGGGCCGCACCGCCCGCAAGTTCGGGCTCTACTCGAAGATCACCGGCGCCCAGCGGGTGGACCTGTTCGGCGCACGGCTGGAGCAGCTCCCGGCGATCTGGCGCGACCTGGTTGCCGCGGGCTTCGAGTCCGGCCACGCCTACGGGAAGGCGCTCCGCACCGTGAAGTCCTGCGTGGGCAGCACCTGGTGCCGCTTCGGGGTGCAGGACTCGGTCTCCACCGCCATCCGGCTGGAGAACCGCTACAAGGGGCTGCGCGCGCCGCACAAGCTGAAGTCCGCCGTCTCCGGATGCGCGCGCGAGTGCGCCGAGGCACAGGGGAAGGACTTCGGGGTCATCGCGACCGAGAAGGGCTACAACCTCTACCTCTGCGGCAACGGGGGGATGAAGCCCCAGCACGCGGTGCTCTTCGCCACCGACCTCGATGAGGAGACGCTGATCCGCTACCTGGATCGATTCCTCATGTTCTACGTGCGCACCGCCGAGCGGCTCCAGCGCACCGCGAGCTGGTTCAACGCCCTCGAGGGAGGCATCGAGTATCTCCGCCAGGTGCTGATCGAGGACTCGCTCGGCATCTGCGCTGAGCTCGAGGCCGACATGGCGCGCATCGTGGGCAGCTACCGCTGCGAGTGGAAGGCCACCATCGAGGACCCGGCCAAGCTGGCGCGCTTCCGCACCTTCGTGAACTCGCCGGCGCCGGATCCGAGCCTGGTCCGGGTCCCGCAGCGCGCACAGCACCGGCCGGCCACCTGGGAGGAGAAGGCCGACCTCGTCGGGGAGGAAGTGGGATGACCGCCGTCGCCCTCCAGCCGGAGCCGCAGTGGGAGGACGTCTGCGCGCTGGACGACATCGTCCCTGGCACCGGGGTCTGCGCGCTCGTGGACGGAAGGCAGGTGGCCGTCGTCCGCACCGACGGGGCCGTCTATGCCATCGGCAACTTCGATCCCTTCAGCAAGGCCTTCGTGCTCTCGCGGGGCATCGTGGGCGATCGGGGCGGAGTCCCGAAGATCGCCTCACCCATCTACAAGCAGACGTTCGATCTGCGCACCGGGCAGTGCCTGGACGATCCCCGGGTGCGCGTCCCCAGCTACGAGGTCCGCGTCGAGCGCGGGCGGGTCCTCGTGCATCGCCAGCCGCGCACGGGAGAAGACGATGGAGCATGAGACGATCGCCGCGATGGCCACGGCCGCCCGGGCCAAGGCAGCGCTGCTGCGCAACAGCCTCAGCCAGTACCTGATTCTCTCGGCCCTGGCCGGTGCCTACGTGGGCCTGGGGATCGTGCTCATCTTCGCGATCGGTGCTCCGCTGCAGGCCTCCGGCTCGGGAGCGACGCGGGCGGTGATGGGCGCCTCGTTCGGGGTGGCGCTGACCCTGGTCATCTTCGCCGGCTCGGAGCTGTTCACCGGGAACAACCTGGTCATGACCGTGGGGACGCTCTCCGGCACGGTCGGCCCCGGGGCGCTGGCGCGGGTCTGGACGGCGAGCTTCGCCGGGAACCTCGCCGGTGCGCTGCTCCTCGCCCTGGCGACGGCGAGCTCCGGCGTCCTGAGCCGCACTCCGTCGCGGGAGTTCGTCCTCTCGGTCGTCGCGGCGAAGATGTCCGCGCCCGCCATGGAGCTGTTCTTCCGGGGGCTGCTCTGCAACGTCCTGGTGTGTCTGGCGGTATGGATGGGCCTGCGCACGAAGGACGAGACGGCGCGGCTGGTGCTCATCTTCTGGTGCCTTTTCGCCTTCATTGGCGCTGGCTTCGAGCACAGCGTGGCGAACATGACGCTGCTCGGCCTCGGTCTCTTCCTCCCGCACGACCCCTCGCTGGTGTCCTGGGCGGGATTCGCCCGGAACCTCACCATCGTCACCGCCGGGAACGTCGTCGGCGGAGCGCTGCTGGTGGGGCTGCCCTACTGGTACGTCGCGCAGGCCCAGAGGCGGGTGGCGGTGCGGGCGGTCGAGGATCCGGTCCCGGTCGTGGCGGCCAGGTGAATCCCGAGCGAGAGGTGACGCTCTATCCGGCGTTCCTGAAGCTCGTGGGACGCCCGGTACTCCTGGTGGGTGGCGGCCGCGTCGCCGCCGGAAAGCTCCGCGGCCTCCTCGACGCGGGAGCGCAGGTCACCGTGGTCGCCCCGCGGATCGGCAAGGACATGCACTGGGAGGGGGTGCGGATCGTGCTCCGTCCGTTCGAGCCGGCAGACCTGGACGGCTGCTGGTTCGTGGTCGCCGCCGGGACGCCGGAGGTCAACCGTGAGGTGGCAGAGGCGGCCCACGCTCGGCGCCTCTTCGTGAACGCGGTCGACGATCCCGGGGCCGCCAGCGCGTACCTCGGCGGCGTCGTCCGGAAAGGGGGAGTCACGGTGGCGGTCTCCACCGAGGGACGGGCGCCGGCGCTGGCCGGGCTGCTGCGTGAGGCCCTGGAGAAGCTGCTCCCCGAGGACCTGGCCGGGTGGATCGCCTCCGCCGAGCGGCTGCGCGTGCGGTGGCGCGAGGACGGCGTTCCCGTCGAGGCTCGGCGTCCGCTGCTCCTGCGCGCGCTCCACGAGCTGTACTCCGCCCGGGGGCAGGCGTGAGCGGCGTGGGTCTGGTCTCGCTGGTCGGGGCGGGGCCGGGAGATCCCGACCTCCTGACCCTGCGTGCCGTCGCCCGGCTGCGGGAGGCGGACGTCGTGCTCTACGACGCTCTGGTCGATCGGGCCGCCCTCCACCACGCGCCCCGGGCGCGCTGGTCCTACGTCGGGAAGCGCGCGGGCCGGCACTCCCTGTCGCAGGAGACCATCGAGCGCTTGATGATCCGCCAGGCGCTGCGCGGGGAGCGCGTGGTCCGGCTCAAGAGCGGAGATCCGTTCGTCCTCGGTCGTGGCGGGGAGGAGGCGCTGGCGCTGGCCGCGGCGGGGATTCCCTGCGAGGTGGTTCCCGGCGTGTCGGCCGCGGTGGCGGCTCCCGCGCTGGCGGGAATCCCCGTCACCCACCGGGGACTCGCCTCGGCGTTCCTGGTCGTCTCCGGCCACGCCGAGGAGGCCTTCGATCCGGCGCTGCGGTCGCTCGAGCCCGGCGCAGCGACCGTGGTGGTGCTGATGGGGCTCCAGACGCGGGCCACCATCGCCACGCGGCTGCTGGCCCGAGGCTGGGACCCGACGACGCCCGCGGCGGTGCTGCTCTCGGCAGCGACCCCCGAGGCGCGGACGTGGCGCGGAACCCTGGGAGCACTCGGCGCGTGCACGTTGCCCGAGCTGCACCCCGGATTGCCCGGCGTCCTGGTGATCGGCGCCTCGGTGGGCATCGCGGCCGAGCTCGAGGCTCGCGCCTCCGCTGCGCGCCGGGGGCGAGGCCTCGAGAAGAGGACACGGGCCGGGGGTGCGTCGGACTAGAGTGGCGCGCCCGTGCGCCCGCCGCCCCTCACGCTGAGGAAGACGCTGGGGTGGGGCGACGGGCTCGCGCTGGTGGTGGGCATCATGGTCGGCTCGGGGATCTTCCGGACCCCGGGCCTCGTCGCGAGCGCGGTCGGGAGGCCGGCGCTCTCCTTCGTCGCCTGGGCTCTGGGCGGAGCGGTGGGTCTGCTGGGTGCGCTGGTCTTCGCCGAGCTGGCCACCCGGCACCCGCACGCCGGCGGGAAGTACGTCTACGCACGCGAGAGCTTCGGGCGGCGGGCGGCGTTCGTCATCGGCTGGATCGAGGCGCTCGGCACCTACTGCGCCGCCATCGCCGCCGTCGCGGTGGTCTCGGGCGACTACCTGGGCCGCCTGATGGGCTGGAATCCCCGCGCGGCGTCGGCCACCGGGGTCGTGCTCATCGTCGCCCTGACGGCGTTGCACCTGGTGGGAGTGCGCGTCGGGAGCCTGGCCCAGAACGTCGTCACGGCGGCGAAGATGCTCGCGCTGGTGGCCGTGGTGGTCGTGGCCGCCCTCGTCGGCCGGGGAGCGGGCTGGACGGGCCGCCTTCCGGGGGCGCCCACCGGCCCGGCCCTCTTCGGGGCGATGGCGGTGGCCTTCCAGGCGGTCATCTGGAGCTACTACGGCTACCCCGACGCCGGGAAGATCGCCGAGGAGCTGAAGGACCCCGACCGCTCGTTGCCCAGGGTCTTCCTCGGCGGCATCGCGGCGGTGACAGCGCTGTACCTCCTGCTCAACGCGGCGTTCGTGCACGTCCTGCCCTTCGACCGGATCGCCGCCTCGACGCTGGTCGCCGGTGACGCCGCCGGCGCGATGTTCGGTCCCCGGGCGGGCGCGGTGATGTCCGCGCTCGCGCTCCTGGTGGTGCTGGCCTCGCTCAACGGCAATCTCTTCGTCACCCCGAGGGTGGTCTTCGGTCTGTCCCGCGACGGGCTGGGGCCCCAGGTCCTGTCGCGGGTGAACGCCGGCGGCACGCCGTGGACCGCGCTGCTGCTGGTCGCGCTCGTCGCGGTGGTGCTCGCCGCGACCGGGACCTTCGAGCGGCTGCTCTCCCTGGCCATCACCTTCATCCTCGTCACCGACGGATTCATGGTGGTGGTCCTGTTCAGGCTCCGTTCCGGTCGGCCGGCCGCGCCGTTCCGCGTTCCGCTCTATCCGCTCGTCCCGCTCCTCTTCCTGGGCACCTACGTCCTGCTGCTCCTCGGAGCGCTGATCCAGCAACCTGGCATCACGCTGGCGGCGCTCGCGGCCCTCGCCGGAGTCGGGCTGGTCAGCTGGCGAGTGGTTCAGCCGACGGCGTAATCGTCGCCGTAATACTTGCTGGTGATCCGGGTGTGGAAGTGGATCGCCTTGATCGGCTCGTACCTCGGGGGCCCGAGCGCGGGCAGGACCTCGAAGAGCGGCTCGAGACCCTCGCGCGGCCAGAAGTCCGACTCGCGGTACGACGGGTCGTCGTCCAGGTCGAAGGCGCGCCGGCAGAACACCCAGCCCTCGACCAGATCGGGGTGGATGTCGCTGGTCTCCTTGACGGGGAA
>DATJVY010000050.1:0-74250 GCA_035501615.1 Myxococcaceae bacterium
TGCCGATGCGCGGCGGGTCCACCGAGCGCTCCAGGAAGACGGAGGTGACGACCGGCACGACCACGACCACTGCCGCGACCGCCCGGCGTATCGCCTCTACGAGGTCCAGAACGGGAACCACATCGAGACCTACCAGGACAGGTTCGCCCAGCTCGAGCTGATCGAACCGCACGCCCAGCACGCCTTCGGCCTGCTGGACCAGGTGGAGCACGGAGAGACGCTCCCACCGAGCCTGTGCATTCCCCGTGGGGACACCATCTCTGCCTCACCCGCGCAGCCGGGTCACTGCACCGCGTACTTCGTCCCCTGAGCCTTTCGAAATTGCGGCCGGCTCCGCACCGGGGGGGTGGTGCGGGCCGGCCGCGGTCTGGGGAACGTCCCCGGACGTCAGGCTACATGGTCGCGATCTTGTGGTCCTTGGTCTCCTTGATGAAGATCGAGCCGATGACGAAGCTCATCGCCGCCACGATGATCGGGTACCAGAGGCCGTAGTAGATGTTCCCGTTTGCCGCGACCAGCGCGGTGGCGGTCAGGGGGAGCATGCCGCCGAACCAGCCGTTGCCGATGTGGTACGGCAGCGACATGGAGGTGTAGCGGATCCGGGTGGGGAACAGCTCCACCAGGAACGCGGCGATCGGGGCGTACACCATCGTCACGAAGATGACCTGGATGAAGAGGATGATCAGGATCGCCCACCAGTCCCCGGCCCTCGACCCGTTCCAGGTGAAGCCCGCGAAGTCGAACTTGGCCGGATATCCGTGGGCGGCGAGAACCTCCTTCAGCCTGGCCTCGTTGACCCCGGTGATCTCCGTGTCGTTCACCTTCACCACCGGCGCCGACCCCGGCGCTCCGGGCACGTGGGTGTAGGTGAGACTGCGCGAGGTCATGAGGTTTCGAACCTTGTCGCAGTCGCTGTACCGGGTGGTGGGGAGCGCGAAGATGTGAACCTGGCAGTCGCTGGCGGTCAGGGTGATCGTGTTGGTGGCGTTGAAGTGCTCCAGGGCCGGGTTGGCGAAGTGAGTCATCGCCCGGTACAGCGGGAAGTAGGTCAGAACGGGGATCAGGAAACCCAGCATCATGATCCACTTCCGGCCGATTCGGTCCGACAGCTTGCCGAAGACGATGAAGAACGGTGTGCCGAGGACCAACGACAGCCCGATCAGCCCGTACACGGTCTCGTACGGAACCTTGAGCGTCGATCCGAGGAAGAACAGCGCGTAGAACTGGCCCGTGTACCAGACCACCCCCTCGCCCGCGGTGGCTCCGAGGAGAGCGAGGATCACGATCTTGAGGTTGCTCCACTGGCCGAAGCTCTCCGAGATCGGCGCCTTGCTCCCCTTGCCCTGCTCCTTCATCTGCCGGAACAGCGGTGACTCGTTCAGCTTGAGCCGGATGTAGATCGAGACGACGAGCAGGATGATCGAGAGAATGAACGGGATTCTCCAGCCCCAACCCTTGAACTCATCTGCGGTCATCCCGGTGCGGCACGCGTAGATCACGATCAGGGCCAGGAGCAGACCCACCGTGGCGGTGGTCTGGATCCACGAGGTATGGCTCCCACGCTTGTTTTCCGGGGCGTGCTCGGCGACGTAGGTCGCCGCGCCACCGTACTCACCGCCGAGCGCCAGACCCTGCGCCAGTCGGAGCAGCAGCAGCAGCAGCGGGGCCACCATGCCGAGGGTGGCGTACGTCGGTAGGAACCCGACCAGCGCGGTCGACAGACCCATCACGGTGATGGTGATGAGGAAGGTGTATTTCCGGCCGACCAGGTCACCGATGCGGCCGAACACGAGCGCGCCGAAAGGGCGGACGAGGAAGCCCGCCGCGTAGTTCACGAACGCATTGAGGAGGGCTGTCGTCTGGTTCCCCGGAGGGAAGAACACGCTGGCGAAGAACGGCGCGAGCACAGCGTAGATGTAGAAGTCGTACCACTCGAAGACGGTACCCAGGCTCGACGCGAAGATGACGCGACGCTCTTCGCTCTTGTCGATCATGGGCAGGGATGACGCGGCGACGGCCATCGGTCTGCCTCCTTCTGGAAGACGGGTGGGGCGTCGAAAGGACCGCAACATTCAAGCCAAGTTGCACACATCAGCACCTTCACCCGGTTCGACGCTGACGCGTCGCGCCAGCGCGCAGAACGGTAACAGTCGACGTTACCTTCGGTAACGCCTCCGACCACCGAGTGGCAGGACCGCGGACGGGTCCTCCGCCTCAGGCTCGCCCGATGGGGCCCTCGATGGGAAAGACGTTGCTCGGCGCGATGCCGGCCAGAGAGGCCACTCCGATCACCGCGAGGCTCCCGTCGGCGAGCTGGCGGCACCGAAGCCCCGTCCGGTACAGCCCGGGGAAGCGCTCCAGCCGCTGCGCCACGTAGCCCGCGTGGTCCTGCTCCAGGCTCCGGGGCTGGGCCGGCCACGACCGCTTGACGCAGAGCTCGCCCTCGGCCCCGGTTCCGCTCGCCCGCCGGCCGGCGGGGTCCACCACGACCGGGTCCACGCCGAAGAGCGGCGTCCCGCCGAGGTCTCCGAAGCGGGTGGCGAGCATCCCGCCCCCCTCGGCGCTCCACACCGGGGCGACCGAGGCGTCCGAGCCGTCCAGCGAGATGCCCAGCACCCCCGGTCCAGCCGCCGCCAGCGCCGCGCGCGGGCCGACGAGGTGCGTGACGCCGAGCGCCCGGGGCCGCTGGGCCCCGTCGCCCCGCTCGTCGAACACGAGGGCGCCCCCGAGCACCCACGTGCCCCACAGCACGTCCACACGGGAGCCGGCGTACCCCTCGGTGCAGAGCACCTGGGCGCCCGGCCCGATGCCCGCTGCCTCCCGGAGGGCCAGCGCTGCGCAGAGGAGGAAGCCCGCGGCCCCGTGCACCACCGGGGGCCCCTCCTCGAGGGCGGGGACGAGCAGCAGCGGGTCCTCGCCGTCGCAGGGGCGAAGGGCGCAGGTGGGGCGCGCCCGGGCGAGCGCCGTACCCAGCTCCTGGTCGCGCCCGTACACCAGGCTGACCGGAGAGCCGGTGCGCCGCTCCACCAGGACCGACTCCACCCGACCGAGCCCGCCGAGCAGGTTCTCCACCCGCTCCCAGAGGGACAGCCGCTCCTCGGGCAGCGGCGCCTCGTCCGCCGTCACCAGCACCCGTGCCCGCGTGGCACGGAGCACCCGCCCCAGCGCCGCGCCGGACCGAGCGGGCACGGCCACCGGCACCGCCCCGATGCGGGCACAGCCGAGATGGAGCATCGCCTGGGTGGGCGTCTCGGGCAGGTGCCCGACCACCCGGTCGCCCCAGCGGACGCCCTGCGAGAGGAGCACCTGCGCCATCCGCGCCGAGGCCTGGCGGAGCTCGCGGAAGCTCCAGGACACGACGTCCCCCTCGGCCCGGGCCCAGACCAGCGCCGTCCGCTCGGGGGTGGCGACCGCGTGCCGGTCCACGGCGTTCCAGGCCGCGTTGAGCAGCCCGCCCGAGAACCAGCTCATGTCGCCATGCTTCATGTCCCCGACGAAGGCCTCGTCGGGGGGGCGAATCCAGTCGAGGAGCCCCGCCTCCCGAAGCCAGAACCGGCGCGGGCTCTGCAGACTCTCGTCGGCCAGCCGCCTGCAGGCCTCGAGCCGCTCTTCCAGGCTGCATTCGACGAGGCTGCTGCTCACGGCCGTAGGGGGGCGCGACAGGCAAGCCGTTTGCCACTGGCTTCGCTCGTCCCCTTGCGGACTTCGCGGGGGCGGCGCGTGTCGTTCCGCTACACGGCGTTACCGAACGTAACGGGCACCGCTCAAGCCGGCAGCTTGCTCCGCGGGATGCCGAGCCTGGCCCGCTTCTCCCACAACGCCTTGCGGCTGATGCCCAGCCGCCGCGCGATCTCCGTCTCGGAGAGGTGGCCCTGATGCTCGAGCACGAAGCGGCGGAAGTACTCCGTCAGCGCTCCCGATCCGGAATCGTCCCCTTCGGCCCCGAACGCCGCGGGCGGGCGCGGTCCGTCGATGGCCAGGAGGTCGGGGGTGATCGGGCCGGCGTCGCAGAGGATGACGGCCCGCTCGAGGGCGTTCTCCAGCTCGCGCACGTTGCCCGGCCAGGGGTGCTGGAAGATGGCCTGCCGCGCCTCGGAGGTGAGCTCCATGGGCGGCTTGTTCAGCCGCCGGCACAGCTTCGCCAGGAGGAAATCCGCCAGCTCGAGCACGTCCGCGCCGCGCGCCCGCAGTGGCGGGAGGCTGATCTCCACCACCCGCAGCCGGAAGTAGAGGTCGTTCCGGAACTGGCCGTCGTAGGACATCTGCCGGAGGTCGCGGTGGGTGGCGGCCATGAGCCGCACGTTGACCCGCCGGCTGCCGGTCGCGCCCACCCGGCGGACCTCGCCCTCCTGCATCACCCGGAGCAGGCGCGCCTGCGCGGGCAGCGGCAGCTCGCCGATCTCGTCGAGGAACAGGGTGCCCCCGTCGGCGGCCTCCACCAGGCCGGGGTGCGCCTTGTGCGCGCCGGTGAAGGCGCCCTTCTCGTGCCCGAACAGCTCGGACTCGATCAGCGTCTCGGGGATGGAGGCGCAGTTGACGGCGATGATCGGGGCGTCGCGGCGGCTGCTCTGGTCGTGGACAGCGCGGGCCACCAGCTCCTTCCCGGTCCCCGACTCGCCGAGGACGAGCACGGTGGCGTCGGTGGCGGCCACCTTGCGCACCCGCTCGAACACCTCGCGCATCGCCGTGCAGCTGCCCACCATCCCGTGCACCGCGTAGTTGCGCTCCAGGTCCTGCTTGAGCGCCGCGTTCTGGCGCTGTAGCCGTGACTGGCGCAGCACCCGGTCCACCACCAGGAGGAACTCGTCGTGGTCGAAGGGCTTGGCCACGAAGTCCGCGGCGCCCTTCTGGATCGCCTCCACCGCCGCGCGAACCGTCGCGTAGCTGGTCATCACCAGCACCGGGGTGGGGCGGCAGGTCTCGATGAGGGTGGTGCCCAGATCTCCCGGCAGCCGGAGGTCGGCGATGAGGAGATCGAACCCGTCGGCCGCGCCCGCCGTCACCGCCTCGGCGACGGAGCGTGCCTCGACGACGTCGTGCCCCGTCCGGGCGAGCAGCCGGGCCAGCTCCGAGCGAATGACGTCCTCGTCCTCGACCACCAGGATGCGACTCATGCGCGTACTCCCCCGAGGGCCTCGGCCACCCTCGTCCCCGGAACCACCGGTCCCTCGGCCCCCGGCAGCTCCACCTCCACGGTCGTCCCCGCTCCGGGCCGGCTCTCGACCCGCAGCGCGCCCCCGTGCTCGCGGACGATCGCCGCCACGAGCGGGAGCCCAAGTCCAGTACCCTGCCCCGGAGGCTTCGTCGTGTAAAAAGGTTCAAACATCCGTTCGCGGGTCGAGGCGTCCATTCCAGTCCCACGGTCCTGGACGAAGACCTTGACGCCCTGTGTCGTTGAGAGCGCACCGACCGTGACGGGGGTCCCCGGCGGGCTGGCGTCGCAGGCATTCGAGACGAGGTTGACGAAGACCTGGATCAGGCGCTGCCGGTCGCCCGAGACGTGCACTCCGTCGGGCACCTGATTCTCGCAGGGGACGCCCTTCGCCTCGCGCGACAGCCGGACCAGGGTGATGGCCTCCCCGACACAGGCGTGGAGGTCGACCGGCGCCCGGTGCATCCCGTCGGGAGCCCCGGCGTGGCTGTAGCCGAGCAGCACCCGGACGATGGCGTCGATGCGCTGGGTCTCGCGGAGGATGAGGACCACCCGGTCCCGGAGCTCCGCCTGTCCCAGCTCGGACGCCAGGTTCTGAGCGAGGCAGGCGATGCCGGTCAGCGGGTTGCCGATCTCGTGCGCGACGCCCGCCGCCAGCCGCCCGACCGAGGCCAGCCGGTCCTGGTGGGCCACCTGCGCGGCGAGCAGCTTGCGCTCGGTGAGGTCCTCCACCAGGACCACCACTCCGGCCGTCTCGCCGGTGCTGGCGCCGGGCTCGTGCACTTGGCTCCGGGTGAGCGAGAAGGCGCGCTCGCCGCCCCCGAGGTGGAGGTGCACCTCCTGCTGCGTCGCCACCCCCGAGACGAAGGCCTGGAGGGAGGCAGGAAGCGGGCCGGAAAGGGCGTCGAGCCGCGCGCCGACGGCGTCGTGGGCTGTGAGCCCGCTGGTGTGCTCGAGCGCGCGGTTCCAGATGACCACGTCACGGTCCGGCCCCAGCGCGCAGACTCCGAGCGGCAGGTCCTCCAGGAGCCGGCGGAGGTAGCGACGGTAGGCCTCGATCTCGGCCGGGGCGCCCTGGAGCTGCGCCCGGCTCGCCCGGAGCTGGTCCTCGAGCGCGCGGATGCGGTCGCTCAGCGGCGCCCGCGCCCCGGACTTGATGCGGATGCTCCGGTCCACCACCCAGCGGGCGACGAGGGGCCCCATCAGCCCGGAGAGGTTGCGCTGCAGCCGGTCGCGCAGCCGGCCGAGCTGTGCCGGGCGCCGCTCGCCGGGCACCATGTTCAGGTCGGCGAGCGCCTGCTCCAGCTCGACGGAGGCCGCGTCGGCGCCGAGCAGGGGGGCCAGGCGGGCCTGGAACTCCTGCGCGCTCGAGGGCTCGAGCATCCACGGTCCGGGCGCGGCGCCGCGGGTGCAGGCCACCGCTGCCTCCTCCTCGCGCACCGTGGGCCGGGTGAACAGGGACACGCCGGCGAACAGGGCTCCGTTGAGGAAGAGGGACCAGAAGGTCGAGGCGCTCCAGGGCTCGGCCCCGGGCTGGATGCCGAACACCCACGCGAGGTCGAACGCCGCGGGGAGGAGGCGCCCGTGGGCGAGCAGGGGAAGGAAGAGCGTCACCGCCCAGACCCCCACCCCGGCGGAGAGACCGGCGAGGAAGCCCGCCCGCGTCGCCCCGCGCCAGAAGAGGAGGGCCAGCACGCCAGGCAGGACCTGGGCGACGGCGACGAAGGAGGTGAGGCCGATCTCCACCAGCCCCTGGCGAGTGGCGAGCAGCCGGCTGAAGGCGTAGCCCAGCGCGAGCACCGCGACGATGAGCGCCCGCCGCGCCCAGAGGAGCCCGGCGTAGAGGTCGCCGGAGCGGGAGAGGTCGGTCCGCGGCAGCACCAGGTGGTTCAGGCACATCGCCGCGAGCGCCAGGGTGTCGACGATGAGCATGCTGCTCGCCGCCGAGATGGCGCCGATGAAGGCCAGCGCCGCGACCAGTGGATGGCCGCTGCTCCGCGCCAGGGCGAGCACGTGGTTGTCGGGGTTTCCGTCCGGGAAGCGGACCGTCCCGCTCCAGAGCAGCGGCATCACCGCGACGTTGAGGAGCAGGAGGAAGAGGGGGAACGCCCAGGCCGCCACCCGGAGCGCGCGTCCGTCCAGCGACTCGGTGAAGGCCATGTGGAACTGGCGGGGGAGGAGGAAGGCCGCCGCGAAGGAGAGGAGCAGGAGCGTGAACCAAGGTCCGCTCTGCACCGGCCGGTAGGCCTGCTCCAGCGCTCCGGGGTGCTCGGCCAGCCAGCGGGAGAGGCCGGGGAGTCCGCCGAACACGCCGCTCACCGCCACCGCGCCCACGGTGAGCAGCGCCAGCAGCTTCACCAGCGACTCGAAGGCGATGGCCACCCCCAGCCCCGCGTGCCGCTCGCGCGGCGTCACGTGCCGCGCGCCGAAGAGGAGGGCGAAGAGCGTGACCAGCGCGCAGAACATGAGGGCGATGCCACTCGGCGGAGAGGCCTGGGCCAGCACCTTGAACGCGGCGGTCACCGCGTGGATCTGCAGCGCCAGGTAGGGAAGGTTGCCGGCGAGCATGAACATCGTCACCAGCACGCCCGCGGCCTGGCTCTGGAAGCGGAAGGCGAAGAGATCGGCAAGCGAGGTGAGCTGGTGCTCCCGGCACAGCCGCAGCACCGGCTCCCAGAGGACCGGCACCAGCAGGCAGGCCAGGGTCACGCCCAGGTAGATGGTGAGGAAGGTGTACCCGTGGTCCCGCGCGAACCCGACGCTGCCCGAGTAGGTCCAGGAGGTGGCGTAGACGCCGAGCGACAGCGCGTAGGTGAGCGGGTGGCGAACCACCCGCGCTGGAACGAGCCCGCGCTCCGTCGCGTACGCCACCCCGAAGAGCAGGAGGAGGTAGGCGACCGCCACCCCGAAGAGCGCTCCGATGGGAGGGCTCATGGCGGAGCGCTCGTGCGGTGCACGGCCCAGGCCCCCAGGCCGATGACCAGGAGCCACACCACGAAGGGCGCCGCCCAGCCGCGTCCGGGGGCCGCCCAGAGGACGCGCGCTGGGCCAGCGAACACCACCAGCGACAGGGCGAACGCCCACAGGGCGGGCTCGGCGGCGCGGCTCTTGTCCGGCGGCAGTGCCATGTCCTTCCTCGGCGAGGGACAGTAGACGTCCCTGGCCTCCGGACAAAAGGTTCCTCCTGACCTGTAGCGCGGTGCGGTATGGACTGGCCTTCTGCGATGACCTCGCTCCTGTCCATCTGGGCCTGGGTGGAGATTGCCCTGGTCGCGCTCTTCGGGTTCGTCGTCCAGGGCGTGCTCTTCGTGGTGTGCCTGCCGTTCGACCGTCGGCGCCTGGTGGCCGGGCGGGCCTTCCGCCTGGTCGGCGTCGTGGCGGCGCACCTGAACCCCTTCTGGCGCTTCGGGGTCGTGGGTCCGCAGCCACGGCGGCCCCGGGGCAGGACGGTGGTGGTGAGCAACCACCAGTCCAACGCCGACCCGTTCCTCATCTCCTTCCTGCCCTGGGAGATGAAGTGGCTCGGCAAGGCCTCGCTGTTCCGCATCCCGGTGGCGGGCTGGATGATGCGGATGGCGGGGGACATCCCGGTGGAGCGCGGGGACAGCGACTCGGCGAAGGGCGCGATGGCCGCCTGCGCCCGGTGGCTCGAGCGGGGGGTGCCGGTGATGCTCTTCCCCGAGGGCACGCGCAGCCCGGACGGGCAGCTGCTCCCCTTCAAGGACGGTGCGTTCCGCCTCGCCATCGAGACCGGTGCGGACCTGCTCCCGGTGGCCGTGTCCGGGACGCGGACCGCGCTCCCCAAGCACAGCTGGAGGTTCGGGCGCACCGAGGGACGGGTGACGGTGGGCGCCCCCATCTCCACCGCCGGCCTGACCCTGGCCGACGTCGAGCCGCTGAAGAAGCGGGCCCGGACCGAGATCGAGGCGCTGCGGATGCGGCTGGCCGGCGGCGGCCTCGGGCCCGGGGCAGCGGAGGGCGCGGGCTCCGCCGAAACGCCGACGGGCTGAGGCCGAACGCCGGGCGTGGGCGGTACACCGACGTCCGGGCACGGCGGGCCGGGCGCTGGCAGGCCGTCGCCACCCACCTGACCCGCTGCTGAACACGGGACTGTGTGGGCCGGGACGGCGGGGCGCGAGGCATGATGCAGGCGTGCTCCGCCTCCGCGCCGCCGTCCGCTCCGACGTCCCGCTGATCCTCTCCTTCATCCGGGAGCTGGCGACCTACGAGCGGGACGCCGATGCGGTCGTGGCCACCGAGGAATCGTTGCTCCGCGACGGGTTCGGGCAGCGGCCTTTCTTCCAGGCCACCATCGCCGAGTGGAGCGGCGACCCGGTCGGCTTCGCCTTCTGGTTCTACGCCTACTCCACGTGGCGCGCGCAGCCCACGCTCTACCTCGAGGACCTCTTCGTACGCCCCGAGGCCCGCGGGCGAGGCATCGGCAAGGAGATGATGCGCTTCCTCGCCCGGACGGCCCTGGACACGGGCTGCGGGCGCTTCGTCTGGCAGGTGCTGGACTGGAACGAGCCGTCCATCCGGTTCTACGAGTCGCTGGGGGCGCAGGTGGTTCGCGAGTGGCTCACCTGCCGCATCGACGGGGACGCGCTCCGGGCGCTGGCCGCCGGATGAGTGCAAGATTGCAACCCTGACCGCACCGGGTGTCTCCCGGGGCTGTGAACATCGTGTCCCACGCATCGACAGACTGGAGCCGGATCGCCGAGCTGGTCGACGAGGGGCTGGCCCTCGTCCCCGCGGCGCGTGCCCCGTGGCTGGACGCGCTGGCCCGGAGCGAGCCGGGCGTCGCCTCCGCCGTCCGCCGGCTGATCGAGGCCCGGCAGGTGGAGACGGACACGCTCGCCACCGCGCCGTCTCCCGCGGCGCCGGCCCGCGGCCACCGCCCGGGCGACCGCGTGGGCCCGTACCTCCTCCTGGAGCGGCTCGGGAGCGGGGGCATGGGCGAGGTGTGGCTCGCCCGCCGGGACGACGGGGCGCTCCGCCGGGACGTGGCGCTCAAGCTGCCACTCCTCGACCCCAAGCGGCGCGACGTGGCCATGCGCTTCGCCCGTGAGCGCGACATCCTCGCGCGCCTCGAGCACCCCAACATCGCCCGCCTCTACGACGCGGGGGTGTCCCAGGGGCAGCCCTTCCTGGCGATGGAGCGGGTGCAGGGGCTCTTCATCACCGACTACGCCGACGCGCACCAGCTGGACGTGGCGGCGCGCCTGGAGCTCTTCCTCCAGGTCCTGGCCGCGGTGCAGTACGCGCATGCCAACCTCGTCCTGCACCGCGATCTCAAGCCCTCGAACATCCTGGTCACCGACGAGGGGCAGGTCCGGCTGCTCGACTTCGGCGTGGCGACGCTCCTCGATCCCGAGGGGCCGGCGCCGGACACCCCGCTCACCCAGGCGAGCGGCCGCGCTCTCACCCCGGCCTATGCGAGCCCCGAGCAGATCATCGGATCGCCGCTGAGCACCGCGAGCGACGTCTACTCGCTGGGGGTGGTGCTCTTCGAGCTCCTGACCGGTGGACGGCCGTACCATCTCGACGGTGGCACGCCGGCGGAGCTCGCCTCGGCCATCCTCGCCACCGAGCCGCTGCGGCCGAGCGCGGCGGTGGCCGAGGGCGCGGCGGCCGCCCGGAGCACGACCCCGGCGCGGCTCCAGCGGCGGCTGTCGGGAGATCTGGACAGCATCCTCCTCCGGACGCTCTCCAAGCAGCCCGCGGCGCGCTACACCACGCCGGGCGCGCTCGCCGAGGAGCTGCGCCGGTCGCTCGAGGGAGTTCCGCTCCAGGCACGCGCGCCTTCCCGCATCTACCGGCTGGAGCGCTTCGTCTTCCGGCACCGCTGGGTGGTGCTCGGGTCGGTCGCGGTGGCCGGCGCGCTCGTCGCCTCGACCACGGTGGCCGTGGTGCAGGCCCGGCGGGCGGCGGCGCAGGAGCAGGTGGCCCGGGCGGAGGCGCGGAGCGCGGGCGCGGTGCGCGATTTCCTCATCGACATCCTCTCCGCGGCGGATCCGGCCCGGCCAGGCAAGCGGCCACCGCGAGAGACGACCATCCAGGAAGCGGTGGACGCCGCGGCGGCGCGTATCGGCGTTGCGCTCGACGACCAGCCCCGGGAGAAGGTCTCGGTGCTGGTCACCCTGGCCGGCATCTACTCCTCGCTCGACATGGCCGACCGGAGCCTCGCGCTCCTCGAGCAGGCCCTGGCGGTGGCGGAGAAGTCAGAGAAGGTGCCCAAGGCCGAGCAGGCCGCGGTGCTGGTGGAGATGGCGAACGCGGCGATGTTCGCCGGCCGGTTCGACCAGGCGAAGACCTGGCTGGACCGCGTCGACCCGATCTTCTCCGCGCTGGGGGACAGCACCTCCGAGCAGTACGCCCAGGCGCTGAAGATCCGCGGCAACCTCGTGCGGCGCGGCAACGCCCCTGACCTCAAGGCCGGGGCGGCGCTGCTCGAACGCGCGGTGGCGATTTTCCGCGAGCGCTATCCGGACAGCGACGGCCGGCTCGGGGCGCTCTTCTACCTGGCCCAGACGCTCCGGGCGGCCAACGCGCCGGCGCGGGCCGAGGCGGTCGCCGACGAGGCGGTGGCGGTGGCCCAGCGGCGGACGCAGGTGGGCTACGAGCTGCCCAACGCCTTCTCGCTCCGGGCGGTCATCCGCGACAGCAACGGGAAGCTCGCCGAGGCCGAGTCCGACTTCGTCGCCGCGCAGGAGGGGTACGAGCGGACCACCGGCCCGACGCACTTCCTCACCCTCCAGAACGAGGGTCTCCGGGGAATGACGCTCCTCGAGCTGGGGGGCCGCCGTGACGAGGCGCTGAAGCACGTGGAGGCCTCGGCCGAGGCGCTCGCCCGTGGGCGTCCGGGGAGCAACACCCACGCCCAGGCGGTGGAGCGGCTGGGGACGGCCTACCTCCGGGTGGGACGCTTCCAGCGCGCCATCCCGGTGCTCGAGGAGGCGCGCAGGCTCTGGGGCCAGCGGGGCGAGACGATGTACCGCGTGGGCCCGACGCTGGCGCTGGCCGAGGCCCGGGCCGAGATGGGGGAAGACGCGGCGGCACGGAGCCTGCTCGACGAGGCTCTGGGCGTGCTGCAGGGGAGCCCGCGGGTCGCGATCCTCGCCGAGGGGGACGTGCACCTGGTCCGGGGACTCCTCGCGGCGGACCGGGGCGACGCCGCCGAGGCCCTCACGGCGCTGGCCCAGGCGCTCACCGTCTCGGGCTGGGAGACGCGGGCCGACGTGACGCGCCGGGTGCTCGCCGATGCCGGCCGGGCGCGCCTTGCGGCCGCGGCCGGGCGGGTGCCCGAGGCGCTCTCGGCCTCGGATCGCCTCCTCGAGCTCGCCCGGAGCCCATCGGTCGCGCAGCTCCCGCGGGTCCGGGCGTTGGGGCTCGAGGCGCGCGGGGTGAGCCTCTGCCATGCGGCGAGAGCGGGGGAGGGCGAGCCGATGCTCGCGCAGGCGGTGACCCTGCTCGCCTCGGTGATGGACGAGGGCAGCCCGCCGGTCGCGCGGGCGCAGCTCGGCCATGCGGGCTGCCTCCTCGAGGAGGGAAGGCGGAGCGAGGCCGCGGCGCTGGTGGACGACGCGCGGCGGGCGCTCCAGACGGCGGGCGCCGCCGGGACACCGGTCCAGCCGTTGCTCCGTGCGATGCAAGAGCGCCTCGGGACGACGGTGGCGCGCTGAGCGGCCGGGAGTGGTCAGCCGCCGCGCGCCCGGTATAAGCCTCGTCTCGTCCCATCCGGGCAGATGGCGAAACTGGTAGACGCGCTGGACTTAGGATCCAGTCCCGAAAGGGGTCCGAGTTCGACTCTCGGTCTGCCCACTCGCGGCACGTCGAATCCGCCGAGGCCAGGAAGTCGCATTGACAGGGGGGGACCCCGCCTCTTAAGGCCCTGTCCTTCCGATGAAGGTTCAGGTCGAAGAGCTGTCCCCGGTCGAGCGCAAGCTCTCCATCGAGGTTCCCCCCGAGCAGGTCCAGGCCGAGCTCGGCCGGGCGTACGCTCAGCTGGGACGGCAGGTGCGCCTGCCTGGCTTCCGTCCTGGCAAGATTCCCCGGCGCATCCTCGAGCAGAAGTTCAAGGGCGAGGTCGAGGACGACGTCGCCCGGCGGCTCGTCGAACGGGCCTACCTCTCCGCCATCTCGGAGCACAACGTCGACGCGGTCGGCGCCCCACAGCTCACCCCGGTCCGGCTGGACCAGGAGAAGCCCTTCGCGTTCGAGGCCCGCGTCGAGGTTCGCCCCAAGGTCGAGCCGAAGGACTACCGGGGCCTGCCGCTGAAGCGCGTCCAGGCCAGCGTCACCGACGCCGAGGTCGACGAGCGGCTGGAGTCCATGCGCCAGCGGGTGGCGCGCCTCGAGCCGGTGGAGGGCCGGACCCGCGCCGAGACCGGTGACTTCGCCATCGTCGACTACGCCGGCACCATCGACGGGCAGCCCTTCCCGGGGAGCAAGGCCGAGGACGTCACGGTCGAGGTGGCGCCGGGCGACCTGATGCGCGGCAACGTCCCGGAGCTCGGAGGAACCCTGGTCGGCCAGACCAAGGAGCTCGACCATTGCTTCCCCGCCGACGATCCCGAGCCCGCCCGTGCCGGGAAGACCGCTCGGTTCACCTTCACCCTCAAGGGGCTGAAGCGGCAGCTGATCCCCGCGCTCGACGACGACTTCGCCAAGGAGGTCGGCGGAGGCGAGACGCTCGCCGAGCTGAAGTCCAAGGTGCGCTCCGACCTCGAGGCCGCCGCCAGGAGCCGTGCCGCCCAGGACGAGCGGGACCAGCTGGTGAAGGGGCTGGTGGAGCGGAACCCCTTCGAGCTGCCCCGGGCGATGGTGGAGCGCGGCCTGGACGCCATGCTCGACGGCGCGCTGCGGATGATGGCGCGGCAGGGGCTCGATCCCTCGAAGCTGAACCTGGACTTCGCCTCGCTTCGGGAGGAGATGCGCCCGAAGGCGGAGGCAGAGGTGCGCGGAGCGCTCCTCCTCCAGGCCGTGTCGGAGAAGGAGGGACTCTCCGTCAAGCCCGAGGACCTCGACGCGCGCATTGCCCAGTATGCGACCGAGAGCGGAGCCCCTCTCCACCAGGTGCGCAAGGCCTTCAAGGAGCCCGAGCAGCGGCGGGCCCTGGAGCAGCGGGTCCGGGAGGAAAAGACGGTTGAATTCTTGAAGGCCGCCGCGAAGGATGAAGGCTAGGAGCTCTACAGATGCCTCTCATCCCGTACGTCATCGAGCAGACCCACCGCGGCGAGCGGTCCTACGACATCTACAGCCGGCTGCTGAAGGACCGGATCATCCTCCTCGGCACCGAGATCCACGACGAGCTGGCCAACGTCATCGTGGCCCAGATGCTGTTCCTCGAGTCCGAGGACCCCGACAAGGACATCAACCTCTACATCAACTCGCCCGGCGGCTCGGTCACCGCGGGCATGGCCATCTACGACACGATGCAGTACGTGCGGCCGGCGGTCTCCACCATCTGCGTGGGCCAGGCGGCGTCGATGGGCGCGGTGCTCCTCCTCGCCGGGGCCAAGGGCAAGCGCCAGGCGCTCCCCAACGCCCGCATCATGATCCACCAGCCCATGGGCGGCGCGCAGGGTCAGGCCACCGACATCGAGATCCAGGCCAAGGAGATCCTCCGGATGAAGGGCCGGCTGAACGAGATCATCGCCCGGCACACCGGCCAGCCCCTGGAGCGGGTCGAGAAGGACAGCGACCGCGACTACTTCATGGGGGCACAGGAGGCACGGGCCTACGGCATCGTCGACGAGGTGGTCTCGGTGAACCGGAAGAGCCTCAAGTCCGCGGAAGAGCGGCGCGATCGTTGACCTACCCGCCTCCCTGGCTGCACTGGCCGGTCGGCGGCTGTTAGAAACCGAGATGCAGGACTAGATTCCGCAGCCGAGGGCTTTGATGGCAGGGAAGAACGTGGAGAAGTCCAACCAGACCTTGTGCTGCTCCTTCTGCGGGAAGTCGCAGAAGGAGGTGAAGAAGCTCATCGCTGGTCCCACGGTCTACATCTGCGACGAGTGCATCGGCCTCTGCAACGACATCATCGCCGAGGAGATCGACCGCGAGGAGACCAAGGACACCAAGCTCCGCATCCCCCGGCCGAGCGAGATCAAGTCGATCCTCGACGAGTACGTCATCGGCCAGGAGCGGGCGAAGAAGGTCCTCGCGGTCGCGGTCCACAACCACTACAAGCGCATCGAGTCCAAGGTCGCGATGGACGACGTGGAGCTGCAGAAGAGCAACATCCTTCTGCTCGGCCCCACCGGCAGCGGCAAGACGCTGCTCGCCCAGACCCTGGCCCGCATCCTCAACGTCCCGTTCACCATCGCCGACGCCACCTGCCTCACCGAGGCCGGGTACGTGGGCGAGGACGTGGAGAACATCATCGTCAACCTGCTCCAGGCCGCCGACCACGACATCGAGCGGGCCCAGCGGGGCATCGTCTACATCGACGAGATCGACAAGATCGCCCGCAAGTCCGAGAACCCGAGCATCACCCGCGACGTCTCGGGCGAGGGCGTGCAGCAGGCCCTCCTCAAGATCATCGAGGGCACGGTGGCCAACGTCCCGCCCAAGGGCGGCCGCAAGCACCCGCAGCAGGAGTTCCTGCAGGTCGACACCACCAACATCCTCTTCATCTGCGGTGGAGCCTTCGGCGGGCTGGACCAGATCATCGAGCGCCGGCTGGGTGGGCGCTCGCTGGGCTTCGGGGCGGACATCAGGGAGAAGAAGCAGCGGAACCTCTCCGAGCTGCTCCAGCACGTGGAGCCCGAGGACCTCCTCAAGTTCGGGATGATCCCCGAGTTCATCGGCCGGCTCCCCATCGTCACCGCGCTGGAGGAGCTGGACGAGGGCGCCCTGATGAGCATCCTCAGCCAGCCGAAGAATGCGCTGGTGAAGCAGTACCGGAAGCTCTTCGAGCTCGACGGGGTGACGCTCAAGTTCACCGACGGGGCGCTGAAGGCCATCGCCTCGGAGGCCATCCGCCGCAAGGCCGGGGCCCGCGGGCTGCGCTCCATCCTCGAGAGCGCGATGCTCGACGTGATGTACGACATCCCGTCCCAGAAGACCGCGCGCGAGGTGCTGATCTCCGAGGAGGTCATCCTCAAGAAGAGCGAGCCGGTCATCCTGCACGCCACCGACAACGACGAGCTGCAGAAGGAATCGGCCTGACCCGGCCGGGCCCCGCGCTCGGCGCGCGGCTGGCCGAGGAGCTCTCGCGGTACCTCCCGGTGGAGCAGCTCGCTCCCCTCACCTCGGGCGATGGGTTTACCTCGCCGGGGCTGGCCGACCGGGCCGTGCGAACGCTCCTCCCCCGGGCACTGGAGGGACGCGGAGCCGCCGAGGCCGCCTCCCGGATCCGGGCGCTCCCCGAGCTCACCGGGGTCGACGTCGCGCGCACCACCCAGCCCGCGCTGGAGCGGATCGCCCGGGCGACCCAGGCTCCGCCGGAGCTCGTCCGGGCCGCCGCCCAGGCCTCGGGCGCGCTCCTCAGGCTCGCGATGCCCGGAGGGGAGGAGGCCGGCTCGGCGCAGCTCGTCTCCGCGGTGGCCCGGCTCGCGCTCGCCGCCATCCGGTCCGGCATGAGCGGGCCCGACGTGGTCGCGCTGCTCGTGGCCTGAAGCGGGCTCTTCAGTCCCAGAACCGCCACCAGGGCTTCCGGAGCCCCGGGGCGGTGCCGGCGCGAGGGTTTCCGATGGTGATGACGTGCTCGCGTTCCTGGGCCGGGTTCCACCCGCGGGCGAGCAGGTCGCCGAGGTACTGCATCACCGTGTGACCCTGGTACGTCGCGTCGGCGCGGGTCGCGCGGGTCACGTCGTCGGCGAGGTAGGCGCGCACCCGGACCCGGTGGCTCTCCTCACCGCGCTCGAGGCCGATCACCCAGTCCGTGCCCGGGCGGCTCGGCCCGCTCTGCTGCTTGAAGTGGGCGGACAGCGCCCCTTCCACCCGCATCGACCAGGACTGTTCCGGCATCGCGGGCTCCCTCGCGTGGCTGGCACGGGTTCAGCGGTGGAGCGGGACCGGCGCGGGCAGCGCCCGCTGTCGCTGGCCGGAGAGCTCCTGGACCTCGTGTTCCAGGGCCTCCACGCGCATCCTCAGCGCGCTCAGGTCCGCGGGCCGGGCCCCCTCGCCCTTCGTCGCCAGGAGCGCCTCGACCACCGGCTTCGCGGCCATGCGGATCACCAGCCCCAGCACGGGGATGAGCGCGATCAGCATCGCCATGACGGCCGTCACCGTCTCGGTCAGGTTGATCGGCAACGTCTCCATCGACGCTTCTCCGCCGCTAGCGCCGCAGGCGCAGGGCGCTTCCAGGCTCGAGGGCCGGAGCGCTCTGGGCCTGCGACCCGCGCAGGCGGAGCACCTCCTGCTCCAGCTCCAGCACCCGCCGGCTCAGCACCTCCAGCTCCTTCGCGGGGGCACCGTTCTCGCGGAGCTTCCCCAGCGCCTCGACCAGCGGCTTCGCGGCGAACCGGATGGTGAAGCCGACGACCGCCACGAGCGGGATCATCAGGGCCAGGACGGCGGCGGCCAGCTCGGTGACGTTGACCGGCAGGAAATCGACTCCCAGCAGCATTGGACCGTGTCTCCTTCCCCGCCACACGGGCTCGGGCCGGAACGATTGCACACACATCACCCCCGGAGGGGTCCTTCCGGACTTGGCCTCGAGGCCGAGGGCTGCGAAAGGGGCGGGGTGCGGCCCGAGGGTGTATCCTCCGACGGACCAAAGGACGGCCCGCGCCCCGGACTTCCGGGGCCTCATGTGCCCATGCGCCCGGGCCGTTGACACGTCGACACATGCTCTTCGGACGAGACGACAAGCGCGACCCCGGCCGGTCCACCCAGACGGTCCCGCTGCTGCCGCTGCGGGACATCATCGTCTTCCCGCACCAGGTGGTTCCGCTCTTCGTCGGCCGCGAGAAGTCCATCGCCGCGCTGAAGGAGGCCATGGCCCACAAGGGCCCGGACGACAAGGCGGCCATCTTCCTGGCCGCCCAGAAGAAGGCCAAGACCAACGACCCCGGCGTGGACGACATCTACGCCTTCGGCACCCTGGGGCACGTCATCCAGCTGCTTCCCCTTCCCGACGGGACGGTGAAGGTCCTGGTGGAGGGCGTGAAGCGCGCCCGGGTGCGGCGCTTCCTCCGGGGCGACGAGCCCGATCGGGGTGAGCCGGCCCAGCAGTTCTTCGTCGTCGAGGTGGAGGAGGTCGAGGAGCAGTCGGAGAAGACGGTGGAGCTCGAGGCGCTGGTGCGCAGCGTGCACTCGGTGTTCGAGGCCTTCGTCAAGCTGAACAAGCGCATCCCGCCCGAGATGCTGATGCAGGTGGCGAGCATCGACGACCCGGCGCGTCTGGCCGACACCATCGCCGTGCAGCTGAGCCTCAAGCTCAACGACCGGCAGGCTCTGCTCGAGACCGAGAACGCGGCGAAGCGGCTGGAGAAGCTCTACGAGCTGATGCAGGGCGAGATCGAGATCCTCCAGGTGGAGAAGAAGATCCGCACCCGGGTCAAGAAGCAGATGGAGAAGACCCAGAAGGAGTACTACCTGAATGAGCAGATGCAGGCCATTCAGAAGGAGCTCGGCGAGCGCGACGAGTTCAAGAACGAGGTCCAGGAGATCGAGGAGAAGCTCCGCACCAAGCGGATGAGCAAGGAGGCCACGCTCAAGGTCAAGAAGGAGCTGAAGAAGCTCCGGATGATGAGCCCGATGAGCGCCGAGGCCACCGTGGTCCGGAACTACATCGACTGGATCCTCTCCCTCCCCTGGTACGAGGAGACCCGCGACCGCCTCGACGTGGCCGAGGCCGAGCGCGTCCTCGACGAGGACCATTACGGGCTGAAGAAGGCCAAGGAGCGCATCCTCGAGTACCTGGCGGTCCAGGCCCTGGTGCAGAAGCTGAAGGGGCCGATCCTCTGCTTCGTCGGTCCGCCGGGGGTGGGCAAGACCTCGCTGGCGCGCAGCATCGCCCGCGCCACCGGGAGGAAGTTCGTGCGCCTGTCGCTCGGCGGCGTGCGCGACGAGGCGGAGATCCGCGGCCACCGCCGGACGTACATCGGCGCGATGCCCGGCAAGCTCATCCAGTCGCTCAAGAAGGCGGGGAGCAACAACCCGGTCTTCCTCCTCGACGAGATCGACAAGATGTCCACCGACTTCCGCGGGGACCCGTCGAGCGCGCTCCTGGAGGTGCTGGACCCGGAGCAGAACAACTCCTTCAACGACCACTACCTCGACTGCGACTACGACCTGTCGAAGACGATGTTCATCTGCACCGCGAACACGATGCACAACATCCCCGGTCCGTTGCAGGACCGCATGGAGGTCATCCGGATCGCGGGCTACACCGAGGCGGAGAAGCTGAGCATCGCCCGGCGGTACCTCATCCCGAAGGAGAAGGAGGCCAACGGCCTCTCCGACGTGGACGTCACGCTCAGCCGCGAGGCGATCCGCACCATCATCCACCGCTACACCCGCGAGTCGGGGGTGCGCTCGCTGGAGCGAGAGATCGCCTCGGTGTTCCGCAAGGTCGCCCGCGACGTGCTCAAGAACGGCAAGCGTCCGGTGCGGGTCGACCGGAAGATGGTGATGAAGTACCTCGGCGTACCCCGCTACCGCTTCGGTGAGGCCGAGCAGGAGGACCAGGTGGGCATCGTCACCGGCCTGGCCTGGACGGAGATGGGCGGCGAGCTGCTCACCACCGAGGCCACGGTGATGCCCGGGAAGGGCAAGCTGATCATCACCGGGAAGCTGGGCGAGGTGATGCAGGAGTCCGCCCAGGCCGCGATGTCCTACGTTCGCAGCCGCGCCGACCGCTTCGGGATCGACCGGCGGTTCGCCGAGACCAGCGACATCCACATCCACCTGCCCGAGGGAGCCATTCCCAAGGATGGCCCGTCGGCCGGGGTGACGATGGCCACGGCCCTGGTGTCCGCCCTGGCGAAGATCCCGGTCCGCCGCGACGTGGCGATGACCGGGGAGATCACCCTCCGCGGCCGCGTGCTACCCATCGGCGGCCTGAAGGAGAAGACGCTGGCCGCGCACCGGGCGGGGATGAAGACCGTCCTCATCCCGAAGCAGAACCGGAAGGACCTCCGGGACATCCCGAAGAAGATTCGCGACCAGCTCCGCATCGTCCCGGTGGAATACGTGGACGACGTGCTGCGCGAGGCGCTCCTCCTCGAGAAGCCGGAGGAGTTCTTCCGCAAGCCCGCTCCGGAGCCGGAGCAGGCCCCCTCCGCCCCTCCGCCGTCGGCGTAGATCGTCCAGCGGACAGTGGATCCCGCCCGGGCCTCGCCGAGACCCGGTGGCCCGGGCCCGGCGTGTTACGCAGCGCCGGTGTGGAGTCCGATGCTCCGTCTTCCCCCGGACCCGCGCCCGGCAGCGTCCCGGCGACCCTGACCTGGCCGGGAGCCGGACGGTTCTGGGGTGTCGCCCTGCTCACCGGGCTCAGCGCCGGGGGCGGGGCGATCGTCCTCACCCGCCTGCTGGAGTGGGTGCAGCGGAGCGTCTGGGGCGGGGCGGGGACGGAGATCCTCCCCGTCGCCTCCGCCGCCTCTCCGGCCCGCCACGTTCTCGCCCTCCTCGGAGCCGGGGTGGTCACCGGGCTCGGCCAGCTGCTGCTGGTCCGGCTCACCAGCGGAAACGGGATCGACATCACCACGGCCATCTGGTTCTCGGGAGGCCGGCTGCCGAAGCTCCGGACCCTGGGCAGCGCCACCCTCTCCGAGATCATCGTCGGGATGGGAGCGTCGCTCGGCCGCGAGGGCGGCCCGAAGCAGGCGGCGGGGGTTGCCGCGAATCTCCTCTCCGACCTCGCCGCCCTCTCCGACGAGCAACGGCGCCTGCTGGTCGCCTGCGGCGCGGGAGCCGGCCTGGCGGCCGCCTACGGCGTCCCGCTCGGAGGAGCCCTCTTCGCGCTCGAGGTCCTCCGGGGGATGCTCGCCCTGCGCCTCATCCTGCCGGCGCTGTTCACCTCGGTGATCGCGGCGGCGGTGTCATGGCTCGTCCTGCCCAACGCCCCCACCTACCACCTGCCGAGCTTCGCCCATGCTCCGGGTGGGCTGGCGCTGGCCGCGATCATCGGGCCGTGCGCCGGCCTGGCCTCGGTGGGGTACGTGCGGGCGATCTCCTGGGCGGATCGCGGAAGGCCCCGGGGAACGCGGCGGATCCTCGCGCCGGTGGTGGTGCTCGGCCTCCTCGGCCTCGTGTCGGTCCGCTACCCCCAGCTGCTCGGGAACGGCAGGGACGTCTCGGAGCTCGTCTTCAACGGCGCCCTCACCTCGACCTCGCTGCTCCTCGCGCTGCTGGTGCTGAAGCCGCTGGCGACGGTCCTCTGCGTCCGGAGCGGTGCGCCGGGAGGGCTCTTCACGCCCTCCCTGACCTTCGGGGCCCTGCTCGGAGCGAGCCTCGGCTCGGCCGCGGCGTCGGTGGTGCCCCACCTGTCCATCGGGCTCGGCGCTCTGCTCGGGGCCGCCGCGGTGCTGGCCGCGAC
Source organism: Myxococcaceae bacterium (assembly GCA_035501615.1). Classification (GTDB taxonomy): domain Bacteria; phylum Myxococcota; class Myxococcia; order Myxococcales; family Myxococcaceae; genus RPRB01. The sequence continues at coordinate 21,642 of DATJVY010000050.1, forward strand.
CACCCAGGGCCCGCTCTCGGCGACGGTGCTGGTGCTGGAGCTGTCCGATCGCGACCGGTCGCTCATCGCTCCGGTCCTGCTGGCGGTGATCTCTGCCACCCTGGTCTCCCGGACGCTGGAGCCCAGGAGCATCTACGACGCGCGCCTCGACGAGGCCCAGGTCCGGGCAAAGCTCGCCGGACGCAACGCGGCTGCAGGGGCCGCCCCGACGGTCCCCGGCGAAGGGCCCGGCCGATCCTCCTGAGTCCGCCCGCCCGTGCCCGGAGCGACCATCGCCGGCCCGACACCCGCGGCCCCGGGTGGGCTGGCCTCGGCGCCCCCGCGGAGCGAGACTCGATCGGCGTGCGCTGGACCGCGTTCATCCCCTGGTGCGCAACGGCCCTGGGCGTCCTCCTCGGGCCGGGCTGCGCCTCTCCCAGCGGTCCAGCGCAGCCTCAGGCCTTCGCCCGCTCTCCGCTCTTCCCCTTCGAGGATGCGCCGCATCCGAACTCGCGCGAGCAGCTTGTGCAGGCGCTCGAGGACCGGGGGTTCCTCCCCAAGGAGCGCGAGCCGGGAACGGAGCTCAACGCGTCCGTCCGGGCCTTCCAGCGCTCGGAGGGGCTCCCCCAGACGGGCTGGCCCGACGACGAGACGCTGCGGCGACTCGGCATCGACCCGCGCACCCGGGACTCGTCACTCTGGCCCTTCCAGAGCCCACCGCCGTCGGCGACGGCGGTCGGCGTGGGCCACTGAGGCTCCGGGCGGCGGCCGCCACCCGGGCGCCATCGGATGGGCCGTCCACTTTGACGTTGACCCCCGAACGACGGCTGCCCGAGGCTCGCCGGACGATGCGCCTCCGCTGGGTGTTGCCCCTCGTCCTCACGGCGTCCTGCGTGCAGGGATTCAACAAGGTTGCGCTCAAGCACTGGTATCCCCCGCCGGACACCGACACCCTGCAGCTCTGCACCGGGGATCGGGCCAGCCGCTGCACCGACGACGCGCTGAAGCTGATCGACCCCTCGGTCGAGGAGAAGCAGCCGGACCGGGCGGCGCACCTCCTCGGAGCGGCGTGCGAGCAGGGCGACGCCCGCGCCTGCTCCACCCTCGACACCCGCTTCACCGCACCGAAGCGTCTCGACCCGATCGAACCGTACGGGGTGGGCATGCCGCACGCCTCCGACTCGTACGGGGAGATCGCCTGCACCATCACTGTCGCCGGAGAGGCCATCCGCTGCCGCAGCCTGCGGAACGGTGGTCACAACGCGAGCTACATCGAGGCGCTGCTCAAGATGCACTTCACCCCGGCGAAGCTCGACGGGCAGCCGTTCGAGAGCGAGTACATCGAGCGCTACTACATCCAGGGGTACTGAGCCGGCATCCGCCGCGCGAGCCTGCGCGGCGTCATCGGCGTCCCCCCTGACGCGGGGGGCTGAGCTGGCATCCGCCGCGCGAGCCTGCGCGGCGTCATCGGCGTCCCCCGTGGCGCGGGGGGCCGAGGCCCGGACCCCGGGGGAGATGGCGCGCGGTGGACATGGCGCGCCGGATCTCCGCGTTCGGCCGTGGCGGGGCCGTTACGCTTCGCGATGGAGGACGCCGGGAGGATGCCCTCCGGATGGGAAGGCCCCATGTACTCCGTGATCCTGGCAGCGGTGGACGCGAGCCCGCGCGCCGACGGCGTGGTCGCGACGGCCCTGGCGATCGCCGAGCGATTCGACGGGAGGGTTCACCTCTTCCGTGCGGTGGACTCTCCCCCGGCCATTCCTCCGGCCGCGGCCACCTCGCCCGACCCCGTGCCCGGGATGCTCGAGGCCCGGGCTCGGAACGCGCTGAAGACGCTCGCCGCCGGACGCGCCCGCATCGTGGTGGAGGAGCCGGACCTCGCCACCTCCCATCCGTGGCGCGCCATCCTGGCGGCTGCCGAGCGCCTCCACGCCGAGCTCATCGTCGTGGGGAGCCACGGCTTCGAGGGGTGGGATCGGGTGATCGGGACCAACGCCGCCAGGGTGGCGGACCGCGCACGCTGCCACGTGCTGGTGGTTCACGAGCCCCCGGGGTTCCCCTGAACGTCCCTCGCCCGCTCGCCGGTGTCGGCCGTGGGTGCCTGCACAGGCGCGGGCGCGATGGTGGAGGTCGGAGTGGCGCGATGGCGGGCCGGAGGGACGACCGTTCCCACGCCGCCGGAGTTCATGAGCAGCGCCTGGTTCCCCGCCCCGGGCCCGAGCACGACGGTCTTCGAGTTCTGTGACTCGGCCAGCTTGCCCAACTGCTGGATCTGCTCGAACTCCAATACCTGTGGACTGAGGCTGGCGGTGACGATCCGGTTGTAGTCGGAGATCCCCTGCGCCTCGATGCGCTGCTGCTCGGCACGGGCCTTCGTCACCTCGAGCACGTAGCGCATCTTCAGCACCTCCTGCTCGGCAGCGAGCTTCTGGTCGATGGCGGCGCGGATCGCGTCCGGTAGCTCCACGTTGCGGATCAGGACCGCCTCGAGGGCCAGGTGGTGGCCCTCGATCTTCGCCCGGGTCCCCTCGCGGATCTGCCGCTCGATGACGTCACGCTTGGTCGAGTAGATCTCCTCGGGGGTGTACTGGCCGATGACCCGGCGCGCCTCGGAGCGCAGCACGGGCTCGATGATCTTCGGGTAGTACTCGGGCCCGATCTCTTTGTGCAGGGCCACGACCTCCGAGGGAACCAGCCGGTAGCGCACCGAGGCGTCCAGCTTCAGGGTCAGGCCGTTCACCGCGATGACGGTGAGCACCTCGTCGTGGCTCATCACCCGGGTGTCGTAGACGTACATCTCGTTGCCCCACCAGACGCCCTCCCGGCCCTCGCCGTAGACCTGGTCCTGGGTTCCTCCGCTCGACTTCCAGAGGACCCCGACCTTGCCGGGTCCGATGGTGGCGCAGCCCAGCGCGGGACCGACGAGGAGCAGCAACAGCACGAAGCGAGCGTTCATGGAGTTTCCTCCGGGAGGAGCAGGACGGGAGAGGCGGTGATCTCCACCGCCGTCCCCGGCGAGGTGAGAAGGCGCTCCCAGGCCTCGATCCGCCGGGAGTCGAGGAGCCGTCGATCGAGCGTGGGAGCCAGCAGCCGGTGCGCGGCATCGATGCCCCGGGCCTCCTCCACCCGCTCGCGGGCGCGCGCACGGGCCAGGTCCAGCCGGTGCCGCTCCTCGAGGACCTGCTGGTCCGCGATGGCGGTGGCCTCGATCTCCCGGTTCATCCGCGGGGCATCGACGAACACGCCGCGGAGGAGGACGGAGGTCAGGAGGACGTGGCGGGGCCGGAGCCGCTCGCGGGCGAGCTCGGTGATCCGCTCCTGGGCCTCGCGCAGCCGCGGGCTGTCCAGCTGGTCCACGCGGTAGGTCGCGAGGATGCGCCGGACCGTGCTCTGGACCACCGGACGGACGACGACCTCGTGGTAGTCCGGTCCGATCTCCCGGGCCAGGGCGACCAGCTCCTCGGGGACCAGCCGGTAGGTGACCAGCGAGGCGCGCAGCTGCAGCGCCGCGCCGTCGCTGGAGAGCCCCACCAGGTCCTCGTCGTGCTCCTGCTGGCGGAGGTCGTAGAGTTCCGACTCGGAGAAGAAGCCCGTCCAGTGACGGCCCTCGCCGAGTGCCTTCGGGTCCGTTCCCGAGGGATGGAGCACGACCGCGCCCTCACCCGGAGGCACGGTGGCGCAGGCCGAGACCCCGAGGAGCACGAGGAGCCACGCCCCGCCGCGGGGCCTGAGGCAGGAGGACGGCACGGCCCTCACTCTGCACCAGCCGGCTCCGGGAAGAGAACGCGCCCCGCCGCGCCGTCGTGTGAACGTCAGCGAACGTTCCAGGGCCCCGGATCCGGGGCGATGTTCCCGTCCCGGGGGCCGTTCACTGCCGGAAGAACGGTCCGGGCCGTCGCTCCCGGCCCCCGGAAGGGGTTCCTAGCTTCGGCGATTCGGGAGGAGGGAGTTCCCGGCACTGCCATGAGTTCCGAGCTCGAGAGCCCGCCCCCGTCCTCGGAGGAGGGGGCGGAGGAGACGGTCGAGCCCCGGCGCCGGGTGGAGCCGGGGCGTCGCTCGGTCCTCGTGGTCGAGGACGATCCCGCCCAGCGGGCGATGCTGGTCGAGCTCATCTCGCTGTGGGGCTACCGGACCGTGGCGGTCGGCAGCGCCGAGGAGGCCGAGGCGCTGGTCCAGCAGGCGGGGGCGCTCGACGTCGCGGTGGTGGACGTGTTCCTCCCGGGGGAGAGCGGGGTCCAGCTCATCACCCGGCTGCGGGAGCGCTTCCCTGACTCGGTGCTCATCGGCATCTCGGCCCTGTCGACCGCGGCCACGGCGCGCCGCTGCAAGGGCATCGGCGCCGACCTCTTCATCGGCAAGCCGCTCGAGCCGGCCCGCCTCGCCGAGGCGCTCCGGAGCCAGCACCGGAGCTGGCACTAGCGCGCCCCGCGCCGTCGTCGCTCCTAGGTGCAGTCGAAGAGGATCTTCCCGACGTTCTTCCGCTCGTGCACGCGGCGGTGCGCGGCGACGCCCTCCGCGAGCGGGTACACGCGGTCGATGCGGGAGCGGACCACTCCCTGGCGCCACAGCGTCATCAGCGCGTCGAGGGTGGCCCGGAGCTGGACCGACTCGTTCCACAGGTGACCGATGTTGACCCCCGAGATGGTGTGGTTGTGGCTCATCAGCTCGAGTGCGTTCCAGCGCTTCATGGTCGCCATTCCGGCGGCGACCTTGAGGAGCTTCCGGGACTCGCCGGGCGTCGCGTTCGCCCAGCCGAAGCAGACCAGGTGGCCGATGGGGGCGAGCACCGAGGTGTTGCGCGCCCACTCGGGGCCGCCGAGCGCGTCGACGATCAGGTCCACACCCCTGCCGTTCGTCAGCCGCTTCACCTCGACGACGTAGTCCTGCGTCCGGTAGTCGATGGGGTGGTCCACGCCGGCCTCGCGGAGCACCGGGTGCTTCGCGGCCGAGGAGGTCCCGAAGATGGTCACGCCGCCCACTGCCCGGGCCAGCGCGATGGCGGCGAGCCCCACGCCCCCCGCCGCCATGTGGACCAGCAAGGTCCTTCCCGGCTGGAGCCCGCCGAGGCGGTGGAGCATGTGATGCGCGGTCAACCAGTTGACCGGCAGCGCGGCCGCCTGGTCCAGGTCCATTCCCGCGGGCAGGGGGATCACGTAGGCCGCGTCGGCGACCGCATGGGTGGCCTGACCGCGGAAGTGGGTCATCGCCAGCACCTGCGCGCCGACCGCTGGCCCGGTCACTCCGGCCCCCAGCGCGGCGACGGTGCCGCTCACCTCGTATCCCATGACCATCGGCGGCCGGGGCGCGTCGGGGTAGAGGCCGACCCGTGCGGTGACGTCGGCGAAGTTGAGTCCGGCACGCGCGACCCGGATGAGGACCTGGCCGGGACCGGGAACGGGATCGGGCCCCTCCCGGACCTCGAGCACCTCGGGTGGCCCGTAGCGGGTGATGGTCAGAGCACGCATTGCGGGCCTCCTACCACACGCCGGCGGCTGTCCGGAGTTGCTAAGGTCGGGCGCCGTGGAGACGCTCGCTCCCGGGTTCCTGATCGCAATGCCGCAGCTCGGGGACCCGAACTTCCACCGGACGGTGGTCTTCGTGTTCCAGCATGGTCCGGAGGGCGCGCGAGGGCTGGTGCTCAACCGGCCGGGTCCCTTCACCCTGCGCGAGGTCGCCGACGGGCAGTCGCTGCCGGTGGCTCCGCGGCTCGCGGCGCAGAAGATCTTCGTCGGAGGACCGGTGGAACCCCAGCGGGGCTTCGTCCTCCACGACCGGACCGGAGTGGACGAGAAGCAACCCCTCTCCGACGGGCTCTTCCTCTCCGAGACGGTGGACGCGCTGGAGGCCCTGCTCGCCGACTCGGAGGGGAACCTCCGCTTCTACCTGGGCTACAGCGGCTGGGGCCCCGGACAGCTGGAGAAGGAGCTGGCCGCCGGCGCCTGGCTCTTCACCGAGGTCGCGCCCTCGGCGGTGCTCGGCGGCTCTCCCCAGACGCTCTGGGATGACACCCTGCGCTCGCTGGGCGTGGACCCGGCCATGCTCCAGCCCGGGGGAGGGATGAACTGATGCTGGATGCCGCCACGCTCGAGTCGCGCATCAAGGCCGCGCTGCCCGATGCCCAGATCGCCATCCGCGACCTCACCGGGACCGGCGACCACTTCGAGGCCCGGGTCGTCTCCGGGGCCTTCGAGGGCAAGAGCATGGTCGACCAGCACGCCGCGGTGTACGCCCCCCTCCAGGATCTCCTGGACTCGGGCGCCCTGCACGCCCTCGCGTTAAGGACCTACTCCCCCGAGCAGTGGAAGAAGTTCGGGGCAACCAGGGAAAAGTCGCAATGACCCCAGAGCTCAAGGCGCGGTTCGACCGCGAGATCCAGTCGCACCCGGTCGTCATCTTCATGAAGGGCAACCCGCTCTTCCCCCGCTGCGGGTTCAGCGCGGCCGCGGTGCAGATCCTCCAGTCCTACGGGGCGGTGCACGGCATCGACGTGCTGGCCGAGCCCGAGGTGCGCGAGGGCATCAAGGAGTACACCCGCTGGCCCACCATTCCCCAGGTGTTCATCCACGGGAAGTTCGTGGGTGGCTCGGACATCATCCGGGAGCTGGAGGAGCGCGGCGAGCTGAAGGCGCTCATCGACGCAAGGGCAGGGGCGGCTTCCAGCCCGTGAGCGAGGCCGACGAGAAGCAGCTGAGGATCGTCGAGGCGCGGATGAAGCTCCGCGCTCGCTTCTTCGACAAGATGAGGTCCACCCCGGGCGCCTCCGACGGCGAGCCGCTGGGGAGCGGTCCGCCGAACCGCCACGGCATGCCGCAGGTCCCGGTGGGTCAGCACGTGACCGAGGGCTGGCCGGTTCTGGACCTGGGCACCAAGCCGGACGTCTCCACCGACCGCTGGACGCTGCGGGTCGACGGCGCCGTGGAGGAGCCCCTCACCCTCGGGTGGAAGGACTTCCTCGCGCTCCCCCAGATCACCGACGTGAGCGACTTCCACTGCGTCACCACCTGGTCGAAGCTCGACGTCGAGTGGAAGGGGGTCCAGTTCTCGACCATCGCCGCGCTGGCCCGGCCGCTGCCCACCGCGAGCCACGTGCTGGTGCACGGCCACGACGGCTACACCACCAACCTCCCGCTGGAGGAGGCGCTCAAGGACGACGTGCTCCTGGTGCACACCGCGGAGGGGAAGCCGCTTCCGCGCGAGCACGGTGGACCGGTGCGGATGATCACCCCCCAGCTGTACGCGTGGAAGGGCTCCAAGTGGATCCAGCGGATCCAGTTCCTCACCCATGACCGACCCGGCTTCTGGGAGACCCGCGGCTACAGCAACACCGCCCATCCCTGGCGGGACGACCGGTACTCCTGACGCCGGCTGGCGGGGGCGGATCCGCGCCTTCCGCGCCCGGCACGCCCGCGGGGAGGCCATCTCCTTCTTCGCCGGAGGCTTCCTCTTCGACGCGGTGATGGTCGGCCGCATCGACGAGACGCCGATGCTTCTGCAGCAGGCGGCCTACCTGCTCGTCACTGGCCTGCTGCTCGGCGGGATGCTGCGCTTCGAGCTGCTCCACCTCGAGCCGCCGCGATGGCTGCGCCGGCCGTGGCGGTACGTCGAGCACGTGATGCACTTCCTGCTCGGCACGCTGCTCAACGCCTTCATCCTCTTCTACGTGAAGAGCGGCTCGGGCGTGACGGCGGTGCTCTTCCTGGTGCTGATCTCGGCGCTCCTCGTGATGAACGAGCACCCCCGCTTCCACCGACTCGGCCCGGTGGTGATCTTCGGCCTCTACTCCTTCGCGCTCACGAGCTACCTGGCGTACCTGCTGCCGGTCCTGCTGGGCCACCTCCGTCCGTGGATGTTCTTCGTCGCCTCGGCGCTGTCGCTCCTGCCCATCCTGCTCTTGGCTCGGGGGATGGCGCGCTGGGGCGAGGACTCCCGGCGCGCGCTCCGCCAGGCGCTCGGGCCCGCCCTCGGCGTGCAGGTGCTGCTCCTCGTGCTCTTCGTGCTCCACCTCGTCCCGCCGGTGCCGCTCTCGGTCCGCTCGCTCGGGGTGTGGCACCGGGTCGACCGCGAGGGCCAGGAGTTCAAGCTGAGCCGGCTCCCCCGCAGCCGCTGGTCCGACCTCTGGCGCAAGGACGAGCGGGTGTTCCTCGCTCGCCCCGGGGACCGGGTCTACGTCTTCACCCGCATCTTCGCCCCGAGGAACTTCCGCGACGAGGTGCGCGTCCGCTGGGCGCGGTGGGAGCCATCCCGCGGAGCGTGGAACCAGAGCGACGCGATTCCCCTCCGCATCGTCGGCGGCAGGGAAGAGGGGTTCGGCGGCTTCGCCTACAAGCAGAACTGGTCGCCCGGGGACTGGCGGGTCGCGATCGAGACCGACGACGGCCGGGAGATCGGCCGCATCCGCTTCGAGATCCTTCCGGATCCGGAGACGGGGGACCGGGTCTTCGACGTGCTCCAGAACTGACCGAGGCGGGCTCCGGTGGCCGTCAGTCCCCGTCGCGTGCGTGGGAGGGCAGGTTGGGATGCCGGAGCAGCAGCATCTTGACCTGGGGCTGATTGCGCACCACCGCCTGCTTGAGGAGGTGGGCCAGGACCGAGGGCGGCGTGCCCGACCAGCGGGCGAGGTTCTGCACCAGGAGCAGCGAGGTCACGGTGCGGTGGCAGAAGAGCGCCGCGCTCTTCTGGTCCATCGCCAGGCCGAGGAGCTGGGCGAGGAGGCGCCCCTCGGTCCGGAAGAGGGTGTCCACCTTCTCCTCCGAGAGGCCCGAGTTCCAGCGGGCGCGCAGGGCCTCGCGGCTGGCGATCTTGTTCTTCTCCGGCATCTCGCGGCCCACGCTGAGCTGGAACAGCTCGATGAGCCGCCGCTGATGGAAGATGCGCTGGAGCAGCGCCGGTGGGGTCTGGACGTTGCGGAGCAGCATCCGCTGGACCTCGGTGTCGCGGAGGAAGGCGTCCTTCTTGGTCAGCGCCCCCAGCCCGGTGGGGTGGGAGTGGTGCGCGGCGAGCAGACGGGCATGCACCAGCCCGAAGCGGGGGTTCTCCACCAGCGCCCGGGCCACGTTGGGAAGCGGGTCGAAGCAGAGGGCCTGGAGCTCCGGATCTCCCAGCTGCCCGGCCAGCCGGGTGCGCGAGTCCGCTGGAAACTGGGACAGGCGCTCCTCGAAGAGGCGCCGGAGCGCCAGGCGCTTGGAATCGGGCTCGGGACTCTGCGACTCGTCGGAGGACATCTGACGCGGCCCAGAGTTTCCTCCAGGCGGCGGCGAGGTGCACGGAACCCACCCGCGCCTACATCCCCCGGACCGCCGCATCCGGCGCCCGGACCCCCCGACCGGCGGGGCTACCGGCGGCCGCGGACGTTCTGGGTGAGGCGGAGCACGTCGGCGAGCACTCCCGCCGCGGTCACGTCGCCGCCGGCGCCAGCACCCCGGACGATGAGCGGATAGTCCCGGTATCGCGCGGTGGTGAAGGCGACCAGGGCCTCGGCGCCGCGCAGCGGTACGGCGGGGTGTCCCGCGTCGACCGCCACCGGGCCGACGCGCACCTTCCGTCCCTCCGCTCCCGGGATGATCTGAACCAGGTAGCGAAGGGTCCGGTCCATGGCGAGGTAGCGGGCCACTTGCGCGGCGAACGTCGCATCGTGCGCCGTCAGCCCCTCGAGGAAGCGCTCCGGGTCGTCCTCGGCGAGGAGCGAGCCGTCCACGAAGGGTTCCACCGCCACGTCCTCGAGCTCGAGCTCGAGGCCCAGCTCGCGGGCGAGGATCAGCGCCTTCCGCGCCACGTCCAGACCCGACAGGTCGTCGCGCGGATGGGGCTCGGTGTACCCCCGGTCGCGCGCCGTCCGGACCGCGACCGACAGCGGAGTGCCGGCCATCACCTCCTGGCAGAGGAATCCGAGGGTGCCGGAGAGGCTCCCGTCGATGCGCTCGACGACGTCGCCGGTCGCCACGAGGTTCTTCAGGGTCTCGATGACCGGCAACCCGGCGCCCACCGTCGTCTCGTAGTGCCAGGCCCGGAAGTGCCGGCGGGCCACGCCGGAGACCTCCCTGCAGCGCGCGAGCGGCAGCGCCAGCGGCTTCTTGTTCGCCGACACCACGTGAATCCCCCGGCGAAATGCCTCGGCGTACACGGCCTCCATCCCGTCGGCAGCGGTGCAATCGACCAGGACCGGGACCGGCCGGCGCGAGAGCCGGTCGAGAAGGGTGGTGAGCTCCGGTGAGCCGTGTGGAGGCGCGCCGTTGGACCGGGGCGGGAGCTCGGCAGGGCGGAGTCCGCGCGGGTCGACGCGCGCCGAGTGCCGGTCCACCACCCCGAAGAGCCGCGCGTCGACCCCCTGCCGCGTCCGCAGCGAGTGCTGTGTCTCCTCGAGCTGCGCGAGGAGCCGTCCGCCCACCGTGCCGCGCCCGAGCAGCAGGATGTTCACCTCGGTCTCCGCCAGGTTGAAGGCGGCGTGCACCGTACGGACTGCCTCCGCGGTGTCGGCCGCCTCCACCACGCAGCCGATGCTGCGCGAGCTGGCTCCCTGGGCGATGGCCCGGACGTTGATGCCGACGTTGCCGAGCGCGCCGAAGAAGCGGCCCGCGACGTTCGGCCACTGGCCCATCGCCTCGGCGACCAGGCTGACCAGGGAGACCGGTTCGACGGCGGGGGGCAGCTCCGCCTCTCCGTTCGCGAGGAGATCCGCGAGCGCGACCTCGAGCACCTCGCGCGCGCGCGATGCCTCGGCTCCGTCCACCACCGCGGCCAGACTCTGGCCGTGGCCCGACTGGGTGACCATCCACACCCGGATCCGCGCGGCCTCGAGGGCCGAGAGCGCCTGGACCACGACCGAGGTCTCGGGCACCGGGCGGCGCGACTCGACGGCGAGCAGGGCGAGCCGCTCGAGGCTGGTGACGCAGGTGGGCCGGTGCGGGTCCGGGTTTCCCAGCGCATCGATGACCGTGCCCTCGCCGCCGCCCACGGTGCTGCGGATGCGGAGCCGTCCGCCGCTTTGCTCGAGCGGGAGCACGGTGCGCCGGTGGAACATCCGCAACCCGAAGTGCGCCAGCTCCTGAGCCTCGTGCCACGTCAGTCGCGGCACCGGGTAGGACTCCTCCACCAGGTCGGGGTCGGCGGTCATCACCCCCGGGACGTCGGTCCAGATGGTCACCTCGCGCGCCCCGAGCAGCGCGGCGAGCGTGGTCGCCGCGTAGTCCGAGCCGTTCCGACCCAGGGTGGTGGTGGAGCCGTCCGGCGCCTGGCCGATGAAGCCCGTCACCACCGGGATGGAGCCCTCCCATGCTCGCTGGCGGTCGACCACCGCTCCCCTGCTCGCCGCCAGGTCCACGCTGGCATCCCCGTGCCGGCCATCGGTGCGGAAGAGCTCCCGCGCGTCCACCGCCAGACCGGGGAGTCCTCCGGCGCGCAGGGCTGCGGCCACGAGCTGCGAGGAGAGCCGCTCGCCCACCGAGAGAAGGAGGTCGAGCGCGTCGGGCAACGGCGCGTGGCTGGCCCCGAGCCGGGACAGGGCGTCCAGCCCGTCGTCGGCGATGGCCGTCCAAGTGCGCTCCACCTCTCCGAGCGGCCCCGGCCCGAGCACCTCGGCGCCCCGGGTGCGGACGAGCTCGAGCGTCCGCTCCAGTCCCGCGCGTGCCCCGCGCCCGTCGCCGGCTGCCGCGGCCCGGCCTGCCTCCAGCAGCCACTCGGTGGTGTCCCCCAGCGCGCTCACCACCAGGGCCAGCGGTCGGCTGGCCTCCGCCACCCGGTGGAGCACCACGGGCAGCCGGCCCGCGTCCCCCAGCGACGAGCCCCCGAACTTGTAGACCTGCCACCCGCTCATGGAAGGCTCCCCAGCGCGAGGCGCAAGAGCGGATCGAGCGCTTCCCACTCGATGAGGAAGGCGTCGTGCCCGTGCGGGCTGCGCACGGTCGCGCGCCGGGCCTCGGTCCCGTGCGCGGTCAGCCAGTCGGCCAGGAGGTCGACCTGGACCGGGGTGAAGAGCTGGTCGGTGTCGACGTCGACGCAGATCGCCGACCCGCCGAGCGGTCTCGCCGGTACGCCGGGCGGCGGGCAGTCCAGATCGTGGGCGTCCATCGCCTCGAGCTGGAGCAGGTACGCGCGGGCGTCGAAGCGGCGCCGGAGCTTCCTGCCCTGGTGCTCGAGGTAGCTCTGGATGGGAAGCGCCCACGGCGCCTCCGGAGGATGTCCGGCCCGGCGGTGCTGCCGGGCATCGAGCGACGGCTCGGCGCGGTAGGTCAGCATCGCCAGCTGCCGCGCCAGCTCGAGCCCGCGTCCGACGTCGGAGGGCCAGCCGGGGTCCAGCCGGAGGACCTGGCGCGCGACGTGGTTCCACCCCGTCACCCAGGCGCTCGAGGCGATCGAGGTGCCGATGGGCAGCAGCCGGTCCACCGCGCCCGGGCGGAGGACCGGGAGGCAGAGGGCGATCATCCCCCCGAGCGAGGCGCCGGTGGCGAGCCGGAGCCGCGGCACGCCGAGCAGGTCGAGCACCGCCCAGAGCGCGCGCGCCTGGTCCCAGGGGGTGAGCCGTGTCCCGTTCAGGGGCCAGCCCTCGTCGAGCGGCCCCGAGCTGCCGTAGCAGCTGCCGAGGTTGTTCGCGCAGAGGACGCGCACCCGCGCCGGATCCAGTGGACGCCCCGGCCCGATGAGGGGCGCCCACCAGCCGTCCGGCCCGGCGGCCCGGGCATCGCCGGTGAGGGCGTGGATGACCAGCACCGTGGGGATGGAGGCATCGAGCGATGCGCCGTCCCGCGCCCGCACCGGTGACCGCCGCAGCACCGGTCCATCGCTCTCCGGCGGAACCTCCGCCCCGAGCCGCTCCAGGACGGGGAGGTCCGCCTCGGGGCCCCACCACTGCAGGCGCGCGTGGTGAGGGTCCACCCGGGCTCCGCCGAGCAGCGTCAGCGGTGGAAGCCGCAGGTCGAGGAGCCGCGGGGAGGCCGCGGCGCTGGAGCGGGCGCGGGTCATGGCCTCACCCCCGCGCGCCGAGCGCCTGGTCGAGGTCGGCGAGGAGGTCGTCGACGTGCTCCAGGCCCACCGAGAGCCGGACCAGGTCCTCGGTGACGCCGGTGGTGCGCTGCTCCTCGGGGCTGAGCTGCTGGTGGGTGGTGGAGGCGGGGTGGATGACCAGCGACCGGGCGTCACCGATGTTGGCCAGGAGCGAGAAGAGCTTCACCCGGTCGATGAGCGCCTTACCCTCGGCGAACCCTCCCTTCACCCCGAAGGTGACCAGTCCGCCGAAGCCTCCCTCGAGGTACTTCTTCGCCAGCGGGTAGGCCGGGTCCTCCTCGAGGCCGGGGTAGCGAACCCAGGCGACGCGCGGGTCCGCCTTCAGCCAGCGGGCGACCTTGAGCGCGTTCTCGGAGTGGCGACGCACCCGGAGGTGGAGCGTCTCCAGCCCGGTGATGAAGGCGTGGGCGTTGAACGGGCTCAGCGCCGGGCCGGTATCGCGAAGCAGCTCGACGCGGGCCTTGAGGATGAAGGAGATGGCCCCGAAGGTCTCCCAGAGCTTCAGCCCGTGGTAGCCGGGGTTCGGCTCGGTGAACTCGGGGAACTTTCCGTTGTCCCAGGGGAAGTTCCCGGCGTCGACGATGAGCCCGCCGATCGCCTGGCCGTGGCCGCCGATGTACTTGGTGGCGGAGTGGAGGACGATGTTGGCCCCGTGCTCGATCGGACGGAGCAGTGCCGGGGTGGTCGCGGTGCTGTCGACGATGAAGGGGATTCCCGCCTCCCTGGCGATCTTCCCCAGCTCCTCGAGGTCGACGACGTCGAGCCTCGGGTTGCCCAGCGTCTCGGCGAACAGGGCGCGGGTCCTCGGGCCGATCGCTGCGCGGATGGCATCGAAGTTGGATGCCTCGACGAACCGGGTCCGGATCCCGAGACGCGGCAGGGTGACCTTGAAGAGATTGTATGTGCCGCCGTAGAGGCTGGAGGTGCTGACCAGCTCGTCACCCGAGCGGAGGATGGTGAGCAGGGCCACGGTCTCCGCCGCCTGCCCCGAGGCCACCGCCAGCGCCGCCACGCCGCCCTCCAGCGCCGAGATGCGCTGCTCGAGGACGTCGTTGGTGGGGTTCATGATGCGGGTGTAGATGTTCCCGAACTCCTTCAGGGCGAAGAGCCGGGCCGCGTGGTCCGCGTCGCGGAAGCGGTAGCTGGTGGTCTGGTAGATGGGGACCGCCCGGGACCCGGTCGTGGGGTCGGGGCTGTAGCCGGCGTGGAGGGCCAGGGTCTCCGGTCTGTACTGGGGCTTCGGTTGCTCGCTCACGGCTCTGCTCCTTCTTCGGGTGGTGCTGCCTTCGGTTTGCCTGCGGGAGCCCTTCGGGGGCTGCGGGCCGACCTGGCGATCACCTCGACGGGAAGAAGAAGGAACGTCGGTGAGTCGGGGGTTCTGGACTCAGTGACGCGCGTCGATCCCGGGGAGGAGACCACCGTCTCCTGTCGGCCCCGGGCGGTACGCCCCTGATCGTTCGGGAGAGGAGGTCGGCCTCAACAGCACCGACGACAACACTCTCCGGCGTCGGAACGCCCGCCCGGGCCACGCATGCGCATGGCCCCCGCGGTAATTCGACGCATCGGGAGAGTGAACTTCCTCACGGGCACGGACGGTAATGACCGTCCGTGTCAGCTGTCAAGCGCGGGTCCGCCGGCCCCGGGATTTCCAGATCTTCGCCATCCAGCGCTCGACGTCCGAGGCCTCGCTGGGGATGTCGGCGGACAGGTTGCGCATCCCCTTGGGGGTCACCACGACGTCGTCCTCGATGCGCACGCCGATGCCCCGGTAGCGGGCGGGCACGGTGAGGTCGTCGGTCTGGAAGTACAGCCCTGGCTCGACGGTGAGCACCATCCCCGGCTTCAGCTGGCCGAACTTGTAGGTCTCGGCGCGGGCCTGCGCGCAGTCGTGCACGTCCAGCCCGAGCATGTGGCTCACGTTGTGGAGCGAGTACCGCTTGTAGAACTGGTTCTGGTCGGCCAGGGCCTCGGCGGCGTCCTCGAGGATGCCCAGCCGCTCCAGCCCCTGGGCGAGGACCTTCATCGCCACGCGGTTCGGGTCGAGGAAGTCCTTCCCCGGTCGCACCTCGGCGAAGGCCGCGGCCTGCGCGTCGTGGACGAGCTGGTAGATCTCCCGCTGCTCGCGGCCGAAGCGCCCCGAGACCGGGAGGGTGCGGGTGATGTCGGCGGTGTAGAGGGTGTGGGCCTCCACGCCGGCGTCGAGAAGGAGCAACGTGCCGGGGCGGACGTCGCCCTCGTTCTTGACCCAGTGGAGGATGCAGGCGTGCTCGCCGGCGGCGGCGATGGTGTTGTAGCCGCAGTCGTTGCCCTCCACGCGGGCGCGGAGGTTGAAGATGCCTTCCACCTCGCGCTCGTGCCGGGCGGTGCGCAGGCCAGCGATGACGTCCTCGAAGCCGCGCTTGGTGGAGGCGATGGCGGCGGACAGCTCGCGGATCTCCTGGGCATCCTTGAGGAGCCGCATCTCCGACAGGGCGACGGCCAGCTCCCGGTCGCGGGGCGTCTCCTCCAGGGCGGCGTCCACGGTGGGGCTCATCCCCCGCAGCACGCGGGCGGCGCGGGTCGCGGGCCCCTTGAGCGAGGCCAGCGCCCCGGGCAGCTCGGAGAGCGGCCGCGCCTCGTGCACGTCGAACCGAGCCTGGCTCTGGGGCACGCCCAGGCGCGGGCCCACCCACAGCTCCCCCTTGATGCGGTCGGTGAAGAAGGTCGAGTCGCTCTTGCCGGGGTTGGGCTCGACGAAGAGGACGTCGCGGTGCCCGCCGCCGGCCTCGGGAGTCATCATCAGGACGCAGTCGGGCTCGAGGTTCCCGGTGAGGTAGTAGAAGTCGGTCCCGGGTCGGAAGCGGAAGTAGGTGTCGTTCGCCCGGACCTTCTCGTGCCCGGTGGGGACGACCAGGGTCTCGCCGGGGAAGAGCTTGCCGAGCGCGCGGCGGCGGGCGGCGAAGGCGGCGGCGCTCCGGAGCTTCGGAGGCGTCCTGGTGCGTGCCGGCTTCCAGCGGCGCACCATGAAGTCGAGGAGTGCCGGAGGTGGCGTGGTGTCGTGGCTCGCCGGCTTCGCCGGGGCCTCGGGGCTCACCGGAGCCGCGGCCTGCGCGCGGGCGGCATCTGCGGGCGGGATCGGAGGATGGGCCATGGAGGCAAGCTACCGCCGCGCACCTCCGAGGTACAGCCGCGCTCGCCGCTCAGCGTCGGCCGGTCGCCCACCCGAGGGCATAGGGAACCACGGTCTCGGTGCGGAGCGTTCGTGCTCCGAAGCCGAGCGGCCGGAAACCGCGGGCCTCGAGCAGGCCGCGCTCGAACGGGACCCATCCACCCTCGGGCCCGATGGCCAGCGCGAGGCGTACTCCCGGGGAGGGATGCCGTGGCCCCTCGTCGCCGGGGTGGAGGATCCAGCGCTCGCCGGGGCCGAGGAGCGCGTCCATCCGGTCCTCGACGAAGGGGCGGAACCGCGGCTCGACGATCACCTCCGGGAGCACGGTGTCCTGCGCCTGCTCGAGGCCGTCGAGGAGGTGCTTCCGCGCCCGCTCCGGCGTCAGCACCGGCGAGGAGAGGTAGCTCTTCTCCACCCGCGCGGCCGCGAGCAGGACCAGCCGGTCGACGCCGAGCGAGGCCGAGGCGGCGAGGATGCGTCGGAGTGCCTTGGGCCGGGGGACGGCGAGGAGGAGGTCCACGCCCGGTCTGGGAGGAGGTGGCTGGGACAGGGTCGTGCGGAGCACCGCCTCGGTGTCGCTCAGGGTCAAGACCTCGGCGGTTCCGACGCGGCCAGCGAGGACGCCCGTGCGCAGGGTGCTGCCCGGGCCGACGCCGAGCTCCTCGCGGAGGTGGCGAAGGCGGTCGCCGGTGAGGCGCGCCGTGCCGTCGGAGGAGAGCTCGGCGGGGTCGAGGAGGAGGAGGTTCATCGGAGGGTTGGAGCGCTGCGGATGGCTCGCACTTCACCACAGGCCCGCGGCCGGCGACGGGCATGCTCCGGAGGGGAGGGCGGAGTCGCGGAGGTCACGCCTGGTGCCAGGGTGGGGCTGGCCTCGGGTAGAACCCCGTCCCCGTGCACGGCAGCTCCAGGCCTCGCCGCGTCTTCGAGCGTCTCGCCGACGACTACCGGGCCCGGCCGCCGTATCCCGAGGACCTGGTCGCGCGCCTCTCGTCGCTCGCGGGAGTGGGCCGTCTGGTGGTGGACCTCGGCGCCGGCACCGGGCTCCTCGCCGCGCCGCTGGCCCGGTACGGGCACCCGGTCCTGGCCGTCGAGCCTGCGCGGGCGATGCTGGCCGTGTGCGCCGAGGCCTGCGCGGGCCTCGACGTCACCCCGGTGCTCGCTCCCGCAGAGGCGACGGGACTCGGCGCGGTCGAGGCCGGGCTGATCCTCCTGGCCGACGCCATCCACTGGGTTCGCCCGGACGCTGCGGGACTCGAGGCCCGGCGCCTCCTTGCGCCCGATGGCACCGCGGCGGTGGTGGTGCCCGAGTCCGCGGACACGCCCTTCATGCGCGGAGTCCGGGAGCTCCTCCTCGCCTTCAACCCGAAGGCCCGGAGTCGCCCAGTGGAGGCCCGCGTTCGCCAGTGGCTCGTGGTGGCCGCCGGGACAGGCCGCCCGACCGAGGAGCGGTGGGAGCAGACGGTGACGCTCGGCCCGGAGGCGCTTGCACGGGTGGTACGCTCGCTCTCCTACGGCGGGCCAGCGCTCGGTCCCGCGGCCCTCCGGCGCCTGCTGGAGGCGGTCGACGCGCTCGGCCAGCGCGAGGGCCGGGCTTGGGCGCGGGTGCTTCGCCTGGTGTGGGTCAGGCGCGGGCGGCGTTCACGCCGGACTCGAACGCGTCCACCTCGGCGGTGACCGGAGTGGCGGAGCTCTCGAGTCCCGGGTCGTCGAAAGGGGCCCGCCCGATCTGTTTCGTCCCCAGCGAGGGGAAGGCGAGGGCGAGGAGGTAGTTCCGCAGGCAGAACCACCAGAAGCTCCGCTCGTTCAGTACGGGGTTGATGGAGGGAGCGAGCCGGGCGTGCAGCGCCGGCAGGGTGCTCCAGTGCGCGCCGGCCAGCTCGTGGTGGGCCGAGTGGTACCCGTTGTTGAAGAGCAGGAAGTTGAGGACCGGCGAGACGAAGCTCCGGGAGTGGTCGTGCTCGCTCCACGGGTCGGTGTGAACGTGCTGGATGTAGTTGAAGAACATGATCGTCCACAGCGCGAAGAGCGCCGGGAGCAGGAACATGAGGCTCCAGACGATGAACCCCGTCCGCCAGCCGTGGAGGACGATGGCCAGCGCGAACAGTCCGACGTGCACGCCTCCGAAGAGCGCGTACTGGCCCTGGATGGTGCGGTAGAGCTGAGGGTTCTTCTCCTTCGCCTTCTGGATGTAGTCGCGGATCGGATCCGACTGGTACCAGCTGGACACGAAGAAGTACGTCCCCGCCACGAGCGCGTTGTGCTTGTTGGTGAAGCGCCAGGTGATGGTCGCGTCCCCGGCCTTGTTCACGAACTTGTGGTGGTTGAGGTTGTGGGTGGGGACCCAGGCGAAGGTCGGGTAGCCGTAGAAGATGCTCAGCCAGTTGCCGAACGCCGCGTTGAGGCCCCGGCCGCGGAAGGTGGGCGTGTGGTTGTGGTTGTGGGCGATGACGCCCGCGGAGAGAGCGAGGTAGCAGGCCAGGGGGCTCAGCCAGACCGCGAGCTCGGGACGAACGTAGGGGAGGAGCGCGACGACCGGCATGGCAACGGCCCACGCCAGCGTCCGCCGGTCAGCCTGGTACCGGAGGTGCATATTTTAAACAGTGTCTCACGCCTGATTCCCGGCGGAAATGCAAGACTTTCTTACAGCATCATCTGCGTGACAGCGGGGCCTGCTGCAACTGCGCGGGGAAGCGCCCGGCGGCGGAGAGGAGGTCCAGCTGGGCCTGGCGCTCGTTGTCCTCGGCGATGACCGCGAGGGTCTCCGCGTCCCGCGCTCGCCGCTGTGCGTCGATGAGCTCGAGGTTGGTGGTCGAGCCGGCCCGGTAGGCGATGTCGGCGAGGCGCATGGCGTCCTCGGCCAGCCGTGCCGAGTTCCGTGAGCGCTCCACGGCCGCGGCGCTGCGCTCCACGTTGTCGACCGCGGCCCGCACCTCGGAGTTCGCCTGGCGGAGGGTCGCATCGAGCTGGATCCGTGCCTGCTCCAGCTGCGCCTCGCGCTGGTGGGTCCGGCCGTAGCGGGCGCCGCCGTCGTAGAGGTACCAGGTGAGGATGGCCTGCGCCTGCCAGCCGGTCTCGGGCGAGGTCAGCGACGAGGGGTGCTGGTAGAAGGGCTGACCGACGATCGTGATGTCGGGCAGGTACTCCGTCCAGCTCAGGTTCAGCGACCGGTCCGCCGTGGTCTGCTGCTGCTGGTAGAGCAGCACGTCGGAGCGGCCGGACAGCTCGTCCAGCCCCTGGTCGAGCGTGGGCATGGCCGGGATCTCGGGGACGTCCTCCACGTCGATGGCCTCGCTCTCACCGAGCAGGAGCCCCAGCGCCTCCTGGCTCCGGTAGAGGTTGGCGTAGCTGGTCTGGAGGATGGCCTCGTTGGCCTCGAGCTCCTGCCCGGCGCGCGCCCAGTCGACGCGATTCCCGAGGCCGCCGCGCAGGCGCGCATCGGCGTACTGCATGTGGGCTGCCGAGTTGTCCCGGGCCTGGCGATTCACGTCCACCTGGCGCTTCTGGGCGAAGATGGTCAGGTAGGCGCGGGCGACGGTGATGGCCACGGTGCGCTGCACGTCGCGCTGGGAGAACTTCGAGTTCTCCAGCTGGTCCGCGGCGCGCGCCCAGTTGGCCCAGGCCTGGGGGGCGATGATCGGGATGGAGAGCGTACCGGTGACGTTCCACTGGTCCTTCGCGGCGACGATGAAGGTGTCCGTCCCGCCGTCGGCACCCGTGGTCTGGAAGGTCCGGTCCTTGTTCAGCCGGGTGTAGGTGGCATTCACTCCGAGAGTGGGGAACGAGGCCGAGCGGACCTCCTCCATCACGCCCCCGACCCGGCGGATCTCCGCTGCGGCCACCTGCGCGGTGGGGTTGCGCTCCAGCGACTGGGCCACCGCATCGCGGAAGCTGATCCTCCGGGGCACCGGACGGGGTGCATCCGGCGCGGTGGCGGTCGCGGCGCTGCTGCCCGCGTCCACGCTCAGCAGTGGCGTGGCGGAGGGCTGCTGCCCGTGGGCCGAGGCGGCGAGGACGAGAACGAGCGCGAGCGGCCCGGGGGTGGTCCGGGAAAGGCGGCGTTGTTTTCGAGATGCACTCACCTGTTCCGACTCCTCGCGTATGGGGGTGTCCGGCGGCGCAGGCGTATAGCGCGGGGCCTCGCCATTCGCCTGCCGAAGTGGGTCGCCGCTGGCGGAAAAGGAGAGTCGGACTCTTCCGAAGCTGGACAGCGCCCGGGAGAGGACGGTACGAGCGTGAAGAAAGGTGAAGATGCCTGGAGCTGACCACGCGACGGCGGAGGTGGTCCGGCTGGTGGGGCAGACCCGCCGCCGGCTGTGGATCTCCGCGGCCCGTGCGCTGGCCGCGCGCGGGGAGTCGGTGGTCGCGTGGTCGCTCGTGAACCGCCTCGCCGAGCTGGGCCCGCTGACCCAGCGGGAGCTCGCCGACGCCTCGGCTCAGCATCCGGCCGGCGTGTCGCGGCAGCTGGACGAGCTGGAGCGCAAGGGACTGACCAGCCGTGGGACGGATCCGACCGATCGGCGGCGGCGCCGCGTGGAGCTGACCGCCGCGGGCGACCGCTGGTGGCGGCAGGTGCGTCCCCTGGTGGAGCGGGCCACCGCGTCGGTGCTCGTCGCCCTGCGGCCCCCCGAGCGGCGAACCCTCGCCCGGCTCCTCCGCCGGGTGGTGATCGAGCCCCAGGCCGTGGCGGCACCCGCGCGGCAGGGACGGCGGGCGCCCCGGCGCCGGGCCCGCTCCGGAGGACGATCGTGACCAGCCGTGCGCCGCTCACCAACCTCTCCACCCTCCCGCTCGATCGGGTGACCACCACCTTCGAGCTTCCCGGTCACCGCGTGGTGCGGAACCTCGGGGTGGTGCGGGGGATCGTGGTCCGCTCCCGCAACATCGTGGGGACCTTCGTCGCCGGTCTGCAGACGCTCTTCGGCGGGAACATCACCCTCTGGACCGAGATGTGCGAGCAGGCGCGGCGCGAGGCCTTCGAGCTGATGGCCCTCCACGCCCGGCAGATCGGCGCCAACGCGGTCATCGGCGCGCGTTACGACGCGACCGAGATCTCCGCCGGGGTCACCGAGGTGCTCTGCTACGGGACCGCGGTGGTCGTCGAGCCGACCTGAGCGCTAGTGGAGGCGCTCCCAGTTCCAGACGCCGGCGGCGACGACGAGCACGGCCGGGAGCAGGGAGCACAGCCCCGTCGCGCTCACGGCCCAGCTGAAGACCGCCGCGTAGATCAGCGCCAGCACGACGTAGCCGTAGAGGCCGAGCCTCTGCCCCCGCCAGAGGATCACCAGGCAGAGGATCTGCAGCAAGGCCACGCCCGCGCCCAGCCCCCGGATCCACGGGGTGCTGGCGGACAGCTCGCGCATCTGGCGCGAGAAGGCGAAGGAGAACGCCTGGAGGTCCACCAGGCCGGCCACGGCGCAGGCCACGGTGAGGAAGATGGAGACTGGACGCCACCCGCCCGGAGCGCTTCCCGGTGGGTTGGGTTCGGTCACCTCGTCCCCGCGGGCTTCGGTTCGGTGAGGCTCCGGTACACGAAGCTCACGAACATGTCGGGCCCCAGGAAGCCCTTGCCCCACTTGTCGTCCCACTGGGCGCTCGGCTTGGCGGCGGTGACCTGCTCCAGCGTCTTCCTCTGCGCCACCAGCGCCTTCACCCGGTCGCGGATCCCCGCCAGCATGTCCCGGAACGCCTGGAGGTCGGCCCGGGTCCCGAGCGGCCCGTGGCCGGGGATGATCTTCGTCGAGCCGTCGAGGGTGGGCAGGATCCGCTCGGCAGCCGCGATCATCCCGTCGATCGAGCCGCCGCTGTCGATGTCGATGAAGGGGTACATCCCGTTGAAGAACGTGTCCCCCATGTGGACCACGTTCGCCTTCCGGAACCGGATGACGGAGTCGCCGTCGGTGTGGGCGGCCGCGACGTGGGTGACCTCGAGGTCGTCGCCGTTGAGGTGGAAGGTCACCCCCTCGGCGAAGGTGATCAGCGGTAGCGCGGCGGGAGGCGAGGGCGGGGCCCGCTCGCCGGTCCGGGGGTTCAGCCGCTCGAGGCCCAGCCGCTTGCGGACGTTGTCGTGCGCAACGATGACCACGCCGGACTCGGCCAGCGGAGCGTTGCTCCCGGTGTGGTCGCCATGGAAGTGGGTGTTGAGCACGAAGCGGATCGGCTGATCGCCCAGCGTCTTCACCGCGGCCCGGATCTTCGGCAGGAGCGGCGCGAACTCGTCGTCGACGAGGAAGGCGCCGTCCTTCCCGGTGGTGACTCCCATGTTGCCGCCCGAGCCGACGAGCATCGAGACCCCGCCCGCCACCGGGACCACCTTCACCTCGACCTTGGAGAGATCCTGGTCCTGCGCGAGCGCCACGGAGGACACCAGCAGCGAGCTCAGGAGCAGGGAGCGCCTCATGGGTGCATTCCTCCAGGGACGGGGGACCGGTCCATAGCGCAGGAGCGGGGTCGATGCGGTCACAATTCCGCCGCGCCCCGGGCGGGCTGGGGCAGACTCGTTCCCAGGAGGCAACACCGATGCGACTCGCAGGACGGGCGATGCTGGTGACCGGCGGCGGAGGCGGGCTGGGCCGGGCGATGGCCGAGGGGTTCGCGCGCGAGGGCGGGGCGGTGGCGGTCACCGACGTGAACCTCGATGCAGCGCGAAGCGTGGCGCGGGGCATCGAGGAGCGAGGTGGGCGCGCGCTCGCGCAGCTGATGGACGTGACCTCGGAGGAGCAGGTCGACCGCGGGGTAACCGAGGTGGCCCGCGTCCTGGGCAGGGTGGACGTGGTGGTGAGCAACGCCGGGGTGCAGCACATCGCGCCGATCACCGACTTCTCCCTCGCCGACTGGCGCCGGGTTCTGTCCATCCACCTCGACGGTGGCTTCCTCCTCACCCGGGCGGCGATGCGCCACTGGCAGTCGGCGGGGAAGGGTGGTCTCCTCCTGTACATGGGCAGCGTCCACAGCGTGGAGGCCTCCCCGCTCAAGGCGGCCTACGTCGCCGCCAAGCACGGCCTGCTCGGCCTGGCACGGGCCGCCGCCAAGGAGGGAGCGAGGATCGGCGTTCGCACCAACGTCATCTGTCCCGGCTTCGTCCGCACCCCGCTGGTGGAGAGGCAGATCCCCGAGCAGGCTCGCACCCTGGGGATCAGCGAGGAGGAGGTGGTGAAGAAGGTGATGCTGGGGAGCACCGTGGACGGCGAGTTCACCACCCTCGAGGACATCGCCCAGCTCGCCGTCGACCTCGCGGCCTTCCCCAGCGCGGCGCTCACCGGCCAGTTGGTGGTCGCGAGCCACGGCTGGCACATGCACTGACACGTCAGCGTCCCGCCGGCTCTGGCGTCTGCTCGGAGGGAGCGATGGTGACGATCGCCTTGACGATCCACTTGTCCGGTCCGGTGCCGTACCCCACGCCGATGTTGATCCCGAACCAGTCCCAGGTGGAGTCGACCACGGCGAAGATCCGATGAACCTGCTGATCCCAGGGCAGGAAGCTCCCGAACGGACCGAAGGCGGAGTAGGTCTCGAAGCCCACTGCCCAGCTCTTCTCAACGTCGAAGCTCGCCTTGGTCGCGGGCTCGAAGTTTGGCTTCCCGGCGTCGGGCCCGGCGAAGGTGAAGCTCACGATCGGATTGACGGCGACGTACCAGCGCCCCCAGCGCGCATCGATGATGGGCCGCAACTCGCCGCCCCACCCGTCCGGCTCGTAGCGCTTCGACACCCGGGCCAGCTCCAAGTTCAGGGCGAAGCGAAAAGCTCCCACGTTCTCCGGCCAGCGGAACTTCGTACGGAGCTTGACTCCGCCCGAGTCCCAGCCGCCGTCCGGGCGGAGCACCGTCTGGAGATAGAACCCGATCTCCCACCAGTGGGTGAGCCCGAGGTGGGGCTCGAAGGTGAGGTGGGTGAGCCCCTGGGTGGGCACTTCACCCTCGGGCCCGCTCTCGGTCGTGCCCTCGATGAAGTGGTTGAGATGGATCTCCAGGCCCGGCTCGAGCGGGCCGGCGGTGACGGCGTCGTAGACCTGGATCTCGAAGGCGTCCTGGGCCGCCGCGGGTGCGGCGGCGACGGTGAAGGCTGCGAGCAGGGTGCGGAGGCCGCGGGCGCCGGTCACGGAAGGGGCGAGACTACCTCGCCCCCCGGGCCTGGGGGCGGCCGCACCGCGCAGCCGGGAGAGCTCAGCCTCCGCTGCTCAGCCCGGCGAGGACTCGGTGCACGAGTTGGATGGAGATGCTGCCCTCGCCCACCGCCGAGGCGACTCGCTTCACGTTCCCGGAGCGCACGTCCCCGACCGCGAAGATGCCTGGCCGCGAGGTCTCCAGGAGCAGCGGGTGCCGGGACAGCGACCACCCCGCCCCGGACAGCTCCTCTGCGGTGAGGTCCTGGCCGGTCTTCACGAACCCCTTGTCGTCCAGGACGACGCAGCCCCCGAGCCAGCCGGTGCAGGGGTCGGCTCCCATCATGCAGAACACGTGGCGCACCGGGCGCTCCTCGGCCTCGCCCGACACGTTGTTCCGCCAGCGCACACCCTCCAGCTCGCCGTTGCCCAGGAGGCCGACGATCTCGGTCCGGGTCCGGAGGGTGATCGCCGGGGTCTCCTCGATCCGGCGGATGAGGTAGCGGGACATCGTCTCCGCCAGGCCGTCGGAGCGCACCAGCATGTGCACGTGGCTCGCGATCCCCGACAGGTACACCGCGGCCTGACCGGCCGAGTTGCCGCCCCCGATGACGATCGCCTCCTGCCCCTCGCAGAGCTTGGACTCGACGAAGGTCGCCCCGTAGTAGACGCCGGCGTTCTCGAACCGGGCGAGGTTCTCGACCCCGAGCTTCCGGTAGCGCGCTCCGCTGGCGATCACCACCGCCTTCGCGCGGATCCGCTCCCCGCTCTCCAGCTCGACCGCGTAGGGACGGCCTCCACAGTCGAGTCGCACCGCGCTGCGGGTGATGGCCACGTTCGCCCCGAACTTCTGGGCCTGCGTGAACGCGCGCCCGGCCAGCGCCTGCCCGGAGATGCCGGTGGGGAAGCCGAGGTAGTTCTCGATCTTCGAGCTCGACCCCGCCTGCCCGCCGGGCGCGTTGGTCTCCAGCACCAGCACGTCCAGGCCCTCGCTCGCCGCATACACCGCGGCCGAGAGCCCGGCCGGTCCAGCGCCCACCACCACGACGTCGCGGACCGCATCGGTGGTGATCCCGGCGTTGAAGCCCAGGCAATCGGCGACCTCGGTATTGGTCGGCGCGCGGAGGACCTTCGTGCCCCGGCAGATGAGCACCGGGATGTCGTCGGGAAGGATGTGGAAGCGCTCCACCAGGGCCCGCGCGCCCTCGTCCTGCTCCACGTCCAGGTAGAGGTAGGGGTGGCCGTTCCGGGTGAGGAACTCCTTGATGCGGAGAGTGTTGGCGCAGTGGCGCGAGCCCACGACCACGGCATCGCCCAGGTGGTTGGAGATGAGGCTCACCCTGCGGAGGATGAAGGCCCGCATCAGCAGCTCGCTCAGCTCGGCGTCGGACACCACCAGATCCCGGAGCCCGGAGGGCGGGATGTCCACCACCTCGCCCTCGCCGCGGAACCGTCCGGTGGCCAGCGCCCGGCGGCCGGAGAGCATGGCGGTCTCGCCGCTGAAGTTCCCGGCCTGGTGGCGGACGATGAGGGCCTCGCCGTCCCCCTCGGGCCGGAGGACGTCCAGCTCCCCGCGGAGGACGACGTAGAGGTGAATCCCCTCGTCACCCTGCTGGAAGAGGACCTCGCCGTCGTGCACCGGGCGGCGCGTGCCGTAGCGCGCCATGCGCGCGAGCTGCGCCTCGGTGAGGCGGGGGAACATCTGCTCGCGTCGCTCGACGTTGAAGGGCGTCTCGGCCATGGCCGGGCGAGACTAGCGGGTGGCCCGAGGGCCGCAACCAGGCCAGACCCGGCCCGTCCGTTGCCGGGCAGCTAGGTGACGGCGATGGCGACCGGCGCCGGCGAGCCGTCGGGAAGGCGCCGCCGCTGGCGCGAGAAGCGGTCCATGAATAGGTAGATGACCGGCGTGGTGTAGAGGGTGAGCAGCTGGCTCAGCAGGAGCCCGCCCACCACGCTGATGCCCAGCGGCCGGCGCAGCTCGGACCCCAGGCCCGACCCCAGCGCCAGGGGCAGCGCACCGAACATCGCCGCCAGGGTGGTCATGAGGATCGGCCGGAAGCGGAGCTCGGAGGCCTTGAGGATGGCCTCGCGAGTGGACAGCCCCTCGCCACGCTCGGCCTCCACCGCGAAGTCCACCATCATGATGGCGTTCTTCTTCACGATCCCGATGAGGAGGATGATTCCGATGATCGCCACGATGCTCAGGTCCGTTCCAGTGAGCATCAGCGCCAGCAAGGCGCCCACCCCGGCGGTGGGGAGGGTGGAGAGGATGGTGATGGGGTGGACGTAGCTCTCGTAGAGCACGCCCAGCACGATGTAGACCGCCAGCAGCGCGAGGATGATCAGCACTGGCTGGCTGGCCAGTGACTGCTGGAAGGCCTGGGCGGTGCCGGTGAAGCCACCCACGACGCTCGCCGGGAGGCGGATCTCCGCCTCGGCCCGTTGCACCGCCTTCACCGCATCCCCCAGCGACTTGCCCGGGGCCAGGTTGAAGGAGAGGGTCACCGAGGGGAACTGCCCCTGGTGGTTGATGGAGGTGGGGAGGTTCCCGCGGGTCACCGTGGTCAGCGCCGACAGCGGAACCACCCCGCCCGAGCTGGAGCGGACGTAGAGGTCCTTCAGCGCGCTGTCGTCCTCGAGGTACGGCGGGCCGACCTCCATCACCACCCAGTAGGTGTTCGCCTGCCCGTAGCTCACCGAGATCTGCCGCTGGCCGTAGGCGTCGTAGAGCGCGTTGTCGATGTCGCGGACACTGACGCCCATCCGCGACGCGGTGTCCCGGTCGATGGCGACCCGGAGCTCCAGCCCCGCCGATTGCTGATCGGTCGCCACGTCGGTCAGCTCCGGCAGTTTCTTGAGGGCCTCGAAGACCCGCGGGGCCCAGGTGTTGAGCTCGTTCAGGTCCGGGTCCTGGAGCGTGTACTGGTACTGGGTCCGGGCCAGCCGACCTCCCACCCGGACGTCCTGCGCCCCCTGGAGGAAGAGAGTGACGCCCACCAGCTTCGCCAGCTTGGGGCGAAGCCGGGCGATGATCTGATCCACGGTGACCTTGCGCGGAGGACGGGGCTTGAGGGTGACGAAGGCCGAACCGGTGTTCGCCCCACCACCACCGGGTCCTCCGCCGATGAAGGACACCACGCTGGCGACGTCCGGGTCCTGGCCGACGATGTTGTTCACCTCGATCTGGCGCTCCTTCATCGTCTGGTAGCTCACGTCCTGGGGGGCCTCGCTGAAGCCGATCAGCAGGCCGTTGTCCTGTTGCGGGAACAGGCCCTTCGGTGTCCGGACGAAGAGCACGACGGTGAGCGCGACCGCTCCGAGCACGACTCCGAGCATCAGCCACTCGTGTGCGAGCACCGCCCTCAGCGAGCGGTCGTACCCGGAGAAGACTGCCCGGAAGGCGCGCTCGCTCCAGCGATAGAGACGCCCGCGCTCCTCCTCGGCCGGCGGCTGGAGGAAGCGCGAGGCCATCATCGGGGTCACGGTGAGCGAGACCAGGCCGGAGACGGTGATGGAGACGGCGAGGGTGACCGCGAACTCGCGGAACAGCCGGCCGACCACCCCTCCCATCAGGAGGATGGGGATGAACACCGCCAGCAGCGACACGGTCATCGAGACGATGGTGAAACCAATCTCCCGGGCGCCACGGAGCGCGGCCTCGAACGGCCTCATCCCCTTCTCGACGTACCGGGCGATGTTCTCGGTGACCACGATGGCGTCGTCCACCACGAACCCGGTGGAGATGGTCAGTGCCATC
Source organism: Myxococcaceae bacterium (assembly GCA_035501615.1). GTDB lineage: Bacteria > Myxococcota > Myxococcia > Myxococcales > Myxococcaceae > RPRB01. Next base: position 49,620 of record DATJVY010000050.1, read on the forward strand.
AGCGAGAGATTGTTCAGGCTGTAGCCGAGCAGCCACATCACCGCGAAGGTCCCGAGGATCGACAGCGGCATGGCAATGGTCGGAATGGCGGTGGCGCGGGCCGAGCGGAGGAAGAGGAACACCACCACCACCACCAGGACCACGCTCAGCATCAGCGACCGCTCCACGTCGTGCACCGAGGCGCGGATGGTCTGCGTCCGGTCCGAGGCGATCTGGATGTCGATGGCCGGGGACACCGAGGAGGCCAGCGACGGGAGCAGTGCCTTGATGCGCTCCACCGTCTCGATGATGTTCGCTCCCGGCTGGCGGCGGACGATGATCAGCACCGAGCGAACGCCGTTGGTCCACCCCGCCACGCGCGTGTTGTTGACGCTGTCCTCCACCCGGGCCACGTCCTGGAGCCGCACCACCCCGTTCGGGGTCTGGGCCAGCAGCAGATCGCGGTATTGATCGGCCCGGAAGAGTTGGTCGTTGGTGGCCAGGGTGTTGGACTGGAACTCGCCGCCCAGGCTCCCGGTGGGACGGTTCACCGAGGCCCCCGCGAGGACCATCCGCACGTCCTCCAGGGTGAGGTTGACCCCCGCGGCCGCCTCCGGATCCACCCGCACCCGCACCGCGGGCTGCTGCCCTCCACCCACGTACACCTGCCCCACGCCCTCCACCTGGGAGATCTTCTGGGCCAGCACGGTATCCGCCGCATCGAAGACCTGCGGCAGGGGCAGGGTCTTTGAGGTCAGCGCCAGGATCATGATCGGCGTGTCGGTGGGATTGACCTTCCGGTAGCCGGGGCGGAAGGGCAGGTTGGTGGGAAGGTCGGCGCTGGCGGCGTTGATCGCGGCCTGCACGTCCCGCCCGGCCGTGTCCTGGTCCCGGTCGAGATCGAACTGGAGGGTGATCGACGTCGACCCGAGCGAGCTGGTCGAGGTCATGTCGGTCAGTCCGGCGATGCGTCCCAGCCGCCGCTCCAGCGGGGTGGCCACCGCCGAGGACATCGTCTCCGGGCTCGCCCCGGGAAGGTTGGCGTAGACCGAGATGGTGGGCAGGTCGACGCGGGGCAGGGGGGCCACCGGAAGCTGCGTGTAGGCGGCCACCCCGGCGATGATGATCGCCGCGGCGAGGAGGGACGTGCCGACCGGGCGCCGGATGAACGGCTCGGAGATCCCGGCTCCGCGGGTTCCGGTGCCGCCGATGCTCATCCCGGGGCTCCCTCGGGTGTGGCGCCGGCCGGGCGGCGCCGTGCCGCGACCCAGCGACCGAGTCGCTCCATGTACAGGTAGATGACCGGGGTGGTGTAGAGGGTCAGCACCTGGCTGATCAGCAGCCCCCCCACGATGCTCACCCCGAGCGGCTTGCGGAGCTCGCTCCCGGTGCCGTTCTCCAGCGCCAGCGGCAGCCCGCCCAGCAGGGCCGCGAAGGTGGTCATCATGATGGGCCGGAAGCGGAGCAGGCAGGCCTTCTTGATCGACTCCATCGGGGAGAGCTTCTCCTCCCGTTCGGCCTCGAGCGCGAAGTCGATCATCATGATCGCGTTCTTCTTCACGATGCCGATGAGGAGGATGATCCCGATCAGAGCGACGATGTCGAACTCCATCCCGCACAGCATCAGTGCCAGGAGCGCGCCCACTCCGGCCGAGGGCAGGGTGGAGAGGATGGTGACCGGGTGGATGTAGCTCTCGTAGAGGACGCCGAGGACGATGTAGACGGTGATCAGCGCGGCCAGGACGAGGATCGGCTCGTTGGCCAGGCTGTCCCGGAACTCCTGCGCCGTGCCCTGGAAGCCGGCGTGGAGGCCGCGGGGAGCGTTCAGCTCGTCGGTGGCGCTCCGGATGGCCTTCACCGCCGCCCCGAGCGAGTACCCGGACGCGGTGTCGAAGGAGAGGGTCACCGAGGGGAACTGGCCCTGGTGGTTGACCGTGAGCGGCGCGATGGTTTCCACCCGCTGCACCACCGCCGACAGCGGAGCCGGGCTACCCGTCGCGTTCCGGACGTAGATCCGATCCAGCGCCCGTGGCCCCGTCGCCAGGTCCGGATTCACCTCGAGGATGACCCGGTAGAGGTTGAGCTGGGTGAAGATGGTGGAGACCTGCCGCTGGCCGAAGGCGTCGTAGAGCGTGTCGTCGATGGCCTGGGTCGAGATCCCGAGGCGTGAGGCGGTATCGCGGTCGATGCTGAGCAGCGTCACCGGCCCGTTCCCCAGCTGGTCGGTGGCGACGTTTTTCAGCTCGGGCAGGGTGCGCAGCTTGGCCAGGAGCTTCGGTGCCCAGTCGGCCAGCTCACCCGGGTCGGCGTCCTCCAGGGTGTACTGGTAGGGCGTCCGGCTCTGGCGGGTCTCGATCTGGAGGTCCTGCACCGCCTGGAGATAGGTGGAGATGCCGGTCACCTGGGAGAGCTTGGGCAGGAGCCGGGCGATGATCTGGGTGGCGTTCTCCTTCCGGTCCTCGCGGGGCTTGAGCGAGATGGAGAGCCGCCCGCTGTTGGTGGTGGGGTTCGTGCCGTCGGCGCCGATGAAGGACGCCACCGAGGCGACGTCGGGGTCGTCGCGCACGACCTGGACCACCTGTTGCTGCAGCTGGCTCATGCGGTCGAAGCTCACGTCCGGCCCGGCCTCGGTGATGCCGATGAGGAGGCCGGTGTCCTGCACCGGGAAGAACCCCTTGGGCACGATGAAGGCCAGCACCACGGTGAGCAGGAACGTCCCGATGGTGATCGCCAGGGTCAGCGGCTGGTGGCGCAGCACCCAGTCCACGCCCCGGCCATAGGCGGCGATGATCCGCTCGAAGGTGCGCTCGCTCCAGGCGTAGAAGCGGCCGCGCTGCTCCGCCGGCGGCTCCGGCTTGAGGATCCAGGCGCACATCATCGGGGTGAGGGTCAGCGAGAGCAGCGCCGAGACCCCGATGGCCAGGGACAGCGTCACCGCGAACTCGCGGAACAGCCGCCCGATGAGGCCGGTCATGAAGAGCAGCGGCACCAGCACCGCAACCAGCGACACGGTGAGCGAGACGATGGTGAAGCCGATCTGCCCCGCGCCCTTCAGCGCAGCGTGGAAGGGCGACTCACCCTCCTCGATGTACCGGCTGATGTTCTCGATCATCACGATGGCGTCGTCGACCACGAAGCCCGTGGAGATGGTGAGCGCCATCAGCGAGAGGTTGTTGAGGCTGTACCCCAGCAGGTACATCAGCCCGAAGGTGCCGATCAGGCTCAGGGGCACGGTGATGCCCGGGATGATGGTGGCCCGCAGGTTCCGGAGGAACACGTACATGACCGCCACCACCAGGACGATGGTGAGGACCAGGGTGAACTCCACGTCCGCCACGCTGGCCCGCACCGTCTCGGTGCGGTCGCTGAGGATCGAGACCCGGATCCCCTGGGGGAGGCTCGCCTCGAGCTGGGGGAGGAGTGCCTTCACCCGGTCCGCGGTCTGGATGACGTTCGCGCCCGGCTGGCGCTGGACGTTGAGGATGATCGCCCGCTGGTCGTTGGCCCACCCGGCGAGCTGGGCGTTCTCCACCGAGTCCAGCGAGCGGGCCACGTCCTGGAGCCGGACCGGCGAGCCGTTCTTGAACACCAGGATCACCGGCGCGAAGGCCTTGGCGTCCATCAGCTGGTCGTCGGTCTGGAGGGTGTACTCCTGGCGCGGGGTGTCCAGCGTGCCCTTCGGGGCGTTGATGTTCGCCGTCACCAGGGCCGACCGAACGTCCTCGAGCGTGAGCCCGGTTCCGGCCAGCGCTTCGGGGTCGACCTGGATCCGCACCGCCGGCCGCTGGGCGCCCCCGAGCGTCACCAGGCCCACCCCGGACACCTGGCTGATCTTCTGCGCGAGGATGCTGTCCGCGTAGTCGTTCACCTGGGGCAGGGGCAGCGTGTCCGAGGTGATGGACAGGGTGAGGATGGGCACGTCCGCCGGGTTGCTCTTGCTGTAGGTGGGCGGGGCGGGGAGGTTGGCGGGGAGCACGCTCGACGCCGCGTTGATCGCCGCCTGCACGTCCTGCTGGGCCGAGTCGATGTTCCGATCGAGCGTGAACTGGAGCGTGATCTGCGAGCTGGTCGCGCTGCTGACGCTCGTCATCAGGGCCAGCGAGGGGATCTGCCCGAACTGCCGCTCCAGCGGCGCGGTCACGCTGGAGGCCATCGTCTGCGCCGACGCCCCGGGGAAGGTCGTCGACACCACGATCGTGGGGTAGTCCACCTGGGGCAATGCGGAGATGGGCAGCTGCCGGAAGGCCACCAGCCCCGCCAGGGTGAGGCCCACGGTGAGGAGCGTGGTCCCCACCGGGCGACGAATGAACGGCTCGCTGATGCTCACTGCGCGCTCGCTTCGCGCGCTCCACCCTGCTGGGCCGGTCGGCCCTGAGGCTTCTGGCGCGGTGTGACGCGCGGCGCGGGGGCCGGTGGCGGGCTCTGTCCTGCCTCCTGCTGCCGGGCCTCGGCCCGCGGTGTCTGCTGTCCCTGGGCCGGGGGCGAGCCGGGCATGGCGACGGGTCGCGGGTCGACCTTCGCTCCCGCCCGGAGCTGGTTCTGGCCGTCCACCACCAACCGGTCACCGGGCTGGACGCCCTGGCTGACGATCGTCAGGGGGCCCTGGATGGTGTCGACCTGCACGTTGCGCACCGCCACGGTGTTGTCGGCGTTCACCACGTAGACGAAGGTTCCGTTGGGGCCCCGCTGGATGGCCGGGGTCGCGGCCACCACGACGCCCTCGCGGATCTGGAGCTGCATCCGGGCCTTCACGAAGAGGCTGGGCCAGAGCTTGAGGTCGGGGTTGGGGAACTCGGCCTTCAGCCGGATGGTGGCCGTCCCCGCGTTCACCTGGTTGTCGATGACGGTGAGCTTGCCGGTCCCGAGCTTGGTGATCCCGCCGCGGTCCCAGGCCTCGACGGTGAGCGGCCCCTTGGCGAACGCCTCCGACACCCGGGGTAGGTCGTCCTGGGGCAGGACGAAGAGGACGGCGATGGGGTCCATCTGGGTGAGGACCACGATCCCGCTGGCGTCGGTGGGGGTGACCAGGTTGCCCAGGTCCACCTGGCGCACGCCGGCGATCCCGTCGATGGGCGAGGTCACGCTCGAGAACTGGAGGTTCAGCTTCGCGTTGTTCACCGCCGCCTGGTCGAGGTCGACGGTGGCCTTCGCGGCAAGCACCGTTGCCACCTGCTGGTCGTACTGCTGCTGCGGGATGAGCTTCTGGGCGACCAGGTCCTTGTAGCGGGCCTGGTCCCGCTCGTTGTTCCGCAGGGTGGCCACGTCCCGCTCGAGAGTGGCCTGCGCCTGCTGGAGCGCGATCTTGAAGGGACGCGGATCGACCTGCACCAGGAGGTCCCCCGTCTTCACCCGGCTACCTTCCTGAAACTCGATGGCGACGATCTGGCCGCTCACCCGCGCCCGGATGGTCACCGTCGCGAGGGAGGTCACGTTCCCCAGCCCCTCGACCCAGATCGGGACGTCGCGGCGATCGGCGATCGACACCCCCACCGGGACTACCCGGGCCTGGGCGGAGAGCCCTGTCTGGTGGCTGGAGGCGCTCTTTCCCCGGCGCACCAGGATGATTCCCACCAGGGCGAGCACGACGAGGGCGATGATCCACGTCCGCCGCCGGCGCAGCAGCGGGGACCTGTCCGGAGAAGGCTGCTCGGTGGGATGCTCGGCCACGCTCACTCCCCGCGCCCCAGGGCGGCCAGGAGCGCCGCCCGCGCCGTCGAGACATTGTACTGCGCCTGAACCACTTGGGCAGCGGCCTGGGTCTGCTGCAGCTGGGCGTCGCTCAGCTCGATGATCGTCCCCACGCCCGTCTGGTACCGGCCTTCCGCGAGGCGAAGCTGCTCCTTGGCGTTCTCCAGCGCATCGTTCGATGCGACCAGGGCTTCCTTGTTCGCCAGGAGCGTGGCCTGGGCCTGCTCCACGTCGAAGCGGACCTGCAGCTGCTCTATCCCGAGCGCAGCGGTGGCCGAGCGAAGGTTCTGTTCCGCGGTCTTGATCTGCCCGGTGGTGAACCCTCCCTGGAGGAAGTTCCAGGTCAGGGTCAGGCCGAAGTTCCACGTGTCGTAGAGCGCGTCGACGCTGGTCCCCACCTTGGAGTAGCCACCGCTGAACCCGAGGCTCGGGCTCCACTGCCAGCGGGCGCTGTCGAGGACCTTCCCCTGGGCCTGCCGCGCGTACTCGAGCGAGGCCAGCTCCGGACGCGAGCCGAGGGCGATGTCGAACAGGCCTGGCAACGGGCGGTCCTCCACATCCACCGGCGGTAGCTCGTCGTCGGCGACCTGGTAGTCCGTGCCCGTCGCGACCCCCATCGCCTGGTTCAGCTGGGCGCGGGCGATACGGTAGTTGTTCTGGGCAGTGATCAGCGCGACCCGGGCGTTGGCGACGTTGAGCCGGGCGAGCGCCAGGGCGATCTCCGGCTGCGTTCCGACCCGGACGAAGCCCTCCACCTGGCTGAGGTGGGCGAGCTGGTTGGTCAACGTATCCTGGGCGACCTTGACCAGGTCGCGGGTGGCCCGGGCGGCGAAGTAGGTGGTCCGCACCGAGAGGACCACGTTCTTGAGGGTCGTGGCCGCGGTGGCCCTGAGCGCGTCGGCGGTGTGCTGCTGCGATTCCCAGGTCGCGAAGTCCACCGGATCCCACAGCGTCTGTGTGCCGACCACGCCGATCCGGAAGCTGTTGTAGGTGCTCGGTCGAGCGCCCGGCACGATTGCCACCGTTCCGCTCCCGGTTCCGGTGCTCGCCCCGACGGTGGAGTGCTGCCGGAGGAAGGAGGCGATGCCCGTCCCCTGCGGGAGCAGCGGGGAGCGGGCGGTGATGGTCTGGGCGTCGGCGGCCGCGGCGTTGGCCTGGGCCTGGACCAGCTGCGGTGCGTTGGCCACCGCGGTCTGGATGGCCTCGTCCAGATGCAACAGGCGTGTGCCGGCGGGTGTCGTCGAGGCGCCCGGCGCGGCCGGCGGGGCGGCTGTTCCGGCGTCCGGGGTGGGGGACTGTGCCCGGGCGGGGAGGGGGAGGAGGGCAAGAAGGAGGGTCAGGAACGCAGTGCGCAAGAGCACCGCCCCCTCATGCTCCACTCCAGGCCTCCGTGCACGGATTTCCTGGGAGACGCGCATGCTTGGGAGGCCGGACACCCGGGCGGGGAAAACGTTGTGATGGCAAGGGTCGTCCGGGCGTGCGCGAGCGGCATGCCCTCGATGAGCGGTCAGGTAGGGTCGCGGCTGGACCGCCGCGCATCCCTGTGCTCGATGAACGGACGGGTGGGCTCGCGCGTCGGCCACCGTTAGTACGAGGCTTCTCACTGGAGGCTCGGGGAATCTCATGTGGATCGTCCGGCTGGCGCTCCGCCGGCCCTACACCGTGGCGGTCTTCTCGGCGCTGATCTTCATCGCCGGGCTGCTCTCGGTCACCCGGATGCGGACCGACATCTTCCCCTCCATCGACATCCCGGTGGTGGTGGTGGTGTGGAACTACCCCGGGCTGTCCGCCGAGGACATGGAACGCCGCATCGTCCTGATCAGCGAGCGTGCTTACTCCACGGTCATCGATGGGATCACCCACATCGAGTCGCAGTCCATCGCCGGGGTGGGGCTCCTGAAGCTGTACTTCGAGCCCGACGCCGACCTGGGCACGGCCATCTCCCAGATCACCTCGGTGTCGCTCACCGCGAGCCGGATCATGCCCCCCGGCATCCAGCCCCCCAACGTGCTCCGGTTCAACGCCGGCAACGTGCCGGTGGCGCAGATCAACGTGTCCAGCAACACCGTTGGTGAGCAGCAGCTCTTCGACTACGGCCTCAACTTCCTCCGCGTCCGCCTGTTCACCATTCCGGGCACCTCCATCCCCGGCCCCTACGGAGGCAAGCAGCGGCAGATCATGGTGGACGTGGACCCGGCCGCCACCGCCGCCAAGGGCCTCAGCCCCAACGACGTGGTGACCGCGCTCCTCCAGTCCAACGTCATCATCCCGGCCGGGACGGCGCAGATCGGGTCCACCGAGTACAACGTCAAGCTGAACTCCAGCCCCTCCACCGTCGACCAGTTCAACTCCATCCCGGTGAAGGTGGTGAACGGCGCCCCGGTCCTCCTCCGGGACGTGGCCAACGTCCGGGACGGGTTCGCGGTGCAGCAGAACATCGTCCACATCGACGGGAAGCGGGCGAGCTACATCGTCATCCTCAAGCACTCCAACGCCGGAACCCTGGCGGTGGTGGACGGGGTGAAGGGCCTTCTCCCCTCGATCCAGGCCTCGGCGCCGGACGGCATCGCGCTGAAGCTCGACTTCGACCAGTCGATCTTCGTCCGCGCGGCGCTCACCAACGTGCTCCACGAGGCGGTCATCAGCTCCCTCCTGGTCTCGCTGATGATCCTCTTCTTCCTGGGGAGCTTCCGGAGCGTGGCCATCGTCTCCAGCTCGATCCCCCTGGCCATCCTGGTGGGCATCGCCGGCCTGTTCCTCACCAACAACACCCTCAACCTCATGACGCTCGGGGGGCTGGCGCTGGCGATCGGCATGCTGGTCGACGACGCCACCGTTGCGGTGGAGAGCATCCACCGCAACCGGACCTCGGGGAAGCGGCTCACGGTGGCCATCCTCGACGGTGCCCACGAGGTCGCCACCCCGGCGCTGGCCGCCACGCTCACCATCTGCATCGTCTTCTTCCCGGTGGTGCTCCTCACCGGCCCGGCCCGCTACCTGTTCACCCCCCTCGCGGTGGCGGTGGTGTTCTCGATGCTCGCCTCGTACGTGCTCAGCCGGACCCTGGTCCCGGCGCTGGCGCGGCTGCTCGAGTCCGAGGACATCCACGCCGAGCACGAGGGCAACGGGCTGTTCGCGCGCTTCAACCGCTGGCGGGACGACCGGTTCGACCGCTTCCAGGCCGGCTACGGGCGGTTGCTGGAAGTGGCGCTGCACCACCGGCCCTGGATGATCGGCACCTTCTCGGTGCTGATCCTCGTCACCGCGGCGCTCCCGGTGTTCGCGGTGGGGCTCGACTTCTTCCCCGACGTCGACGTGGGCCTGATGCGTCTCCACTTCCGGGCCCCGATGGGAACTCGCATCACCGACACCGAGCGTCTGGTGCTCGAGGCCGAGCGGAAGATCCGGGAGATCATCCCCCCGGGCGAGCTGGAGGGGCTGAACGACAACATCGGCATCCCGCTCTCCTACAACCTGGCCTTCGTCTCCACCGACAACATCGGCCCCCAGGATGCGGAGATCCTCATCTCGCTCAAGCCCGGCCACAAGCCCACGCGCGGGTACATGAGGCGCATCCGCGAGGAGCTCCCCAAGTCGTTCCCCGGCAGCTCGCTCTACTTCCAGCCCGCGGACATCGTGACCCAGGTGCTGAACTTCGGGCTCCCCGCGCCGATCGACGTGGTCATCGAGTCGAACAACCTGGAAGCCGGCTTCACCGTGGGCCGCCAGCTCGCCGCGCGGCTCCGGCGGATCCCCGGCGTGGTCGACGTGCGGATCCCCCAGGTCCTGGACTACCCCACGCTCAACCTGGACGTGGACCGCCTCCGCGCCGCGCAGGTGGGGCTCTCCCAGCGCGACGTGGCCAACAACCTCATCACCTCCCTGGCCGGCAGCTCGCTGGTCAACCCGAACTTCTGGCTCAGCCCCCAGAACAACGTGAACTACTTCGTCGCGGTGCAGACCCCGCTCCCCGCGATGCGGAGCACGAGCGATCTGCTCGCCACCCCGCTCACCACCGGAACGCAGGCTCTCCGCCAGACTCCGACCAGGACCCTCACCGACGCCGCGGTGCCCTCGGGAAGCCTCTACCTCGGGACCGTCTCGCAGCTCTCGGCAGGAAAGACCCTGGCCTCGGTGAACCACTCCACCATCCAGCGGGTGATCAACGTCCAGGCCGCCGCGGGCATGCGGGACCTCGGCTCCGTGGCCCGTGACATCGACCGGGCGATCGCCTCGCTCCACGACGTGCCGAAGGGAGTCAAGATCTCCGTTCGGGGGCAGATCGAGAGCATGCGCACGTCCTTCGGTGCGCTCGGCACGGGCCTCATCCTCGCGGTGATCCTGGTCTATCTCCTGATGGTGGTGCTCTTCCAGTCGTGGCTGGACCCGTTCATCATCCTCGCCGCGGTGCCGGGCGCGCTGGTGGGCATCCTCTGGATGCTGGCCCTCACCGGGACCACGCTCAACGTCGAGTCGTTCATGGGCGCGATCATGTCGGTGGGCATCGCGGTCTCGAACAGCATCCTCCTCGTCTCCTACGCCAACGAGGTCCGGAGCCAGCGACGCCTCTCTCCGCTGGAGGCTGCCCTCGAGGCGGGGAAGGTCCGGCTCCGGCCGGTGCTGATGACCGCCCTGGCGATGGTCCTCGGAATGCTGCCGATGGCCCTTGCGCTGGGCGAGGGTGGCGAGCAGAACGCTCCGCTCGGTCGCGCGGTCATCGGAGGGCTGCTGGTCGCCACCTTCGTCACCCTGTTCATCGTCCCGGTGGTCTACTCGGTGCTCCGGAGGAAGGAGCCCCAGGCCCACCGTCTGGACGAGCGTTTCCTGGAGGAGAGCCAGGGCGCACACCCTGGAGCGCTGGCATGACCGAGATGCACGAGTCGTCGAGAGTCACTTCCTCGTCCGCTGCCGCCGGCGAGGTCCAGCCCCACGCTCCGGCGCGCCCCCGGGCCCTCACCATCGGCACCGTGATCCTGGTCCTCGTCGCCGTCATCGGGGTGCTGGCGCTCGCCTTCAGCCGCCGGGCGGCCGAGGCGAACGAGCGCCAGCAGCGTGCCGTGGCGCAGGAGAACGGTCCGGTGGTGCGGCTCGCCCCGGTGGAGCTCTCCAGCGCCGAGCGCACCCTGGCCATCCCCGGCGAGGTCCGCGGCTGGAACCAGGCGACCCTCTACGCGAAGGTGGCCGGCTACGTGCGCGAGGTGAAGGTGGACAAGGGGACCCGGATCAAGAAGGGAGACCTCCTCGCCCAGCTGGAGTCGCCCGAGACCGACCAGCAGGTCCTCGGTGCCCGCGCGGACCTCCAGCTCAAGCTCGTCCAGGCCGAGCGGGCCCGGAAGCTGCGGCCCCAGGGCTTCATCGCCCAGCAGGACCTCGACAACGCCGAGAGCGCGCTGTCGGTCTCCCGGGCCACGCTCCAGCAGCTGCTGGCGACCCAGTCCTACGAGCAGGTCCGGGCGCCGTTCGACGGAGTGGTCACCGCCCGCTACGTCGATCCCGGGGCCCTCGTCGCGGCCGGGACCGCGTCCAACCAGGCGGTGCAGCCTCTCTTCGACGTCGCCGACATGCGCACCGTCCGCGTGCAGGTCTACGTCGGTCAGGACGACGCGAGCGACCTCCGGCCCGGCGTTCCGGTGAGCATCAGCCTCCCGGACGATCCCGGCCATCCGATCGAGGCCAAGGTCAGCCGGACCGCACAGGGCCTCGACACCCGGACCCGCACCATGCTGGTGGAGGTCGACGTCGCCAACGAGCCGGCCAGGCTCTATCCGGGCAGCTACGTGAACGTGAGGCTGCGCTTCCCCGGCCGGCGCACCCCGCTGATTCCCGGCGACGCGCTGGCTTGGCGGGGAGACGTCGTCTACGTCGCGCGCCTGGATCCGGACAACCGGGTGAAGTTCGTCCGCATCCAGCCCGGCGAGGACAACGGGCGACAGATCCAGGTTCTGTCCGGCCTGCAGGGCGGCGAGCAGGTGGTGCTCAACCCGAGCGCCGAGCTGTCCGACGGCGACCGAGTCCAGCCGCTCGCCCCCAGGGCCGCCGCTCCCGCGGCCGGCCGCTGATGGCACAGGGCGTGCGCCCCGCTTCCGTCGCGCGCTGAACAGCCCCCCTACCGCACCAGGGCCGAGCGGCCCAGCTTGGTCCCGTTCAACTCCAGAAGGGGGTTTGCACGGATGCTGTACTGGGCCGCAGTCTTCTTCGTGATCGCGATCATCGCCGCGGTGTTCGGCTTCGGAGGCATCGCGGCAGGCGCCGCGGGGATCGCCAAGATTCTCTTCTTCCTCTTCCTCATCCTGGCCGTCCTCTCGCTCCTCTTCGGACGAGGGCGGACGGTCTAGGGGCCGGAGTCGCCGCGCGCCCTCCGGGCGCGGAAGAGGAGCAGGGCGAGCGCCAGCGGAAGCAGGCCGAGGGGAGAGCCCCGCTGGCCACTCACGTCGAAGCAGCCGTAGCTGACCGGAGTACCCCCTCCGCCCGGCACGTTCGGGTCGGTGCCGTTCTTGAGCTCCGGGATGTCCGGCACCCCGTCCCCGTCACTGTCCGTCATCTCCGCGGCCAGCGCATCGAGCGCGGTGTCCAGGCTCTGGAGGTTCTCCGCCACGAGCCCGCGGGCCATCATCGACTTGCCGAACGGAGTGGTGACGGTTCCGAAGCCGCCGGACGGGGTGTTGTGACAGAGCGTGCAGGGCGGGGTGTACGACAGGCCGAGGTGTGCCCGGATCTCCGCCGGAAAGGTGGGTGAGGCCTGCGCCGCTCCACCCGCGAGAACGGCGACGACGAGCAGGGCGCGTCTCAAGGCCTGCTCAGGGTAGCGCAACGCGCCCGGGCGGCGCGGCGATTCCGCCCACCGCGGTGCCGCTCTGGGTGTGGCAGCTGTTGCAATCCCCCGACGGCACTTGGGTGGCCATGCTCCGGGTCTTACCGTTGAAGCTCACCGTCGCGGTGATGGGGAACACCGGCCAGCCGCCTCCCGCGTTCCCGTAGAAGTTTCCGGCAGCGTTGACGGTGAACGACTGGGCCGTCCCGTTCTTGTCGGTGACGGTCACCGTGGCCCCGTTCGCCGAGGCGCCGTCGCAGTCGTCCGGCTCGTGGCCGGTGGGGTACACGGTCCCGGCGACGCTGAAGGCCGGGCCCTCGCCTCCGCTGGAGTGGCAGGCGATGCAGGCCATGCCGGGGTGCATGCGGGAACTGCCGTTGTTCCCCTGGGTCCAGTAGCTGTTGCTCGTGCACTGCGGAGGCGCTCCGAAGACCGGGTCTCCGGCGGGGGCGCAGCTGCCGGCCGGCGTCCCCGCGTCCACCCAGCTGGCGAAGGAGGCGATCTCGATCGAGGAGACGGTCACCGCGGTGCCGGGAGGCATCGGCGAGGCCGAGTCCTGCATCCGGAACAGCGAGCGCTGCGCGTAGTTCTGGCCGGGGTAGCCGGCCGCCGCGGCGGTGAGCGTGGCCAGGCTGTCGAGCGCGACGGGAGCGCCCCCGGAGGGCGGCGAGCCATGGCAGGTGGTGCAGTGAGTGGAGAGGACGCTGGCGACGTCGCAGGGCAGGTCGCCGGCGACGGTCCCGCCGCCGCCTCCTCCGTCCGGGCTGGTGCTCAGGCTCCCGCCGCCGGCTCCGGAGTAGTCCCCCAGCGCGCAGGCGGCGGTGACGACCAGCAATGACGACAGCAACCGGCGCATTCCCTCGTCCCTCGTTTCCCGAATCCTGGGGTGTCCTGAGCAGTTGCCGCGGACAGGGGCGATCCGTCACCCCCCGCGCCCCGAGAGAGGCGATGTGGGTTCAGCGCGCTCCTCGCCGCAGGAGAGGGCTCGGGCTCGAGCGCGCAAGTGCCGGATCCGCTGGTGGGCGACGCCCTGGAGGTGGCCCGGCGCGCGCCCTCGAGGGTCGGTGAAACGTGACCCGCTCCCCCGTTCGTGTCATGCCCCGGGCCCGAGCGTGGAAGCCACGAGCACCGAGCCGTCCAGCGCCACCGGCCTGAGCACCGCCGAGGCTGGGGCCAGGCTCGCCCGCGAGGGGCCCAACGAGGTGGCGGTGCACGCCCGTGCCTCGGTGCTCCGCCAGCTGCTCGACAGCCTCTCCAACCCGCTGCTGGCCATCCTCCTCATCGCGGCGGCGGCATCGGCCGTGCTCGGGGAGCAGGTCAACGCCATCCTCGTGACGGCGATGGTTCTGCTCAGTGCGGCCATCGACTTCGTCCAGTCGTACCGCTCCGCCCGCGCGGTCGAGCGGCTCCGGGCGCAGGTGGCCCCCACCGCGAGCGTGCTCCGCGACGGGCGCTGGGTGGAGCTTCCCCGCCGGGCGGTGGTGACCGGCGACCTCATCCGCCTCTCCGCCGGCGACCTGGTCCCCGCGGACGCGCGGCTGGTCACCGCCCGGGCCCTCAACGTGGTCGAGGCGGCGCTGACCGGCGAGTCGCTCCCGGTGGAGAAGGAGGCCGGCTCCCGCGCGACGACCGGCGGCGTCTCGGCCGGCGAGGTCTACGCCGGCACCTCCGTCGCCAGCGGGACCGGCGAGGCGGTGGTGGAGCGCACCGGAGGCCGGACCCAGCTCGGGGCCATCGCCGCGCGGCTCGCGGAGCGGCCGCCGACGACCGCGTTCGAGCAGGGGATCCGGGACTTCGGCCTCTTCATCACCCGCACCGTGCTCTTCCTGGTGCTCTTCATCGGCGTGGTGAGCGTGGCGCTGCACCGGCCGCCGCTCCAGTCGCTGCTCTTCGCGGTGGCGCTGGCGGTGGGCCTCACCCCCGAGTTCCTGCCGATGATCGTCACCGTCACGCTCGCCGAGGGCGCGGTGCGGATGGCCCGGGCGAAGGTGATCGTCAAGCATCTCCCGTCGATCCAGAACCTGGGGAGCATCGACGTCCTCTGCAGCGACAAGACCGGAACGCTCACCCGGGGGCAGATGGCCCTGGACCGCGCGGTGGACGGCGCGGGAAGCCCGGCCCCCGGCTCGCTGCGGCTCGCCCGCGTGAACAGCGCCCTCCAGACCGGGCTGAAGAGCCCACTGGACGACGCCATCCTCGCCGTGCCGGGAGAGGAGATCCGGGGCTGGAAGCGCTGCGACGAGGTGCCCTTCGACTTCGAGCGGCGGCGGATGAGCGTCTCCGCCGAGCGCGGGGGCCCGCCACTCCTGATCTGCAAGGGCGCCCCGGAGAGCGTCCTCTCGGTCTGCGGCTGCTGGCAGACTCCGGACGGGGTGCGCCCCCTCGACGCGGCGGCCCGGGCCACCTGCCACGAGACCGGGCGGGCCCTCGCCGCCCAGGGGCTGCGGGTGATCGCCGTCGCCTCCCGGACGCTGGAGGCGAACGAGTCCTGCGGCCTCGAGTCCGAGCGCGAGCTCTGCCTGGCCGGCTTCCTGGCCTTCGTCGACCCGCCGCTCCCGGACGTCGGCGAGACGGTGGAGGCGCTCCGCCGGGACGGGGTGGCGGTGAAGATCCTCTCCGGGGACGACCCGCTGGTCGTCCGGCACGTCTGCGACGCCGTGGGGATCGAGAGCGCCGAGGTGGTCCTCGGCGAGGAGCTCGACCGGCTGACCGATCCCGCACTGGGCCAGGTGGCGGAGGCGAACGCGGTGTTCGCCCGGGTCACTCCCCAGCAGAAGAATCGCATCCTCCTGGCGCTCCGCCGCCGGGGACACGTGGTGGGCTTCCTCGGCGACGGCATCAACGACGCCCCCTCGCTCCACACCGCCGACGTGGGCATCTCGGTGGCCAGCGCGGTGGACGTCGCCCGGGACGCCGCGGACATCGTGCTCCTCGACCGTGGGCTGGGAGTGCTCCACGCCGGCATCGTGGAGGGCCGGAAGTCCTTCGGGAACGTCATGAAGTACCTGCTGATGGGGACCAGCTCCAACTTCGGGAACATGCTGAGCATGGCCGCGGCGTCGGCCTTCCTGCCCTTCCTCCCGATGCTCCCCACCCAGATCCTCCTCAACAACTTCCTCTACGACCTGGCCCAGGTGACCATCCCCAGCGACCGGGTGGACGCGTCGTTCCTCACCCGGCCCCAGCGCTGGGACCTGCGCGCGGTCCGGCGGTTCATGCTGGTGGTGGGTCCGGTCAGCTCGCTCTACGACTTCCTGACCTTCTGGATCCTCCTCGACGTCTTCCACGCCTCGGAGCGGCTGTTTCACACCGGCTGGTTCGTCGAGTCGCTCGCCACCCAGGTGCTGGTGGTTTTCGTCATCCGCACCGCCGGGAACCCGCTCCGGAGCCGACCCAGCCCGCTGCTCGCCCTGACCGCGCTCGTGGTGGTGGTGATCGCGGCGGTGCTGCCCTGGTCTCCAGCCGCCGGCGCGCTGGGGTTCGAGCCGCTCCCCGGACCGTTCTTCGTCTTCCTCGGGGTGGCCACCGCCACGTACCTGCTGCTCGTCCAGTGGGTGAAGGCGCGCGTCCTTCCGGCGCTCGCCCGGGCACCGCCGCTGCCCGCCCCGCGGCGCGCCTGAGGGAGGGTGCCCGCGCGCGCTGGCGACGGCCACCCAGCCGAGCGGCTTCATCGCCCTGGACGACCTGCCGGTGACCGCCGCCCCTCTCCGTCACACCGACGTCACCTGGGAGTGCCATTCGGGAGAGGATGAACAGGCCGTCCGTCCCGGTGACGCTCTCCCACCTCGAGTCCCTCGTTCGTGAGGTGGAGCGGGCCACACCCGCGCCCGCGGAGCTGGAGTCGATCGCCCGCGCGCACCGGGCCGGGGCGGTGAACCTCCGGCACTACCTCGCGCTCCGGAAGCACGATCTCCGGCGTCTGCAGCAGGCGCTGGCCGAGCTCGGGCTGTCGTCCCTCGGGCGGGCCGAAGGCCACGTCGAGGCGACGCTCCGCGCGGTGTGCGTGGCGCTGCGAGCGCTCGCAGGGCGGCCGCCAGCCGAGACCGTCCTCTCCGGCCCCGACTTCGCCGAGGGCCGGAGCGGCCTCGCGCGGAACGCCGAGGCGCTGCTCGGCCCGGCTCCCCCCGGCCGGGCGGTGCGGATCATGGTCACCGCGGACGCCGGCCTCGCGGACGATCCCTCCGCCGTCCGCGAGCTCCTCGGGCGAGGGACGACCATCCTCCGCATCAACTGCGCCCACGACGGGCCCGAGGTCTGGACCCGCATCGCGGAGCACCTGCGGTCGGCGGAGAAGGCCACCGGGCGCGCCTGCCGCGTCCTCATGGACCTCGGCGGACCGAAGATCCGCACCGGCCCGCTCATGCCGGGGCCGCCGGTCGTCACCTGGAAGATACGTCGCGACCGCCGCGGGTCGCCGCTCTCGCCGACGACGGTGTGGGTCGTCCCCGCCGGAGCCCGCGCTCCGCGCATGGGTGCGGTGCTCCCCTTCCCGGCGGAATGGGTCGCCGAGCTCGAGCCCGGAGCCGAGCTCCGCTTCCGCGATGCCCGCGGGCTGCACCGCGCCCTGCGAATCACCGGCCGCGAGGGCGAGGCGCTTCGGGCGGAGGCGGAGCGGAGGGCGTACGTCGTCCCCGAGACTCGGTTCCACCGTTCCGATGCCGACCCGGGCGTCTGTCCCGCCGCGCTCCCCCGGGCCGAGCTGCCGATCACCCTCGCCGAGGGCGACGGGCTGATCCTCACCCGCTCGCTCGAGCCCGGCCGGCCGGAGCTGCGCGACCCCTCGGGCCGGCTGGTCGAGCCCGGTCGGGTGGGGTGCACCGAGCCGGCCCTGTTCTCCCACGTCCGGCCGGGCCACCGCGTCCTGCTCGACGACGGGAAGTTCGAGGCCGAGGCGGTGGATGTTCATCCCGACCGGATCTCCCTGCGCATCGTTCGTGGTCCGCGGCCCTCGGGGAGGCTGGCGAGCGAGAAGGGCATCAACGTGCCCGACACCGCGCTCGAGCTCCCGGCCTTCACCGAGGAGGACCGCCGAGACCTGGCGACGGTCGTCCGGCTCGCGGATCTGGTGGGGATGTCCTTCGTCCAGCGTCCGGAGGACATCCGCGCCCTGCGCGCCGAGCTGGATCGGCTCGGCGGAGGCCACCTCGGGCTGATCCTCAAGATCGAGACCACCCACGCCTTCGCCGCGATGCCGGCGCTGCTCTGGGCGGCGATGGAACACGAGCGGGCGGGAGTGATGATCGCCCGCGGCGACCTCGCGGTGGAGTGCGGCTACCAGCGTCTGGCGGAGGTTCAGGAGGAGCTGCTCTGGATCTGCGAGGCGGCACACCTGCCCGCCATCTGGGCCACCCAGGTGCTCGAGGGGCTGGCGAAGAACGGCGTCCCCAGCAGGGCCGAGGTGACCGACGCGGCGATGGGAGAACGCGCCGAGTGCGTCATGCTCAACAAGGGCCCGCACATCCTCGACGCGGTCTCGGCCCTGGACGACATCCTCCGCCGGATGGAGGAGCATCAGTCGAAGAAGACGGCGCAGCTCCGGGCCCTCCGCTCCTGGTCGGTCGGTCCGGGCGGCGACGGCGGCTGACCCCTGCTCCCCCATCCGGCCGCTCCCGTGCTAGGGGGGTGCCCCCGAGGAGGAGTTCATGGCGATCCAGGTCGGACAGCGTGTCCCCGAGGGGACGCTGAGCGAGTTCATCGAGGAGGAGACTCCGGGCTGCGCGCTCGGCCCCAACAACTTCCCGGTGTCGAAGCTCGTCGCCGGCAAGAAGGTGGTGGTGTTCGGTCTCCCCGGAGCCTTCACCCCGACCTGCTCCGCCAAGCACGTCCCCAGCTACCTGGCCCACTTCGCCGAGCTGAAGTCCCGCGGCGTCGACGAGATCTGGTGCGTCTCGGTCAACGACGCCTTCGTCATGGGGGCCTGGGGGCGCGATCAGAAGAGCGGCGGGAAGATCCGCATGCTCGCCGACGGGAGCGCGATCTGGACCAAGGCGCTCGGGCTGGACCAGGACCTCACCCCGAAGGGCATGGGCGTCCGGTCTCTCCGCTACTCGATGCTGATCGACGACGGGGTGGTGAAGTCGCTCCACATCGAGGCGCCGGGCAAGTTCGAGGTCAGCGACGCCGTGACGATGCTCAAAGATCTCAAGTGAGCGCGTCCTCGCCCTTCCGAAGCTTCGCCGACTTCTGGCCCTACTACCTGCGCGAGCACAGCCGCCCGGGAACCCGTGCGCTTCACTTCGTGGGGACCACCCTGTCGCTCCTCCTCCTCGTCGGGGCGGCGGGGCTCGGCCGGCCGACGCTCCTCGCCGGCGCGCTCGTCGCCGGATACGGCTTCGCGTGGGCGGGCCACTTCCTCGTCGAGCACAACCGCCCGGCGACCTTCCGCCATCCGCTCTGGTCGCTCGCGGCGGACTGGAAGATGTGGGCCCTGGCGCTCTCCGGGCGGCTGACGCCCGAGCTTCGGCGCGCCGGGGTCTGAGGAGCCACCGACCCGAGCGGGGTGGGGTGGACTGCCCACCCCCCCGGGGGCCTGCGCCCGTCACGCGGTGGCCCACGCGTCGGCGGGCGCTGGAAATCTGCAGTGACGCTCCGGCTTGTTGGATGGGCGTGTGACTTGCTCTGCTGCCGCGCCGGTTCCATGCGCACGTCCGTCCTCCTCGCCCTCGTGGCGGTGGCTCCGGCCGCCGCGCAGACCCTGAGCCCGGGCGGGCCAGCGAGCACGTTCCAGATCGGGACCTACGTCTCGGGGCTGAACCAGCCGACGGACTTCCGCTTCCTCCCTGACGGCCGGGTGGTGATGACCGAGAAGGGCGGGGCGGTGAAGATCCGGCGGACGGACGGCTCGGTGGTCACCGCCGGCAGCTTCAACGTCGACAGCTCGAGCGAGAAGGGACTGCTCGGGGTCGAGGTCGATCCTCGGTTCGCCACCAACACCTTCCTCTACTTCTACGCCTCGGACGGGCCGAGCACTGCGAACAAGCACCGCGTGCTCCGGGTGGCGCTCAACCCCGACAACACGCTGCAGTGCACCGGCTCGTGCAGCACCTCGGCAGGCGTCCTGGTGCTGCTGCAGAACCTCCAGGGCCCCGCCAACCACGACGGCGGCGGGCTGGCCATCGGTCCGGACGGGAAGCTCTACGTGGGGGTGGGAGACACCGGCTCCAACTCCGGGCTGCCGCCGGGGGGAACGATCACCAACTACATCGGGACCTGCCTCACCACGGCCAACGGAAAGGTGCTGCGGATCAACCTCGACGGGAGCATCCCCTCCGACAACCCGCTCGCCGCGCCGGGGACGAAGGTCCCGGCCTGTGACGGCAGCCCGGGCAGCGCTCCCGATCCGGGCAACGTCACCGGCAGCCCGCGGACCGAGATCTGGTCCTGGGGATTCCGCAACCCCTTCCGCTTCGGGTTCGACCCGCAGACCGGCCGGCTCTGGGTGGGCGACGTGGGCGAGGTCAGCTACGAGGAAGTGAACCTCGTCACCAAGGGCCAGCACTACGGGTGGCCCTGGCGGGAGGGAACGTACGGCTATCCGGTCACCACCTGCGACAACCTCGGCGCGAACGGCGGCGGCGCCGACTGCGTGGACCCCAGCTACTTCTGCGAGCACAACGGCGCGCTGGGCAACAACGACGGAGACTGCCAGAGCATCACCGGCGGCCTCTTCGTGGACAGCGCATCGTTCCCCGCGCCGTACCGGGGGCGCTACTTCTTCGGCGACAACGCCAACGGCAACCTCTGGACGCTGAACCCCAACGCGAACCGCGACGGCTTCGTGTCCAGCCCGCGGGCGGACTTCGGGACCGGCTTCGGCACCGTGGTCCGCTTCCTGGTGGGTCCGGACGGGAACCTCTACGTCGCACAGCTGGAGGGGAGCATCCTCGTCGTCTCGGCGCGCCCCGGGGACGGAGGCACCCCGGACGGGGGAGCCCCCGACGCCGGCCCGCCCGACGCGGGAGCCCCGGACGCCGGTCCTCGCGGGGACGCCGGCCAGCCGCTCGACGCGGGACCCATCCCCTTCGGCGGAGGAACGCCACCGGGCGGGCTCGCGGGCGGCGCGCCGTTCCAGGGCCCCGACACGTGCAGGCTCTGTCACTCCAGCGACTCGGTGGACGCCGGGACGCCGTACATGCCCTGGGACAGCTGGGGCGCCACGATGATGGCCAGCGCCATCCGGGATCCGCTCTTCCAGGCGGCGCTCACCGTCGCCAACCAGGACGTGCTCGGCATCGGGCAGTGGTGCCTGCGCTGCCACTCGCCCATCTCCTACGTGCGAGGGCACGGCCTCCCGGTGGACGGGAGCGCGCTCGACGCGGTGGACCGGGCCGGGGTGAGCTGCGAGGTCTGCCACCGGACTCGCACCGACGCCGGGCTCATCGGCAATGCCCAGCTGACCTTCGAGCCCAGCTTCACCGTCTACGGCCCGTACGCCTCCGCCGACAGCCCCGCCCACAACGCGGCGCAGGACCTGGTGGTGAGCCAGAGCCAGCTGTGCGGGCAGTGCCACGAGGTCCGCAATCCCGTCATCCAGCGGAAGGGCGTGCCGGTGGCGGCCCCGTTCCCCCTCGACACCACCTACTCCGAGTGGCTCCAGTCCGCGTACTCGGGCGGGCCCCAGCCGAAGAGCTGCCAGTCCTGTCACATGGTGCCAGAGCAAGGGAACCTCCCGGTGGCCAAGGACGGTCCGCTCCGGAGCTCTCCCAGCCGGCACGCCTTCGTGGGAGGAAACGTCTGGGGGCTGGACGCCGTGCGCGCTGCCGCCCCGGGCGAGCTCGCCGGGCTCGACGCGGCCTTCGCCGCCAA
This sequence comes from Myxococcaceae bacterium, assembly GCA_035501615.1. Lineage (GTDB taxonomy): Bacteria > Myxococcota > Myxococcia > Myxococcales > Myxococcaceae > RPRB01. Next base: position 70,903 of record DATJVY010000050.1, read on the forward strand.
CCGGGCCGCCGCAGTGGCGAATCTCCAGGCCGCGGCCCGGGTGGAGATCCTCCTGCCCGACGGGCCCATCACCTACGACCAGGAGGTGCAGCTCAAGGTCCGGGTCTACAACCTGACCGGGCACAAGCTCCCGACCGGATACGCCGACGGGCGGCGGGTCTTCCTCGAGCTCCGGGTGGCAGGACAGGTGGTGAGCGGCGCCTACGACGGCGACGCGGGCCAGCTGCTGTCCGATCCGCAGCTCGCCGTGTTCGAGGCGGTGCACGCCCGCGCCGACGGGGGCCTCGACCACCTCGCGCTGCACGACACCATCGTCAAGGACACGCGCATCGAGCCGCTGGGCTTCCAGCCCGACGAGAACACGATGCCGGTGGGGATCAGCTTCCTCCGCGACGGCGACGGTGGCGTCCTCGGCGCCGCGGAGTGGACGTACCGGGTCCACTTCCCCTCGACGCTCGACGCGGGGAGCGCCATGGTCGAGGCCCGGCTGTTCCACCAGGCCACCACCCGCGCGTACGTCGAGGCGCTGGCGGAGGCCAACCTGACCGACGGCCGGGGCGACACGCTCCACGGCATCTGGGAGGCGACAGGCCGCGCCGCCCCGGTGCTGATGACCACCGGTCAGGCCACGGCCCAGCTCACGGCGGCCGGCCCGGACGTGACCGGGGGATGCACGTGCCAGAGCACCCGCGGCGGGGCGGCGCTGCTTCCCGCGCTGGCGCTCCTCGTCGGCTGGGCCGCGCGACGGCGGAGCCGCTGACCTTCCTCCATCGCTGAGCTCTGTCTGAGGCCCGGCCGCTACTTCAGGCAGACCGCCTCGACGTTGTTCCCGTCGGGGTCCAGCAGGAAGGCGGCGTAGTAGCGGGGGCCGTAGTCGGCGCGCGGTCCGGGCTTGCCGTTGTCACGCCCCCCCGCCTCGAGGCCCGCGGCGTGGAAGCGGTCGACGGCCTGGCGGTCCGGGGCGGTGAAGGCCAGGTGAACGCTCGAGCCCGCGTGCCCGGCCACGCGCGTCAGCCAGAGGGCAGGCACGCCCGGCGGTCCGAGGCCGGCGCCATCGGCATCGCGGGAGGCGAGGCGGTGGCCCAGGGGGGCGAGCGCAGCCTCGTAGAAGCGAACGGCGGCATCGAGCTTCGCGGTCCTGAGCCCGAGGTGATCGAACATGGTGACGGCAGTCCTCCGTGAGGGTTGAGGCCTCAGCCTGCCCGGGGCGCGGGCGGTCGCGCTTGGAGGAACTTGCGGTCTGCGCGCGGCAGGTGCCGGAAGCGACCCGGGGACACGCCCGAGGCGCGCCGGAACGTCCGGACGAAGTGCGAGAGGTCCCCGAAGCCCACCTCGAACGCGACGTCGGTCACCGGGCGGGCGGGCTCGGCGAGGAGCGTCGCCGCCCGTCTGAGCCGTGCGGTGACCAGGTACTGGTGCGGCGTCACCCCGAGCACCCGGGTGAAGAGGCGGAGGAAGTGGAAGGGGCTCAGTCCCGCGCGCCGGGCGAGCGAGGCGAGCGGCACCGCCTCCTCGGCGTGCGCCTCCATCCACAGCGCGGCCTCCACCGCCCGGCGGCGATCCACCGGCCGCGGTGCCCAGGCTTGCCGCTCCGGAGCTCCCCGGCAGAGGAAGCGCTGGACCAGCAGGACCGCCGCCTCCTCCAGCGAGACGTCGGTCCGGCCCTCGGCCGCCGCCTGTCCCAGCGCGGCGAGCATTCCCAGCTCGGCGTCCGGAGGAAGCGCCCCGGTCCGCCAGGGCTGGCTCCGCAGGCTCCGGAGCTCGTCCACCAGCGCGGGCGAGAGGTGGAAGGACAGGCAGCGGTCCCCCCGCCCGTGCTCGTGCGTGCAGGCATAGACGTCTCCTGGCGCTCCGAGCATGAACCCGCCGGGTACGAGCTGGTGGGCGCGCGTCTCCGTGCGGACCGAGAAGCTCCCGCTCCGGACGAAGGCGAGCACGAAGCTGCGGTGGACCTCGGGTGTCGCCCGGTCCTCGGGCCCGGCCGTACAGTGGACGTCGTGGATGGCCAGGTCGTCCCCGGCGAGCAGCGACCTGGCCTGCAGGCGGATGGTCATCGACGTTCCCCGGGGGTGCGACCCGCCGATCTAACGGCGTCCGGGGCGGAGTTCAGTTCAGGAACTCGATGCCGAACTCGGCGCTCCCGGGGATGGGATTCCCCTCCGGATCGAGCTCGGGGAGGTAGGTCTCGGCGCGGGCGCAATCGATCGCCCGCTGGTTGAAGGCCTCCGGGCCGGGCTTCACGATGCTGATCGGACCGGGCCTTCCGTCCAGCCGCACCTCGACTCGGATCCGCACCACCACTCGCCCCAGCTCGTCGTACCCGGGGCGGAAGCAGCGCCAGTCGGTCCGGGCCAGCCAGGCCTTGCGCGCCTTCGATTTGACGCTTCCCTGCCCGGACCCGACGCCGGGCCCGATGCCCCCGCCCGGCCCACCTCCGATGCCAGGGCCGGCGTCGTCGTCCCCGGCATCGTCGTCCCCGAGGTCCTCGGCGTCGGCGAGCTGCGGGGGGTCCGGGACCGGCTCCGGGGGCTCGACCACCGGGGGAGGAATGACCGCCGGCGGGATCAACCGGCGCCGCACCGGGTGTCGCGCCGCGGGCGGCCGCTTGGGGCCCCCGCCCGGGGCGTCGTTCACCGCCACCTTCCGGATCGGGAGCCGCAGGGCCACCGTCACCGGCGCGGGCGGCGTCCGGGCGAGGGAAGTGTGGGCGCGCAGGGCCCAGCCGAGCACCGCGACGTGAAGCACGACGACGAGCACGATCGGCCCCAGGAACCGTCGCGGCGGTTCGCGGACCTGGAACAAGGGAGAGATGGCGGCGGGTCGCCCCCCGGAACCGTCGAACATGGGGCGAGCACCCTAGCCGAACCGGCGCGTGTCGCGCACTGGTCCATTCTTCCTCCGTGCCCAGTCCCAGGGGAGGGACGCTCGAGCGTTCACCCGATGACCTGCGGGCCCCCGGGGGGCGCTCACGACCCCTGTGGAGGGAGGGCCCGGGGCCCCTGGCTCCGGAAGTGGGCGGTGAGGAAGTCGAGCAGGGCGCGGACGCGCGGCGGAGCCTGGGTGCGGTGCGCGGTCAGCGCGTGGATGCCGACTCGGCGCGCCGGGCCCCGTCGAGCACCAGCCGCAGGCGCCCGGCCGCGGTCCTCGCCCAAGCGTTCCTCGTCGGGCTCCCGATCGCGCTTACCGCGCGCCGGTTCCTCGGCCGGCCCGAGGCGTTCGCCCTCGCCGCCGCGCCGGCCTGAGGCCCGGGGCCCTCAGCCCGCCGCTGCCGGAGCGGGGCGGCGGGCGAGGATCGCCGTCCACTCGTTGACCTCGGTGAGCGCGTCTCCGAAGGGCGCGAGGGCGGCC
>DATJVY010000051.1:0-3680 GCA_035501615.1 Myxococcaceae bacterium
GAGGGGCTACGCCTCGAGCCCCGCGGCGCGCTCGGTGATGTGGACCAGGTCCACGACCGAGCTGGCCCCGAGCTTGTGCATCACCCGGCCGCGATGGACCTTGATGGTCTTCTCGCTGGTCCCGAGCGCGGCGGCGATCCCCTTGTTCGACTTTCCCCGGGCCACCTGATCCAGCACCTCGCGCTCGCGTGGAGTGAGGGCCCCCAGGAGGCGATTGGCCTCGGCGATCCGGTGCCGCGCGTGCCGCCACTCGGCCTCCTGAGCGAGGGCGCGCATGACCGCACCGAGCAGCGCATCGGCGTCGACCGGCTTCTCCAGGAAGTCGACGGCCCCCTCCTTCATCGCCTGCACGCTCGTGCTCACGTCCCCCTCGCCAGTGACGAAGATCACCGGCACGGCCTCACCGCGCTCGTGGAGCAGGCGGAAGATCTCCAGACCGTCGAGGCCGGGGAGCGCCAGGTCGAGGACCAGGCAGTGGGGGCGGGTGGTGGCCAGGGCATCGAGCAGCTCCTGACCGGAGCCGAAGCTCCCGACCTCCAGCGCGGTGGCGCGGAGGAGCCGGGACACCCCGCTGCGCACCGCCGGATCGTCGTCGATCACCCAGACCAGGGGGCGAGGCTCGGAGTCGACGGGGAACGTCGGTCGCACGACGGGCAGGGTCATGGCCAGGTCGTTTCCACGAACCATGCCACTCCCGGAGGTCAGTTTTCCTTCGTCTTCGGGGCGGAATCCTGCGCTCGTCCGGCAGCCGCGCGCAAACCGTGCGCCCTCACGCCGGGCCGGTGGGCAGCCAGACCTGCAGGAGGGTCCCCCCGCCAGGCCCGTCCACCGCCTGGATGCGGCCGCCGTGGGCCTCGAGGATGGACTTGCAGATGGCCAGGCCCATCCCCAGCCCCCCTGGCTTGGTGGTGAAGAACGCCTCGAAGAGGCGGGCGCGGACCTCGGGTCCGAGGCCGGGACCCCGATCCGCGACGTCGATCCGCACCCGGCTTCCGTCCGCGACCGAGCACACCTTCAGGCGCCGCTGCCCGGGCTCGATCCCCTCCATCGCCTCGGCGCCGTTCATCAGGAGATTCACCAGGACCTGCTGGAGCTCGACCCGATCGGCCACCACCGGCGGGAGTCTGTCCCCGAGCACGAGCTCGAGGGTGACGCGACGCCGGGAGAGCTCCAGGCCGAGGAAGGTCTGGACGGTCTCGATGACCGAGTTGACGTCCAGCGGGGCAAGCCGGGTGGGCTTCCGTTGAAGGAATCCGCGGACACGGGCGATGATCCCGCTCGCCCGGTTGGCGTCCTGGACGATGTCGTCCAGCGCCGCGCCGATCTCCGCGAGATCGGGGGTCTCCCTCCCCAGCAGCGCCCCGGCCGCACGGGCGTTGCTCACGATGCCGAAGAGGGGCTGGTTCACCTCGTGGGCGATGGAGGCGACCACCTCACCCATGGCGTTGAGGCGGGCGCTGTGGGCGAGCTGGGCACGGAGCTGCAGCTGCTCGTGCGCAGCCTGTTTCCGGGCCACCGCGTTGGCCAGGACCTCGCTGACCAGCCTGATCGACCGGACGAGGCGGGGAGTCCACTCGACCACCCGCTGGAAGGAGGAGAAGCCAATGCCGCCGATGACCCGGTTCCCCACCGTGAAGGGGATGGTGAGCTGGGAGCGAAGTCCAATCCGGGTGCAGTACTCCCGCTCCGCGGTCGCCTCGGCGGGAAGGTCCTCCGGAATGCGCTCCAGCTGGAGCAGCTCTCCCCGGAGGACCCGCTCCGCGTACCAGGGAAGGATCGGAGCCAGATCGCCCCGGAGCATCGCCGGTGCATGCGGGCTCGACTGGGTGTGGGTGACCTCCAGGCGCTGCCCGTCCGACGAGGCCTCCGCAATGCTGCCCCGGTCGAGCTCGTAGGCTCCCAGGAGCAGTCGCAGCGTCCGGTCCAGCTCGGCATCGACCTGGTCCGGCGCGAGCGCGACGAACTTCGCCGAAAGATCGGCGAGCTGCTGCTCGGACAGCTCGGGCTGCTCGAAGGCGATCACCGGCCCAGGGACCTCCAGGGTGAGACCTACGTCGTATAGCAGGGCCCTCCGCTCTGCCTCTAGGGTGCCTTGAACCCGGGGTGCGGAGGGCCGGATGAGTGCGCGCCGCAGAGCCTCGACACGTCCCTCGCCAAGTCCAACTGTGGCGGTCGTCGAGGACGATGCTTCGGCCCGCCGTGCGCTCGGCCGTATCCTGCGGGCCCACGGCCTGAGGGTCTGGTGCTTCTCCAGCGCCGAGGAGCTGCTCCAGGCGTGGGAGACCGTGCTCCCGAGCTGCCTGGTGGTCGACGTGGTGCTCCCGGGGATGAGCGGTCCCGACCTCGTGGAGCGGCTGCGGACCGGCCGCGAGCCGCCTCCCTCCATCTTCGTGACCGGGCGCATCGACGCGCTTCCCGCCCTGAGGCAGCGGGGGCTGGGAGACGTGCCGTGCCTCCAGAAGCCCTTCGAGCCTGCGGTCCTCCTCCAGGCAGTCTCGCGCGCGCTGGAGCGGGTGTCCGCGCGGCCCGCCTGAAGCGAGCTAGAATCCAATTTCCATGACCACCGTTCCGATCCTGCTGCTCTCGGCGCTGCTCGGAGCGGGGCAAGCCGGCCCGGCGAAGAAGCCGTCCTTCCGCGTCGTCTACGAGGAGCCGACGAGGCCGGAACAAGCGCAGCTCGCCGCGAAGATGAAGGAGCGCCGGGTGCTCGAATCTGCGGCGGAGGTGCTCTCGGTCGTCAAGTTGCCCAGGCCGGTCACCCTCAAGGCGTCGACCTGCGGGGAGTCCAACGCCTGGTACGACGCGGACACCGACATCCTGACGTTCTGCTACGAGCTGGTCGCCGACTTCATCAAGCAGGCCAGCCGCTCCGGGAGCTTCGACCTCACGCCGGAGCAAGCGGTCATCGGGCCGTTCTTCTTCATCGTCCTCCACGAGAGCGCGCACGCCATCTTCCATCTCCTCGCCATCCCGGTTCTCGGGCGGGAGGAGGACGCCGCGGATCAGGTCGCCGCCTACGCCGCCATCCAGTTCGGGGGCGATGTCGCCGAGCGGATGCTGCGCTCCGCCGCCTTCATGTACGAGCAGGACTCGAAGGCCCGGAAGCCCGGCGAGGACGACTTCGCCGACGTCCACGGACTGGACCGCCAGCGCTTCTACAACGTGCTCTGCATGGCCTGGGGCGCCGACCCGAAGCGGTTCGCCTTCGCCAAGGACCTCGGGAAGCTGCCCGACGACCGCGCGGAGGGCTGCGCGGACGAGTACCAGCAAGTGCGCTACGCGGTGCGGACGCTCATCCGGAAGGACGTGAACCAGGCCGACGTGGCGCGGGTCAAGGCCAAGGCCTCGCGCTCCAAGTTCGCGAAGTGAGGGCCGGCGCGAAGGCCAGTCCGGTCACTTCTTGGCGGCCTTCGCGGCCTTCTTCGCCTCGGCCTGCTTCTCCTTGGAGGTCTCGAGAATCTGATACCGGAAGGAGGCCTTGGGTGCCTTGGTGCACTTGTCCTGCACCGAGGCGATGAAGGCCTTGCCCTCGCCGGGCTGGAACACCCAGTTCTCGCCACCGGCGCGGGTGTAGCCGTGCGTCCAGGCCACCACCAGCGGCCGGACGTCGTCGGGGAGCGCGAGGAATCCCTCGCAGCTCAGGTTCCTGATGTCGACCTTCTTCGGCTCGTCCGCGCGAG
>DATJVY010000052.1:0-4911 GCA_035501615.1 Myxococcaceae bacterium
GCTTGACGGCGAGGTCCTCCTTCACGACCTCCACCACCCAGTCGCACCCGGCGATGCGGCCGAGGTCGTCCTCGAAGTTGCCGACCTCGATGAGGTCCAGCGCGGCCGGGGTGTAGAGCGGCGCAGGGCGGAGCTTCTTCAAGTTGGCGAGCCCGCCGAGCGCGAACTTGTTCCGGAAGGTCTTCTTGGTCCGGTCCTCCCCCGGGCCGGCCTCGGGAGGGACGATGTCCAGCATCAGGACGGGGATGCCGGCGTTGGCCACGTGGGCGGCGATGCCGCTCCCCATGACGCCGGACCCGAGGACCGCGACCTTACGGATGGTGCTCATCGACGTTGCTCCTTCGGCGCGCTGACGCGCCGTGTCGGGCGCACCCTACGCGACTGACTCGATAATCAACAAGGGCGAAGAAGGCACCGAATTCCACTGGAAACCCCGAGGGGTCCGCCGCCGAGCGACGGCCCAGAGCAAGCCGGTCAGCTTCACCCCGATGGTGATCCAGCTGTGCACCGACCGCTGCGAGATCCACTGCAAGGACCCGGGTGGGGACCAGGCATTGTTGACGTACTCGCTCACCGTCCCGTGGACGAAAGGGCCCATCCTCAGCGAGGGCGTCAGCACGAAGTCCACCCCCAGCCCGTACCTCGCGAAGTCCCAGCCTTGGAGGGTCTCCTGGGCATCCCCGCTTTGGTCCCCGGTCCGGAAGCCGACCTCGAATCCATGGCTCGCCGGCCGCGCCTCGTCTGCGCGGGCCGGCAAGCTCCCGCCCGCGAGCAGGACGGCTGCCAGCGCGGCCGTCCTCGTCATGTGCTCCCCCCCTGTTCGAGACCGGCGAGCGTGCCGGTCAGCGCTCCAAGTTACCTGCCCCCGAGCGCGGGCCTCATTGCCCGAAGGGAGTACGCGCCGCTGCCGACCCGGGGGGTCAGTCCCCGTTCCAGTCGGACGCGGGGAGGATCTTCCACCCGGTGTCCAGGCCCTTGGACGTCGTGAAGCGGAGTACCCGGAGCGGCCAGCGCCGCACTTCCTTCCGCGGCCCCTCGAGGCTCTCGATGGTCAAGCGGTGGACCTCGAGCGAGTAGGTCCCGTCGCTCCCCGCCTGCACCAGCAGCGGCCGGATGGGGTTCTTCGGATGCCAGTACACCGGCTTGCTGACCCGGGCGACGTACGCCAGCACGGGGAGCGTCCGGAAGAAGCGACTCGCCCGCTCCTTGGTGGGCGCGAGAAGGCGGTTCGCCTCGGCCTCGGAGAGCTCGTGGACCTCGATGTCGTTGCTCAGCGCGCCCGACTGGTTCAGGAGCGCCGCCAGCGTCGACCGGCCGGACTTGTCGAGGTCGGTCATCAGCTGGTTCGCGGCCTGGAGCGAGGCGGTCTCCTTGCGGACCGGGTCCTCGGCGACGATCCGCCAGCTCCCGATGGTCGCGATCTGCGCGTTCATCGTCACACCACCGAGGAGCGACTCCCGCGCGGCGTCGTCCCCGGCGCCGGTGAGCGCATCGAGGTAGGCCCGCGCCACTTGGTGGACGGGGTCGTCCTGCGCGGCGGCGCCGACCGACACCAGGAGCGGGAGGAGGGCGAGGCGGAGCACGAGGGGAGAGTTCAATTCTTACGACAGCAGGCGCGGGGGCGTCGAGGCGTGTGGGGAGCAGGATGTAGGTTGCCCCTCCCGCGCCGAGGGCCTAATTCCCCCCGGAGGCAGGGCCGGTGGGAGGTGACGTGAGACTCGGAAGACGATGGTGGTTGCTGCTCGGGTTCCTCGGTGCCCTGGCCATGGCGTCCCCGGCCGCCCAGGCCCAGGAGTTCGATCTCGGCGCCGGAGCGGACTACTGGACGTCCTCGCCCGGGCTGGGAATCGTCAGCTTCGGCGTGGACGCGCTGTGGAGGGTGGCTCCCGCGTTCCAGCTCGGGTTCAAGCCGGGGTTCTTCCTCACCACCTCGAGCGACATCCCCGCCGGCATCCCGGTGGACTTCAAGGCCCGGCTGAACGCGGGCCCGGTCTACGTCGACGGCTTCGTCGGGCCGTGGTTCTTCTTCAAGGGCGACGTGGCGCGGATCCACGTGGGGATGGGCGCGGGGGTGCGTCTGGGGAGGCTCCTGGTCGGCGGGGAGGTGTCCTACCTCAACAACGGGGCCACCTTCGGAGGGCGCATCGGCTTCCAGCTCTGACGGGACGTGGCGGAGGGGCGTGGCAGACTCCCGAGGCAGGTGAGAACCACTTCTGCCTGCCTCGTCCTGCTGGTCGGCTGCACACCGCCGGGGAAGCACCTCATCGAGACCGGCCACCCGACGCCCGAGGCCGCGGCCAAGGCCAATGCCGACCTGGCCGCGTCCGTGGCGCCGCCCGCGCCTCCCCTGCCCCCGGTGACGCCGGAGGTGGTGGCGCACGGCCGGCGCGACCGCAAGGAGATCGCCCTCACCTTCGACGCCTGCTCCACGCGCGATCCGAGCCGCTACGACGAGCGCGTCACCAAGGAGCTGCTCGCCGCGGGCGCTCCGGCCACCATCTTCCTCGGCGGGAGCTGGGCCAAGGAGGAGCAGGCGCAGGTGAAGGAGCTGGCGAGCCATCCGCAGTTCGAGCTCGGCAACCACACCTTCACCCATCCCCACCTCCCGGCGGTGAAGGACGACGCCCGCATCCGCGCCGAGCTGAGCCGGACCCAGGCCGAGGTGAAGGCGCTCACCGGACAGACGCCGCGCTTCTTCCGGCCGCCCTACGGCGAGTACGACCAGCGGGTGGTGCGCATCGCCGCCGAGCTGGGCCTCACCACCATCGAGTACGACCTGCCCTCGGGCGACCCGGACGCCCACGCCACCAAGGAGAAGCTGGTGCACTGGGTGCTGTCCCAGGCCAAGCCGGGAGGCATCGTGGTGATGCACATCAACCACGTGAAGTTCCACACCGCCGAGGCACTCCCGGACATCATCGCCGGGCTGCGCAAGAAGGGATTCACCCTCGTGACCGTGGGGCAGCTGGTCGGTGAGCTGCACCCCGGCGTCCCGGCGGTGGGAGCGGCCCCCTGACCGCGGTGGTGATCACCGGCGACGCGCGTGACCCCGCGGTGCTGGCCCGCGCGCTCGCCGGCCGCCGGCCGTCGCTGCTCCTGACCGACCCGCCCTACTGCCTGCTCACCCGGCGGAGGAAAGGCGGCGAGGAGCGCGAGCGCCGAGCGCGGCGAAAGATCGACCACGGCCCGATCCACCGGTTCGAGGACGTCCGCGCCTACCGCCGGTTCATCGCCGACTGGCTCCCGGCCGCGGCCCGGGTGGTCGAGGACGGAGGGACCCTGGCCATCTGGACCAACTTCCTCGGCCGGCAGCCCATCCTCGCGGTCGCCGCGGAGGCCGGCTTCCCGGCGCTGGCCGGGGAGTTCGTCTGGGCGAAGCTCACCACCGAGGGCGGCGGAAACGAGCGGCTGGCCCGGGTGTACGAGGTGGCGCTGGTGCTGCGGCGCGAGCCGCTCGCGCCGCCGTCCTCCGGAGACGCCGCGCGGCCCTGGTCCGTGGTGGCGGGCTACGACGAGGACGCCGAGGCCACCCGCTGGGGCAGCCACCCGAACCACAAGCCCTTCGGGGTGCTCGAGCCGCTGCTCCGGACCTGGTCCCGCCCCGGCGAGCTCGTCCTCGACTGCTTCGCCGGCAGCGGGAGCATTCCCGCGGCCGCGTTGCGACTCGGACGCGAGGTGGCCTGCATCGAGCTCGACCCCGGGTGGGCGCAGCGGGCGAGCCGCCGGCTGCATCCGTCCCACTGAGCCAGGGAGGTCAGTCGTTCCCGGCCGGCTTCTCGCGGGGGCGAAAGTACGGGCAGCTGCGCACTGGCTGGCGCGGATAGCGCTCGGGCACCAGCGGGCAGAGGATGAAGGTGCTCCGCGCGCCGCGGACGTACGTCGGAGGCGCCGCGCAGCGGTGGCAGAGGCTGTCCGGAAAGGGAAGGGGAGCCGGAGACTCGCTCACGGCTCCCCTTCAAGCACGCCCGGAGGGCCGGGCGGAACCCGCGCCGCCTAGATCTTGAAGCCGAAGGTGAGGGCGAGGACGTGCGCCGTCGCGTTGTACTCGTACTGGTACATCGGGTTCGGATAGGTGCTGGTCGCTCCCAGGAACTTGATGAACTGGTAGGCGAGCTCGATCCGGAAGGCGCCCCACCGGTAGGTGCCGCCGATGCCGACGTTGATGCGGTCGGTGTCCGGGATGTCGGGCAGCAGGGTGTAGGTCGGGCTGGGGGTCTTGTCGTAGAGGATGCCCGCCCGCAGCTGGACGTGCTCGCTCAGCGTGTACTCGGCCCCGATCCGGTAGTTCCAGCTGTGGTGCCACTGCTTCGCCTCGTAGATGTTCAGCGACGGGTCCTGGAACTTGATGTCGATGGCCTGGAACTGCTGCCAGGCGTAGTAGTTCACGTCCACGTCCAGGAGCAGCTCGGGGGTGGGGTGAACGGCGACGCCGAACCCGAAGGTGTCGGGCAGCTTGAGCGAGGTGCTGGCCGTCTGGTCCTTGAACGTCCCGGTATAGGCAGGTGGCACGTTGCTGAAATGCGCGTTGCCGTTGAAGTTGAGGTTCACCGAGCTCCGGTAGGTGGCGCCGAACTGGAGGACCTTCGGGACTGCCTCGTACTGGATGCCGACGTTCCCGCCGACCCCCCAGGCGCCGGCGCCGAGGTCGACGCCGACGTAGCCGTTGTCGAGGAGGTTGATGTCCTTGGTCAGCTCCACGGTGGCCCGGACGATCTGGACACCGCCGCCGATCCGGAACGGGCCGTTGCGGTAGGCCACCGTCGGGTTGACGTCGAAGATCTTCAGATCGGCCTTGATGATGACCTCCCGCGCCTCCCAGCCGGCGGGCCACTCGACCTTCAGGCCATAGGGCGTCGTGATGCCGAGCCCCACCGTCCAGTTGTCGTCGATGCCCCAGGTCGCGTAGGTGTG
>DATJVY010000053.1:0-2500 GCA_035501615.1 Myxococcaceae bacterium
CTCCTACGCCCACGGCAGATAGGGACCAAACTGTCTCACGACGTTTTGAACCCAGCTCGCGTACCGCTTTAATTGGCGAACAGCCAAACCCTTGGGACCTGCTCCAGCCCCAGGATGCGATGAGCCGACATCGAGGTGCCAAACCTCCCCGTCGATGTGAACTCTTGGGGGAGATAAGCCTGTTATCCCCGGAGTACCTTTTATCCGTTGAGCGATGGCCCTTCCATTCAGGACCACCGGATCACTATGACCTGCTTTCGCACCTGCTCGACATGTCTGTCTCGCAGTCAAGCTCCCTTATGCCATTGCACTCGCCGCCCGGTTTCCAATCGGGCTGAGGGAACCATCGCGCGCCTCCGTTACACTTTGGGAGGCGACCGCCCCAGTCAAACTACCCACCAGACAGTGTCCCGGCTCCCGGTGAGGGAGCGCGGTTAGACACCAGAAATCAACAGGGTGGTATTTCACTTTTGCCTCCACCGAACCTAGCGGCCCGGCTTCGAAGGCTCCCACCTATTCTACACAGTCAATCCCTAGTGTCACTGTCAAGTTGTAGTAAAGGTTCACGGGGTCTTTCCGTCTTGCTGCGGGTAAACTGCATCGGCACAGCTATTTCAATTTCGCTGAGTCCCTCTCCGAGACAGTGCGGAAGTCGTTACTCCATTCGTGCAGGTCGGAACTTACCCGACAAGGAATTTCGCTACCTTAGGACCGTTATAGTTACGGCCGCCGTTTACTGGGGCTTCGGATCACCGCTTCGCCTTGCGGCTGACGGATCCCCTTAACCTTCCAGCACCGGGCAGGAGTCAGACCCTATACGTCGGCTTGTCGCCTTCGCAGAGTCCTGTGTTTTTGGTAAACAGTCGCTACCGCCGTTTCATTGCAACCCTCCTCGGCTCCCCCTGTACGGGTTCACCTACCGAGGGCACACCTTCTTCCGAAGTTACGGTGTCAATTTGCCTAGTTCCTTGGAGGAGAGTTCTCTCAGGCGCCTTAGGATTTTCTCCTCACCCACCTGTGTCGGTTTGCGGTACGGACACCCTTGCAGCTCCCTGCGGGATTTTTCTTGGAAGCGTGGTATCGACGAGTTCGCGCTAGGCGCTCCCTTTCGCCCTCGGGGATGACTGCCGCGCCTTTTGATCGTACGCGGCACCCCTACGGCGCTAGACCGGGACATCCACCACCCGGCCCGTCTAACCTTCTCCGTCGTCCCTCAGTTCAACGCTACAAAGATGGCGCAGGAATATTAACCTGCTCCCCATCATCTACGCCTTTCGGCCTCGACTTAGGATCCGGCTAACCCTGGGAGGATGAACCTGGCCCAGGAAACCTTGGGTTTACGGCGAGGGGGTTTCTCACCCCCTTTATCGCTACTCATTTCGGCATCAGCACTTCCAACCGCTCCACATGCCCTTGCGGTCATGCTTCACAGCAGTTGGGACGCTCCCCTACCACCGTGCGCATCTCGATACGCGCACGATCCGAAGCTTCGGTGCCAGTCTTGAGCCCCGCTACATTTTCGGCGCGGCCTGTCTTGACCAGTGAGCTATTACGCTTTCTTTAAAGGATGGCTGCTTCTAAGCCAACCTCCTGGTTGTCAATGACCTGCCACATCCTTTCTAGTGTTCACTTAGACTGGACTTGGGGACCTTAGCTGTCGGTCTGGGTTATTCCCCTCTTGCCAATGGACGTTATCACCCACTGACTGCCTCCCACGGTAACAGTTGGCGGCATTCGGAGTTTGGTACGGTTTGGTAATCTGGTGAGACCCCTAGCCGTTCCAGTGCTCTACCTCCGCCACTGAATTACGTGAGGCGATACCTAAATATCTTTCGGGGAGAACCAGCTATCACGGAGTTTGATTGGCCTTTCACCCCTACACTCAGCTCATCCCAGAGATTTTCAACTCTCACGAGTTCGGACCTCCACGTGGTTTTACCCACGCTTCATCCTGGCCAAGTGTAGATCACCCCGCTTCGGGTTATAATGCACGCAACTGTGGCGCCCATTTCGGACTCGCTTTCGCTCCGGCTCCACCTAGCGGCTTAGCCTCGCTACGTACATTAAGTCGCCGAATCATGATGCAAAAGGTACGCTCTCGGACTGGGTTGCCCCGTAGTCCTCGAACTGCTTGTAGACATGTGGTTTCAGGATCTTTGAACTCCCCTCACAGGGGTTCTTTTCACCTTTCCCTCGCGGTACTAGTTCACTATCGGTCGCTCAGTAGTATTTAGCCTTACCAGATGGTCCTGGCAGATTCAGACAGGATTGCACGTGTCCCGCCTTACTTGGGTACCCCGCTCGGCCTCCTCTTGCTTTCGCGTACGCGGCTATCACGCTCTTTGGCGCGCCTTTCCAGGCGCTTCCGCTAGCTTTTGGAGGTCCTACCGCGGACCCGCAACCCCGAGGGCACTTTCGTGACCTCGGTTTAGGCTTGTTTTTCCCGGTTCGCTCGCCACTACTACGGGAATCACTCGTTGTTTTCTTTTCCTCAGGGTAC
>DATJVY010000053.1:7500-72164 GCA_035501615.1 Myxococcaceae bacterium
GGTGGCCGCGGGGGCGCTGGTGATCGGCCCCGCGGTGGCGCCCACCGGCCCGCTCCACGACCTCCCGGTGCCGCCGCGCGCGGGCACGCGGTCCGAGCTGGCCCAGCGGCTGCACATCCTCTCGCCCCTGCTCGAGCCCCCCCGCTTGCTCCCCACCTTCCGGACGCCGCGCATCACGCGAACGCTGCAGCCCTTCCTCGACCAGGTGCGCGAGACGCCCCACGCGGTCCTCGTCCCCGGGGGCCGCCTGGGGTGGAGGCGGATTCCCCCGCAGCTGTTCGGCATCGCCGCGCGCGAGCTGATGGCGCTGGGGCGAACGGTCGTCGTCGCGTGGGGACCGGGGGAGGAGGAGCTCGGGCACGCGGTGGTCAGCGAGGCTCCCGGGGCACAGCTCGCGCCGCCGACCGACCTCGACGGGCTCGCCGCGCTGCTCGCCGCCGCCCGGTGCACGGTCTGCAACAACTCGGGACCGATGCACCTCTCGGTCGCGGTGGGGGCGCCGACGCTGGCCCTCTTCTTGAAAATGGACCCGGAGCGCTGGGGCTACTGCGAGCCGCCGCACCGCACCGTCGATCTCACCTCGTCGATCGAGGATCCGGTCCGCGCTGCGGAGGAACTGGAGACGGCCGTCCGGGCGTTCGCCTCCGGCCGGGCCTGAGCCACGACCACCAGCACCTTGCCGTGCAGCCCCCCCGGGGGTTTCGTGGACGCCCCGCTCTTGCGATGAACGATGGTCTCGTCATCGCCCCCCCGGCGTCGTTCAATCCTGCGGCATGCCGCGGAGTCGTTCCAGCAGCTCGGTCGTGCTGTGGTCCTTCGGGTCCCCGGCGATGGCCACCCGGCCGCCCCAGGCCGCGAGCTCGTCCCGCTCCGGCACGGTCTCCGCGGTGTAGTCCGTCCCCTTGACGTGGAGGTGCGGCCGGAGCCGGCGCAGCACCACGCGCACGTCCGGCTCGCCGAACAGAACCACGTGATCCACGCATCCCAGAGCCGCGACGATCTCCGCCCGCTCCCGGGCGGCGGTCCGTGGGCGCCCGGGCCCCTTCAGGCTCCGGACCGAGGCGTCGTCGTTCACCGCCACCACCAGCACGTCCGCGAGCGCCTTCGCCCCCTCGAGGTACCGCACGTGCCCGACGTGCAGCAGGTCGAACGCCCCGTTGGCCAGGGCCACCGTCTTCCCGGCCTCGCGCGCCCGTTCCACCGCCGCCGCCACGGCCTCGAGCGGCTCCACCTTCGCCGCGGTGCTCACCGGACGCCCAGCTCCGCCGCCAGCTCCTCGGCGGTGACCGGCGCCGTCCCCGGCTTCTGCACCACCAGGGACCCTGCCACGTTGGCCAGCTCGGCCGCCATCCGCGCCGTGGCCCCGGCCGCGAGCCCCAGGGTGAAGGCGGCCATCACCGTGTCGCCGGCGCCGGTCACGTCCACCGCCGCCCGCGTCCCGTGCGCGGCGAGGAGCTCGACCGAGCCGCCGCGCTCGAGCAGCGCCATCCCGCGCCGTCCCCGGGTGACCAGCAGGACCTGGGAATCGAGCAGCCTCAGCCCTTCCTCGACCGCCCGGCAGAGGGCGCGGTCGTCCTCCACCGGGAGCCCGGTCAGCGTGGCGAGCTCGGGCTCGTTCGGCTTCGCTGCCCGGAAGCCGCTGAGCTTGCCCAGGGCGTAGCGCGAGTCCACCGACACCAGCATGCCGGTCGCCGCGAGGTGGCGCAGGGTCGCCCGCGTGGCGTCGCCCACCACTCCCCCGCCGTAGTCGCCCACCAGGACCGCGTCCGCGCCGCGGGCCGCCTCCTCCAGCGCCTGCCGCAGCCGCGCCGAGAGCCCCGGGGCCAGGGGAAGCGCGTTCCCCCGGTCCAGGCGGAGCATCTGCTGCCGGGTGGTGTTCAGCCCGCCGGCGAGGATCCGCGTCTTGGTCTCCGTGACCGGAGCCTCCACCGCCACCAGGCGGATGCCCCGCTCGGCGAACCGCCGCCGGAGCGCCTCGCCCATCTCGTCCTGGCCGAGCACTCCCACCGCGGTCACCTCGGCCCCCAGCGCCCGCGCGTTCGCCGCCGCGTTGGCCGCCCCGCCCAGCGTCACCTCGGACGACTCGTGGCGCACCACCAGCACCGGAGCCTCGCGACTCACCCGGTCGGACTGCCCGTAGACGTAGTGATCGGCCACGAGGTCGCCCAGCACCACGAGCTTCCGGGTGCGGAAGGCGGACAGCAGCCGCGAGAGGTCGGACGCCAATCTGGGACTCGCTTGTCCCACACCCCGACCCCCGGGCGCCAATTCCTCGCGAGACGCGCTGCCTTCAGCAGAGCAGGAGCCGGTCCAGGTGCTCCTCGCCCTCCAGCACCTCCACGCCCTGCCTCAGCACGTGGACCGGCGCTCCCTCCGGGCAGCGGACCCCGTCCTTCTCGGTCGTCACCAGCCACGCGCCCGCGTCCGCGGCCTGGCGCTCGAGCACGCGCAGCTCGGTCGCGCCGAACCCGTGGTGGTCCGGAAAGCCGGTGAACCCGACCACCTCCGCCCCGAGCGACTCGAGCGACCTCCGGAACGCCGAGGGACGCCCGATGGCCGCGAAGCCGACCACCCGCCTGCCGCGGAGCACGTCCACCGGGTGCACCTCGCCGTCCGGGGCGTGGACGTCCCTCGGGCCGTGGCGCGCCCGCACCCGCGGCACTCCCTCCGGCCAGGGCACGGACACCGGCGTCTCGGCGGCGCGGACCCAGAGCAGGCTCGCCCGCCCGAGCGCCCGCGGCGACTCGCGCAGGGGGCCACGGGGCAGGAGGTGGCCGTTCCCCAGACCCACCGCCTCGTCCACGACCACCACGTCCACGTCCGGCGCGAGCCGCCACTGCTGGAAGCCGTCGTCGAGAATCGCCACCGCGGCTCCGCAGCGCGCCGCGAGCCGGGCCAGGTTCACCCGGTCCTCGCCCACCCACACCGTCGCCCCCGGCAGGCTCCGGGCGAGCATCAGCGGCTCGTCTCCGCACCGCGAGGCTTCGGGCCACGGGGGGCCCTCCACCCGGATCTGTCCCGTCGAGACCCGCCCGTACCCGCGGCTGAGGACGGCCACCCGCCGTCCGCGCGCGAGCAGCCGCTCCGCCAGCGCCCGGACCACCGGCGTCTTCCCCGTCCCGCCGACGAGGACGTTGCCCACCGAGACGACGCGGAGCTCCGGGACCCGCTGGGCGCGGAGCCACCCATGGGTCCGCGCCGCGGTGCGTGCCTGGACTCCGGCCGCGAAGACGGACTCGACGACGGCCAGGGGGGACAGCACCAGCTCGCGGAGCGGCCCCTCCGGATGGTCCGGATAGAAGAGCCGCTCCACCCAGCGGCTCACGATCTGGCCCCCGCGCTGAGGTAGAGGGCGACGAGCTCCTCCCCCACCCTCCGAACGTCGGGCAGGGCGAGGGTCCGGCGCGCGCCCCGGAGCGCGACCGCCGCGAGCGCCGCCGGCGTCGGTTCGGGCAGCAGCTCGTCCACCCAGTTCCGCAGCGCCCCCTCGTCCACGCCGACCACGCGCGCCCCCACCGCCCGCGCCTGCAGGGCCGCGCGACCGGCCCAGTCGTTCCCCAGCCCGAGCACCCACACCTCGTCCAGGGCCTGCATCCAGCGCACGAGCGCCTCGCCGCTCTGGTAGCCAGGGAAGCGCACCGCCGCGGAGAGTCCCAGCGCCTGCGCCTCGGCCCGGAGCGCCGGCCCGAGCTGCCCGTCGCCCAGCAGCACCAGGGTGGAGCGAGGTTCGCGCACGTGGAGACGCCCGAACGCGGCGAGGGCGACGGCGTGCCGGCGCGACGGCTGGAACGTCGACACCATGCCCACCACCGGAGCCGTGAGCCCCAGCGCCACCTGGAGCGCCGGGCGATCCTCCGCGGGGCGGAACCCGGGCCCGACCAGCGGAGGGAGCACCGTCCACGGGCGGCGGAGCCCCACCCCGAGCTCGGCGGTGGGGACGGTGAAGGCCGCCGCGCCGGGACGGACGCCACGCAGGGAGCGGGCCGCGTGGAACGAGCGGACCCGCACGCCGCGATGACCCGACAGGGCGGCCACCCAGTGGTCGTGGCTGAAGTGCGCGTGCACCACGTCCACCTCCAGCGTCGCCAGCCGGCGCGCATCTCGCCACACTCCGGGCGGCCCGTCACGGGTGCACAGCCGGAGCCCCCGGCCATCGAGGAGCCCGAGCCGCTCGAGGTGGGGGGCCGCCGGCTCCTCCGAGCCGGTTCCGGTCCGCGTCGAGTCGATGGCCACCGAGACGGCGTGCCCCAGCGACCGCTGGGCCTCGGCCAGCAGGGCCACCGGCTCGGCGGGGCCGCTCCACACCGGGCTGGAGAGGAGGTGGAGGATGTTCATCCCGGCCGCTCCAGGCGCGCGTACAGGCCACGAAGCGCTGCCACCTCCGCCTCCAGGGTCCAGCGCGCCCTCACCGCCACCATCGCCGCCCGCCCCACCTCCTCGGCGCGGGCGGGATTCTCGAGGAGGGGCTCGAGGAGCCGGGCGAGCGCGTCCACGTCCCCGGGCGGGTAGAGGAAGCCCGTCACCCCGTCCTCCACCAGCTCCGGGTAGTGGGGGAGCGCCGCCGCCACCACGCAGCAGCCGCTGGCCATCGCCTCGAGCAGCACGAGCGAGAAGCTCTCCCGCCGCGATGGCTGGACCATGACGGTGAGGCGGCGATAGAGCGCCGGCGTGTCCCTCACCTCGCCGAGCAGATCGACCGGCGCGAGCCGGGCCAGGTGCCGCGCGAATCCCCTCCAGCGGTGGGTCGCCGCCCCGGCGAGCACGAGCCGCCAGCCCGGAAACCTCGGCGCGAGCGCCGCCCAGGCGCGAACCAGGTCCTCCTGGCCCTTGTCCGGCCGGAGCCGCCCCACCGCTCCCAGCGCGCGGGGCCCGGACGCGCGGTCCGCCGCCGCGGGGCCGAATCGCCGCGTGTCCACCCCGTGAGGGACGACCTCGGCCGGCAGGTCGAGCTCGCCGAGCGCCCCCCGGGTCATCACCACCCGGGCGTCGGCACGCCGGGCGAGGAAGCGGGTCCACGCCGAGGGCCGCCCCGCCGAGTGCCGGGTGAAGACCACCCGGACCGACGGCGACGGCGCCCGGAGCAGCAGCGCCGCGAGGAGCTCGAGGTTCCGGTGTGCGTGCAGCACCACCGGTCCGGAGCGGATGCGCGCCCGCAGCGCCCTCCACGACAGCCGCGGCACCTCCGCCGGCAGGCCCCACCCCACCACCTCCGCGGGGAGCAGGCGCGCCACGTCCTCCACGTGGCGGGTGATTCCGGTGCGCCGTCCATGGAAGTGGAGGTGCACCACCCGGGTCATCCGATGGACCCCGTCCTTCGAGCGGTGGGCCGGCTGCCGGCTCCGAGCAGCAGGCGGGCCACGAGGTCCACGTTGCGCTGGCTCGCCCCCGACACCTGCCGCACCGAGTGGGCGGCGAGGGCCCCGAGGTTGGCGAGGACGTCGGGACGGCCGAGCAGCTCGGACAGCACCCGGTAGAGCTGCTCGGGGTCGGCGACCTGGATGCCGCCCCGGCCGAGGAGCACCTGCACGCTGTCGCGGAAGTTCTCCATCCGGGGGCCGAAGAGCACCGGCCGGCCCTGCGCCGCCGGCTCGAGAATGTTCTGCCCGCCTCGGGGCGTGAAGCTCCCGCCCACGAACACGACGGTGGCCAGCCGGTAGGCGCGGGCGAGCTCGCCGATGGTGTCGAGCACCATCACCGGCGCCCCGGCCGGCCCCACCGTCCGGCGGCCCACCTCGACCCCGCGGGCCTGGGCGAGCGATTGCACGCGCGCCGAGCGATCCACGTACCTCGGGGCGAGCACCAGGCGCAGCCCGGGGTGCGTCGCGCGGAGCCGTTCCCAGACCGAGAGGAGCAGCTCCTCCTCGCCCTCGTGGGTGCTCCCGCCCATCAGGACCAGCGCGTCCCCGGGCAGGCCGAGGGCCGTCCGCAGCGCATCGTCCTCGGTCGAGGGCACGGGCACCGACAGGCCGTCGAACTTGGTGTTCCCGGTCACCCACACCCGGTCGAGGGGGGCGCCCAGCGACAGCGCCCGCTCCGCCTCCTCGTCCTCCCGCATCAGGAGCAGGTCGAGCTCGGCGAGCGGATTGCCGAACAGCGTGAACAGGGTCCGGTAGCCCCGCAGGCGGTCCGGCGAGAAGCGGCCGTTGGTGAGCACCACCCGGCTGCCGGCCCGGTGCGCGGCGTGGATGAGGTTCGGCCAGATCTCCGCGTACTCGAGGACCAGGAGATCCGGACGCATCGCCCGGAGGGCCCGGCGGGTGGCCCCGGCCAGGTCCCAGGGTGCATACACGACGCCGTCCACCTGCGAGCGGAGCCGCTGCTCGACCATCGTCCGCCCGGTGTCGGTGATGGTGGAGAGGACGATGCGGGCGTCGGGGAAGCGCTCCCGGAAGCGGCCGATCATCGGCGCCAGGGCCTGGAGGTCGCCCGCGCTCGCCCCGTGGAGCCACACCCGCGGCCACCCTCCCTCGGGAAGCGTTCCGGACCGGTAGAACCCGAAGCGCTCGAGGAGCCCGGCCCGCGTCTTCCGCGCCAGGAGCAGCACCGGCGACAGCAGCAGGAACAAGAGCGTGCTCAGCGCGACGTAGAGCGCCCGTCTCACGGCTCGGCCTTCACGAGAACGGGCTGCGCCAGCAGCCAGGGCCAGGAGGCCTCGCCGAGGCCCAGACCCGGGGTCTCCACCCGCACCTCCACCAGCACCTGCCCGGGAGCCTCCAGGCGGAGGTGGCTCGCGTCCACCATGCGCCCCGGCCCGTGGACCCGGACCTGGACGCCGGGGGGGCGCACCGCGGGGAGCCGGACCTCGAGCACCTCGCCCACCCGGAACGTCCGTCGATCGGCGGGCAGCAAGGCGAAGCCCGCGGCCGGGGCCAGGGCGTCGACCGCGCAGTAGAAGCGGCCGGCGCGCAGCTCCTGGATGACCGCCTGCGCGCCCTCGGCCGGAGCCTCGGGGAGCGCGGTGATTCCGGCGAGGTGCAGCGACATCCAGCGAAGGGCCGAAGCGTAGCTCGGGTAGCCGTGCGCGTCCGGCCCGCAGAAGGCCAGCTTCGGCTCCGGCCCGTCGAGCGCGAGCATCCAGTCCTCCACCGGGCGCGCCTCGGCAAGGGCGTACACCAGCGCGCGGTCGGTGCTGACCAGCGCGGTCCCCAGGGCCGGAAGCAGGCGGGTCAGTGGATGCTGCCGCAGCCCTCCCCACGCCGAGTCGCCGCTCCAGACCTCCACCCCGCTCGCCAGCCTGGCCTGGGCGAGGTCGGTCCAGCCGCGCTGCGGGTGCAGGGGGTGGGCGAGGACGGCGATGCCCCCGAGCTCGAGCACCGTGCGGACCGGCGTCGAGACCTTCTCCGCGTCGGTGAGGGGGCGGCGGGTGCCCACGTCGGCCAGGTGGCCGAAGGGCGTGCTCGACTCCTCGCCGGGGACGAGCAGCACCCCATCCTCGCGCGCCGGAGTGGGGAGCTCGGCGGGGTTGTGGTCGGTCAGCACGACGAAGTCGAGGCCCACGGAGCGGGCGGCGCGGGCCACGTCGGTCGGGCTGGCCCGCCCGTCGCTGCGCGTCGTGTGCACGTGCCACACCCCCCGCAGCTCCCGGGTGGCGGTCGGGGGGCCGAGCGGGAGCGGCCGCACCGCGGCGAGCAGCGCGAACCAGGCGAGGGTGAGCACCAGCAGCCCCAGTGCCCAGCGCAGCAGGCGGATCCACCCCGGCGTCCGTCTCCGGCGCCGGATGGGCCGGAGCACCATCGCAGGTCGCCTCACCGTGCGGTCCCCGTCGCGGCGGCGGGTGGATGCTGCAGCCCCCACGCCTCGGCGTACCAGCCGCCGCGGGCCAGGAGGTCCTCGTGCGTGCCCTCCTCCACCACCCGGCCTTCAAAGAGCACGTGGATGCGGTCCGCGCGGGCCACCGTCTGGAGCCGGTGGGCGATGACCAGCGCGGTCCTGCCCGGGAGCATCACGTCGAGCGCCTCCTGCACCTCGCGCTCACCCTCCGGATCCAGGTTGCTCGTCGCCTCGTCCAGGACCAGCAGCCGGGCGTCGCGGAGCACCGCGCGCGCGAGCGCGAGGCGCTGGCGCTGTCCGCCGCTGAGCCGGGCGCCGCGCTCGCCGAGGGGCGTGTCCCACTGCCGCGGCAGGCCCATGACGAACTCCTCGGCCCGGGCGGCTCGCAGTGCCGAGCGCAGCTCGCCGCCGGTCCCGTCCGGACGCGCGGCGAGGAGGTTCTCCCGCACCGTGCCGGAGAAGAGGAGGGGTTCCTGGGTCACCAGCGCCACCTGTGCACGGACCGAGGCCACGGTGCAGGCCTCGACGTCGACGCCGTCCCAGAGGAGGCGGCCCGACTCGGGGCGGAGGAAGCGGAGCAGGAGCGCGGCCACCGTGCTCTTCCCGCTGCCGCTCGGGCCGACCAGCGCGGTGATCTTCCCCACCGGGATCTCCAGCTCCAGGCGGTGGAGCGCCGGCCGGTCTCCGTAGGAGAAGCTCACCGCCTCCAGGTGCGCCGCGCGCGCGAGGCGCGGCGCGGGCTTGCTGCCCGGAGCGTCGACCACGACCGGCGGGGTCTCCAGCACCTCGAGGAGCCGCTCCGCCGCCGCCGCTCCCTGCGTCGCGAACTGCGAGGCCCGTCCCAGCTCCTTCGCCGGCTGGTAGAGGAGGATGAGCGCGGCGAGGAAGGAGAGCAGCCGCTCCGAGGCCACCTCCATCGCGCCGCCGGCCCAGACCAGCACCGCCGCCACCGCCAGCGCGGCGAGCACCTCCGTCAGCGCGGGGACCGCCGCCCGGGCCCAGGCCGCACGGGCCAGCGTCGAGGCATGGGCCTCGGCGCGGGCGGAGAACCGTCCGGCCTCGGCCTCCTCGACCCCGTAGGCCTGCACGGTGCGGATCGCCTCCAGCGCCTCGCGCAGCTGACCGGCCATGCCCCCCAGCCGGGCCTGGCCCTCGCGGGTGCGGCGGAGGACCGAGCGGGTGAGGCGCGCCACCGGGAGTCCGGCCAGCGGAACCACGGCCAGGGCCACCAGCGCCAGCCGCCAGTCGAGCGCCACCGCCACCCCGGCGAGGACGAGGACCTGGAGCCCGTCCCGGATCCACGAGCCCACCGCGTAGATGGCGGCGGTCTCCACGGCGCTCACGTCCGCGCCGAAGCGAGACAGGAGGTCACCGCTCATCCTCCGGGCGAGCTGCACCGGCGACTGCCGCAGCAGCGCGTCGAGGATCGCCCGGCGGAGCCAGGCCACCGTCCGCTGCCCGAACTGTCCGGTCCAGGTGAACTGCGCGGCGTAGGCGACGCCCTTCACCAGCGCCACGCCCACCAGCACCAGCGGCAGCACGAGCAGGATGCGCTCCCGTCCGGCGGCCTCGAGGGCCGGGGCCCAGCTCGCCACCCGCCCGAGCGCCGAGGCCCCTCCGGTCAGCAGGTAGCGGAGCGCCGGCCCGACCAGGAAGGCGTAGAGGCCGGTGGCCAGGGCCAGCACGCCCATCGCAGCGGTGGCGAGCACCAGCCGTCCCAGATGCGGCCGCGCGTAGGGAACGAGCCTCCACAGGGCACGCCACCCCGAGCGGCGGCCGGTGTTGTCCGCGGTGGTCACCTGGGAACGGAGGTGTACCATCCTGCCTCCGAGCGTCCATGGCGAACGGCGAGCTGATGGTGGTGGCGGGCGAAGCCTCGGGGGACCTTCACGCCGCGGACGTGCTGGCCGCGCTCCGCCGCCGCCGCCCGGGCCTTCGTGCCTTCGGCATGGGAGGGCCGAAGCTGAAGGCCGCCGGACTGGAGCGGCTCTTCGACGCAAGGGAGATCTCGGTGATGGGCATCGCCGAGGTGTGGCCCCGGCTTCCGCGCATCTGGCGGGTGTTCCGCTCCCTGGTTCGCGCCGCTCGCGAGCGCCGCCCCGCGGCCGCCCTCCTGGTGGACGTCCCGGACTTCAACCTGCGGCTCGCGCGGAAGCTCCGCGGCCTGGGCATCCCGGTCGTGTACTACGTGAGCCCCACCGTCTGGGCCTGGCGCCGCTACCGGGTCCGGCAGATCGCCCGGAACGTGGACCGGATGCTCTGCATCCTCCCGTTCGAGGAGGAGTTCTACCGGGAGCACGGCGTGCGGGCGCGCTACGTGGGCAATCCGGTGGTGGAGCAGGTTCCGCCGCCCGGTCCACCGGAGGGATTCCGCCGCGCGCTGGGCCTCGATGCGTCGCGGCTGACCCTGGCGCTCCTCCCCGGGAGCCGCGCCTCCGAGCTGCACCGCGTCCTCCCGACGATGGTGGAGAGCGCCGCCCTCCTCCGGAGCGAGCGCCCGGAGATCCAGATCGTCGTGCCGGTCGCTCCCGGCCTGGACCGGGCTGCGGTGGAGCGGGAGTTCGCGGCGAAGGGCCTCCGCCCCGTCCTCGTCGACGGCCGGGCGGCCGAGGTGGTGGGCGCCGCGGACGTGGCGGTCGTCGCCTCCGGCACCGCCACGCTCGAGACCGCGCTGATGCTCCGCCCCATGGTGGTGGTGTACCGGATGTCGGCCATCAGCTGGGCCATCGGGAGGCTCCTGGTGAAGGTCGCCTTCGTCAGCCTGGTCAACCTCCTGAGCCGCCGGCGTCTGGTGCCCGAGCTGCTCCAGGGCGATCTCCGCCCCGAGGCGGTGGCGGCAGAGGTCCGGCGGCTCTGGGCTCCGGGAGACGCGCGCTCGGAGCAGCTCGCGGGCCTCCGGGCGATCCGGGCTCAGCTCGGCAGCGGGCCCACCGCCTCGCGCGTGGCCGATGAGGTGCTGGAGGTGCTCGAGCAGCATGCTAAGGAGCCAGGCGCCATCGCCCGATGAATCCAGCCCTGATCTGCATTCCCACCTACAACGAGCGCGACAACGTCGAGTCCATCGTCCGCGCGGCGCTGGCCGCCGACCCGCGGGTGGACGTGCTGGTGGTCGACGACGGCAGCCCGGACGGCACGGGCGCGCTCGCCGATGCGCTCGCGAGGGAGTCCAGCCGGGTCCACGTGCTCCACCGCGCCGGGAAGGCCGGCCTGGGTAAGGCCTACCTCGCCGCCTTCGAGTGGGCCCTCCAGCGGGGCTACGCCTACGTCCTGGAGATGGACGCCGACTGGAGCCACGATCCGAAGTACCTCCCCACGCTGCTCGACCGCGCCGCCTCCGACGCCGACCTGGTCCTCGGCTCGCGCTGGGTGCAGGGCGGCGGGACCCGGAACTGGGGCCTCGGACGGCGGCTGATCAGTCGCGGCGGCTCGTTCTACGCTCGCACCATCCTCGGGCTCGGCATCCGCGACCTCACCGGGGGCTTCAAGTGCTTCCGCGCCGACGTGCTGCGGGCGATCGACCTGCCCACCGTGACCAGCACCGGCTATGGCTTCCAGATCGAGCTGACCTACCGTGCCATCCGCCGTGGGTTCCGCGTGGTCGAGGTGCCCATCGTGTTCGAGGACCGGCGGGTGGGACAGTCCAAGATGTCGCGCGCCATCGTCCTCGAGGCCCTGGCCATGGTGTGGAAGATCCGGTGAGCGAGGCGATCTCCTCGGCGCTGGTCTCGCTCTCGGCGGTCTTCTTCGTCGTGGACCCGGTGGGCGTGGTGCCGATCTTCATCGCCATGACGCACGGGGACTCGGCGGAGAAGATCCGCGACACCGCTCGCCGGGCGTCGCTGGTCGCCGCGGGCCTCCTGATCTTCTTCGCCCTCTTCGGGACCTTCCTCTTCAAGGTGGTGGGGGTGAGCCTCGCGGCCTTCCGCGTGGCGGGCGGCATCGTGCTCCTGATCACCGCGCTGGACATGCTCCGGGCCCGGCAGTCCGAGACCCGCACCTCGCCGGAGGAGGCGCAGGAGGCCACCGACAAGGAGGACGTCGCCATCGTGCCGCTGGCCATCCCGCTCCTGGCGGGACCGGGGGCGATCGCCACGGTCATGGTCCTGATGTCGCGGGGTGGAGGCTGGCTCGCGACGGGGGCGGTGGTGCTGAGCGTGCTCCTGACGATGGCCGTCACCTTCTTCCTGCTCCGCGGCGCCGCGCTGGTCCAGCGCGTACTCGGCCAGTCGGGGGTGGCCATCGTCCAGCGGGTCATGGGGCTGCTGCTCGCCGCCATCGCCGTTCAGTTCATCGCCGAGGGGGGCCGGCAGCTGGTGGGGATGCCGCCGCTCCCCGGCTAGCGATCAGGCGCTGCCGAGCTTCCGGAGGAGGTCGGCGGCGGTCTTTCCGTGCGCGGCGACTTCCAGGCGAACGTGGTGGAGGAGCTCCTGGAGGCTCCCGTCGGTGACCTGCTCCTCGAGGGTCTGCACCTCGCTCAGGACCCGGGCATGGTCGTCCACCATGACCTGCAGGTAGGCCCGGTCGAAGTCCGCGCCGGAGAGCGACCGGAGCCTGCGACCCGTGGCCTCGCGCCTCGCCATCGCTTCCTGACGCTCGGGGGTCTCGGGGAGCGGCGGAATGGCGAGGTGGTTCTTCCTGGCCCAGCCCTGCGCGGCGCGATCGAGCTCGGTGTGGGCCTGGACCACGTGCCGGGCGTAGCTCCGCACGGCGTCGCTCCGGGCCCGCTGCTCGGCGAGCGTCCCCAGCTCGATCTCGGCCGCGTTCGCCGCGTGGAGCTCGGCGAGCACCATCTCCGGCGCGGGCGTGGTCCCGAGCGCGCTCGACACCGGCGGTGGAAGCTGCGGGCCCTCGGGGGTCACGTCAGAGGGCGCGTGCAGGCCGCTCTTCCCCGGGGGCGCGGTCGTGCTCCCGGTGCTCCACCCCTGCGGGTTCACCTTCTCGGTGCCGGCGCGGTTGGTCTGGGCGAGCGACGCCCCCGCGAGGAGGACGGCGGCGGCGAGCAAGATGCGATGTGAACGCATGGCGAGGGTGCTCCCTTCCATGGGAGGGTGGGGCCTCGCTCGCTCGCGGGCTCCGGGCGTGGTGCCGGCCCGCCGATGCGAGCGAACGACCGACGACATTCCGGGCCCGGGCACCGCCCGGGAGTGAACGGACGAGGGGCGGGACGATGCCACCGGCAGGACGCCGTTCAGCGTCGGGGAGTGTGGCTCGCCGGCGTCCTCTCCGCGCGGTCTCCGCAGCGGGGACAGGCCTGCAGCTTCCTCAGCGTACCGAACCAGCGGTCCGACGGGGCAGTGCGGAGCACCTGCCAGACCGCCCGCGTTCCGCAGCGGGGGCAGCGGACCGCGCGACCGAAGACGACCAGCCCCACCACCGCGAGCCCGAGGGACAGAAGCCCGACCAGGAGCTCCTCCACGCCCAGCCACTCCGAGACGGTGTCGGTGAAGGCGATTGGCAGCAGACAGGCGACGGTGAGCGCGGCCGCGGCGTAGAAGCGCGCTTCCTGGCGGGTGCGCTGGAGCCAGGTGCTCACGGCCGGGCCGGAGGCGCCACCCGGCGCGCGACGAGCACGATGCCGCTCTCGTTCGCCAGCTGGACGAGCCGGTCGCCCTCGAGGAGCAGCGTCTTCCCTGCCTCGACCGCGAGCACCCGGGCCCCGACCGACCGGAGCACCTCGAGCGTCGCCGGACCCACCGCCGGCAGGTCGAACCGCTCGTCCTGTCCCGGCTTGCTCCTCTTCACCACCACCACGCCCGGCCCGCCCAGCTCGGCTCCGCGGCGAATGCAGGCGTCGGTCCCCTCCACCGCCTCCAGCGCCAGCACGTGCCCGTTCTTCACCACCACCGTCTGCCCCACGTCGGCGCGGCCGAGCAGGGTCGCAACCTCCTCGCCCAGCGCCACGTCCCGCTCCTGAGCGGCCTCGAGCTGAGGACCGGCGAGCTGGCCCTCCGGGGCGAGGATTTCCCGGAGCAGCTCGGTGGGGGCGACGATTCGGATCCCGGCGGCCTCGAACTCGTCCGCCGCCGCACGGAGGAGCGCGTCGTCGCGGAAGCTCCGCAGGCGCGTCGCGATGCGGAACAGCCCGACGTCGGGGCGCATCTGCTGCACTGCCCGCATCCGGGAGAAGCCTCCGGCGAGCACCGCCTCGGTGACGCCCTGGTCCCGGAGCAGCCGCTCGATGCGCGCCACCTGCCCCACCTTCACCCAGTCGAGCCGATCGACCTCGGAGGCCAGCGCGGGATCGGTCTCGCCCGTGTGCCCCACCGCGATGACGGCCAGGCCCTTCGCCCGCGCCGCCCGCGCGAAGAGGCGGGGCAGCGCGCCGTTGCCGGCGATGAGCCCGATGCGCCCGAACACTACCTGGTGATCCCGCGCTGGCTGGTGGCGACGAAGGAGAGCAGCGTCTGGATCTCGCTCTGGTCGCCGAGCTCGGTGCGGAGCCGCTCGATGGCCTCCTCGAGCGGGAGCTTGCTCCGGAAGAGGATGCGGTAGGCCTCCTTCACCCGGGCGATCTGCTCTTCCGAGTAGCCGTGTCGCGCGAGCCCGATGCTGTTGACCCCCACCAGCTCGGCCCGATCACCCTGTGCGGTGCAGAAGGGCGGGACGTCCATCACCACCATCGCCCCACCGGCCACGAAGGCATGTCGGCCGATGCGGGTGAACTGGTGCACCGCCGCCAGCCCGCCGAGGATGGCGTGGTCTCCCACCTCCACGTGCCCGCCGAGGGTCGCCGCGTTGGCGAACACGCAGCCGCTCCCCACCTGACAGTCGTGGGCCACGTGGGCGTAGGCCATGAAGAGGTTCTGGTCCCCGATCCGGGTCACCCCGCCGCCGCCGGCGGTGCCCTTGTGGAGGGTGGTGAACTCGCGGATGAGGTTCTCGTCGCCGATCTCGAGCGCGCTGTCCTCGCCGGCGTACTTGAGGTCCTGGGGTTGCGCGCCCACCGAGGCGAAGTGGAAGACCCGGTTGCGCTCACCGATCCGTGTACGCCCCTCGATGACCGCGTGCGGACCGACGACTGTCCCGGCGCCGATCGTGACCTGGGGCCCGATGACCGCGTAGGGGCCCACCTCGACCGTGGGGTGCAGCTGGGCTCCGGGGGCGATCACCGCCGTGGGATGGACGCTCATCGGTCCTTGTCCACCACGGTGGCCAGGAACTCGCCCTCGGCCACGACCTCTCCGTCCACCTTGGCCACCCCCCGCGTCTTGAGGATCGACCCCTTGAAGCGCAGGACCTCCACCTCGAGCTCCAGGCGATCGCCCGGGACGGTGGGCCGGCGGAACTTCGCCGCGTCGATGGCCATGAGATACGTCACCTTCTGTGTGGGGTCGAAGCCCGTCGAGCGGTAGGCGAGGATCGCGCTCGCCTGCGCCAGGGCCTCGAGGACCAGCACCCCCGGCATCACCGGGTGGCCCGGGAAGTGACCCTCGAAGAAGGGCTCGTTCACCGAGACGTTCTTGTATGCCCGCAGCGCCTTGCCGGGCTCGATCGACACCACCCGGTCCACGAGCAGGAACGGGTAGCGGTGGGGCAGCAGCTTCTGGATCTCCAGCACGTCCATCATGAGGTGGAGCCGTCCTTCCTCGATTCGAGCGCAGCGACCCGGGCGCGGAGCTGCCTGATCTCCCTGAGCAGCTCCGGCAGCTGCTTCAGGGCGGCGCTCTGCCGCAGCCAGAGGGAACGCTCCACCGCCGGATACCCCGAGAAGGTCTGCCCGGCGGGCACGTCGTGCGGCACGCCCGACTGGGCGGCGATGCGGGCCCCGTCCCCGATGTGCACGTGCCCGACGATGCCCACCTGCCCGGCGAGCACCACGCCCTCGCCCACCTCGGTGGAGCCGGAGATGCCCACCTGGGCGCAGACGATGGAGAGCGGCCCCACCCGAACGTTGTGGGCGATCTGCACCAGGTTGTCGATCTTCGTTCCCCGGCCGATGACCGTCTCCCCGGTCGTCGCCCGGTCGATGCAGCTCCCGGCGCCGACCTCGACGTCGTCCTCGATCCGGACGGTGCCCACCTGCGGCACCTTCACGTGGGCCAGCCCTGTGGAGTCGAAGGCGAAGCCGAAGCCGTCGGAGCCCACCACCGCCCCCGGCTGGAGCAGCACCCGGTCGCCCAGGGTGCACTTCTCGCGAACCACCGCGCCCGGCTGGAGCACGCAGTCCTCGCCCAGCTGCGTACCTTCCCCGACGTAGCTCCCGGGCCAGAGCACGCTGCGCGGGCCCACCACCGCGGAGGCATCGACCACCGCCAGCGCCATGACCGTCGCCGAGGGGTCGACCCGCGCCGAGGGGTGCACCTCGGCACGGGGATGGATGCCGGCGACGGGGCGCGGACCGGGGTGGAACAGCGCCAGGAGCCGGGCCCAGGCCAGATGCGGTGACGCCACCCTCACCCAGGCGACGTCGGTGCGGGTCACCGCCTCACCGGGGGGCAGGAGCACCGCCGAGGCGCGGGTGGTCCCCAGCTCCTTGCGGTAGCGCGGGTTTCCGTAGAACGACAGCTGGCCGGGGCCCGCCTCCTCGAGCGAGGCCAGGCCCACGATGCGCAGCCGACCGTCTCCCTCGACGGTGCCGCCCACCTCGGCGGCGAGCTCTGTGAGGGAGCGTTCCATCCGCTCCCGCGAGGCTACTTCTTCTTGGCCGGGGCCGCGGCCGCCGGCGCGCTGCTGCTGGCCTTGACCTTGTTCTGCTCGTTGTAGGTGCGGACCAGCTGCGGGGTCAGGTCGAGCGAGTCCGGGGCGTAGGCGATCCCGCCCGCCTCGAACACCATCGTGAACTGCTCCTTCGCCGCGAGGGCCTGGATGACGTTCCGCATCTTCTGGACGATGGGCTGGAACTCCTCGGTCTCCTTCTGCGCCAGCTCCTGGCGGCCCTTCTCGAAGCTCTGCTGGAGATCGATGAACCGCTTCTGGAGGGCCTCGGCCTTGTCGTTCCGGGCGGCCTCGGTCATCGTCGCCGCCTGCTTGTCGAAGGTATCCTTGTCCTTCTTCAGCGCGTCCTGGGCCTTGTCCAGGTCCTTCTGCTTCTGGTCCTTGAGGGCCTCGAGGCGGGCCCGGGCGGCCTTGGCCTCGTCGAGCTCGCCGAGGGCCTTCTGGAAACTGACGAAGCCGATCTTCGCGTCCGCGCGCGCGGTGGCGGAGAGGGTCAATGGAACGACGGCGGCCAGGGCCACCAACAGGCGACGGGACGACATCACGTGCGTGCTCCTCGGGGAACTCCGGCGGCTTTCCAGGGAACGACCACCACCGCCCGGAGTGGAACGGAAGCCCCCCGGCGGGCGCTCCCGATGGGGTCGAAAAAGTGCGCGGACACTAGGAGGAACGCCGTCAATCCGTCAAGCAGTTGCCATCCCGGCCGGACCCGGGGCACCCCCGTCCAGGGGGCTCTCTCAGACCGCCTTCACCTCGGTCACCAGCCGGGTGAGTGAGGACTTGGCGTCGCCGAAGAGCATCGAGGTGTTGGGGGCGTAGAAGAGGTGGTTCTCGATGCCGGCGAAGCCTGGATTCATGCTCCGCTTGAGGACGATGACGCCCTTGGCCTTGTCCACGTCGAGGATGGGCATCCCGAAGATGGGGCTCGAAGGGTCGCTGCGCGCGGCGGGGTTCACCACGTCGTTGGCCCCGATGACCAGCGCCACGTCGGCCTGGGGGAACTCGGAGTTGATCTCTTCCATGTCGTAGAGCCGGTCGTAGGGGACGTTGGCCTCGGCGAGGAGCACGTTCATGTGCCCGGGCATCCTTCCTGCCACCGGATGGATTGCGTACTTGACCGTGACCCCCCGCTTCTCGAGGAGATCGGCCAGCTCGCGGACGACGTGCTGGGCCTGGGCCACGGCCATCCCGTATCCGGGGACGACGATGACCTCGCCGGCGTAGGCCATGCGGATCGCGGCGTCCTCGGGCGTGACGCTGCGGACGGTGAGGTCCCTGGCCTCGGCCCCGGGGACGAGCGCGGGGGGCGAGCCGAAGGCGCCGAAGAGCACGTTGCCGAAGCTCCGGTTCATCGCCTTGGACATCAGGATCGAGAGCAGGAAGCCCGAGGCCCCGTCCAGCGCGCCGCAGATGATGAGGACGTTGTTCTGGATCGCGAAGCCGGTCGCGCTCGAGGCCAGACCGGCGTACGAGTTGAGCAGCGACACCACCACCGGCATGTCGGCGCCCCCGATGGGCAGCACCATGAAGACGCCGAGCATCAGGGCGAGCCCGATCATCGCGTAGAACACGATCGACGTCTCGGGGCGGAAGATCAGGTACAGGAACATGGCGATCGCCACCCCGAAGAGGGTGATGTTCACCGTGTTCTGGCCCCGGTAGGTGACCGGCCTCCCGGTGATGAACTCCTGGAGCTTGCCGAAGGCCATGAAGCTGCCGGTCACGGTGAGCGCGCCGAAGAGCACCTCGAAGCCCAGGGCGGCCATCGTCGAGCGGGGCAGCCCGTGCTGGTTGATCCGGTACTCGGCGATACCCACCAGGGTGGCGGCCAGCGCGCCGAACATGTGGCTGATGGCGATCCGCTGCGGCATCGCGGTCATCGGCACGAACATGCCCAGCGGGTAGCCGATGACGGTCCCGAGGATCAGTGCCACGGCGATGAAGTCGAAGCGGATGATCTCGTGGTGAAACATCGTCCCCACGATGGCCAGGACCATTCCCAGCGCCGCCTGCTGCATGCCCAGCCGCGCCTTGTCGGGGTGGGTCAGGCTCTTCAGGCCGAGGATGAACAGCACCGACGAGGCCAGGTAGATCGCCTCGATGAGCAGCTCGCGGGCGCTCATCGGGCCGCCCCGCCCTTCTCCTTGCCCTTCTCCAGCGCCGGGGCAGCCTGCTTCGGCTCGCGCTTGAACATCTTCAGCATCCGGTCGGTGATCAGGAACCCGCCGACGACGTTGATGCTGGCCGCGGTCACCGCCACGAAGCCCAGCCAGTTGGAGACCGTGTCGTGGTTCGCGCCGGCGAGCACCAGCGACCCCACCAGGCTGATCGCCGAGATGGCGTTGGTCGCCGACATGAGTGGCGTGTGGAGCAGCGGCGGGACGCGGGTGATGACCTGGTAGCCCACGAACGCGGCGAGCACGAACACGTACAGCTCGATGATGCTGATCACGGTCCGGTCCCTCCCGCCGGCTGCCCGTTCAGGGTGACGAGCATGGCCCGGGTGATCTCGTCCTGGGGGTCGATCTTCAGCGCCCCCTCCTTGGTCGACAGGTGCTGCACCAGGGTCAGCACGTTCCTCGCGAACATCTGGCTCGCGTGGAGCGGCACGGTGGCTGCGAGCTGCACCGGCCCGAGGATCACCACCCCGCCGACCACCACCCGCTCCCCTGCCCGGGTCCCCTCTGCGTTGCCTCCGGTCTCGGCCGCCAGGTCCACCACCACCGAGCCCGGCCGCAGGGTGGAGAGCGCCTTGGCGTCCACCAGCACCGGGGCCCGGCGACCCGGCACCTGCGCCGTGCATACCAGGAGGTCGTTTTGGGGAATGGCAGCGGCCAGGGCCTCACGGGTGGCGGCCTGCTCCTCCGCCGTCTGGGCGCGCGCGTAGCCACCCGCCGCCTCGGCGTCGGCGGCCACCTTCGGTCCGACGAAGGTGGCCCCCAGGCTCAGGACCTGCTCCGCCGCTGCCGGCCGGACGTCGAAGCCAGACACCACCGCTCCCAGCCGGCGGGCGGTGGCGATGGCCTGCAGCCCGGCGACCCCGGCCCCGAGCACCAGCACCCTCGCCGGAGCCAGGGTGCCCGCGGCGGTGGTGAGCATGGGGAGCATCTTCCCCAGCTCGGCCGCGCCGAGGAGCACCGCCTTGTAGCCGGCCACGGTGGCCTGCGAGCTCAGCACGTCCATCGACTGGGCTCGGGTGATGCGCGGGACCCGCTCCAGCGCGAGGAAGGTCAGCCCCCTCGCGGCGAGCCCCGGCAGGAGACCATCGGGAGGGTCGACCCCGAGCATCGAGACCACGGTCGTTCCCTCGGGGGCCTCGCCCAGCTCCGCGCCGGTGGGCCGGCGGACCCGGGGCCAGAGGTCCACCCCGCTCAGGGCCTGGCTCCGGGCCTCGTGGAGCTGCGCGCCGGCCTTCTCGTACTCGGCGTCGACGAAGCCGGCGGCGAGGCCGGCGCCCCGCTGGACCGCGATCCGATGGCCCGCCTTGGTCAGACGCTGCACCACGTCGGGGACCAGCGCCACCCTCGCCTCGGCGGGTGCGGTCTCCCGGAGCACCGCGATTCGCATCTGGCAGCACCTCCCCTAGAAGGAGTTGCCGATCGTGAACTCGAAGAGGATGGGGTCGTCGATCGGCCGTCTGGTGAGCGGCACGCCCCACTCGAATCGTAGCGGACCGACCGGAGAGAACCAGCGAATCCCGAAGCCGACGGACCAGAACAGCCCCAGCGGAAGCGCGTTCTGGTTGTCCTCGAAGAACTTCGCGTTCACCGCGAACGCGTTCCCGGCGTCGACGAAGACCACGCCCTTCACCCCCACCTTGGGGACGATGGGGAACTCGAGCTCGAGGTTGAGGACGAACTCCTTGTTCCCTCCCACGACGAAGGTGGTCGCCGGACAGTCCGGTCTGTTGCAGATGGGGACGAGGATGGTCGGCGAGATGGAGTTCAGCGAGTAGCCGCGGATGGTGTTGATCCCGCCCAGGTAGTACAGCTCGGACACCGGGAGGGGGCGGGTCGGGTCCAGGTTCGCGATGTACCCGACCGTGAGGTTCGTCTTGAACACCGCCCCGAACGGCAGCGGGAAGTAGAAGCGGGAGAAGAGCGTGTACCGGGCGTAGTTCAGGTCTCCGCCCAGCCAGTCCGGGGCGAGCTCCACCGAGCCGAACTGGTAGAAGCCGCGACTCGGGAAGAGGCGGTTGTCGCGCTTGTCCCAGGCGAGGCTGAGACGCGCCGCCGAGGTGACCTGGGTCCCGGTGCGGAAGCGACCGTAGAGCGGGGTCGTGTTGGTGTTGATGACCCCGGCGTTGGGGCCGGTGCCGGTGCCTCCCGGGGAGGCCTCGACCCACTCCCGGGTGTACCCCACGCTGGCGATGAGGTCGTCCCAGATGTGGTAGCCGAGCCCCACCGAGCCGCCCAGCGCCTGGCGGGTGAAGTCGAACTGGTCGATCTGGGTCCGGTAGACGTCGAAGGAGAAGATCCAGTCGCTGTCGAAGAAGTACGGGTCGTAGAACGACAGCTGGATCAGCTGGCGGAGGCTGGAGAGCTGGGCGGAGAGCGAGATCGTCTGCCCCCACCCGAGGAAGTTGTTCTGGGTGATCTGCGCGGTGAAGATGAAGCTCTCCACCGAGCTGAACCCGAAGCCCACCTGGAAGCTGCCGGTGCTCTTCTCCTTCACCTCGACCGTGACCACCACGTGGGTGTCGTCCCGGCCCGGCTTGTAGGTGATCTCCACCGTCTCGAAGAAGCCGAGGGCGGTGACCCGGTCCTTGCTCCGCCGTAGCCCGCTGCCATTGAAGAGGTCTCCCTCGTAGATGCGCAGCTCGCGCCGGATGACCTTGTCGCGGGTCTTGGTGTTCCCGGTGATCTCGATCCGGTCGATGGTCTGGAGCTTCCCCTTCTCCACCCGGAAGTCGAGCTGGACGGTTCGATCCTGGGAGTTGACCGTCGTCTCGGGGTTGAAGTTGGCGTAGGCGTAGCCCTGGTCCTGGTAGATGTCGGCCAGCGACTGGTCGTCCTTCAGCACCTTGGCGCGGCTGAAGTAGTCGCCCCGCCGGGACTCGAGCACCGCGAACAGCCGCTCCTTCGCGACGATCAGATCACCGGAGAAGTCGATTCCCGAGATGGTGTACTGCTCGCCCTCGGTGATCTTCACCGTGATGTAGATGAGGCGCTTGTCGGGCGAGAGCGCGACGGTGGGCTTCTCCACCTTCACGTTGAGGAAGCCGCGATCGTAGTAAGCGGCCTCGATGATCGCCAGGTCGCGCTGGAAGGCCTCCTCGCGGAAGGTCCCCTCGCCGGTGAGGAACCCGAACCAGTTCCCTTCCTTGGTGATCATCAGCGCCTTCAGGTCGTCGGCCGAGACCCGGTCGGTGCCGATGAGGTTGACCTGCTTCACCATCACCTTGGCGTGCTCGTTGATGACGAACACCACGTCGATCTGGTTGCTCCCCGGCACCGGGGCGATCTGGTAGGTCACCTCGGCGAGGAAGAAGCCCTTCTCGACGTACTTCTCCTGGATCTTCTTGACGTTTCGCCTCACTGCGTCCAGGTCGAGGATCTGGAACGGCTTGAGGTCGATGGTCTCCTTGAAGTCGTCCTTGCTGAGCTCCTCGTTGCCCTGGAGCCTCCAGTCGCGGATGGAGGGACGCTCCGAGATCCGGACGACGTAGACGATGCCCCCGGTCGGGAGCCGCTGGGTGAGCAGCTGGATGTCCTGGAAGTAGCCCAGGCTCCAGAGCGACTGGAGGTCGGCGCCGGTGAGCGCCGGGTCGAAGGGCCGGCCCAGCTTGTTCTTCAGGGCGCGCTTGATGACCTCGGGCTCGACCCGACGGTTCCCCTCGACCCGCACCTCGGTGATGACGTCCGAGCCGCTGGGCACCGGCACGTCGGCCTGCACGCCGAGGGTGGGAATCCCGCCGTCGAGCGCGACGGCCTCCACCGGGGTGCCTGCGTCGAGGGCGGCGGCCTGCACCGCCGGCGCAGCCTGGGCAGCCCCCGCGTCGGGGGCCTGCGTGGTGCCACCGGCCTCGGGCGTGGGCGTGCCCCCGTCCACGCCCTGACCGCGGGCAGCGGCGGGGAGGACGAGCGCGAGCAGGGCGGCGGCCAAAAGCCAGGTGGCGGTCGTCTTGCGTGCGGGAACGTTCAACCTCGTCGAGGAGCGGCCGTTGGAAGGGCGCGCACTGTAGGGGAGGGAGGCTGACAGGGACAATGGTGAAAAGCCCTACGCCGGCTCGACCCTGCCCCCCGTCAGCCGCAGCCTCCGCGGCATCGAGCGGGCCAGCGCCTCGTTGTGGGTCACCACCACGGCCGTGATGCCCAGGTCCCGGTTCACATCGCGCAGGACCTGATGGATGCCCTCGCCGGTCACCGGGTCCAGGTTCCCGGTGGGCTCGTCGGCCAGGAGCAGCGTCGGCTCGAGCACCAGGGCCCGGGCCAGAGCCACGCGCTGGGCCTCGCCGCCGGACAGCTCGCCGGGACGGTGGTCCACCCGGGACGCGAGCCCCACCCGCTCCAGCAGGCCCCGGGCGCGGCGCAGCGCCGCCGAGCGCTCCATCCTCTGGACCAGCGCGGGGATGGCCACGTTCTCGAGCGCGGTGAACTCGGGGAGCAGGTAATGGCTCTGGAAGACGAAGCCCACCGTACGGTTGCGGAAGCGGGCCAGGTCGGCGTCGCCCAGGCCGAGCACGTCCACCCCGTCCACCTCCATCGTCCCGGAGACCGGCGCGTCGAGCGTCCCCAGCACGTGGAGGAAGGTGCTCTTCCCCGAGCCCGAGGCTCCCACCAGGCTGACCAGCTCGCCGCGCTCGATGTCGAGCGACAGGCCACGCAGCACGTCGATGCGCTTGCCATGCAGCCAGTAGCTCTTGTGCAGCTCGCGGATCTGGACGAAGGCCAAGCCCCTACTCTCCCTTCAGGCCTTCCACCGGCTCGACCCGCGAGGCGCGGAGCGCCGGGAAGATCGACGCGAGGTAGGTCACCAGGATGGCGATGAGCACGGTGAGCGCGGTCTGGAGCGGCTCGACCTTCACCGGCAGCGAGGGGATGTAATAGACCTCCGGGTCCAGCCGGAGCCCCACCTTCTCGATGAAGAGGCACCAGGCCAGGCCGGAGAAGAGCCCCAGGAGCCCTCCGGCCAGCCCGATCTGCAGCCCCTCGGCGAGGAAGATCTTGACGATGCCGCCCTGGGGAACCCCCAGCGCCTTGAGGACCGAGATCTCCTTGCGCTTCTCGAGGACCAGCATCGTCACCGTGGCCACGATGAGCCCGGCGGCGACCACCACGATGATGGACAGGATGATGCCCATCACCAGCTTCTCCAGGCGGAGCGCGGAGAAGAGGTTCCGGTTCATCTCCCCCCAGTCCTTGGTGCGGTAGGGGTAGCCCTCCAGGGCGTTGAGCACGGTCGAGGCGATGCGCCGGGCGTCGTCCACGTCCTTGACCTTGAGCTCGACCCCCGTGGCCCCGGGGATCCCGAAGAAGGACTCGGCGGCCTGCAGGCCGACGTAGACGAACTTCGAGTCGTACTCGAACATTCCCGTGTAGAAGATGCCG
Source organism: Myxococcaceae bacterium (assembly GCA_035501615.1). Classification (GTDB taxonomy): domain Bacteria; phylum Myxococcota; class Myxococcia; order Myxococcales; family Myxococcaceae; genus RPRB01. The sequence goes on from DATJVY010000053.1 coordinate 31,476, forward strand.
GCCACCCGGAAGGCCTTGGACCTGGGAATCGGCCCGGAGGGGCCCATCCCGCCACCCAGGGGGGAGACGACGGTGACCGGATCGCCCACCAGGACCCGGAGGCTGGAGGCGAGCTCCCGGCCGAGGAGGATCCCCGGGAGCGGCGGAGCGGCCGGGGCGTTCTTCGGGGCCTGGATGACGTCGTCCGCCGGAGGCTTGTCGAGCTTGTAGCGGGTGCGCACCGGGATGTCCTCGGGGTGCGCCAGCCATCGGATGTCCCCCCCGGGGAGCACGTTGCGCGGCAGGTCGGTCACCTGGCCCGCGGTCTCGGGGTCCACCCCCTTGATGATCGCGCCGTCGACGTTGGCCTCGCTGGAGACCATCACCTGTCCGAGGAGGAAGGGCGTCTGGCCGATGACCCCGGGAACGCCGGCGACCTTCTTCATCACCTCGGGGTACTCGGGCATCCCGGCCTGCGGGTCGCCGTACTTGAGGACCACCACGTGGGCGTTGGTGCCGAGGATCTTCTTCTGGAGGTCCACCTCGAAGCCGCTCATCACGCTGAGGACGATGATGAGGGCCATCACGCCCACCCCCACCCCGCCGACGCTGAGCGCGGTCATCATCGCGGTGGGGGACTGGCTCCGCTCCTGCGCGTCGTGCACCGCGCGCGCCGCCGCCAGCGGGTCGCGACGTCCGAGCTCGCGGATCCGCGTTCGCTCCACCGCCGCGTCCGCAGCCCGGAGGATGCCGAGGACGATGAGCGGCGGGATGATGCCGAGGAGGAGCACCACCAGCGCTCCGAGCAGCAGCCGGGGCCGGAACACGTGGACGTGGCGCCGGGCGACGAACAGCTCGAACCCGGTGCGCACGTCGAGCCGGCCCGAGGCGTTGGCCACGAAGCCGGTCAGGATGCCCAGGGTGAGCGCCAGCACGAGCAGGCTGAAGACCAGCCAGTACCCCATCTCCGGCCGCCCCAGGAGATTCGCGACGTAGATCACCTCGCGCAGCCGGGGACCGAGCCTGGCGTCGAGCACCGGGACCGCGGGGAGGATCGAGAGGAGCGCCGGCAAGGGCACCCCGAGGTAGAGGACGGCGATGGTGGCCTCGGGCGCGGACAGCTTCCGGGAGCGCGCCGCCCCCACGAAGCCGCCGACGAACGCCACCGCCGCCCCGGCGGTGAGCGCCACCCCGAAGGCCGCCGGAGGCCCCCAGCCCACGCCCCGGGAGGCAGAGGCCAGGGCGGTCTGGACGAGCACCAGCACCAGCTCGGCACCGAGGATCCCCACCGCGTAGGCGGCGAGGGTGGAGAGGTGGAAGTCGCGCCAGCCGGCGAGCGGGCCGGAGAGCGCACCCGCCGTTCCCTCGGTCACCACCGGGGCCGAGCCGGAGCCCCGCATCGACCCGAGGGCGACCAGGGCCCAGCCGACGAGCCAGGCCGCGGCGGCGGGCCCGAGCAGCCAGAGCACGGGGCCGGGGGCGGCTGCCCGCCGGGCCTCGAGGATTCCCGTGACCGCGCCGACGAGCGGGCCCCAGCCGAACGCCCCCAGCGCGAGGCGGGAGAGCGCCGGCCCCCAGGCGCCGTTCCGGGAGAGCTCGACCGCGGCGAGCACAACGCCCCCGAGGACCAGCACCCCGCCGACGCCCCGGAGGACCCAGGGGGCGTGCGGGCGGTCGGGAGCGGCCACGCCGAGCGCGAGCGGCTCGTCCATCAGCGCTTCTCGGGCTTGAGCAGCGGGAAGAGGATGACGTCCCGGATGGAGGGCGTGTCGGTGAGGAGCATCGTCAGGCGGTCCACTCCGAGGCCCTCGCCGCCGGTGGGCGGCATCCCGTGCTCGAGGGCGCGGATGTAGTCCTCGTCGTAGTCCATCGTCTCCGTGGCCCCTCTCCTCTTGGCCTCGACCTGCGCCTCGAACCGGCCCTTCTGGTCCAGCGGGTCATTCAGCTCGCTGAACCCGTTGGCGATCTCCCGCCCGACGATGAACAGCTCGAACCGGTCGGCGATTTCGGGCCGGGCGTCGTTTCGCCGGGCGAGCGGGCTGATCTCGGTGGGAAACTCGGTGACGAAGGTCGGCTGGACCAGCCGGGGCTCCACCCCGTGCTCGAAGAGGACCGCCAGCATGGCCCCGGGGCCGAGCGGCTCGAGGTGGCGACGCTCGCTCTCGGGAAGCTTCGGGGCGATCTCCGCCCGGAGCCGATCGGGATCGCGGAGGTCCGACTCGCTCAGCGCGGGGAAGGCCTCCCGGACCGCCCGGGCCATGGGGAGCCGCGGCCAGGGCGGGGTGAAGTCGATGGTCTGGCCCTGGTACGGCACCCTCGTCGAGCCGGTCACCCGCTCCGCCGCCCCGGAGAGCATCTCCTCCGTCTGGGCCATCATGTCCTCGAAGGTGGCGTAAGCCTGGTACCACTCGAGCATCGTGAACTCGGGGTTGTGGCGAGTGCTGACGCCCTCGTTCCGGAAGTTGCGGTTGATCTCGTAGACCCGCTCGATGCCTCCCACCACCAGGCGCTTCAGGTGGAGCTCGGGGGCGATGCGGAGGTAGAGCGGGATGTCCAGCGCGTTGTGGTGGGTGCTGAAGGGCCGCGCGGCGGCTCCGCTCACCAGGCCGTGCATCATGGGCGTCTCGACCTCGACGAAGCCCCGGGCGTCGAGGAACTCGCGCAGGTACCGGATGAGCCGCGTCCGGCGGAGAAAGACCTCCTTCACCTCGGGGTTCGAGACGAGGTCCAGGTAGCGCTGGCGGTACCGGGTCTCCACGTCGGCCAAACCGTGCCACTTCTCGGGCGGAGCGCGCAGCGCCTTGGTGAGCGGAAGGTACTCGGTGGCCGCCAGGGTGAGCTCGCCGGTCTTGCTCCGGAAGAGCGTGCCCTTCGCCGCGACGAAGTCACCCAGGTCGGTGAGCTTGAACCGCTCGAACTGGTCGCCCAGCGCGTCCTTCTTCACGTGGACTTGCAGCTCGCCGCTCCGGTCCCGGAGCTTGAGGAAGGCCGCCTTCCCGAAGCTGCGGAGCGCCACCACCCGGCCGGCGATGGAATAGCTGGGCTTCGAGCCCTCGAGCTGCTCCGCAGTGTCGCCGGCGTGCTTCCGCGCGACGTCGCCGGCCAGGTCGGGCGGATGGAAGCCGTTCCCGAAGGGGTTGCAGCCCAGGGCGCGCAGGCGCTCCGCCTTCTCCAGGCGTTGCGCGTAGAGCTCCTGCTCCTTCGCCGATTCGGTTGGGTCGCTCACGGTCAGCAGGCCTCTCCTACTCCGGAACGGCGCGGTTGGGATTCTTCACGCCCAGCAGCTGGGCAGTGACGAAGGAGTCCAGGTCCCCGTCCAGGACCTTGTCCACGTTCCCGGTCTCGACCCCGGTGCGAAGATCCTTCACCAGCCGGTATGGGGCGAGCACGTAGCTGCGGATCTGCGAGCCGAAGGCGATGTCCTTCTTCTGGGACTCGGCCTCGTCCCGGACCTGGTTTCGCTTCTGCAGCTCGAGGTCGTAGAGGCGCGAGCGGAGGATCTTCCAGGCCATGTCGCGGTTGGCGTGCTGGCTGCGCTCGTTCTGCATGGCGACGGTGATCCCGGTCGGGACGTGGGTGAGGCGGACGGCCGAGGAGGTCTTGTTGACCTTCTGGCCCCCTGCCCCGCTGGCCCGGTACACGTCGACCCGGACGTCCTTCTCCGGGATGTCGATGACGATGTCGTCGTCCACCTCGGGGTAGACGGTCACCGAGGCGAAGGAGGTCTGGCGGCGGGCGTTGGCGTCGAAGGGGCTGATCCGGACCAGCCGGTGCACGCCGTTCTCCGCCTTGAGGTAGCCGTAGGCGTTCTCGCCGGTCACCTTGATCAGGACGTTCTTCAGGCCCGCCTCCTCGCCGGCCACGAAGTCGTCGATCTCGACCGCCCAGCCCTTCGACTCGGAGTACCGGGAATACATGCGGAGCAGCATCGCCGCCCAGTCCATGGACTCGGTGCCGCCCGCGCCGGCGTTGATCTCCATGTAGGCGTTGGCGTGGTCGTTCTCGCCGGAGAGCATTCGCTGGAGCTCGAGGCGCTCGACGTCATGCTCCACCGCGTCGAGCGAGCCCTCGGCCTCGGCGCGCGCGGCGTCGTCGCCGGCCTCGGCGGCGAGATCGAGCAGCGTCCGGGCGTCGTCCAGGCTCCGCTCCACCCGCTCGAAGGTCTGGACCTGCGCCTCGAGGCCTGCCTTCTCCTTGAGGAGGCCCTGCGCCTTGACCTGGTCGTTCCAGAAGGCCGGCTGGCTCGCGTCCCGGTCGATCAGCGCGATGCGCGACCGCTTGCGGTCGAGGTCAAAGATGCCCCCGGAGCGCGTCCAGGCGCGCCTGCAGAGAGCCGATTCTTTCCTTCGCGTCGATGGGCATGGCGAACGTGGTCAGGGCCGGGCGCGGCGGAGGCGGATCAGGGCCACCAGCCCCGAGAGCCCGGCGAAGAGCGCGGCAAGGTACGCGGGAACGTCACCGATGACAACGTAGGGAGTGCGGCCCTCGAGGAGCGGCAGCTCCGCCATGCGCCACTCGGGGCCGGTGAGCTCCGCGGCGGAGACCGCCAGACGGTCGCTGGGCACGATGCCGACGTCGGTCGCGTCGGAGATCCGGCCCACCGGATCGATGAATGCGCTCACCCCCGTGTTGGCCGCGCGGGCCACCGGGCGCCCGGTCTCGACCGCGCGGCTGGCCACCATGTGGAGGAACTGGAACGGCGCCGACGAGAAGCCGTACCAGGCGTCGTTGGTCATGTTGACCAGCACCTGGGCGCCGTTCCGGGCGTAGGTGCGGGAGATCTCCGGGAAGATGGCGTCGTAGCAGATCTCGATCGCCAGCCGGACCGGGGGCGCATCGGCGCGCCGGAGCACCGCCGGACTGAGGTCGTTGCCGGGGGTGAAGCTCGCCCCGACGATGTTCCCGATGGGGAGCACCTCGTCCATGTTCAGGGGGACGTACTCCCCGAAGGGCACCAGGTGGTTCTTCACGTAGTGGTGGGCGATGCCCAGCGTCGGGTCGAGCAGGAAGGCGGCGTTCTCGTTTCCCTTGCGGAGGTTCTTCGGATCGTACACGTCGACGCCCACCAGGAGGCCGGCGCGGTACCCACCGGGGCGGAGCCCGACGTCGGTCAGCCGGGTGACGCCGGTGGGAAAGGCGAGCGGGTAGCTCCCCTCCGGCCAGACGATGAGATCGGCGCCGGCCTGGTCCGCGGCGTCGGTGGGCGGCAGGTAGCGGCCGAGGATGGTCGCAGCGCGGGAGCTGCCCCGGCCCATCTTCAGCTTCTGGTCGATGTTGGCCTGGATCACCGCCGCCCGGAGCCGGGGGGCGGCGGCCGCCGCCCGGTCCATCGCGCGGACGTGGAACGCGCCGTAGACGTGTCCCAGCACGAGGACCGCCGCCGCGACGGCCAGGAGCGCGCGGGGCATCGGCCGCTCGCGCAGCCGCCGCCAGCGCCAGCCCTCGTAGAGCGCCCCGTTCACCACCGCCACCGCGAGCGCGATGCCGTACACCCCGCCGAGGCTGGCCACCTGATGGAACCAGAGGTTCCGGGTCTGGGTGTAGCCGAGGTTGGCCCAGGGGAAGCCGGAGCAGAAGTAGTTGCGCATCAGCTCGGAGGCCATCCACACCGGGCCCACGGTCCAGCCCATGCTCCAGCCGAGCCCGCGCTCGAGGAGGCGAAGGAGGCCGGCGGCGAGCGCCCAGTGGAACGCGCACCAGGCCACCAGCAGCTCCAGCGCGGGGATGCTGAGCCAGTTGGGCATCCCGCCGAAGGTCACCATCGCCACGTTCACCCACCAGAAGGCGCCGGTGAAGAACACCATCCCGCCCAGCTGCCCGGCCCAGAACGCCCGCCAGGGCGAGAGGCGGCGGATGGCGAGCAGCAGCGGGACGAGACAGACGAAGGCCAGCGGCTCGAGGATGCCGGAGGCGAACAGCTCCCGCCGCGGGCCCACCGGGAAGGCGATGGGGAAGGCGGCGGCACCGAGCAGGCCGCTGAGGACGAGCGCTCCCAGGCGCCACGGGACGAGCAGGCGCTCGGGGCGGGCGGGGACCGAGCCCGGGGCGGGAGTCGGTTCGGGCGGGGGCGGGAGGGCGACGGCGGACATCGGGCGGGAGTGCTCCTACCAGAACCCTCGGGCGCGCGCGTGTCGTCCCCGGGCGGTGCCACCCCCGGCCGCCGGAACCATGCCCGGGCGGCCCAGCAGCCGGTTCTCCAGGAACGCCATCCGCTCCGCATCTGCCCGGCGTTGGTGGTCGTGCCCCAGGAGGTGGAGGAGCCCGTGCGCCAGGTACAGGTCCAGCTCGTCCCCGAGGGTGCGACCCCGGGCCCGGGCCTGCCGGCGCGCCGTGTCCAGCGAGAGGATGACGTCGCCGAGGTGGCGCGGGCCGGGGGGCCCCGGGGGTGGCGACCCGGTGGGAAAGCTGAGGACGTCGGTCGGGCGGTCCTTCCGCCGCCAGCTGCGGTTGAGCGCCCGGATGCCCGCGTCGTCGGTGAGGAGCACCGAGAGCTCGACCCGCTCGAGGTCGAGGGTGGCGAGGAAGCGGCGCGCGCTGCGACGGAGGCGGGCGACGAGCGGGCCGGGAGCGGAGGGTCCCGCGACGCGGACCTCGATCACCGTGGTCGGAGCGGCACGACGGCGGCGGGGGGAGTCCATCGGGGCCGATGCTAACCTCCGCGGACCTGCATGCCCCGGCGATCGACGGCTCGACGGTCGACCGCGCACGACCGTCACCCGCGACTTCTCAACGACCCGGACCGCTCCCTCCGGCGCCCCCTCGACGGGTCTCCTCCGGACGCGGAGTCTTGACTGGCCCCTGCGTCCGCCCCTCGGGCGCGAGCGCCAGTCCTCCGGGGCGTCCCGCTCCGAATGCGCCTGGCGGATAGGCCGGCCGCGAGTGGTAGATGCCCTCCAGGGTGTGGAGGAAGGACACCGAGATGGCGTTCAGGTCCCGGAGGGTGAGGTCGCACTCGTCCAGCTGGCCCTCGGTGAACACCACGGTGATGATCCGCTGCACCAGCGCCCGCAGCCGCTCGCTGGTCGGCTCCGGCATGGCCCGGCTCGCCGCCTCCACCGCATCGGCCAGCATCACCAGGGCCGCCTCGCGGAACTGGGGCCGCGGCCCGGTGTAGCGGAAGAGCGCGTCGTCCACCGCCCCTTCCCTCCCCTCGGCCTCCTTCGTCGCCTTGTGGTGGAAGTAGCCCACCAGCCGGGTGCCGTGGTGCTGGGCGATGACGTCCTGCACCGCGCGCGGCAGCTTGTAGCGCCGCGCGAGCTCCAGCCCGTCGGTGACGTGGCGCTTGATGATGACCGCGCTCATCCCCGGAGCGAGACAGTCGTGCGGGTTCTCCCCCTTCTGGTTCTCGCCGAAGTAGAGCGGATTCTTCCCCTTCCCGATGTCGTGGTAGTAGGCGCAGGTCCTCGAGAGCAGCGGGTTGCAGCCCGTCGCCTCCGCCGCCGCCTCCACCAGCGAGCCGACGATGATGCTGTGGTGGTAGGTGCCCGGGCTCTGGACGATGAGCTCCTTGAGGGCCGGGTGGTTCAGGTTCGCCAGCTCGAGCAGCTTGAGGTCGCTCGCGTAGCCGAAGCTCGACTCGAGCAGCGGCGTCAGCGCCAGCGCCAGGGTGGGGACGACCAGGGCCGAGCCGAGTCCGGCGAAGCACGCGGCGAGCAGCGCATCGCGGGCCGAGCCCTTCCCCGCCGCGAGCCCGAAGGCCAGCACCACCCCGGCGTTCACGAAGCCCACCCAGGCCCCGCTCCGGAAGAGCGCCGCCCGGTCGCGGGCGCGTGCGACGTGCGTCGCCGCCACCAGGCTCCCCAGCAGCCCGTAGACCGCGAAGAACAGCGAGTTCCCGAGCATCACTCCCACCAGCGTCGAGAGCACCAGCCCGAAGAACAGCGCCAGCTCCTGGTTGAGCAGCAACCGGACCAGCATCGCTCCCGCCGCGATCGGGAGCAGCACCAGCAGCGCCTGCATCGGGAGCACCGGCCAGCGGTCGTGGAGCGCCTCGGCGACGGCCGCCGCCAGCCGGAACGTGGCGAGCAGCACGACCAGCAGCACCCCGAGGAGCAGCCCGTCGCGCCGGGTGGGCCGGAACCGCCGGAAGGCCTTTCGGTGGAAGGTCCAAATGCCCCCCAGCAGGAGCGCGACCAGCGCCGCCGTCCCCACGGTCGCCTCCACCACGTCGAAGCGGTCGGTCTGGGCCCGCATCGCCGCGAGCATCCGGAGATGGTCCGGGGTGACCAGCTCACCGTCCCCGATGATCTTCTGGCCCTTCTTGATCTGGATGACCGCGTCCTTGACCAAGGCGGCGGCCACCGCCCGGCGGCGCTCGGTCTCCGCGATGTTGGCGGTGAGGTTGGGCCGCAGCGCGCGCTTCGCGATGCGCAGCACCGCCCGTCGGAGGAGCGCCGGTGCGTCGGGCAGGACGTTCCCGGGAAGGGTGGCCCAGCGGTCCATCTCCGCCCGCGCCTCGCGGACGTCGAGCACAGCCGGTGGCGACACCGCGCTGGGATGCTCGGCCCCGTCGCCGAGGTCCCGGATGGTCAGGAAGCTCCCCGGGGGACCGAGGTCCTCGCGCGCCCCGACCACCGGCCCGAGGTAGCCGCGGGAGAGCACCGAGAGGACGGCGTGCTCCACCTCGGGTGAGGCGTGGGCATCCACCAGCGCCTTCCAGTCCTCGTCTTCGACCTCGAACAGCCGTTGCTCGAAGGTCTGCCGGGCCTGGGCGAGCGCCGTTGCGTCCGGCGGCTCGGGCCTCCGGCGCGCCGGTCCGGGCTTGGCCGGCGCCTCGAGGTGGGTCAGCCCGATGCGGAGCGCAGCGAACGCCTCCTGCACCGCTCCCTGCACCTCGGGGACGACCGCGGGGTTGAAGTCGAACACCGGACGGACGCTGGCGCGGGCGTCCTGGCGGCGCCGGTCGGTCAGCGCCGCGTCGGGGATGTCGTAGTCCCGGGTGGCCTTGTAGCCCGCCGCCGAGGTGCTCTCGAACGGCCGGCCCACGTCCTCGGGCCGGAGCTGCGGCAGGGTCTGGACCGCGAAGCCCGGGGCGACGAGGAGCCCGGACAGGACCGACACGACCGCGAGGAGTGTCAGCGCTGGGAGGGCCTGCCGGAGGCCCGACCGCCACCGGCCCTTTCCGTCTTCGTCCAAGAGGCGGTCACCCTAGGGTCCTGCCCCGACAGCCGACAAGCGGGACGGCACGAGCGAGCAGCCGCCGAACGCGTTCCAGCAGCCACGCGATGTGTTCTGCGGTGGGCAGTCCGGGGGCCGCACCAGGGGGAGACTCGAGGAGCGGCGGGGTACGCAGCGCGTCCAGGCTCACGCGCCAGGAGCGCGGACGGTGTCCGGGCTCACTCACTCGGCGCGGAGCGCCTCCTGCGGGTCGACCCGGGTCGCGCGCTCGGCCGGCACCAGCGCCGCGGCGACGGTCACCAGGGTGAGCATCCCGGCGGCTCCGAGCGCGGTCGGCGGATCGGACGGAGCCACCTGGTAGAGGAGCTGCTGGAACGACCGGCCGAGGAGGAGCGCACCGCCGAGTCCAGCCGCGATGCCGATGCCCCCCAGGGTCAGCGCCCGGCGGAGGATCCACCAGCGGACCGACCGCGCCGAGGCGCCGATGGCCATCCGGATGCCGATCTCCCGTGTGCGCTGCGCCACGCTGAAGGCGAGCACCCCGTACACGCCCGCGGCGGCCAGGAGCACGGCCAGCCCGGCGAAGAGCCCGAGCAGCACGCCGGCCGACCGGGGCGCCGCCACCGAATCGGAGAGCCGGTCCTCGAGCGTCTTCGAGTCGAAGAGCGACAGGCCGGGGTCCACCGCGGCCAGCTCGTGGCGCGCAGCGATGGCGAGCGGGGCCAGGGCCTGGCGGCTCCGGACGACGAAGGTCAGGCGGCTCGAGGTGTCCTGGTCCAGCGGGTAGTACATCTCGGGGCGCGGCTTCTCGCCGAGGCCGTCGTGGTGCACGTCGCCGATCACCCCGACGATGCGCCGCCACGGCTCGTGGTCCTCCGAATCTCCGGGCCGGATCCGCCCACCCACCGGCGACTTGCCCCCCCAGAACCGCTGGACGGCCGCGGTGTTGACCAGCGCCACCGGCTCTCCCGCGGCCCGATCCGACTCCTCGAAGGTCCGCCCCTCCAGCAGCGGGATGCCCATCGCCTCGACGTACCCGGGCGAGGCGAACCGGTACTCGATGGCCGGCTCCTGCGCCTTGTCGAAGACCTGCCCCTCGATGGAGAAGTTGCCGTTGGTGTTGCTCCCGCTCAGCGGCAGATCGTTGATCGCACCGGCGAAGGTCACGCCCGGCAGGGCCCGCAGCCGCAGGAGGAACGCGGCCATCATCGCCCGCTTCGAGGGGTCGTCGGGGTAGCGCTCCTGCGGCAGCTGCACCCGGAAGGCGGTCGCCTGCTCGGGGCGAAAGCCCGGATCCTGGCGCAGCAGACGCTGTACGCTCTGGAGGACCAGCCCGGCGCCGAGGAGCGGGGCGAGCGCGAGCGCCACCTCGAGGACCACCAGCGTCGATTGGAGCCACTGCGTCCGGTGGCCGAGCGCCGTCCGCATCTCGCCGCGGACCGCCCCCAGATCGCCCCGGGCGAGGAAGAGCGAGGGAAGCACCCCGAAGAGCGCGGTGGTCAGGACACAGAGCCCCACGCTGAAGCCGAGGACCCGGAGATCGAGACCCACCGCCTGGGCCAGCGCCGGGGTGTTGACCGGGAGCGAGTGGCGCAGCACCGAGGAGCCCGCCAGCCCGACCAGGAGCCCGAGCCCCGTCCCGGCCACCGAGAGCAGCGCCGCCTCGACCAGGAGCGCGCGGGCCACGTGCCAGCGATCCGCGCCGAGGGCCATCCGGACCGCCACCTCGCGCCGGCGTGCCGACCCGCGCGCGAGGAGGAGGTTGGCGAGGTTCACGCAGGCGATGAGCAGGACCAGCGCGACCACCGCTCCGAGCGCACCGAGCGAGGCGCGTGCCGGCCCGAGGAGCTCGTCCGCCCAGGGCACGACGAGGATCCCGTGGTGCTGATAGTCGGGGTTCTCGCGCATGATCGAATGGACCACCGCGAGGAGGTCCCTCTGCGCGGCGGCGACGGTGACTCCCGGGGCGAGGCGGCCGACGGCATTCATGAAGTGCGTCCCGCGCGGGGCGGCCGGGTCGTTCTGCAGCGGCACCCAGACGTCGGAGTCGCCGTTCCAGTGGGGCTGCGCGCGGACCACGCCGAGCACGGTGTGATCGCGCCCGTCGAGGCGGATGGTGGACCCCACGATGTCGGGACGTCCGGCGAAGTGGGTGCGCCAGAAGCGCTCCCCGAGCATCGCCACCGCCGGGCCTCCGAGCCGGTCCTCGTCCTCGGAGAACTCCCTGCCCAGGAGCGGCGGCAGCCCGAGCACGCGCATGGCACCGGCGTTCATCCGCTGGGTGGAGACCCGCAGCGGCTCGGCATCCCCGCTGAGGCTCTTGTTGGTCTGGGCGAAGAGCGCCAGCCCGGTCAGGGTCCGCGCCTGGGTGGCCCAGTCGTGGGCATCGGGCACCGACGTCGATGCCCGCGGCACGTCGGGCTGCACGTCGTAGATGCGCACCAGCTGCTCCGGGGCTCGGTAGGCGAGCGGCCGGAGCAGGACCGCGTTGACCAGGGTGAACACCGCGGTGGTCGCACCGGTGGCGAGCGCCAGGGTCAGGACCGCCGTCGCGGTGAAGCCCCGATCGTGCAGGAGGCGCCGGGCACCGATCCGGACGTCCTTCCCGATCCCGGCGAGGAGGGGCGAGTGGTCCTTCTGGCTGGCGGGGCGGGCGCGCATGGAGCGTCGGCTTCAGCGAACCGCGTGCCAGGAGGCTCCTCCGGAGGAGGCACGCAACCCGGCGGAAGCAGGGGCAGGCTCGGGACCGGGCATCCCATTTCCGGACAGCGGCGCTCGATCGTGGCGACCGCGCGCCGCTGGTGCCTCACTCCCTCGAGGGCTCGGCGGGACCGGGCGGATCCTCCGACTCTGCGGGCGCGGGCTCCCCCTGGGGCGCCGGCTCCGCGCGCGCCGCCTCCGCCTTCGCCTCGGCCTCCGAGCGGTCGTAGGCGCGGATGACCTCCTGGACCAGCGGGTGGCGAACCACGTCCACCTCGGTGAAGGTACAGAAGCCGATCCCCTCCACGCCGTCGAGGATCCGCCTCGCGTGCGACAGCCCCGAGGCCTTCCCCAGCGGCAGGTCGACCTGGGTGACGTCCCCGGTCACCACTGCCTTGCTGTGAAAGCCGAGACGGGTGAGGAACATCTTCATCTGCTCGACGGTCGTGTTCTGGGCCTCGTCGAGGATGACGAACGCGTCGTTCAGCGTCCGGCCGCGCATGAAGGCCAGCGGTGCGACCTCCACCGTGCCCTGCTCCACGAGCTGCGCCGCGCGGCCCATGTCCATCATGTCGTGGAGCGCGTCGTAGAGGGGGCGAAGGTAGGGGTTCACCTTCTCCGCCAGGTCTCCGGGAAGGAAGCCCAGCTTCTCACCGGCCTCCACCGCCGGGCGGGCGAGGATGATGCGCTTCACGCTCCGGGCCTGCAGCGCGGCCACGGCCATCGCCATCGCCAGGTAGGTCTTCCCGGTCCCGGCCGGGCCGATGCCGAACACGATGTCGTGCCGCCGGATGGCGTCGACGTAGCGCTTCTGGTTCAGGCTCTTCGGGGACACGTTGCGCCCCGCCCGGGAGAGCACCGGGCCCAGCAGGAGGCTGTCCAGTCCCTGCTCCGCGGGGGAGCCGCGGCCGAGCATCTTCAGGCCCTGCTCGACGTCCTCGCGCCCCACCGACTGGCCTGCGCGGAGGACGGTCTCGAGCTGCTCCACCAGCCGCACCGCGGAGGCCACGGCGTCCGCCGGCCCGGAGAGGTGGAGCTCCGTCCCGCGCTGCCCCACCCGCACTCCCAGGCGCCGCTCGATGGCCTTGAGGTTCTCGCCGTGGTTGCCGGACACGCCGAGGGCGACGTCGTTGTCCCGGAGGTCCACCCGGGCGGTGGTCACGAGCGCGGTGTCACGGGGCGAAGCGGTGGGCAACGGTTCCTTTCAGGTGCGTCCTCCGGGAGGGCGCGTCAGCAGACGGAGAGGCTAGCGCAAGGGCGGCAGGAGGATGAACTCCTGGGGTCCCACCCGGCGGTAGTAGTAACGCTCCGCCCAGGGAAACCGCACGTCGCTGGGCGAGAGGAGCCCCTGCTCGACCAGGGCCTCGAGCGACGTCGGCACGTCCCCCCGCTCGAGCCGGTACACCGCCAGGGCCCCCTCGATCCGGCTCACCTGGGCGCGGGTGATCTGCTGGCGCAGCACGCCCTCGGCGAACCCCGCTCCGGTGCTGGTGCGGACCGCCCACGGGTTGAGCTGGGTTCCGAGGAGCACGCCCACGATCCCCGCCAGCACCACCATGCTCACCGCCAGGCGGCCCAGGGCACCGCGCACCCGGTCGCCGAGGCCGATGTCGTCCTCGGGCAGGTCCGGCTCGCCCACCGGCATCAGCGCCGTGACGTGGCCGAGGTTGGCGAGGTTGCAGAGCGCCTTGCAGGTCTCGAACTCGCCGAGGCAGGAGAGGTCGATGAGCTTCCGCACGTCGCGGTAGCCGTTCACCAGGCTATAGACGCGCCGCTCGAAGGGCCCGATGGATGCGAACTCGGGGACCGGTTCGCTGGCGAGATTCTCCACCGGGAGCGGCTTCCCCGCCGCGAAGACCAGGTCGTAGCGGGGGATCCGCTTCCGGATCACCGGCCACTCGTCGACCATCCGGAAGCCTTCCATCAGCACCGACTCGGCACGGACGGGATCCAGGTCGTGGGTGTCGTGGTGGACGGGCCCCTGCTCGAACTCGTAGGTCCCGGTCTTCCAGGTGAAGAGCCGGTAGAGCGTCTCGTTGAACTGCAGCTGCGCCATCCGCCGGTACTGGTCCTTGGTCAGCACCCCCTGCGAGATGAGGCAGTCCCCCAGCCGCTGGAGCGACCGCTTCTGGGTCTCCAGGGCCATCTCCAGCTGGCCCTCGGTGATCAGCTCGGCGCGGACCAGGAGGTGGCCGAAGAGGTCCCGGCGCTTCTTGGTGGCGCTCTCGGCGGAGACGATCGCCCCGTCGACGAAGCCCACCTTCACCTCCTGGTCCTTGCTCCGGAGGTGGAGGACGCCGGTCTTCTGCTGCTGGGCGATGAGCTGGAGGATGTCGGCGATCCCGAAGTCCTTCAGCGTTCCGGCGAGAGCCATGGCCTAGAGCACTAGCTCCTCTCCCGCGCCAGGTGGCGAAGCGAGGCGGCCCAGGTCACCGCCAGGAGGAGGAGCGCCAGCCCGAGCCAGCCGGCCGCACCGGGGGAGATTCCCGGGGTGCGGAGCAGCCCCTCGCGGTTGACGGCGACCGTGATCCCGAAGGCGAAGACGAACGCGTGAAGCGCGCCCCGAAGCGGAAGCCCGGTGAAGAGGTGGCCCGCTCCCGACCAGAGAAGCCCCAGGGCATAGGCCTGCCTGCTCACCCAGGCCTGGTGGTGGCGGACTTCCATCTCCTTGTTCACCCGGGCCATCGGCGCCACCTTGCCGCGGCGGGTGTAGACGTTGACGCACTGGTGGCAGAGCAGGCTGTTCTCCACCAGCTCGGGGTCGCAGCGGCGGCACACCGCCCGCCCGCACTTGTGGCAGGCCCGGCTCACGCCGCGGCCGCCGCGCACGAACCCCAGCCCGGCGAGCACGGCGACTCCGGCCAGCGGGACGAGCACCGCGGCGCTGGGCTCGAGGTCCCCCACCAGGCTCTGGCCGAGCTGCGCGGTGACCCGGCCCCGCCGCTCCTGGCCGTCGGTGACCTGGGGCTCGGAGCGGGACAGCGCCGGGCTCAGGAGGGTGAGGTTCATCGCCGGGCGGCTGTCCGGTGGGTCGGCCCGGGTCATGAGCTGCTCGTCGAGGCGCTGCGCGGCCGCGGCCGAGTTCTGGGCCCGGTCGAGCTCCGGACCCACCGCGTCGTCGGACAGGGTCCGGGCCCGCCGGCGGTAGACCCGCGAGACGTTCCACAATGGATCGGGCAGCGTGGGATCGGCCTCGCTGGCCTTCGTGTACACGGCGATCGCCTCCGGCCAGCGCGTCTCGGCGAAGGCCACGTTGCCGAGCAGGGTCTGGGCGCGGGCGTCGTTGGCCCGGAGGGCGAGCGCCTTCTCGGCATGCCCGCGCGCAGCGTCGAGCTTGCCCCGCCGGAGCTCGTAGCGGGCGAGGGCGTAGACCTCGGGGTACGTCGCCTTGCTCGCCGCGAGGCGTGCCTGCACGTGGGTCGCGGCGTCGGAGGCCTCGAGGCCGCCCCGCTCGAGCTGGAGCACGTCCTCGGCCGGGGTGCCGGCGAAGGTGGTGGCCTGCACCAGGGCCCCGGCGAGCGGCGGCACCAGGCACGCGCCGGCCAGCAGCACCCCGAGGAGCCAGCGCTCCCGGGGCTCGAGGTAGAGGGTCACCGCGGCGAAGAGCACCAGCGAGGGGAGCAGGAGCCCCAGCCGGAACACCCAGGGCAGGAGGAGGAGCAGCACCAGCAGCGACCCTGCCTGCCAGCGCGACACGCCGCGGGGGAAGGCGTGGTGCACGTCGTGGACCAGGGAAGGCACGGTGCGGAGGAAGAGCACCACCAGCGCGGCGAGTGCGGTGGCGAGCCAGGCGACCAGGAACGTCGCGCCGACGTCCGCCAGCAGCCCCCGGCTCCAGCGCGGGTCGGCAAGCGCGGCGCGGACGGCGTTGCGCGCGTCGGCCCAGAGGCGGCGGAAGTCGAAGGGGTCGTTCCCGAGGTGCGCACGGAGCAGGCCCCAGTGCGCATCGGCCACGTCCGGCGAGAGGGCCACCGCGGAGAGCGCCAGCTCCTCTGCCCCGGCGCCGTCGCGGCCGGCGGCACGGACGCGCGCGCCCCGGACCAGCGCGAGGCTCACCGACTCGAGATCGGCGATGGCCAGGGTCTCGCGCAGCTCCGCCAGCCGCTCCCGCGAGGCGCGGGACGCCTTCGGGTCCCGGACCCGCTCTGCCTCCTTCCAGGCGTCGAAGGCCTGGACGATCGCCGCGTCGCCCTCGGTGGGAACGAGGAGGGGTGGCGGGGGCGTGCGGTCGCGGGCCGGCGCCGCGGGAGCGACCGGCGGAGGGGCCGGAGCGGGCGGGGGCGTCTTCGGGGTGTGCCGGGCCGGCGCGGGGCGCGGGGCCTCCTGGGGCTGCACCTCGGCCGGCTCTGCGTCCGCGGCCGGAGCCTGGACCGGCGCCGGAGGCGGCTGGCGGGTCCGGGCAGGACGCGGGGCGGTGGTGTCGGGGGCGAGCTCGTCCACCGGGCGGGGCGGCTCGATCTGCGCCGCTCCCGGGCCCGCGGCCAGGAGCACGACGATGGCGAGGAGCGCGGGGGCCGCGCGGAGGGGGGGCATCGGAACGCGGTCACCCATGATAGGCGAGTCGGCGCATGGCACGCACCGGAGAGGCGATGGAGCGGCTGGAGGAGATCATGCGCACCCTGCGTGCCGAGGGCGGATGCCCGTGGGACCGCGCGCAGGACATCCGCACCCTTCGCCCCTACCTCGTGGAGGAGACCTACGAGGTGCTCGACGAGATGGACCGGGTAGGCGAGGGTGGACCCTGGCGGGGACTCTGCGAGGAGCTGGGAGATCTCCTCTTCCAGATCGTCTTCCACGCGCGGCTGGCGACGGAGCTCGGTGAGTTCGGTCTGGCCGACGTGGCGACCGCCATCGCGGACAAGATCGTCTCCCGGCATCCGCACGTCTTCGAGGGGAAGACCGTCGGCGGCGCCGAGGAGGTGCTGCAGAACTGGGCGCGCCTCAAGGCGGAGGAGCGCCGCCGCAAGCACGGCCGCGAGGGCTCGGTGCTCGACGGCGTGCCCTCCGCGGCGCCCGCGCTTCTGCGCGCCGAGAGGCTCACCGAGAAGGCCTCGCGCATCGGCTTCGACTGGCCGGATCTCTGCGGAGTCCGGGAAAAGCTCGCCGAGGAGCTGGGCGAGCTCGACCGCGCCCTCGCCTCGAAGGACACCGTCGCCATCGAGCACGAGCTGGGCGACGTTCTCTTCAGCCTGGCCAACCTCGCGCGCTTCACCGCCACCCCTGCCGAGGACGCGCTCCGGGCGGCGAACGGACGGTTCACCCGGCGATTCCACACGGTAGAGGAGGGGCTCCGCGCGCGCGGCGTGGCGTTCGGCACGGCGACGCTCACCGAGATGGACGCGCTCTGGCAGGAGGCGAAGGCGGCCGAGTCCGGGCTCCCTCCGCCCCGGACCGCCGTGCGCGCGGTGGTGGCCCGCGTCGAGCTCATGGCTCCGGAGCCTGCCCGTGCCCACGGCTTCTGGTCGACGATCGCGCCGGTCCTGGGCTGGACGGTCGAGGTGGACGGCGGCGCGTGGTCCGTGGAAACGCCGGGGCTGTGCTTTTCCTACGCTCCGGGCCCCGCCGCTCCGGTGACGCTGGGGGTGGAGGCGCCCGGGCTCGGTCCGGACACGCCCGGTCGGGTGCGCGCCGCCGGAGGGCTCGTCGTCTCCGAGCGCCCGCTGGTCCTTCGCGACCCGGTGGGCACGTGTATTCAGGTCCGGGAATGAGCCCCGGGGTTCCCACAGGACTTGTGTGGAAACTGGGGAGAACGCTGTGGACCGTGACAACCGCGAGGCGAGCGGGTGGCAACCGGCCGGGCGTGCAGAAAGTTTCAGCGCCCGACACCTTCGAGCAAGCACGCGGCGTTAGGCGGTCCAGAAGGCCCACTTCTCCACAAGCAACCTGGTCCAGGGTCCCGGGGACCGGCCCGCAGAAGGCGCCCCCCGAGAGGGGGTCGCTCTTGACGGCCGGGAGTGCGGCGACTAGGGAGGGCCGCCCGTGGCAAACACCAAGTCAGCCCAGAAGCGGAACCGGCAGGCGCTGAAGCGCCGTGCGCGGAACCAGGCCGTCCGGACGCAGGTGAAGTCGGCCGTCAAGAAGGCGCGCGAGGCGCTGGCCTCGAAGGACCCGACCCGGCTCCAGGAAGCCCTCCGCGCCGCGGCGCGGACGCTGGACAAGGCCGCGAGCAAGGGCGTGCTCCACGCGAAGAACGCGAGCCGTCGCATCGCCCGGCTCGCCGCCGCCGCCCAGGCCGCCCGCGGCGCCTGAGGGCGCTCGCGCTCCCTACCCCGTCGACAGTCGCGCGACCGCGTCCGCGGCCAGCGAGGCCGCGAGCCGCCGGATCGCCGCCTGGCGGTTGGCCTCGGTGGTGAGCACGTCTGCGCGCAGCGCCGGGAGGTAGTCCTCCGAGCCGCTGAGGTCGGTCGTCGCGAGGAGCGTGTGCTCCCGGAACAGCCGGACCCGGAGCGTGGCCGAGACGCGGTAGGTCAGGGGGCCGGAGCTTCCGGGCGCGAGCTGGGCCGTTCCCGCCCAGACCGCGAGGAGCTCTCCCTCGATCCGGCCCTCGCTGTTTTCGCCTCCCAGCCGCCCCGACCGCGCCAGCTGCTCGCGCAGCGCCTCGGTGAAGATGCCCTCGAGCCCCGGCTCGGTGGTCCGGTTGACGATGACCGGGGCGAAGACGTGGCGGATGCCCTGGGGGAGCGGGGCCCCGGAGGCGGTGAAGCCGTAGCCACAGCCGGAGGCGGCGAGGCACGTCGCCGCCGCGAGCGCCCGCATCATCCGACGACGAAGTTGATGAGACGCTTCGGGACGAAGACCACCTTCCGGAGCGCCTTCCCGGCCATGGCCGCGCGGACCTTCTCCTCGCTCTCGGCGGCGGCCCGGACCTCGCTCTCGCCGGCGTCGGCGGCGACGCGGATCTCTCCCCGGAGCTTGCCGTTCACCTGCACCGCGTAGGGGAGGACCTCGTCGACGACCAGCGCGGGGTCGAACGTCGGCCAGCCGAGCGTCACCGTCGACGCGCCCGCGCCGTAGACCTCGGCCACGGCGTCGGCGAGGTGCGGGGCGAACGGGGTGAGCAATCGGGTGACGATGCGGATCGCCTCGCCCATCGCCGCCGCCTCGGCGGGCGTCTCCGGGCGACCCGCGTCGTAGAGGGCGTTGACGCACTCCATGACGAAGGAGATGGCGGTGTTGAAGGAGAGGCGGTCGATGGCCTCCCCCACCCGCTTCACCGCCTTGTGGGCGGCGCGGCGGATCTCCAGCGCCTTCCCCTCGAACGGCCCGTCGTGCTTCGCCGCTGCCGCGACCTCCTGGTGGGCGTAGGCGAGCGCCCAGACGCGCTTGAGGAAGCGGGCCTGGCCCTCCATCTGCTCGTCGCTCCAGTCGAAGTCGCGCTCCGGCGGCCCGGCGAAGAGCACGTACATCCGGACGGTGTCCGCGCCGTACTTCTCGACGATCGTGGCCGGGGCGACCACGTTGCCCCAGCGCTTCGACATCTTCCGCCCGTCGGGGCCGTTGACGATGCCCTGGGTGACGAGCCGGACGACGGGCTCGTCGGTCGGCACCAGGCCGAGGACCTTCATCCAGCGGGTCCAGAACCGGAAGTAGAGAAGGTGCATGACCGCGTGCTCGGGGCCGCCGACGTAGATGTCCACCGGAAGCCAGCGCTGCGCGAGCGCAGGGTCGAACGGAAGCCGCTCGAACCGCGGGGAGAGGTAGCGGGCGAAGTACCAGGCGGAGTCGACGAAGGTGTCCATCGTCTCCACCTCGCGGCGGGCGGGGCCACCGCATCGCGGGCAGGTGGTCTCGACGAAGGACTTCACCTTGGCGAGCGGCGGCTCACCCTTCCCGGTGAGGACCGCCTGGGTGTCGATCTCCGGGAGGCGGACCGGGAGCTGATCGTCCGGAAGGGGGATGCCCCGCCGCTCCGGGTCGCAGCGCTCGCAGTAGACGATGGGGATGGGCGTGCCCCAGTACCGCTGGCGGCTGAAGCCCCAGTCCTTCTGCCGATAGGTGACGGTGGGCTTGCCGAGCCCGCGCTGCTCGAGCGACCGCCCCATCCGCTCCCGCGCCTCGGCGGAGGAGAGGCCGGCGTACTCGCCGGAGTCGATGAGGATGCCGTCCTCGTTGAAGGACTCGGTCCATCGCTCGATCGGGCCGAGGTCTCGGCCATCGGCCGGGCGGATCACCTGCCTGAGGGGGATGCCGTGGGCCCGGGCGAAGGCGAAGTCGCGGCTGTCGTGTGCCGGCACCGCCATCAGCGCGCCGGTTCCGTAGTCGCTGAGGACGAAGTTGGCGACCCAGATCGGGACCGGCTGCCCGGTGAAGGGGTTGATGGCCTGCGCGCCGATGGAGACGCCCTCCTTCGGCGCGCCCTCGGCGGTACGCTCGATCTTCCCGATCGCCGCCATGCGCGCCGCGAAGGCCTCGACCTCGGCCCTCCGGGCCGGGGGGGTGAGACTCTCCACCATCGGGTGGTCGGGGGCGAGCACCAGCGCGGTGGCGCCGTACACGGTGTCGATGCGGGTGGTGAATACCCGGATGGCGCGTCCGCCGACGATCCTGAAGTCCGCCTCGGCGCCCTCGCTCCGGCCGATCCAGTTGCGCTGGGCGGAGACGATGCGCTCCGGCCAGGCGGTGAGCCCGTCCAGGGCCTGGAGGAGGTCCTCGCTGTTGCGGGTGATCCGGAACGCCCATTCGGGCATCTGCCGGTCGACCACCGGCGAGTCACACCGCTCGCAACGACCCTCCCTCACCTGCTCGTTGGCGATGACGGTGAGGCAGCCGGTGCACCAGTTCACCTTGCTGAACCGGCGGTACACCATGTCCCGTTCCCAGAGCCGGAGGAAGAACCACTGGTTCCACCGGTAGTACTCGGGATCGCTGGTGTTGACCTCGCGGCTCCAGTCGTAGGCGAAGCCGAGCGACACCATGGCCGCGCGGAACTTCTCGATGTTCTCGCGGGTGCGCACCGCGGGATGGACCCCGTCCTTGATCGCCGCGTTCTCCGCGGGAAGCCCGAAGGCGTCCCACCCCATCGGGTGAAGGACGTCGAAGCCGCGCATCCGGTAGTAGCGGGCGTAGACGTCGCCGATGAGGTAGTTGCGGACGTGCCCCATGTGCATGGAGCCACTGGGGTACGGGAGCATCTCCAGCACGTACTTCTTCGGTGCATCGGGGCGGGCGTCGGCCCGGAACAGGCCGGACTTCTCCCAGCGCGCCTGCCAGGTGGGCTCCAGGGACTTCGGGTCGTACCGCTCGCCGAGCTTCATCACGTGATCGGTGGGTCCTACCCGGCAGGCCCCCCGGGGCGCAACGTTTGGCCGTCCTCGGTGCTAGAGAGCCCGTGCCATGGCACCTCCCGTCGTCACCATCCGCGACATCGCCGCCCACGAGAACCAGGAGGTCGAGCTCCGGGGCTGGCTCTACAACAAGCGGAGCAGCGGAAAGCTCCACTTCCTCCAGGTCCGGGACGGGACCGGCGTCATCCAGGCGGTGATCTTCAAGAACGACGTTTCGCCGGAGCAGTTCACCCGGGCGGACCACCTCGGTCAGGAGACGGCGATCATCGTCCGCGGCCTGGTCCGCAAGGACGCCCGGAGCCCCATCGGCTACGAGCTGTCGGTCAAGGACCTGGAGGTGGTCTCCGAGGCCAAGGACTACCCCATCACCCCGAAGGAGCACGGGGTGGCGTACCTGATGGAGCACCGCCACCTCTGGCTCCGGTCGGCCCGCCAGAACGTCATCCTCCGGGTCCGGGCCACGGTGGTGAAGGCCATCCGCGACTACTTCGACGGCAACGGCTTCACCCTCGTGGACGCACCCATCTTCACCCCTGCCGCCTGCGAGGGGACCAGCACGCTCTTCACCGTCCCCTACTTCGACCTGGGCAACGCCTACCTCACCCAGTCCGGGCAGCTGTACATGGAGGCCGCCGCCGCGGCGCTGGGGAAGGTCTACTGCTTCGGGCCCACCTTCCGCGCCGAGAAGAGCAAGACCCGGCGCCACCTGACCGAGTTCTGGATGGTCGAGCCCGAGGTCGCGTACCTGGACCTCGAGGGGGACATGGTCCTCGCCGAGCAGCTGGTCTCCTTCATCGTGGCCCGGGTGCTCGAGGCGCACGAGAAGGAGCTGGTCTCGGTGCTGGAGCGGGACGTCACCAAGCTGAAGAACGTCCAGGCGCCCTTCCCGCGCATCACCTACGAGCAGGCCATCGACCGGCTCAAGGCCGCCGGCCACCCCGCGAAGTTCGGTGACGACTTCGGCGGCGACGAGGAGACGGTGCTCGCCAGCCAGTTCGACCGGCCGGTCATCGTCCACCGCTATCCGGTGGAGCTGAAGGCGTTCTACTTCAAGCGCGATCCCGAGGACGCGCGCCTGACCCTGGGGATGGACGTGCTCGCCCCGGAAGGCTACGGGGAGATCATCGGCGGCGGGCAGCGCGAGGACGATCTCGAGACGCTGGAGAAGCGCATCGCCGAGCACCACCTGCCCCGCGAGGCCTTCGGCTGGTACCTGGACCTCCGGAAGTACGGGACGGTGCCCCATGCCGGATTCGGCCTCGGCGTGGAGCGGACGGTGGCCTGGGTCTGCGGGCTCCACCACGTGCGGGAGACCATTCCCTTCGCCCGGATGATGGAGCGGATCACCCCCTAGCCGGCAGGCCCCGCGCCGGTCTCGACCGACAGATGGGGTGGACGGTCCTCCGCCGTCGCGGGATGCTGGGTCGGCGTCCGCGGGGGGTGTCATGGTTCGATCGAGTCGCATTCGCCTCGTCTCGCTCGCCGTCCTCGGAGCGCTGGCCGCGGGGTGCAGCCGTCAGAGGCCTCCGGCCCCGGAGCCGCCCGCAGCCGCGGCGCCACGAACCGGCCTCACCCTCGCAGCGAGGGACCTCACCACGGGCCCCGGGAACCGGTCCGAGGTGACCTTCCGGCCCGAGACGGTGGTCGTCCCGCGCGCGGCGGTGCTGAAGGCGATCCAGAGCGTCAGCACCGACGGCACGGTCGCCGTGTTCGACGGTGCCGAGCCGGCTCTCCAGGCGCTCGCGCCG
Source organism: Myxococcaceae bacterium (assembly GCA_035501615.1). Lineage (GTDB taxonomy): Bacteria > Myxococcota > Myxococcia > Myxococcales > Myxococcaceae > RPRB01. The sequence goes on from DATJVY010000053.1 coordinate 54,304, forward strand.
GGGAAGGTGGTGCTCCTCGAGCGCGTCGCCCTGCGGCGGGTCAAGGCGGTAGCCCGGGACGGCGGCCGGCTCGCGGTGGCCTTCGAGCCAGCGACGCTCCCCGAGGCCATCCAGAACGGCACGCTCCAGTGGAACGTGCCGGTCCGGTTCTCGACCCTGGCCCGCCGGGACACGCCGGTGGTTCCGCGGTGGGATGCCCCGCTGCGACGGCTGACGGGCTGGGTGCTTCCCTCGGCCCTCGCCGCACCGAGGTCCTACGCCCTCTCGGGCGAGAAGCTCGGCTGGACGTACGACCTGACGGCGACCGGGGGCGCGCAGCGGGTGGACCTCGCCCTGGACATGAAGAAGAGCATCGCCAACATCGAGGTCGGTCTGCAGGCCCAGGGATACGTGCCCGACTTCGACAGCCTGGCCTCGATCGAGATCGCCGACGGGGTCACGAGGAGCGCCCGGAGCGAGACGAAGAATCTCTCCGGCGAGGTGCGCTTCTCCATCTCCGCCGCCACCAAGGGGGATCCGGGCGGGTTCGGGAAGAAGCAGGTCCGGCTGCCGGCCATCCTCAAGGCTCCGTTCTTCCTCGGCGCGCTGCCGATGACCCTGGAGATCTCGACTGCGATCACCTTCACCCCCGGCCTGGGCGCGAACCACCAGCTGGCGACGGCGAACTTCAAGGTCCAGTACACCGACCTCGGAGGCTTCAGCTTCCAGGGCGGTCAGAAATCGGCCACAAAGGAGGGCGGCGGCGACGGAGACGGCGAGATCGTCGACTTCAAGGGCGTCACCCTCGCCGGCATCGGGGTGGTCGCCGGCGTCTCGATGCCCCGGCTGGAGGCGAGGATCGGCACCACGAGCCTGGCGGACATGGTCGAGAAGGCCCTCCCCACCGGTCTGGCCGACGCGCTCCAGCACTCGCTGTTCGGCGGCGCCGCGGCGAGGGCGATGGGCGACGTCGAGGAGTCGATCAAGACCGAGGGTGCGCTGCACGTGCAGGTGGTGCTGGTCGGCTCGATTCTCGCCTCGGGGCCCACGTCGCTGATTCCCTGCACGAAGACGACTTTCAACTTCCGGGCCGACGCCGGCGCGGACGCGAGCGTGCTGGGGAAGGAGCTGCCGGAGATCGCGGTCGACCTCTTCAAGAAGGAGATCGTCAAGACCGCGCCGCCCAACATCCGCTGCGGGTGAGGGCAGCCTCAGATTCCGGACATTGCCTTCGCAACCATGGCGCGCGCCTTGTCGACGTCGAGGCCGCGGCCGTCCACGCCAACGAGGACGTCCTTCTTCACGGCCGTGACGCCGGTGCCCCCCACGATGTAGCCCTCCTCCCACGGGCCCTCGATCCGTTCGGCCCGCATGGTGGCCCCGGGGTCGCGCATGCTGGTCGACAGCCCGCCCCCCAGCATCCGATCCATGCCCTGGAGCATCGACTGGTAGCCGGGGTCGCCCTTCACCTTCCGGAGGTCCTCCTGCACCTTGTCGGTGGTCACGGTCTTCGTTTCCACCGTCACCTTCCCTCCACTCGGGCCCTCCTCGGCTGTGCCGTGCGCGTACTGGGTGGGCGTCTGCGCGACCACTTCCTTGAAGCGCGCGAGCATCCCCTTCATCTGGGCGAAGCCCCCGGACCACTTGACCGACAGCCCGAGCTCACCACCGTCGAGCGGACCTTTCTTCACCAGGGGATAGATGCATCCGCCGCGGGTGGCGTGGGGCGCGCCCGCGAGGCTCGGCCCCAGGATGGCCCGCGCCTCCTCCGTGGTGACCAGGCTGCACGGATCGCGGGGCGAAACCAGCGGCCCCGGCGCCCGGCGCGCCGCCGCCGCGCCGTCGTAGGCGAGCGGCCTGGGAAGCCGCTGGAAGGCGATGTCGGCGAGCTTCCCGGCCGTGCTGGGCTTCCCGTCGGCTCCGGCGACGTCGACCTCGATCAGCACGTCCCCCTTGAGTGCGGTGATCTTCGCCGGTGGGTTCCATCGCTGATCGTCCCAGTCGCCGTCGACCAGGTCGGCGTCGTGGCTCTGGTCGCGCATCGCCTGCGCGGTCAGCCCGCCCATCGCCCCCATCATCTTCAGGGTGGCCTTTCCGCCCCGGTACTCGGGATGGACGAAGAAGCTGTGTCCGTTCGCGGCGCGGTAGAAGCAGTCCGGGCCTCCCGGGTCGGCGCTCCCGTCGTCACGGGCGCGATACGGGTCACCAGCCAGCGCCCCGAGCACCTTCTCCGCCTCGGCACGGCCAACCAGGATGCATGGGTCCTGGAGATTGCGGTACGGATTCCTCTGGTCGGTCTCGTCCTGCTTCCGGATCGCGTCCATCGAGCTCTGGAAGGCGTTCGGGCTGGACTGGGGGCCCGGGGCCTGTCCGTGTGCGGCCGGGAGGACGGAGCAGGAGACGAGCACCACGCACGCCAGGCGAATCCCGCGCTTCATGAGGCACCTCCTGCCGCAGGTTCAGCCCTGGCGGCGACAGCTCCGGATCAGCTGGACCCGACGGTTTCGCGCTCGCCCCTCGATGGTGTCGTTGGTGTCTACAGGCCGGGTCAGCCCGAAGCCGCGAGTATCCAGCGCCGTCGCAGGGATGCCCCTGGACTGGACCAGCGCGTCCTTGACCGCCCGTGCCCGTCTCTCGGAGAGGTCCTGGTTGCTCTTCTCGCCGCCGATGTTGTCGGTGTGGCCCTGGACCGTGAGCTTCCAGTCGGGATGCTTCCGGAGGACGGCGGCCACGTCGTCCAGCGTGGCGCGGGCGGCCGAGGTCAGCTCGGCGCTGCCGGTCGCAAAGGTGATCCCGTAGACCGTGGCCTCGCAGTTCCCCTGCAGCGCGGCCTCGAGGGCGCCCATCGCCGCGTCGTCGGGAACGAGCACCATCGCCAGCTGGAAGCGGTAGGTCCGCTTCGAGGCCACGTCGGTCCCCATCACTCCGAGGAGCCAGGGGTGATCGGGGTGGTCGAGGAACCACCAGTCGAACTCCCAGTCGATGCCCTCGAAAGCTCGCGTCATTCGGCCACGCGCGTGAACCGCGGGGATCTCCCGGCTGTCCCCATTCACCAGGACCCTCAGCCGCTCGACGGGCCCCACGCTGCCGACCGGCCCGCCGATCGGGCGGGGTGGTGAGCAGCCGTCAATGTAGAACGAGGCGATCTCGACGTCGTCCTGCTCCTTGAGCAGGCGCAACAGGCGCTGCGAGGCCATGAAGCGAGAGCTGCCCCGGGTGGCCTCCGCCTCCACGGCCTGCCCGGCGCATCCCCAGCCGAAGGCGAGGGTCTTCGATCGCGCCATCTCGGCGGGGGTCATCACCTGGCGGTAGCGCTCCACCTTGCCGCCCTCGGAATGGACGTCCTGGCCGAAGGTGATTCCGTCCGGGGTGACCGACTCGATCTCCACGTAGACCTGGCGGTCCTGGGGCGAATCGAAGTTGTGGTGAACGTAGTCGAGCACCACCCGGGGCCGGAGAGGGATCGGGTCGTCCGCTGCGCGCGCGCAGAGCGCGACGATGCACGCCGCAACGGCAACGGCGCGAGCGACAGCCATGGTGCCCGGGCTCCTTCCTCGGAGGCGTGGAGCGGCCCCCCGGCGCCCCCCAAGCCTATCCCGATTCCGGGTCTAGAAGCCGATCGCCGGGCCGGTGGTGGTGCCCCCCACCCTGCCCTCGAAGACGACGAAGACGCTCCGGCCGTAGAAGAAGGGAAGACCCCAGTCGAAGGTCCGGGTCGAGAGCTGGAGGCCGCCGAGCGGTCCGGCCAGGGAGGGAAACACCGCCGCGTCGGGCGCGGTGGTGAAGAGCTGGTCCGCGTTGCCCACCGTGAAGGCGATCGTCGCGGGGCGCACCTCCGCCCCGGCGAGGGTGCCGCTGGTGTCGATCGCCGAGGGGGGACAGTAGAAGCCGGTCCCCACGTCCGAGGAGGCGCACTGGGCGATGGAGCCGTCGGCGAAGTAGTACGCGCTCGATCCGGAGTCGACGAGGCTCTGGTCGAAGGTGTTGCCGCCGTAGGTCGTGGTGAGGCTCCCGTCGGCGGCCAGGACGTGGAAGCTGGCCGAGCCGGGCGGATTGTCGGTCTGCGTGCCGATGCCGAAGAGGAGCGTCCCCGAGAGCGTCGCGGCCGGGGCCGTTCCGGTCGAGGGGAACCGGACCTCGAGCCCGTTGTTGTCGCTGGGGAGCAGGGCGATCAGGTTCGCCGGCTGGCTCGTGGCGGCGAGCGTGATGGCCGTGCAGCCCTGATCCCCGCCCCCACCGGAGCAGGCCCAGAACGGAGCGCCGCTGGTGGGGATCTGCCCCGCGCAGTAGCTCCCGCAATCCTGGAGGTAGTAGCCGACCCCGAGCACGCCGTTGGCGCCGAAGTCGGCGACGGTGTCCTCCTCGGGTCCGTTCCCGGCCGAGCATCCGCTGGGCGCGGCGCCGGAGGCCGGATCGCCGATGACGTGGGCCACGAGGCTGGAAATGGTCCGCCCGCCCAGGTTGACGTCGACGGTGTCCAGCGAGCCCCAGGTCCAGCCGTCGGCGAACACCCCGCACTCGGACACCGGCCGCCCGCTCGGTGGGTCGACCACCGGCCGGGGCACGACGGAGGGCGAGAGCACCTCGTGCAGGATGCGCAGCCCCGTGGAGCCGGTATCGACGACCACGTGGTCGATGGACTGGCAGGCGATGGTGCTCCCCGGCGAGCAGACGGTGATCGTGGCATAGGCCACGTTGGCCGAGACGGGGCCAGTGCTCAGCAGCGCCGGTGGTCCCAGGTCGATGGTCATCGACAGCGTGTTCGGCGGTGGGCCCTGGCTCTGCCCGCTGCTCGAGTCGCCGCAGGACGAGGAGACCACCGCGAGCAGGACCCAGCCGATGCGGAACGGGAGCCCCCGGGTCATGGCCTCTCCTCAGCGGAGCTCTTCGGGCTTCACGCCCGCGGGAAGGAGCGCCGGGAGGTGGGCGCTCCCGGCGAAGCCGCGGGGGAGCTGGACGACGTCCAGCACCAGCTGGGGGGTGGAGACCGAGAGCAGGTGGTGCCCTCCCCGGTGGGCGCGCGCGGCGGCCAGGTACGCAGCGTAGTGCGCGGCGAGCAGCTGCTGGAGATCGGGCTGGAACCTTCCCGACCAGGTGACGGCGAAGACCCGGCCTCCGGGACCGACGAACTGGCGGATGCGGCCTCCATCCGCGGTCGTCATCTCGTGCACCTCGTAGGCCTGGGTGGCGCTCACGGTCAGCGCGGTTCCGTGAAGCGCTCGGTGGTCGACAGCCACCGAGGCGCGGGACTCGCCCAGCGACGCTCGGGCGGGCGTCCAGAGCGCGAGCCCGGCGAGCACGAGGCGAACCGTCACCCGCTCGACAACCCACCGCTTGCCCGTTCGACCCGTCACGCCACCACTCGGTTCACCCGGGCGCCCGCCCGGCCGTCCGTCGAAACAACCGGAGCGCCCGGAGGTTAAGCGCGGGCGCCCCGCGCGCGGACCCAGCGCTACGGAGAGGTGTAGTGCCCGGTCACCGGCACTCGCTCGTCGCGGGGATGGCCGGAGCACTCGCTGGCGGTGCCCTTCAGCTGTCCGGCGCTGGCCTGCACCTCGAGCGCGCCGCAGCCGAACGCGAGCGAGCCCTTCTTCTCGTTCTCCTGCAGGAGCGCCTGCCGGCTCTTGTTGATGCTGTCGATCTCCGGCTGGAGCGCCTGCATGCAGGAGGACATCTGGCTCTGCGGCCCCTTGGTGCAGGCGTTCATCTTCGCCATCACCGCGTTGAACCGGGCGTCCAGATCCTTCCACTGCTTGGACTGCATGACGTCCATCATCCCCTGGGTCTGGGCCGTGGCCTCCGCCTGGCTCGCCTGACGGGACAGCGAGAGCGAGTGCTCGCCGCGCCGCACCTGGTAGCTGTACGTCCCGAGGACCCTGCCGCCTCGCCGCCACTCGCCGCTGGCGGTGGTCTCGTGCTTGCCGCAGGGGAACTTGACCTTCATCACCATCGTGTCGCCGGCGACCTCGAAGGTGAACGTGTGCTCGCAGCCGATCTCCAGGCCGGGTACCGTCACCTGGATCCCGGACACGGCCGCGATCGCGCCGACGGTGAGCATCTCCGGCGGAGCGTCGGGCTTCGCCTTGATCGTGGCCTCCCAGCCGCTGGCGGTCTGCTTCTCCTCCACCACCTCGACGTCGTTGCTCTGCACGAGCACCAGGCTGCCCTGCGGCAGCTTGCCCTTGAGCGCGAACCTGCCCGTCTTCCCGGGGCAGAGGGCGACGCACCTGGCCCCGGCGGCGCCGCCATCCGAGCCCGTTCCGGAGAAGAGCACCTCGGGCGTCGGGTACCTCGCGCGGACGGCGTTCGAGTCCAGCCCGAGCTGTTTCCGCTCGGCGGAGGTCTTGGCGTAGAAGTCGGACTGCCGCTTCTGCCAGTCGCCGCCCACTGCCGGAGCTGCCAGCACCAACAGCACCACGAGCCGATTCATGAAGCCCCTCCCCGGGGCGGCGAGTCTGGCGGAGAAGGACCGGGAGCGTCCACGGAAACGACACCGCGTTGCGCAGCGGCGCCGCAGAGAACCGCCAGGAGAACCAGGTCCGCCGGACGGGAGAGCGGGAAGTCCACCGTGGCCCGGACGGCCAGCGAGGCGAGGGCGGCGGCGACGCCGGTGCCCTCGGGGGTTCCGCGACGGAGCGCGGCGAGGAACGCGCTCAGGAAGAGGGCCACGAGGGCGAGAAGGCCAGCGATGCCCGACTCGAGCAGCCGCTCCAGCCAGTCGTCGTGGACGTGGTCCTGGAGCGCGGCGAAGCGTCTCTCGGGGTGCGAAGCCACGCAGGCGGGGTCGGTGCCGCATCGCGCGCGCCACCGCTCGAGCTCCCACTCGGGCCAGCGGAGGACCACCACCCCGGGGCCCTGCCCCAGCCAGGGCGCCTCGCGGACGTGCGGTGCCGCGGTCGCGACCAGGTACCACCGGCCGCGAAGCACGGAGCCGGGCGAGCGGCCCACCAGCGGCACCGCGGTGACGGCGATCCCGGCGGCGAGGACGAGCGCGAAGGTCCGCAGGCCCCTCGTCCCCCGCAGCCCTCCGGCGAGGGCGACCACGATGGCGGCAGTAGCCAGCGAGAGCGCCGAGGCGAAGGAGCGGAGGAGCGCGAGGCCGAGGAGCTGCAGCGCGACGGACGCCCCGGCGAGGCGCGGCCTGGACGAGCGGAGCGCGGCAACCACGCCGAGCGGCACGGTGAGGGAGAGGACCGAGGCGACGAAGTCCGGATTCCCGAGCGTGCCGTAGAGCCCCAGCCGGGCACCGCCGGCATGCGGCGCGAAGGTGGCGAACGGATCCAGCCCGAGTGCCTGGAAGAGCACGACCAGGGACTCGAGGCCGCCCGCCCAGAGCACCGCGGGCCATGGCACCGGAGGCGTGGAGAGCGCGAGCCCGGCGATCAGCACCGGACCGGCGAGGGTCCACCACGGACGCGGGCCGTCGCTGAGCACGAGCGACACTCCGCAGGCCGCGAGGTTCGCCAGCGCGGCGAGCGCGACCGGAGCCGGCCCATTCGCCTCGCGGGGAAGCAGGGCGACGCCGGCCAGGGCCGCCACCGCGACCACCACCCACTTCGGCGTCATGAAGGGGCTCGCTGCCCAGGGCCACACGACCAGCACCACCGCGACGACGGTGACGCCTGCGAGCGCTCCGCTGCCCCTCCGGCTCAGGACGCGGCGGAGTCTGCCACGCCGCCGGTGCCGGCCCGGCGGTTTCTCCCGCGCCTCAGCTCGCCGCTTGCGCTTCGCACCCTCCGGGTGGCTGATCTCGGTCGGACCCTCGCGCGGGAGGTGCCCGATGGACCGTCTCCGTCCAGCGGCCGTTCTGGCCCTGCTCCTTCCCCTCTCCGGCGTCGCGGCCGAGACCGGCTACCTCCGGCTGAAGCGCGTGCAGATCATCGATCGCCACGGCTTCGAGCAGCCGATGCCCGCGATGTCGGTCCTCATCCCCACCGGCTGGAGCTTCGACGGGGAGGTGCGTCTCGCCCAGCGCATCGGCGACCCGGCCGATCTGGTCAAGCTCGCCTTTCGCTCGGCGAGCCCCGACGGACGACTGGCCATCGAGATGTTCCCCGGCTGGAGCTGGAGCTGGTCGGACGACCCGATGATGCGCCAGGCGATGCAGAACCAGAACGCGATGGCGGCGCGCATGGGCGGCGCAGCCGTCGAGGTGGCGCCGCCGATGTCCGCCCGGGACTTCCTCGCGCGGGTGGCCGTCCCCCGGCTGCGCCCGGGGGCGAAGGTTCTCGGCATCGAGCCCATCCCCGGTCTCGATCAGACGCTGCAGGCGCAGGTGAAGCAGGCACAGGCGGTGGCCACCCAAGCCGGGGTCCAGATGCGGATCCGCGGCGACCAGGCCCGGGCGCGGATCGCCATCACCTCGGGGAAGGGTCAGGCCGAGGAGTGGATCACCGCCGTGGTCTACACGCGCTCGACGGCCATGCCGTCCATGAACCCGGCCACCGGCCAGATGGCGCAGTCGGCGCTGCACCAGTCGACCGCAGACTCGCTCTTCGGCCTCCGCGCGCCGCCCGGCGAGCTCCCGGCGAACGAGAAGCTGTTTCGCGCCGTGCTCGGGACCGTGAGGGTGGACCCCGTCTGGCAGGCTCGCGTCGCGGAGGTCCAGGCGAGCATGCAGGCGAACAACGTGCAGGGAGCGCGCGACCGATCGCGGATCATCGCCCAGTCGAACGAGGAGATTCAGAAGATGATCCGCGAGAGTCACGACACCAAGACGAGGTCCCAGGATCTCAACAGCGAGCGATGGAGCGATGCGATGCGAGGTGTCCAGACGTACCGGAACCCCGTCACCGGCGAGAACGTGAAGCTCGACAACTCCTACACGCACGCCTGGGCCAACGGGAACGGCGAGTACGTGCTCAGCAGCTCTCCCGGATTCAATCCCGGGCAGGTTCTCCAGGGCAGCTGGACGGAGCTGCAGCCCGTCCGGCGCTAGCTGCCCGCCCGGCGCCTCCCGGATCTCGAAAAGGGGATTGACCCGGGCCGGCTCGCTCGGTTGGGCCGGGCCCCCCGTGCTCAGCCCCGACGAGGGAAGGATGGCCATCGCCTTCGTGCATCAGGACCTGCAGCACGGGAGCACGCCCCCCGGCACTGAGCCCAGGACTCAGCCTGGAGGAGCGAGCAGCGACGCGGCGGCCCGGCTCACGTCCTCGGCCTGCACCGGCTTGGAGAGGAAGGCGCTCGCCCCGGCTCCCAGGGCACGGGCGCGCTCCGCCTCGGTGCGGTCGGTGGTGACCACCAGGATGGGCACCCTCGCCCCCCGCGCGCCGGAGCGGATGTGGTGGATGAGCTTGAGCCCGTCGAGCCGAGGCATGTGCACGTCGGTCACCACCAGGTCATATTCCCCGGAGGCGAACCGCTTGAGCGCCTCGGCCCCGTCGGCCGCCTCGTCGCAGGCACCCGAGCCGAGGGCCTCCATCGCCGACACCAGGACCTGGCGTGCGGCGCGCGAGTCGTCGACCACCAGGACGCGGAAGCCTCTCATCGGGGGCGAGGCATCAGCTTACTGGCCCGCCCCCGCCTCCGCAGCCCGATTTGTCAGCAAGCCGCGCAAATCCAGGAGCCGACAGCCGTCGGCGGTCACTCCCAGCACACACGCGACGGGGCCTCCGGGCTGGATCTCCGCCTCGCCGTAGCGCCGCACTCCGGCCATCCCGTCGACCCGCAGCCCCACCCGGCGCCGGCCGATCCGGGCGAGGATGACCTTCGGCTTCGCGGTCCGGGGCGGGGTCCCCTCGGGGAGCAGGCGGCGCAGGTCGAGGATGGGCACCGCGGTCCCGTGGACGTGCACGACCCCCTCGACGTGCGGCGGGGCGCCGGTCACCGGGAGGGGCACCACGCGCGGGAGGATCTCGTCCACCCGGGCCACGTCGATCCCGTAGACCGTCTCGCCCACCCAGAAGGCGCAGACGTCCAGCGCATGGGAGTCCGCGCTCACCGGAGCAGCCACTCCGGATCCACGACCGTGCAGGGCTCGTCGACCGTCCTGAGGATCCCGACGATGCCGCCGGTGGGCCCTCCCGAGGGACGCTCCAGGGCGCCGGAGCGGACCCGCTGGACCCCGCGCACCCGGTCCACCCAGAGGCCAGCGGGGCCGAGTGCCGTGCGCACCACCAGGATCCGGGCGGCCCGAGGTGGCCGTTCACAGTCCGGCCCGGCGCAGACCGGAACGGCGCTGGGGATGCCGAGCCGGAGCGCCGGGTCGTACACCGGGGTGATGATGCCCCGCAGGTTGAGCATGCCGAGCAGCGGCGGCCTCGCCCGCGGAATCTCGGTCAGCGCCCGGGCGCGTAGGATCTCGGTCACGGCCCCCAGCGCCACCGCGTACTCCGACGAGCCGAGCCCGAAGGTCAGGAGCTGCAGCTCGTCGGCGCCGGTCCGCTGGTCGGGCTCGAGCGGCGAGGCCGGCAGCTCGACCAGGCCCGCGCTCTCCTCGTCCGGCCGGTAGCGGAACCGGGCCAGGAGCGCGTCCATCGTCGACGGCCCGGCGCTCATGCCTGCGCCACCAGGAGGTGCGGCCCCCGGAGCACCTCGTCCAGCAGCGCACCCACGTCGAGCACCAGCACCGTGTGGTGATGGCCGACCTCCGCGGCGCCGCTGATCCCGGCCACGTGTCCCAGCCGCGGCCCGAGCGCCTGGGTGACCAGATCGCGCTGGCCGTGGAGCGCGTCCACCACCAGCCCCAGGCGGCGCTCGGCCACGCCCACCACCACCAGGTACGCGGAGCCCTCGGGGCGGCGGGGAAGCCCGAAGGTCTCGGCCAGCGAGACGACGGGGATGTTCCGGCCCCGCACCAGCACCGTCCGCCGGTCCTCGATACCGGGCTGACCGTCGTGCGAGAGCACGTCGAGCACGCTGCTCAGCGGCACGGCGTAGACCCGTCCGCTGACGCCCACCAGGAGCCCGCGCACCGTGGCCAGCGTGACCGGCAGGGTCACCCGGAAGGTGGTGCCCTCCCCTGCCCGGCTCTCCACGTCGATGACCCCCGACAGGCCGGCGATGTTGGTCTTCACCACGTCCAGCCCCACGCCCCGTCCCGACATGGCGCTCACCGCGGAGGCGGTGGAGAACCCGGGGCTGAAGAGCACCGCCTGCAGCTCGCGCTCCCCGGCCTCCCGGGCGCGGTCCGCCTCGAGCAGACCTCGCTGGATGGCCACCTCGCGAACGCGCGTCCAGTCCACTCCGCCGCCATCGTCGGCGATCGCCAGCACCACCCGGCTCCCGAGCTGCTCGGCGGAGAGGAGGATGCGGCCGGCGCGCGCCTTCCCCCTCCCCTCCCGGAGGCCCGCGGGCTCGATGCCGTGGTCGATGGCGTTGCGGACCAGGTGCACCAGCGGGTCGCTCAGCTCCTCCACCAGCCGCTTGTCGATCTGCACCTCGGCGCCCGCGGTCTCGAGCACGACCTCCTTGCCCGCTTCCCGCGCCATCCGGCGCACCAGGCGCTGCATCCGGTCGAACAGGGGCCGGAGCGGCACCATCCGGGCCTGGAGCAGCCGATCCTGGAGGACGTCCAGACGCCGCACCAGCCTCCGGTGCTCCCGGAGCAGCTCCACGGTCCAGGCCCGGGGAGAGAGCTCGCGGGCGTCGGACAGCCCGCGGATCGCCTCGCCGATGAGCCGCAGCTCGCCGACGTCGTCCATCAGCGCGTCCAGCCGTGCGATGTCCACCCGCAGCGTCCGCGCGGCGCCGGCCGCTTCCCCGCCGTCCGGAGCCCGGCCGGAGCCGTCCAGCTCACCCGCCGGCCGCTCCTTGCGCACCGGGATCGTCCGGAGCTCCACCGGCACGCCCCCGAACGCGACACGGAGCTCGGCCTCCCCCGCGCCCGAGCCGATGAGCAGGAGGAACGAGATCGCATCGACGCGGTCGCCCACCGGGCCGGGCAGCGTCGAGACCAGCTCGCCCACCCCCCGCAGTCGCGCCTTGAGCTGCTCCAGCTCGCGGTCGAACGACTCCAGCGGGTACTCGACCCGGGCGGCCCACACCAGCTCTCCGCGGCGGAGCGTCTCGCGGAGCCGGTGCTCCTCGAACTCGGTGAGCACCCGGCGCATCTCGGGCTGGAGTTCCAGCCGCTCGAGCAGATCCTCGCCGAGCCGCTCGGGCCCCTCCTCGATCGCCGAGAGCTGGGAGGCCAGCGCCCGCGCCTCGTCCGAAGCCGCGAGCGGGTTCTGGGCCAGCCGCTGGAACAGCTCCACCGACTCCATGAGGAGGTCCAGGCGGGAGGGCGTGAGCCGGGCCCGTCCGAGCCGCAATCGGTCCAGGAGGTCCTCGGTCGCGTGGGCCAGCTCCGCCATCCGCTGCTGTCCGAACGTCGCCGCGAGCCCCTTCAGCGAGTGGGCCTGGCGGAAGACCGAGTTCAGGACCTCGGGATCCGGGTCCGCCGCGGAGCGCTCGAGGAGGAGGAGATTCCTCCCCAGCGCCTCGGCGGTCTCCAGGGCCTCGGAGGAGAACTCTGCCGGCGGCCGGTCGGGGCTCACGCGACGTTCAGGTACCGCCGCACCAGGTCGGCGAGGCGCTCGGGAGCGAGCGGCTTGATCAGGAACTCGGAGGCCCCCAGCTGCAGCCCGCGGTCGCGGTCGTGCTCCCGGCCTTCGCCGGTGACGATGAACAGCGGCGTCTCGCGGTAGTTGGGGTTCATCTTGACGAAGTTGATGAGCTCCAGCCCGTTGATGTCCGGCATGTTGATGTCGGTGATGATGAGGTCGAAGCGATAGCGCGGAAGGAGCTTCAGCGCGTCGAAGCCGCTGCCTGCGCAGACGACCTCGGCACCCTCGATCTGCTGGATGGTCGAGGCAATGAACTCGCGCGACGCGGTCGAGTCCTCGACGATGAGAACCTTGTACCCCATTCCCCGGCCGGTTCTGGCGAGCCTAGCAGGAAGCGGCGGGTCGCGGACTCACCGCGACGGGCGCGCCGGTCCGTCCGCCAGGAGCGTGACCCGGGCCCCCCTGAACGCCGGGACGAAGGCCTCGGTGAAGGCCGAGGTGCGCTCCTGGGCCGGCAGGGCCGCGCGTCCGGGGAGCTCCAGGGCGACGCTGTCCACCCTTGCACGGTTGAGCACGTCCGCGGCCTGGGAGAGCGCGCCGCGCAGCGTGGACTCGTGGAGCGCATCTCCGCCGGGGCCGAGCCCGAGCACGACCACCCGGGGGGCGCCGATCCGCCCGCTGGAGGGCAGGAGCATCGATTCTCCCCGCGTTCCCTTGAAGAAGCCGTCCACCAGGAGCCGCGAGAGCTGACCGCAGAGCCGCCAGTCCACGTAGCCCGCGGCCCCGGTCAGCGGGCGCTCGTCCTCGGTCACGAAGAGGCAGAGCGTGTCCACCGCCAGCGGATCCAGCGCTTCCAGCGACAGCGGCACGGTGCTCACCGTGGCGCTCACCGCTGCTGCTCGACGTCGAGGGCGATGCGGTCCAGGAGCCCGTTGACGAACGCCGACGACGCCTCGGTGCCGAATGCCTTCCCCAGCTCCACCGCCTCGTTGAGCGTCACCTTCTTGGGGATGTCCGGGCGCCACTTGAGCTCGAACACCGCGAGGCGGAGCACGTTGCGATCCACGCGGGCCATCCGGTCGAGCCGCCAGTTGTGGCTGTGTTGCTCGATGAGGGCGTCGATCTCGTCGCGGTGCTCGACGACGCCCTGGACCAGCTCGAGAGCGAAGCGCTGTGCCTCGGGATCGGGCGGGCCGTCCGGCTCGGCGTTCCAGGCGGTGTCCAGCGCATCCTCGGGACGGAGAGCGCTCATCTCCATCTGGTAGAGCGCCTGGAGCGCACGCTCCCGTCCGATGCGGCGAGCCCCCATCAGCGCTTCTTCCCGACCTCCGCCATCCGGGCGTAGAGGTTGACCATCTCCAGGCAGGCCAGGGCGGCGTCCGCTCCCTTGTTGCCCGCCTTCACGCCGGCGCGATCGATGGCCTGCTCGAGCGTGTCGCAGGTCAACACGCCGAAGCCGATGGCGCACGCGGCGGTGAGCGCGACGTGACCGATGCCCTTGCTCACCTCGGAGGCGACGTACTCGAAGTGGGGCGTGCCCCCGCGGAGCACGCACCCCAGCGCCACCACCCCGGCGTACTGCCCCCCCTCCGCCACCCGGCGCACCAGCCCGGGGAGCTCGAACGTCCCCGGGACCCGGAAGACGTCGATGTCGGCCTCCGGCACCCCGTGGCGGACGAGCGCGTCCTGGGCGCCGCGCAGCAGCTGCTCGGTGATGAACCCGTTGAAGCGCGACACGCAGAGCGCGAAGCGCCCCTGCGGTGGCGTGAGAAGACCCTCGATCACCCGTGCCATGTCAGCCCTGTGTCCCCTGCCGGCGCGTTCCGCGGGGCCTGCTGAGGGGAATCTGCTCCACGACCTCGAGAGAATAGCTCTCCAGGCCCACGATCTTCTTGGGATTGTTGGTGAGGAGGCGCAGCCGCCGGAGGCCGAGGTCCTTGAGGATCTGCGCCCCGACCCCGAACTCCCGGAGCCGACTGCGGTCGCCGCCCGGGCCCGCCTCGTCCACCTGCTGGCGGGTGCAGGTCAGCGCCGAGGAGGGGCCCACTGCCTTGTGGAGGTAGACCAGCACCCCGCGGCCGGCGTCGGCGATGGCCTCGAAGGCCTGCTCCAGCTGGCTCCCGCAGTCGCACCCGGCGCTGCCGAGGAAGTCCCCGACCGGACAGGCCCGGTGCACGCGGGTGAGCACCGGCGCCGGGCCGGTGATGTCGCCCTTCACCATCGCGATGTGCACGTCGGAGTCGACGTCGCTCTGGTAGGCGTGGGCGGTCCAGGCTCCCTGGTGGGGACGGCAGAGCTCGGTGCTCGCCACGCGCTTCACCAGCCGGTCGTTCTGCAGCCGGTAGCGGATGAGGTCGGCGACGCTGAGCATGGTCAGCCCGTGGCGCCGGGCGAAGCGCTGCAGCTCCGGGCGGCGGGCCATGGTCCCGTCGGCGTTCATCACCTCGCAGATGACGCCGGCGGGGAACAGCCCGGCCAGCCGCGCCAGGTCCACCGAGCCCTCGGTCTGGCCGGTGCGGACCAGCACCCCGCCCTCGCGGGCCCGGAGGGGGAACACGTGCCCGGGCCGGACCAGGTCGCCCGGCTTCGCGCGCGGCGCCACCGCGGCCTGAATGGTGCGGGCGCGGTCGGCGGCGGAGATTCCGGTGGTCACCCCGCGCGCGGCCTCGATGGAGACGGTGAAGGCGGTTCCGAACGGCGAGGTGTTGTCCTGCACCATCAGCGGGAGCGCGAGCTGGCGGATGCGGTCCTCGGTCAGCGAGAGGCAGATCAGCCCTCGCCCGTGGGTGGCCATGAAGTTGATCGCCGCCGGGGTGACCTTCTCGGCGGCCATGACCAGGTCGCCCTCGTTCTCGCGGTCCTCGTCGTCGGTGAGAACGACCATCCGGCCCTTGCGGATGTCGGCGATGGCGCGCTCGACCAGGGCGATGCTGCCCACTTCCTCGAGGCGCCTCGCCATCAGTCGACCCCGAAGCCGGCGGCTCGGAGCAGCTCCACGGTGACGCCGCCCGAGCCGGGACGGGCGTGGGCAGCGTGGAGCCGGGCGACGTATTTGCCGATGACGTCCGCCTCGACGTTGAAGCGCTCGCCGAGCGCACGGTCGGCGAGGGTGGTCCGGCTCTGGGTCTCGGGGATGAGCTGCACGCCGAACCGGTCGCCGGCGACCGTGTTGACGGTGAGGCTGACCCCGTCGAGCGCGACCGAGCCCTTCTCGATGAACAGCGGCGCGAGCTCGGGGGTGAGGCCCACCTCGAGCACCAGCGAGCCGCCCTCGTGCGCCTTGCTCAGCAGGGGCAGGACCCCGTCGACGTGTCCGAGGACCAGGTGGCCTCCCAGCCGGTCGGAGAGGCGGAGCGCGCGCTCGAGGTTGACCCGGGAGCCGGTGCGCAGCTCGCCGAGCGTGGTGCGGCGGAGGGTCTCCGGGGCGGCGTCGACCCGGAAGTGGTCCTGGTCGCGCTCGACGACCGTCAGGCAGGCGCCGGAGACGGAGATCGACTCGCCCAGCGCGAACTCGCTCGCCGGGAGGGCAGTCCGGATCCAGAGAACGGTCATCGGGCCGGGGAGGACGCGCTCCACGGTGCCCACGTCCTGCACCAGGCCAGTGAACATGGTCGCGGGTCGCTTATAAGGCCCCCCGGGCCAACCCGCCATGACCGAGACCACTCCCGAGACCCTCCTCGCCGACACCCGCGCCGCCCTGACCACCGCCCGTTCCGAGCTGGAGACGCTCCTCGACGTCCCGGGGCCGCGCTCCGAGGCGAACACGCTCCTCCCCTACCACCGGCTGCAGCTGGCGCTCTCCAACGCCGGCCACCGCGCGGGGCTCCTCTCCGAGGTGCACCCCGACCGGCCGCTGCGCGAGGCGGCGGAGACGTCGGTGCAGGAGATCAGCGCCTACGCGACCGAGCTCTCGCTGCACCGCGGGCTCTACGACGCGCTGGCCTCGGTGCCGGTGGAGGGGCTGGATCCGGACACCCGGCGCTTCCTCGAGCACACGCTGCGCGACTTCCGTCGCGCCGGCGTGGACCGGGACGAGCCGACACGCGCGCGCCTCAAGGAGCTGGCCGACCGGGCGGTGCGGCTCGGGCAGGACTTCGACCGCGCGATCCGCGAGGACGTGCGGAGCGTGTCGCTCCGTCCCGAGCAGCTCGCCGGGCTTCCCGACGACTACCGGGCGGCGCACACCCCTGGTCCGGACGGCAAGGTTCGGATCACCACCGACTACCCGGACCTCCTCCCCTTCCGGACCTACGCGCACGACGGCGAAGCGCGGCGCCAGCTCTACGTGGAGAACGCCTCGCGGGCCTTCCCGGCGAACGAGAAGGTGCTGCGGGAGATCCTCGAGGTGCGCGCGGAGCAGGCGCGGCTCCTCGGTGCGTCGACCTGGGCGGACTACGTGACCGAGGACAAGATGTCCCGGTCGGGGAAGGCGGTGGCGGAGTTCCTCTCCCACGTCGCGGAGGTCAGCGAGGCGCCGGCGCGGCGAGACGTGGAGCGGTTGCTCCGCCGGAAGCAGAAGGACGTTCCCTCGGCGACGCGGGTCGAGGACTGGGAGAAGGCGTACTACGAGGAGCGGGTGAAGCAGGAGGAGCTGGGGTTCGACTCGCAGTCGGTGCGGCCCTACTTCGAGTTCAACCGGGTGCGGGACGGGCTCCTGCAGATCACCGCGCGGCTGTTCGGAATCCGCTACGTCCGGGTCGAGAACCCGGCCGCGTGGCACCCGAAGGTCGAGTCCCACGACGTGTTCCGGGGCGAGGAGCGGCTGGGGCGCATCCACCTCGACCTTCATCCGCGAGCGGACAAGTACAAGCACGCGGCCCAGTTCCCGATCGTCTCCGGCGTGAAGGGGGTGCAGCTGCCCGAGGGGGTGCTGGTGTGCAACTTCGCCGACCCGGCGGTGCACAGTCCGGCGCTGCTCGACCACGACGACGTGGTGACGCTGTTTCACGAGTTCGGGCACCTGATGCACCACGTGCTCGGAGGCCGGCAGCGGTGGCTGGGGTTCTCGGGCGTGGCGACCGAGTGGGACTTCGTCGAGGCGCCGAGCCAGATGCTCGAGGAGTGGGCGTGGGACCCGGGGACGCTGGCGATCTTCGCGCGGCACGTGGAGACCGACGCTCCCATCCCGGCGGAGCTGGTGCAGCGGATGCGGGAGGCGAACGAGTTCGGGAAGGGCGCGCACACCCGGCACCAGGTCTTCTACGCCGAGCTGTCGCTGGCGCTGCACACCCGGCCGCCGGCGGACTTGGACATCACCCGGACGATGGTGGAGCTGCAGAAGCGCTACAGCCCCTTCCCGTACGTGGAGGGGACGCACTTCTTCGCGAGCTTCGGGCACCTCAACGGGTACTCGGCGATGTACTACACGTATCTGTGGTCGCTGGTGATCGCGAAGGA